>DEUB01000068.1:0-10972 GCA_002362385.1 Lachnospiraceae bacterium UBA3273
TTATGTTAATGAGGGATTTATACAAAAGTTCTTATCAAATAAGATACTACTATATTTTGGTAATGTGAGTGGCTATTTATTTCTTGTTCATTTTGTTATTTTTGAGTATTTTGCGGGATTAGAAATCTTAGGAGTATCAGTAAATAAATTTGTAGTAACATTTTTAACATTATTATTATCTATTATTATTATTGAGTTATGGATTAGAATTGAAACAAAAATAGTAAACGCAAAATATCCTGGCAGGGCAACAAAAAACTGATCCAGTCTCATAATTAGGTAGTGGGAATATTTGGCATATTGTCTCAAACAAGAAGAAATATTGACTTATTATTTTAAATCATATATTATATCTTTGGGTTATATTTACTTTTTTGACACATAAAGTCGAATGATATAAGGGGTAACCATGAAAAATATAATTGAAATAATTGTGCCATGTTTTAATGAAGAGAAGTGTATTCGTCCATTTCATGAGGAAATTAAGCGGGTATTTTCGAAAGAAATTCCAAACTATGATTATTGTATTTTTTTTGTGGATGATGGAAGTAAAGATTCTACAATTGATGAGATAAAGGCTGTTGCATCAGAAGATGAGGGAAAAATAAAGTATGTTTCCTTTTCTCGTAATTTTGGAAAGGAATCAGCTCTGTATGTTGGATTTGCTCAGAGTACAGGAGATCTGGTTGTACCTATGGATGCAGATTTGCAACATCCGCCGGCACTATTGCCCCAAATGATTGCGGCGATTGAAGATGGATATGATTGTGCGGGAGCTTGTAGAGTATCAAGAGTAGGAGAGTCAAAGATCAGAAGCTTTTTTTCCTCCTCATTTTATTATATAATTAATGCATTAACATCCATTGAATTGAAACCGGGAGCTACGGACTATCGATTAATGAAGCGGTCGGTTGTGGATGCAATCGTGTTATTTACGGAGAGAGAGCGATTTACCAAAGGGATTTATTCGTGGATCGGATTTAAAACCAAATGGATTGAATATGAAAATGTGGAAAGAGAAATCGGTACGACTAAGTGGTCATTTCGTGGTCTGATGCATTATGCGCTTAACGGATTTTTTGCCTTTGCAACCAGACCGCTTCGTTTGGTTGTCTATTTTGGTATGCTTGTAGTGCTGATTGCTATCATTATGGCTGTTCATTATTCAATCGGCGTATTGAGGAATCCCGAAGCTGTAAGAAACGGCTTTACCAGCGTAATTGTAGTTGTGACCTTTTTTGGCGGGATCATCACAATGATTCTCGGTGTTATGGGAGAATATCTGGCAAGGATTTATATGGAAGTTAAAAAAAGGCCAATTTTTATTGTTCGAGAGACAAATGTGAAATAGGTTGCGGTTGAAGAATGAAAAATAATAAAGTAATTAAAAATTTATTAGTTGAGTTGATCATAATCTTATTGTTTTGCGGAGTATTGTCCCTCATACTATTTTTCATTTATAGAGCATGGAGAATAAATTGGGATATTCCATATACTGGATTCACAGGTGATGGGGCGCTTACAGTTGCGTCTGTTGGCAACTTTAAAAATGGATATAGTTTTTGGGATTTATCAAATTTTAATAGTCATTTGGAAAATGCGACTAATTTAATACAACAGGAAGGAATAGTTATTAGTTTTATTTTGTATGTATTATCGCACATCATTTCTGGCATTGGTCATGTTGTTAATGGGTATTTTTATCTAACTTATATTTTGGTAGGAGTATTTGCATATATTACATTTTATAAAGTTGGGATAAATAGATGGGTTGCGTTTGGTGGGGGTATTTTATATACATTAATGCCATATCATTATGAAAAAATTGGATATGGACATATTTCTTTAGCAAGTTATTTTTTTGTTCCTATTATCTGTGGAGAAATCATTTTGTTAATGAAAAATGATTATACACAAAGAAAAAGAGAGATTATACTAGTATCCCTTGTTTGCTTAATGATGACAGGAATTTCTTTATATTATGCATGTTTTTCATTAGTTGTTTTTGCATTTGTTTTTGTATATCTCATTATAAATAATAAAAGTAAAATAAAATATTGTTTTCTTTATTTTTTTTGTACCATATTAGGAATTGTTATTTCTATTGCTATTTCTGTTAATCAGTCCGGTAGAAGTTTACCTGATACCGTATCCACTTCTGTTCGCGATATGGGACATATGCTTGCGCAATCTTTAAACATTTTTTCTTTGGGAGTGCCGATTATTGATCATCCGGTTAAAGCGATTGCGGATTGGGGCTGGAAAATTTATTCGGAAAATCCGTCAACATGGTCTGTAATGCCACTAGGAGTATTATGCTTTGGCGGCTTATTGATATCGATCGGAACAGTTTTGATATGTAGGGACAAACATGATGAAGTATTATATAAATGCGGGCTGGTTAATATTTATTTGCTCATCTTTTCTGCGGTTGGCGGATTAGCATTACTGATCGCGTTATTAAATGCTTCAATTCGTAATTTTACAAGAATGAGTATATTTATTGCATACTTTTCAGTATTAGCAATATGCTGCTGTTTTGATTATATTATAAAAAGGGCAAGAACAAAAAGAGTAACTCTTTTTATTGCATATATGATAATCTCCGTTATGTTTTTGAGCGGTATTTATGACATTTCATCTCCGAGCATTGCCAAGTATGCGAGATATGATAGCACATCTGACAGCTTTTTTGTTAATCCGTATATTGAAACAGAAGAGACCTATTTATCGTATCAGGAGTTTTTTAAAAGGGTTGATTTGAAGGCACCAAAACAAGTGCTTCTTTATCCTTACTTTGAATTGTTTAAATATACTAAATATACTGAGAGCGGGGAGAAAATAGAGGCGTTTGATGCATTGACCGCGCAATTATTTGCACCTGATATAGAATGGGATAATGGAATATATGTTAATTCTGATTTAGGACATCGTTGGCTTTATATGCAGAAAAACTTTACTGTAGAAGAATACTTTGATTTTGCCGTAAGTTTAGGAAATGAAGGAATAGTTGTTGATGTAGCTGTGCTAAATACTTTTGAGGGTCTGGATAAAGAACATATTTTAAACAGACTGTATGAGATTGCGGATTATACAGAGGAAGATCGTACAGGAGATTTGGTTTATTTTGATTTAAGCTCATATAAGGAAAGATATTTTAAAGATAATTATGAGAAAGTTGAATATAACAATCATGCCATGTATGAATCAAATTATGATGGGTTTGAAGAATTAATGGAAAAAAAATGATAGTTATGGAATAGACAGAAGCAAGGAGTGTTTATGGCAACAGAAGTTCGTGTTAAGCATACTGTCAACAATATTGTTTCACTTTTATTTTTTACAACAATTACTTCATTAATGCCTTTTGCTATAAGGGCATGTATCATCAGGGTATGGGGACTTGAATATTTGGGCCTGAATTCATTATTTAACTCAGTGCTTGGTGTTTTAAATATCAGTGAATTAGGAATTGGCCAGGCATTGGTTATTAAGATGTATAAACCGGCAGCACAAGGAGATACAAAAACAGTTGGAAAACTGTTGGCGTTATATCGTTTTTTTTATAAGGTGCTGGGTATAACAATTCTTATAATTGGTTTTGTTATTGTTCCCTTTTTGTCCTATATAATTAAAGGCGCATATCCCAGTGATATTAATATATATGTAATATATTTAATTTATTTACTACAATCGGTGGCAAGTTATTTGTTTTTTCCATACTGTCAGGCTGCATTTATGGCAAATCAGGATTCGGGGACACCATATCGAAATCATGCGTGGGTTTGGCTTTTTTTATATATAATCCAAATTATTGCCATATGCTTTTTGCATAATTATTATGCATATATTATATGGCTTCCGGTTGGAAATGCAATTTGTGGAATTATAGATTCTATTGTTTTAAAAAAACGTTTTCCGGAATATAAGCTTGAAGCTATTGATAAAAATACGTTTGAAAAAGAATATTGGTTAGATTTTTTTAAAATGGTATTTGCCATGGCGCTGTCCAAAGTACGGACAGTGCTGCGAAACTCTATCGACGCGATTATTGTTTCGGCCACCTTAGGTTTGGTTATTGTTGCAAAATATCAAAACTATATTTTAGTCATGACGGTTCCTGTTATGATTGCAGGATCCATCATTGGCGGTATACTGCCAAGCCTTGGTAATGGAGTAGCATTGGAATCAGAAGACAGTAATTATGCAGTAACAAAAATTATTGCTTTTGTTAATCAATGGGTCGGAACTGTTTTTGCAGCGATATTAGCATGTCTATATCAGTCCTTTATGATTTTGTGGGCAGGTAAAGATAGTACTCTTTCTGAGTTTGCCATGGGCTTATTTGTTGTCTATTTCTACTTACGTATTATTAGCGATCTGCCCAATATGGTTCGTAATAGCAGCGGTGTATGGTGGCAGGGAAAATGGATTTCGGTAATAGAAAGTATCGTGAATCTTGTTTTCAGTTTTGTTTTAGTGAAGGTCATTGGCGTAGAGGGTGTCATTATTGCCACTATCATTTCTATGTTGTTTATAAATATTCCGTTTGAAAATTATTACATTTTTAAGTATTATTTTCGCCGTAATCCTTGGAGAGATTTGTGGACTTATTTATATCAGGGGATAATTTCATTTGTAATTGTTTTTGTTACGTATTCGATTGCCCAATTATTTAAGGATACAGGTATCGTTTCGTTCATTATGAAAATGTTAGTGGGAGGAACACTTTCAAACCTGTTTTTGTTAGTCGTTTATTTTAGAAATGCCCAATTTTCAGAGTTATGTAAAATATTAAAGCGGTTCTTGAGCAGCGTTGTAAACGGAAAGGGAAAATAGTATGAAATTTACGGTTGCAATTGGTGTATTTAATGGAGAAAAATATATCGGAGAATGTTTAGAATCATTGTCAAAATCGCTGAACAATGATAATGTTGAAATTTTAGTTGTTGATGACGGATCGAAAGATAATACGGTTCAAGTTTCTCGCATATTTGAGAAAAATTATTGCAATATCAGAGTTGTGGAAAAAGGTGTAAATAGAGGCTTGGGAGATAATTATAATGTTGCCATAAAGGAAGCGAAAGGCGAATACATTATTTTTATGGATGGAGATGATGTATTAGATATTGAGTTGCTCGAAAAGACCGTAAGAAATGTCGAATTATCAGCCGATTTACTTGTGTTTAGACATTACAAATTTTCTGATGATGGATATAAAGTCTATGACGACAGAGTATTTAATTATGAAGAGGGTAAAAAATATTCATATTTAGAAACGAATAATCATGTATCTCATTTCATCCATGACTTGATATATAAGAAATCGTTTTTGATTGAGAATCATATATTAGCAGATGATTATTATAAACTATATAATGATATGGCTTTTAATATGCGTATATTTCAGAAGGCCGAAACAGTACAGTTTTTTAATGCTAATATTTATGGGTATAGGTTTTCTGATGGACAAAGTATGAATATTAGCAGTTTAATAAAATGGCGTTTAGATCGTGTTAATATGTCAAAGTCTATGATAAAAGAGTATTTGAAAGTAAATGAAGATAATAAAATAAATCCGGGGAGAATTAAAATTGCACGTAGACAGGCGGCGGGGTCGTTTGCAGATGCATATATGGGAATGCTCTTCGGGGATAATATTAAAGCAGAAATACAGGAATATAATCAGTATATAAAACAAGACCGGGCATTATGGAATTCGGCATCAACATTTGCTAAGGTGGCGAGGTTAAATCAACCATTCTTATATCCGCTATTAAAATTAGCATGTAAATATCATATTAAATATGTTTTGAATAATCCCAGAAGGAAGTTTTGATAAAAAAGGAGAACAATAGTGGTAAGCGTTATAATGCCAGCTTATAATGTTGACAGTTATATTGAAAAAAGTGTAAAATCTGTATTGCAGCAATCAAATGATGAGATTGAATTAATAATAATTGATGATGGTTCATCCGATAGAACGCTTGAACTTGCTCGGGAGTTAGAGAAAAAGGATTCCCGTATAGTGGTACTTGAAAATTCACACGCTGGGGTTTCAAAGGCCAGATATAGCGGATTAAAGAAGGCGTCAGGGGAATGGATTTTTTTTATGGACAGTGATGATTTATTGGCTCCCTGGGCATTTGAAAGCATGCTTGAAGCTGCGGATACATCAGATATATGTAAGATAGCGGCTTTGGAGTTTCGGGATGAAAAAGAAATTGTTTCCAAAATGCCTAAGAATAAAGAATTAAAAAAAGTAATTCGGGATGGTCATGATGCATGTCTAAAATTATGTACCGAAAAAGAGTTTACTGGCGCAGCGCTGCTGTGGGGAAGGCTGATCAAGAAAGAATTATTTTTGCATGGCGACATACAGGAACTTTTTTCGGAACAAGTCATGGAAGAATATCCATATAATTTTTTCGAAGATGTGATAATTGGTTCAAGATTACTTGCAGTTGCGCAAACTGTGACAGAAATATCAAATGTCGGTTATTTTCACAGAATTAATACAAGCGGTCTATCTCATGGAATGAATATTACTGATTATAAATATGAACAAATAAAAGCAACTATGTATGGTTTGAATTACTACAAACAAAGGGGATGGATCGATTTATATGAAGCGCAATTGGTCGACGGTTATTTTCTTGTGATGTCCTTATATTGTAAGGCAAATATTTCTGAAACGGATCAAACCAAGCTAAGTGCTTGTATACAAGATGTCAAATCTTTTGATAATGAGTTTAAAAGATCTTTAAACCGTATATTTTGGCGCGATCCAATACGAATCATATATATTTATTTTTGGAGATATCTGCCTAAAATATGGCTGTTGTTTATGAAATTGTATTTTCGTTAAAGGAGAAAATTGCATTGTTTTCTATTGTCGTTCCCGTTTACAATGGACAAAAATACTTGCAGGAGTGTATCAATTCGATTTTACAGCAAAGCTATCAAAATTTTGAGCTGATTTTGGTAGAAGATTGTTCACAAGATGATTCTTTAAATATATGCAGGAACTTTGCCAAAAAGAGCGATCGAATAAAAATTATTGAACACCGGATAAATCAGGGCCTGTCTCAATCCCGGGTCGATGGGTTAGAATACAGTACATCTCCATGGGTAATTTTTATGGATGATGATGATTTGATGAGTCCATATTTGTTGGAATATTATAGCCGCTATATAGATGATGAAAATATTGATATAATTTGTGGACATGCATATTATGCGTTTGATGATGATGCATCGCATGTTAAACTGGAGTATGAAACGGATGTATCCGAAACAATTATTTCGGGAAGAGAGTTGGCTCAAAATATTCTTGATCCCAAGTTGAGAATGTGCGCAATCTGGGGTAAGGCATATAGAAGGAATTTGTTTGAAAAAGTAGATTACAAAGGAAAAATAAAAATAGAATCACCATACTGCTTTTTTGAAGATTCCTATATAGTGCCTCAAGTTGTCTGTCATTCAAACAAGGTAATGGTACTTGATGTATATTCTGTGGTTTATAGGATGACTGCCAATAGTACTTCGAAGAATAATCAGAATATGAAGTATACTCTTAGTCAGTATTACATGGGCAAATATATGTTAAATTTCTTGAAACAAGAAAATTTGGAATTTAACTATGGAATTTTTATTTCATCTTATGCTCTTTTGGTTGTTAAATTGTGGTATTTCTGGGAAAGGATAAACGATAATGGTAAGATAAAAAACAGGAAGGCGTTATTTACTGATTATTGTGATTTATATAATCAGGTAAAAATTTCCGGAAAGGCATCGAGCCTTACTTATTTTAATCTTTTTTTCTTTAGAAAAGCGCCTTATTTGTGGAAATTAACCATAGGAAATTTATGGTTTCAGATATTGCCCAAATTTCAAAGGGTTCAGCAAGGAATACGTAAATTCAGATCAAATAAATATTATTGATGAGGTTATATATGTTACATAGAGCATTTGCATGTATTTGGTTTCCGTTAATTCATTTAATTACAGTTTTAATAAACTGCTTTTTAAAACGTGATAAAAGGATATTGTTATTTGGCTCCCGTGCCGGTGAAAATTTTGCCGGGAATCCACGCTATCTTTTTCAATATTTATCCGAAAATAAGGAAAGATATGGATTGTCGCATGTTGTATGGGCAACCCGAAAAGATGAAGTATATGCTATTCTCAAAGAAATGAATTATGAAGTATATATGATGAAATCATGGAAGAGCTTTTATTATCATCTTAAAGCTGGTTTTTACTTTTGTAATGTTAATGTCGCAACCGGAGATATTCCGCAGAAGATAAAAGGGGATTTGATGGGAGAATTATCTGCGGGGGCGCAGACGGTACATTTAACCCATTCTATTGCGAATATTAAGAGCAATCGTCTGGTAAGTAGTGATAAACAAAATATCATCATAAGAATATTGAAAAAGGTACATTTTTTGCTCAATAACTGTTATTTATTACAAAAATATGTGTTGTATCCCGGCAGCTGGTCGTCGATGATTGTGCTTGAAAAAAAGAGTTCTATGACGGAAGTTACAGAAAAGTCATTATATATGAATAAGAAAAATAATAGTTGTAATAGAATTACGAGAGTTTCTATTGGTTTTCCGGAATTGTGCCCGTGCATAAGATATACTTCAAAAGAAAAAAAGGAAATAGATCAATTTGCAAAAGGAAAAAAAATCATTTTATATGTACCAACTTATAGAAATGCAGGGAATAAAACATATATTCATCCGTTAAATAACTCAGATTTAAAGAAATTTATTGTTGACAATGATTATATTTGGGTTGATAAAGCACATCCAAATGGGAATCAGAACGAGGGAATAACATTTGATAATATTAATTTTTTCAAATTATCTCCTAAATTTGACGTAAATACCATTATCCCTAAAATAGATTTGATGATTACGGATTATTCTTCTATCATGTTGAAAGCTGTTTATTTTAAAAAGGGCCTGATTAATTATGTTCCGGATTTGAAAGAGTATGCCGAAAATGAAAGGGGATTTTTAGAAGAGTTTGACAATTATTTTATGGGAACAAAGTGTGTCTCGTCAAAAGATTTAGCCAAGATTTTGTCACTTCAACTCGATAATCAAGAGGAAACACATTACAGTATGCCGTACTGTGATTTAATGGAAAAATACTTTGATAATATACAGTCTTCTTATGAAGAAATTTCAAATTATATACTCAATTTTGAAACACAAAAAAGAGAAATGTAAATGTGGATTTAATGAGAGGAATTGAGGATTCGTGGCGCTTATTTTGTTCATAGCATTTATAGGATTAAAATATAATAACGAAGAATCTGAAAAAAGTATTCTTAATAAACAAACCTGTTCATCATTAAAAGGAATAGCTGCTTTATTTATTATTCTTTTCCATCTTTATCAAAAGGTTGATTTTTCAGGATTAAATGCTCTTTTTAAACCATTCAGTCCTGCAATGCTATTGTCAAATGGGATGTTTTTTTTGTTCTCAGGATATGGATTGCAAGAAAAATTGAAACAGGATTTTAATTATTTGTGTATTAAATTTTATTTAAGGCGATTGATTAGTATCCTTTTTCCAGCCTACCTGATATATTTGTTGTCTTATTTACTTAAGCCTCTTAACACGACTCCATTATGGTTTTATATTCTAGGAGGAGGTATTATTATATGGATTAAAACAAATGATGTCGTCTGGTTTTTGATCGAATTGGTTTTTTTATATACGCTATTTTGGGTAATATATAAAAAACGAAATAGAATGATATCAAATTGTATTATGGGAACAATTATATTAAGCTGGATTGTTTTCGCGTTTCTCTCTCACAGAGGAATTGTTTGGTATGCCAGTACTTTGTGTTTCTTAGAAGGAATAATTATAAGCCAAAATAAAGAAAATGTATGTCGATTATTGAATAATAAAAAAATGTATGTTTATACATTAGTTATATTGATTTCTGTTTTAGTTTTATCTATGTATATATTCTGTCAATATGAGCCATGGACCTTTTTGAGTTATGTTTTGGCTACAAATATGTCGACACTGACTTTTTCTGCAATTCTAATTTTAGTTACATATAGGATTAAAATAGGAAATAGAATAACATCATTTTTGGGAGAAATATCATACGAGATGTATTTAATACATAAGCTGTTAATTATATTGTTTATAGAGAATGGAACTTCAGATACGATTGTAATATGGGGAACTATATTGTGTACTATTGGGGGGGGGGAAGTGCTTCATATACTAACTAAAATAATTATGAAAAGAGTATATGAATATGAAAGGTAAGAAAAGGGAAATGACTATTAAAAGAAATGATAAGTTGGATTATTTTAGGGGAATAGCTGTATTATTAGTTTTATATGGACATAGTATTCAAAATTGTTTAGGAGATGCAGCATTTAGTAATCCGATTTTCAAATATATATATTCTTTTCATATGCCGTTTTTCATATTGCTTTCTGGATACAGTTTTGGATTCATATGGAATAGACCCGCAAAAGATATATTATTAAAAAGAAATTTTTTGCTTTTTATTCCTATTGTTATTTGGGGGAGCGAGGTATTTCTCTCAAAAATATTTGTGATGCATACCTTAAATGTGCAACAATTTTTAGGAGAAGGAGTGAAAATTGGGGAATTGTTTCGTGAATTTATTTTTACAATAACAAGCGAAGGAGTTTGGTTCTTGTATGTAGTAATATTTTGCAATTCAATTTGTTTTATTGCACTACATTTTCTTAATGCAAGATATAGTAAAGAAATTTTATTCATGTGTTTCATAGGATTACTTGTATTTTGTGAATCTTTTTCGTTTGTTAGTAAAATTGCATATTTATTTCCCTATTTTGTATTAGGATTTATAATTAATAAAAATACGTTACTACATAGTGGAAGAATTATTAATTGCATCAGGATCCTTGCGCTGCTGTTCCCTCTTTTATTATTATAT
>DEUB01000068.1:11217-100336 GCA_002362385.1 Lachnospiraceae bacterium UBA3273
TATATTATAATTTTGACAGTTATATATATTTTTCCGGAATAGGATTATTTAACTCTGAATTGCCGGTTATTCAACATATTATAATAAATCTATACAGATGGCTAATTGGCTTTTCGGGATGTGCCTTTTTTATTATTTGGAAGGAAACGATAATTATGATTTAAGGAGTGAAAAAAATTTGTTTATATGATATCATAGGTTTCAGGTTATGGTGTTTCGCAAGTTCCTAAATAGAAAATTCATTAAGAGGATGGCAAAATGAAATCAAAAGATATGGCAATTATAATTTATAGTTGTAGGAAAAACGAAGGGATGTGGGGAATATTTTTGTTTTTTTTAAAGAAGTATTGGAGCGATTGTCCATATCCGGTTATTTTATTGACCGATTATAAAGCAGACGATATGTCAAAATATAATTTTGATGATTGCATCGAGATTGATTCAAATTGGGGAGAGATGCTAATTAATGCATTGAATAAAATTGATTATCCATATGTATCATTATGGATGGATGATTATTTATTATGTGATTATATTGATACTAAAGTTATTGAAGATAAATTGTTATTAGCCCGCCAATATAATGCCGCTAATTTACGGTTAATTCAATCGCCTCGGGTCGCAGGAGTTTTTGAGAGAAATAATTCACTGGGATACTATTTGCCCGGAACCGCATATTGTTTATCTACTCAAATTGGGATTTGGGATGTTAACTTTTTGAAAGATTTTGTAAATCGTGATTGTTCGGCATGGGAGTTTGAAAGAAAAGTTTCTATGAACTGTAAGGAAATAAAACAGCCATTATTAGCCACTTTAGATTTTGTTTTTCCATATGAGGAAGGTGTTCGAAAGGGGAAATGGATGGATGCAGGAGTAAAACTTTGTGAAAGAAATCAAATTGATATTAGCATATCAGGGAAAAGGCGGATGTCGAATTGGGATATGACTAAAGTATATTTAAAAGGGGCAATTATTGACTTGAATCCAGATCTGGTCTTAAAAATTCAGAATTTGTTGAGTTTTAAATAAAGATTGAAAGTTGAAAGGACATTAATGATGAAAAAAGGAACAGCTTATAGATTAACCGGTTTGTCCGGAGCCGGAAAAACGACAATAGGAACAATGTTGTACGGTTATATGAAAAAAAAGCAGGATAATGTTGTTTTGCTGGATGGCGATGCACTGAGGGCAATTTCAGAGAATACAGATTATTCATTGGAGGGACGAGCCAGGCAGGGGCGAATTGCACGTAATCTGGTTAAATTTTTGACCGATCAGGGAATTGATGTTATTTGGTGTGTCATTGGTATGTTAGAGGAAGAGCGCAGACTTAACAGGAATTTAATTGATAATTATAAGGAGATCTTTATTAAGGTCTCGATTGAAGAGCTGATTCGCAGAGACAGTAAAGGTCTATATAAAGCGGCGTTAGAAGGGAAAAAGGAAAATGTTTATGGAATTAACATGAAAACAGAATATCCGGAAAATCCTGAACTGGTAATTGAAAATGAAGGTAATTTAAAACCTGAAGATGCTGTTGAGATTATAAAAGATAAATTTGCTTTATAAAATAAAGATGGAATCTGTTTGGAAGGTGTAATATTGCAATCAAAAATTTTAAAAGTTGGAGAAGGTGTCATTCATAATATTGCTGAGACACTTTTGACTGAAAAAATTGCCGGGGAAATTTTATATGTTTCTGATGATGTTGTAGATAAGTTGTATGGAAATTTAGTAAAAAAACAGATAAAAGAAGTTGGGAAACTAGTAGAAGAATTTGTAACTCAAAACACTATAGCGTATGCTTTGATGATTGCTGAAAAGGTCATTGAAACAGATATTTGTTGTATTGTCGGTGTTGGTGGCGGTAAAGTTTTAGATGTTTGCAAGTATGCTGCATATATAACAAAACGGCCTTTTTTATCAGTCCCTACAACGGTGGCAAACGATGGCTTAGTATCTCCGATAGCTGTTTTAAAAAGACAAGACGGGAAACCTAAAAGCCTGGGGTGTTGTATGGCGTCAATGGTATTAATTGATACCGAAGTAATCTGTGCCGGACCCAGTCAATTGATAAAAGCCGGAATAGGCGATACAATCTCCAATTACATGGCCCTGTTAGATTGGGATTTAGCATGTATGCGCGGGAAAGATAAGATGAATGGATATGCATATTTGATGTCAAAAAATTCTTTAGATATGCTAATGAATACGCAATGTAATTCTTTGACACCTGCATTTGTGGAAGACTTGATTAATTCTTTGGTTCTTTCAGGGATTGCAATGGATTTTGCGGGAAGCAGCAGGCCGGTAAGTGGTTCTGAGCATTTATTCAGTCATGCATTGGACTACTACTGTAAAACAGGAAATCTTCATGGAATTCAAACAGCATTGGGAACGGTCGCAATGTTGAAGATTATTAAGAAAGATCAGACAGAGGTAATGAACTATCTTAATAGGTTTAAGGTAGAAATCAATCCTCAAAAATTATCCATTGATGCAGATACTTTTGTTTATTGTATGCAGAATGCACCTCAAATGCGAATAAATCGATATACATTTTTAAATGAAGTTGATTTGAGTAGAGATACTCTAGTGGAAGTTTATAATGAGTTAGTTAGAGAATTTTAGATTGGAGAAATGACTATGAATAATAAGCAGATGAAAGCACTAATTTTGGCTGCGGGTTTAGGAACGCGTTTAGCACCGATTACGAATGATCGTCCAAAATCATTGGTGCCTGTAAACGGAAAACCAATTTTAATAAAACAGATTGAAAATTTAAAGGAAAACGGAGTGGATGATATTACAATTGTATCAGGATATAGGGCGGATTCCCTGGAAAAGGCTGTGCACGAAAAATACCCTGATATAACAATTATCGAAAGCGTGGATTATGCCAAAACAAATAATATGTACTCCGCTTATTTATCAAAGGAGTTACTTGCCGGAAAGGCTTTTTTAATGATGAATGCAGATGTATTTTTTGATTCTTCCGTTATCTCTTCACTGCTGGAATGTGAAGCTGAAAACGCTATTGTAACAGACATAGGGAACTATTTAGAAGAATCCATGAAAGTTATTGAAAAAAATGGAAGATTAATGGAAATAGCAAAAACCGTTTCAGAAAAAGATGCATTAGGTGCCTCCATAGATGTGTATAAGTTTTCCGCAGAAGGTGGAATTGCCTTTTTTTCTAAATGTGAAGAATATATTAAACAGAGAAAGGAAGTAAAACTTTGGAGTGAGGTCGCTTTAAATGATATATTATCTGAAATAGAATTTAAGGCATGCCCCTTAAATGGGAGATGGCTTGAAATAGATAATCATGAAGATTTAGCAGCTGCGGAAAAGTTGTTTCAAGAATAAACGGATGAGTGAAAAATGGGTGTAATTGTAGACTTTTGGAATAAGAATGTAGAAGAATTAAGAAATAAAAAATTGTTCTTATTTGATATGGATGGAACCATATATGAAGAAGATAACGTTTTCGACGGAACGATGCAATTATTGGCTTATATCAAAGAAATTGGCGGAAGATTTGTCTTTATAACAAATAATTCTTCAAAATCGGTAAAAGATTATATAGATAAGATGCAACGATTGAAGATCGATTGTGATATTGATAATTTTTTTACTTCTGCGCAGGCAACGATATTGTATTTGAAAAATAAGTATCCAAATGAGAAAGTATATTGCCAAGGGACAAAATCTTTCATTGATGAATTAATTGGAGCAGGAATTGATGTAACTTGTTCTTATGATGATGAGGTGGGCATTGTTTTGGTCGGTTTTGATACAGAACTGAATAGTGAAAAAGTAATTAATACTTGTAAAATGCTTCAAAAAGACAGAGTATATATTGCGACTAATCCGGATTTAAGATGTCCCGTTGGTTTTGGATTTATTCCGGATTGTGGCGCAATATGCCGGATGATTGAAGATGCAACCGATAAAAAACCCTTGTACATTGGGAAGCCTGAGCCTACAATGGTCGAAATTGTCAGGCAAAAATGGGGATATGGAAAAGAAGAAACGGTTGTAATCGGAGATCGATTATATACAGATATTGCAACGGGATTGAATGCCAATGTTTCGGCTGTATGTGTATTAACCGGAGAAGCTATGGCAGAAGATATCGAATCAGGTAATATTAAGCCTACCTATACATTTTTATCGGTTAGAGAAATGTATGATGCACTTAAAATGCTTAAGGAGAAATCGAAATGAATCAATTATCGGTAACAATCGTTACTCCAACGTTTAATTCGATGCGCACAATTAAAGATTATATGGAAGCGATTTGTGCACAGGATTACCCTCATCATTTAATTGATATCGTGTTTGCTGATGGGGGATCCAGCGATGGTACATTGGAGTACTTAAAAAATTATTCATGCGATTTCTTGTTGCATTTCTTTTCAAACCCACTCAGGACTGCAGAGGCAGGGAAAGCGGTTGCGGTAAAACAGGCCATAGGAGACGTAATACTATTGTTGGACTCGGATAATATTATTCCTGATACAAGCTGGTTAAGCAGAATGATGAAACCGTTTGAAGAAGAAATTATTGTTGCTTCGGAACCCATTGCGTACACATATCGGAAACAGGATAGTGTCATCAATCGATATTGCGCTTTGATAGGAATGAACGATCCGCTTTGTATGTTTACGGGAAATTATGACAGATATTGTTCGATTACGGGAAAATGGACAAAAGTCATACGGGAGGAGATTGATAAAGGAGATTATTTATCCGTTAAATTCAAGGCCGACATGATCCCGACAATTGGTGCAAACGGATTTTTAATGCGGAGAAAAGAACTTTTGGAAAATTTTGAAGGGGATTATCTCTTTGATATTGATGTCTTATGGGAATTGTTCAAAAAGGATCCGGAGCTGCGTGTTGCAAAGGTAAAAACCGGAATTGTTCATTTGTTTTGTCCGGATACCAGGACCTTTATCAGAAAGCAAAATCGTAGAATAAAAGATTTTCTGTTTTTTAGCGATGCGAAAGGACGTAAATATCCATGGAGCAAATTAGGAAAAGGAAAAGTCGTACTGTTTTCTTTATCCTGTGTTACAATTATCCCGCTTTTGATACAGGCTATAATTGGTTACTGTCGTAAGCCGGATATTGCTGCATGGGCATATCATTTTGTCGCTTGCTGGATTACGCTTTGGATTTATGGATGGGGATGTATGAAGGGATTGTTTGTTAAAGAACAGGCTAGTCGTGATAATTGGAAACAGTAAAGGATAATTAAAAATGGGACCGATAAAACATTTGGCGTACAGTACGGCATTGGGTACGACATTACTGATTACAACGAAAAGTCCGAAGACAGCGATGGCATGCGTGTTTGCGGGAACAATGGTAGATTTGGATCATGTAATTGAATATGGATGTTATTGTAAAGATTTTGCACAGGAATGGGACTGGAATCTGTTTGCGTCAGGAAAATACTTTGATTACAAAGGAACTGTAAAAGTAATTTTTCATTCATGGGAATTTGCAATTGTATTATGGCTTTATTTATTCACTAAAAAAAGAAAAAACGGAATACTCTATGGATTCGCCTGTGGATATATGTTGCATCTGGTTTTAGATCATATTGGAAATGATGTAAACAATAAGGCCTATTTTGAATTATTTCGAATCAAGAATCATTGGAAACAGAGTGCGTTGAAGGAGAAGCGTTTATAAAATGCTAATAAAAAGGGAAATTAAAAAATCAATATGCTATGAAATTGCATGGATGTTAATTCTGGCTGGTTTTGTTTCAGTTAGTGTTTTTTTAATCTTTCACTTATATGAGATAGATTTGACAACAATGATTGACGTTCAAGGGGACGCATGTGGACTCGCTGGAGTGGCGCATGATTATATCAGCGGTATAAAAAGTGGGCGCGGAGTGCAAGTATTGTTGAATTCGCTTTTTCATGCCAAATTAGAAACTTCTTTTTTGCATAAAATTGGTTTGTTTTTATGCTGCCTTTTTTTTGATAGTTTTGGTACGGCGGCTAATTTTTACTATTTTGCGGGTTATATATTTGTTGCTCTTGGAATGTACATTGCTCTGAGAATGTTACAAAAGGAAACGTGGCTTGCAGCAATTGGAGGTGTTATTTATACTTTTTTACCTTACCACTATCTTCGTGGAGAACAGCATATATATTTAGCAAATTATTATATGGTTCCCATTGCATGTGCAATGATTATTTGGTTGTTAGACGAACAAAAGGAAAGAAATAGAAAATTTAATCTTATATGTATTTCGATATGTGTTTTAATGGGATTAACCGATATTTATTATTCTGTTTTCCTGGCTATTATATTATTTTTTGTTTTTATATATAATTTATGGAATAAAAAGAGCATTTCTGTATGTTTTATGGAGCTGGCTTTGTGCGTAATTCCATTTTTGGCAATTGCCATAGAGAATATACCATATTTAATTTCATGGTTCAATCATTTGGGTAACAATTCAAATGCTTTTGTATCTGCAGGAGATGGGAGAACTTTAGCGGACTTACAAGTATATGGTCTTAGAATTGTGCAGTTGATTTACCCAATCCAAAATCATCGAATAGGCTTGTTGGCAAATTTTAGGGAAAATTTGGATCAATATCTTGGAACTGATGAATCCCGAATGGTAACTTTGGGATTGCTAATGACAGTTGGATTGGTAGTGTCAGTTTTTATTCTTCTTTTCTCAAATAAAAATGATATGGTTACGGAAGAAATAAAAAAATACGGGACTTTAAATGTATTTATTATTTTAGTGGCTAATATAGGCGGATTAAATATATTTGTGGGTCTTATTTCTTCAAGTATACGTTGTTATAATCGTATGAGTATTTTTATTGCCGCATTTTCTTTAATGACTATTATAACGATCCTTCAGTATGTTTTGAGAAAAGGATTTAGCGATATAAGGAAACGGGCTGTTATTATTCTGGGTGCTGCTCTCGTGCTGTGTCTGGCTCTTTTAGATCAAACGCCGCCTTTTTCAAAGGCTGATTACGAGTATAATTGGGAATTAAATCATAATACCAAAAAATTGGTAGAAGAAATAGATTTGATAACAGATGATAATGCATCAATATTGATGCTCCCGATCATCACAGAAGGGGTTTCGGAAGCAAAGCATGATATGCGTAATTATGAGCAGTTCTGGCCCAGCGTTTATTCAGATAATCTCTGTTGGATTGAGGGGACTAAAGAGGAATATATGAATTGGGCAAATGCGTTGTCCGTTATGAGAACAGAAATGATATTAGAGTATTCGGTTTGTGAAGGAGTTGAAGGAATCTGGTTGGATGAAAATGGGTATGATAAAGAGTCTTTCGATGAGATAAAGAGCAATCTGGATAAATTTTTGGGAAATCCGACATTAATTTCAGAGACCGGGAAGCAGTATTATTATTCATTAACCACTTATGAGGAATTGTTAGACACTATTTATACAAAAGAAGACTGGAATGTAATTGAAAGACAGAATGAGTTATTAAAAACAAGTAAAGGAAGGTATTATGGTGGCGCCTTATTGTCAATTGCAGGCGGCGAAAAAGTTATGCAGGATAATTCCTTAGTAATATCGTCAGGTGAATTACAGTATGGACCATATATATCTTTGGATGAAGGAAAATATGAATTAATGATTGTAGGAAATCAATTACAATTTGCTGATTTCAATCTTGGCTATGATTTGGGTGCAGAAGCAATCAAATATACTTTGGAAGAAGGAAACGAACAAATTATAAAAATAACGTTTATTTTAGAAGAAGATGTGGATAATATGGAATTTATTTTATTTAATGATAATGATATGGATATTAGATTAGATTATTATTTTCTAAAGAAAGTGCAGTAGCATTTATCCTTTTAATTATTCAAAATAAAGGTTATAATAACTTTTGATAGTATATATTTTACAAAATAAACGGAAAGGAATTTGGGATAAAATGAAACGAGTTTTAGTAACCGGAGGAGCCGGATTTGTAGGTTCCCATCTTTGCGACAGATTAATAAAGGAAGGAAATCACGTTATCTGTCTGGATAATCTGTTTACAGGAAGAAAGACGAATATTGAGCATTTACTTTCTGAACCTAATTTTGAATTTGTAGAGCATGATATTGTGGAGCCTTTTGAAGCGGATGTGGATCAGATCTATAATCTGGCATGCCCTGCAAGCCCTCCTTTTTATCAGGAGGATATGGTGGCAACTGCCAAGATCTGTTTTTTAGGCGCTTTAAATATGTTAGAGCTTGCAAAGAAGAACAACGCCCGTATTTTGCAGGCAAGTACCAGCGAGGTATACGGAGACCCGGAAATGCATCCCCAGAAGGAAAGCTATCGCGGATGCGTGAATCCTGTAGGAATCCGTTCCTGTTATGATGAAGGAAAGAGAGTGGCGGAAACCCTGTTCTTTTCCTATCATTTACAGCGTGATGTGGATATCCGTATTATCCGTATTTTTAATACCTATGGCCCCCGGATGAATCCTGACGACGGGCGTGTGGTCAGCAATTTTATTGTGGAAGCTTTAAAAGGAGAAGATATTACCATCTACGGAGACGGCAGCCAGACAAGGAGTTTCTGCTATGTGGACGATCTGGTGGAAGGCATCTACCGGATGATGGAAAACGATGATTTCTGTGGCCCGGTCAATTTGGGAAATCCCGGAGAGTTTACTATGATAGAGCTTGCCGAAAAGGTACTGAAACTGACGGATTCTAAGAGTAAGCTGATACATTGTCCTCTCCCGGGCGACGATCCTACAAAGAGACGGCCTGATATTTCCCTGGCGAAGGAAAAACTGGGCTGGCAGCCGGAAATCAAGCTGGATGAAGGCCTGGTTAAAACCATAGAGTACTTTAGAAGCGTAATATAAAGAGGAAAAGCATGCAGAAGGTTATTATCATCGGAGCGGGGCCGGCCGGTCTTACTGCGGGAATTGAATTATTAAAACAGTCGGGAGACATAGAGGTAGTCATTTTAGAGGAGACCCAGGAAATAGGCGGTATTTCCCGCACGGTAAAGCATCATGGTAATCGAATGGATATAGGCGGACACCGCTTCTTTTCCAAGGATGATGAAGTCATGAGGTGGTGGGACGAACTGATGCCCCGCCAGGGAAAACCGTCCTATGACGACAAGGTACTGGGGAGAAAGGTCCCGCTAAAGAAGGGCGGGCCCGATCCGGAAAAGGAAGACCGTGTCATGCTGACCCGTAACAGGGTCTCCAGGATCTATTACAAAAAGAAATTTTTTGATTATCCCGTCAAGATGAACCTTCAGACTATCAGAAATATGGGCTTTCTGACCACCATGGCAGCGGGTTTCAGCTACTTAAGGTCGGTTCTAATAAAGAAAAAGGAAGATTCCCTGGAGAATTTCTATATCAACCGTTTCGGGAAGAAACTTTATTCCATGTTCTTTGAAGGTTATACCGAGAAGCTCTGGGGCAGGCATCCCAAGGAGATCGACGCTTCCTGGGGCGCCCAGAGGGTAAAGGGCTTGTCCATTGTGGCAATTATCAAGGACGTATTCTTTAAGATGTTTCCCGGAAAGAAAAACAGCAAAAAGGTAGAAACCTCCCTGATCGAAGAATTTTACTATCCCAAATACGGACCGGGCCAGCTGTGGGAAACTGCGGCGGACAGGTTTGCGGAAATGGGCGGCAGGCTTTTAAAGGGCTGCCTTGTTACCAATGTAAAGACAAGGGAAGGGAAAGCTTATGCCGTTGTTTTTGAAAGGGACGGCAGTAAAGAGGAGCTTTCGGGGGATTATATCCTTTCATCCATGCCGCTAAAGGATCTGATAACGGGTATGAATGATGTGCCAAAGCAGATACAAAAATATGCGGCGGGACTGCCTTACAGGGATTTTGTGACGGTGGGTCTGCTCCTTGATAAGTTGAATCTGAAAAATGAAACGAAGTTAAAGACTCTGGGCAATATTGTCCCTGACTGTTGGATCTATGTGCAGGACACAGGAGTGAAGCTGGGGAGGATCCAGATCTTTAATAACTGGTCTCCGTATATGGTGGCTAAGCCGGAAGATACCGTCTGGATCGGTCTGGAGTATTTCTGTACGGAGGGAGATAAGTACTGGAAGCTGTCCGAAGAAAAGTGGGCAAAGCTTGGCGCAAAGGAACTTATAAAGATGGGAGTCATTGATTCCGCAGACAAGGTAAAGGATTATCATAAGGAAACGGTCAAAAAAGCATATCCGGCGTATTTTGACACCTATGACCATATAGATGAGATCATTAAATATCTCGATGGGTTTCAGAATCTTTACTGCATAGGGAGAAACGGACAGCACAGGTACAATAATATGGACCATTCCATGGCGACGGCCTTTGAAGCGGTCCGCAATATCATAAACGGCGTCTCCGACAAGCGGAATGTCTGGAACGTGAATACAGAGCAGGAGTATCATGAGGAAAAAGCCTGATAACAAAAAATTGCAATTGTCGACGGATTTTGCTTTACAAGAGAATGAGAAGATGTTACTTTATTAACATAACCGCACGCAAAACACAACATCTTGAATAAGAAAAAAGAAAAAACACAAATTATAGTAAATAAGAAGAAAAAGAACGCCTTTGGAGTTTTGTGCGGTTAACTCTGAAGGCGTTCTTTTTTATCATAAAGTTTAATTGTTTAATCGGAAAGGTTCCCCATTTCCGCCACCATATCCCTCAAGGTATCCTCCAAAGAGATTTCCGGTCTCCAGCCTAATTGCTCCGTAATCTTATCATGGGAACCGATTATGACGCGGTTGTCATCGGGACGGACAAATTCGGGATTTACTTTGGTTCTGATATCCGTTTCCGTGATCCTGGCAATGACCTCAATCACTTCCGATAAGGGAACTCCTTTGCCCGAACAGATATTATAGATTTCTCCGGGGGTTCCTTCGGTAAGCAGGAGATAGTAAGCCTTTACCACATCCCTGACATCAACAAAGTCCCTGATGATCATAGTGTCGCCTGTTTCGATCATGCCCGCTTTCGCCCCGCTGTTTTTGATGTTTAAGATTCGTCTTATAAAGCTTGGTACCACAAACCGCTCGTCCTGCCAGGGCCCGATATGGTTAAAAGAACGGGTCAGAATGATGTTGAGATGATAATGATCTACGAAAACCCGGGACAACATTTCCTGGGAAATCCGGGCTACCGCATAGGGGCTGACCGGTGTCAAATGCATATCCTCCTTAAGGGGAAGCTGCTCTTTGGAAACATTGCCGTATTCCTCGGAGGAACCGATGGATAAGATCCGGCAAGTCAAGCCGGCTTCCTTTAATGCGCTTGTAAGATTTAAGAAAATATGTGTGTTGTTGATAAAGCAGTCTTCGGGGTGCTGCCAGCTGTAGGCAACGCTGCTGAAGGAAGCAAGATGAAGAATATAGTCCGGTGCAAACTCTGTAAGGACCGTTTTTAACTCATCTCTATTTAATAAATTGACTTTCCGGAACTGAATGTCTAACTTATCCTTGTATACGGAGCAGTCAAAAGCAGGTTCCTTGATGTCTACGCCGCATACTTCATAAGCTTCGGAACGTTCATATAAATATTGTAGAAAATGTCTGCCAACAAAACCGGAAAAGCCGGTAATCAAAAATTTTTTGCCATTCATGTATTTTTCCTCTCTTACATGCAAAATGCAGGTCATAGAAATAAACATTATCATTTTATTATAGAACCCTGAATAAATCAAGTAATTGAGAAGGAACTTCCCACAAAGCCTTGATTTATTTCAGGTTCTATAATAAAATTATCACAGTTGTTTATACTGTATATTATGGAGGAAGTAATTGAGAATGAAAAATGCGTTGATTACAGGAATTAATGGTCAGGACGGTTCTTATCTGGCAGAACTGCTGTTGGAAAAGGGATACAATGTATATGGTATCATGAGAAGAAAATCCGTTGTGGATTACGGCAATGTTGAGCATATTAAAGATAAAATCAAATTTATATATGCGGATATGACTGATGTGGTATCTTTGGTAAACGCTATGAAGGTTTCCGATGCCGATGAGGTTTACAATCTGGCGGCACAATCCTTTGTGGCTACATCATGGGAGCAGCCTTTGGCGACGGCCCAGATCGACGCCTTAGGCGTTACCAATATGCTGGAGGCGATCCGCATGGTAAAGCCCTCCTGTAAATTCTATCAGGCGTCCACGTCCGAAATGTTCGGTCTGGTACAGGAGATTCCCCAGAAGGAAACCACTCCTTTTTATCCGAGAAGCCCTTATGGAGTTGCAAAGGTATACGGGCACTGGATTACCAAAAACTACAGGGAAAGCTACGGTATGTTTGCATGCAGCGGGATTCTTTTCAACCACGAGTCCGAGAGAAGAGGAAAAGAATTCGTTACCCGTAAGATTACCGATGCGGTGGCAAGGATCAAGTTAGGCATCCAGGATCATGTGGAACTGGGAAATTTAAGCTCCAAGCGTGACTGGGGTCATTCCAAGGATTATGTATATGCTATGTGGCTGATGCTTCAGCAGGATAAGCCGGATGACTATGTAGTGGCTACAGGCGAGACAAGGACCGTAAGGGAATTTGTGGAGACGGCTTTTGCCAAAGCGGGAATAGAAGTGGAGTTTTCCGGCGAAGGCATGAATGAGATCGGAACGGACAAGGCTACCGGTAAGGTGGTCGTAAAGGTAAATCCCGATTTCTTCCGTCCGGCAGAAGTGGATATTCTCATCGGAGATCCCACCAAGGCCGATACGGTATTGGGCTGGGAAAGAAAGATCAAGTTTGACGAGCTGGTTGAACGTATGGTAAAAAATGATCTGGAATTAGTGGAAAAAGAAATTGCTTACAACAATTTATAAAATGTGAACGACATACCTCAATTCAAATCTTTTTATGGCTTCAGGATAAAGATCCCGCTTTATCGGTTTTGCAGAATGTTTGAATTGAGGTATATTTTTGGAGGAGTGTATGAACTTTAATTCACAGGCCTTTTTATTATTTTTCCCGATTGTTGTACTGGTTCATTACATAATTCCCCAAAAAGTGCGTTATATTTGGCTGTTGTTTGCCAGTTACTACTTTTACATGAGCTGGAATCCCAAATATGCTTTTTTGATGGCGATAGTAACGATAACGACATGGCTGGCAGGAAATCTTCTTGAAAAGTATAGAAGCAGGTCTGAACTTAATAGAAAAATAATCATTGCAGCATGTATTGTTTTCAATCTGTGTATATTGGGAGTATTTAAATATCTTGGTTTTGTGATAGAAAATATGAGAAAAGCGGCATATGTATTGCAGCTGGCCTTTAGTGCTCCGACAGTTGACATAATATTGCCGGTGGGCATTTCATTTTATACTTTTCAGGCTATAGGATATGTAATAGATGTATATCGTGGAGATGTGAAGGCGGAAAGGAACGTTTTAAAGTATGGACTGTTTATTTCGTTTTTTCCACAATTAGTTGCAGGCCCCATTGAACGAAGCAAAAACTTATTAAAGCAGATAAACGAAGAAAATGATTTTGATTATCAAAATGCCAGGAATGGGCTTTTGTTGATGATGTGGGGATTTTTTGAGAAAATAGCGGTAGCGGACAAGGCTGCAGTAATTGTAGATTCGATTTATTCAAATTACATGGATTACAGCGGGTCTGTCATTATGCTGGCGACTGTTTTATTTGCATTTCAGATATATTGCGATTTTGGCGGATATAGTCATATCGCTATCGGGGCTGCAAAGGTTCTGGGAATTCATCTGTCGGATAATTTCAGGCAGCCTTATTATGCTGTGAGCATTAAAGACTTTTGGAAAAGATGGCATATATCGTTATCAAACTGGCTGAGAGATTATTTGTATATTCCACTGGGCGGAAATCGGGGCGGTAAACTGTTAAAAAACAGAAATCTTTTGATAACTTTCATGATTAGCGGGTTATGGCACGGCGCAGGATGGAATTATATTGTTTGGGGAGGATTGCATGGCTTTTATTCTGTAATGAGCGGAATGACACAGGCAATCAGGAAAAAATGCGTGCAGATTTTGAGGATCAACACAAAATGTTTTAGCTGGCGACTGTTTCAAAGAAGTATCACATTTGCGTTAGTAACCTTTGCATGGATGTTTTTTAGAGCATCGGGAATGCGGGATGCTGTTGATATGTTGGGACTGGTTATATTTCGATTTGATTTTTCGCATCTTTTCAGGCAAAATGTCTTTTTGCTGAGTTCAAACAGACAGTTGACCGCAGGGATTTTATTGATAATGATGGTCGATGGAATGAATGTGCGGGGGTATCGTGTGAGGGAGCTGTTGGATAAACAAAATATTATTTTCCGATGGCTGTGCTACATAGCGCTCCTTCTTTACCTTTTGATCTGTGTATTACAGAATTACGGCGCTCCTGCGTCCCGGTTTATTTATTTTCAGTTTTAATGGAGAAAAGCCCGATGAAAAAATTTGTAATCAAGGTGTGTGTTTTTATCATAGTGTTTCTGTCCATTGTGATCGGTCTGGATTATCTTTCAATGACAGAGCAATATCGTATGCCGTTGGCAAAACTTACAAATAGTGAAGATTATATATCCGTTAATGTAGGGCCGGATGAAATCAAACCATATATTAAAAAAGCGGGGGAAACCAATGAATATACACAGCTGATCATTGGAGACAGCGTCTGCCGTCAAATGTTTGACGGTCTTCAGCAATATAACAGCGAAATTTGTATCCTTGGAAGTAACGGGTCGGTAACGATGACAGGGCAGTATATCCTGGCAAAATTGTTTATAGAAAGTCATCCGGAAACAACGGATATCTGGCTGATCGTCCTGCCCACGGCATTAAAAGGCGGCTTTGGTCTGCGTTACGGCTATCAATATGCAGTAATGCCGTTTGTGGAAACCGATACGCTGCAATATCTGGAGCAGGATACGATTGATGAGATGGCGGATATTTATGGACGGTTTTTCTTGAGGAAGGACGTGGTCTATGCGATTGACCGCTCAGGAATAAACCGGAAAATATATTTAAATGCGTTAAGTAAAAAGGAACAAGTGCAGGGAGCTGAGGTTGGAGAAATGTCTGTTTTATATATTTGCAAAATAATGGAGTTGTGCGAAGAAAATGATATCAGGCTTCATATGCTTCCTGGGCCGGTATCGGACGCCAATGAGGATAGTGAATATATGTGCGAACTTGCAAAAGAATATAGTATATCTCCGTTGATGGAGATGTTTCCCGAATATTTAAATCAGATTAAATATTATCCGGCAGAGCAATTTGGAGACGGGCTTCATTTTAGCGGAGATTATGCCAACCAGCAGCAATATAATAAAAAAATATGGGAAATATATGGAGAGAGCGGGCTTATGGAATTTCTCCGGACGGAATAATGAGGATGAGAAATGTTTGATTTAAAACACTTTTTAAGCATATTTTGTATATTTGAAATAATCTGTGTACCTGCGATTTTTTTGCGGGCAAAGCTGGTAACGGTTATTGTGTTATTTCTTTTGGCATTGACCGCTTATGCCGTTATATTTTGGAGGGTAAAGGGAGGCTGCCGACGGATCAGGGAGCAGAAAGAAGACAGACGAATTACGGATGCCGTCCCGAGAAGGCTTTTGGTTTTGTGTGTATTGTGTATTCTGTTCCAGATAATCCTGGTAACCGGCTACAGACATACGGATGATGACGACGCATGGTATCTGGGACTGGCTGTTTCCGCCTATGAGACGGGGGAAATGTTCGCCTTTTCCCCCTATACGGGAAATCCTATGGAGTTAGCTGACGGAGGGGATTATGTACTTTCACCCCTGCCTGTTTTGTGGGCGTCATTGGGGAAAATGTTTCATATTCATCCCACGATCCTGGCCCACACGGTCGTGCCGGTATTTATGCTTTTTCTGGCTTACTATGTCTATTGGCTTCTGGGAAAAAGACTGTTTGGACAAAAGGGCGAAGATACGGGCGCGGCGGCATTCCTGCTGTTTATGAATGTCTTAAATCTTTTCGGCTTTTATTCAACCAGGACAAGCGGCACCTTTCTGTTGTTCAGAAGCTGGCAGGGGAAGGCAGTATTCTGCGCCATCTTAGTGCCCTGTCTGTTTTATTATTTCCTGGGGCTTTTAAAAAGCCGGGAATCACAAGATATTCCGAAAAAAAGGACGCCTGAAGGAAACAAAGAAACGGCAGTAAATAACGATATAACGGGTGAAAGGCAGGAGATGCTCGGCATCTATCTGACCATGGGCGCGGGCTGCCTCGCCTCCTTCTCGGCGGCGGCTTTGATGCCCCTCCTTTTATTTGCCATGGCTTTGACTTATGCCGTAGCAAGACATTCCCTAAAGGTGCCTCTGAAAATGTGTGGGGCCGCCATACCAAATGTGATTTTGATAGGAATTTATGTGTTTCTTTTGTAAGAACATTTTTGTTTATATAGCAGAACAGGGATAAAACGATATGAATTATATTACCAATCTTTTTAAACTTTATGCAGGAAACGGCGTTCTCATGGGCCTTTATCTGGCCGCATGGGTCGTTATTGTTGTTTTGGAAAAGAAAAAAGAAAATAAAATTGCCTTTGCCTTCAGCGCGTGGTATCTGCCTCTCGTGATCGTAAATCCCCTTGTGGGCACGGTTTTGGAACGGTTCCATATGTTGCCTGAAAGGATCGTGCGCATCTACTGGCTTTTACCGGTATTTTTTGCCATAGCTTACGGCGGGGCGCTTCTTATGCAGCGGATGGAAGCCGGGTTTCGTATGGGAACGCTTTCTGCCGCTATCATCGTGATGGGGCTTATTTATGCAGGGATCCCCATCGTGACAGAAGAAAATTTTGTGAAGGCAGAAAATATTTACAAGCTGCCGGACGGCGTCATCCAGATCGTGGATATGATCAATGAAGATGCTAAGAACGGGGCAGGAGAAGGAAAGGCCGGAGAAAGAAAGGCGGCGATGCCTTTAAGCCTGTCCACTTATGCAAGGCAGTACGACGGCACCCTTCCCATGCTTTACGGAAGATATCCGGAGGATGACGAGGCTACAAAAGTATATGAAATGATGCAGTGGGAAAGCGTTCCTGTGGAAGCGGTAAGGGAAAAGGCAAAGGCGGAAGGTTGTCTGTATCTGGTTCTGGATGATACAAAGGAATGGACGGATATGCCGGAAGAAGAACTGCTTGAATTTATTGGAAGCTATGGGAACTATTGCCTGTACCGCCTAAATTAGGTATAATAATACAGTTAAGGTTTTATTGAGAAAATATAGGAAGAAAGTATAGAGAGAAAAAATAATGGAATTAATACGAGATCTTTATCGGAATAAACGTCTGATATTGAAGCTTTCCAAAAATGATTTTAAAACCAGGTTTGCAGGCTCTTACCTGGGCATTGTATGGGCATTTATCCAGCCGGTGGTAACGGTGGTGGTATACTGGTTTGTATTTGAAAAAGGGCTGAAGGTAGGAAATACGGTCACAAAGGACGGATTGGCGGTCCCCTTTGTGCTCTGGCTCACTTCGGGGCTGGTTCCCTGGTTTTTCTTTTCCGAGGCGCTTAACAACGGAACAAATGCCCTGATAGAATATAAATATCTGGTCCAGAAGGTCGTATTCAATATTTCCGTACTGCCGGTCATTAAGATCTTATCCGCATTATATGTGCATTTGTTCTTTGTGCTTTTTACGGTCATTCTCTTTGCCTGCTACGGGAATTTCCCGGATCTGTATATGCTGCAGATTGTATATTATTCCTTCTGTATGTTTGTGCTGGTTTTGGCGCTATGTTATTTTACCAGCGCCGTTGTCGTATTTTTCAAGGACCTGACCCAGATCATCAATATTATCTTACAGGTGGGCATGTGGGCCACGCCTATCATGTGGCAGTTGGGCATTGTGGATGTAAAATGGCAGTTTATCTTTAAACTGAATCCGGTTTTTTATATCGTAAACGGATACAGGGAGGCGTTTATCGACAAAGTGTGGTTCTTTGAGGAGTGGAAGCTGACCTTGTATTTCTGGGCAGTCGTGGCGGTTCTTTTTGCCTTTGGCAGCTTTGTGTTCAAAAGGCTGAAGGTTCATTTCGCAGATGTGTTATAGGAGGAAGCCATGAGTGAGAATATAGCGATTTCGGTAGAAAATATCAGCAAGGTATACAAATTATACGAGAAGCCCTCCGACAGGATGAAGGAAGCCCTGGGTTTAAAAAAGGTTCCTGTAAAGGAGCATTTTGCCCTTGACGATGTGTCCTTTCAGGTGGCGCGGGGAGAGACCGTGGGCATTATCGGCACCAACGGATCCGGCAAATCCACTGTCTTAAAGATCATTACAGGGGTGTTAAATCCCACCAAAGGCAGAGTGGAAATCGACGGACGGATCTCGGCTCTGTTAGAGCTGGGGGCGGGCTTTAACATGGAATATACGGGAATAGAAAACGTCTATTTAAACGGCACCATGATGGGCTTTTCCAATGAAGAGATAGAAGCCAAAATGGATGATATCCTGAATTTTGCAGATATCGGGGAATTTGTCCACCAGCCTGTTAAAACCTATTCCAGCGGTATGTTCGTGCGCCTCGCATTTGCCGTTGCCATCAATATCGAGCCGGAGATCCTTATTGTGGATGAGGCTCTGTCGGTAGGCGACGTATTTTTCCAGTCCAAGTGCTATCATAAATTTGAAGAATTCAAGCGTATGGGAAAGACCATACTTTTTGTAAGCCATGACCTGAGCAGTATCAGTAAATACTGCGACAGGGTGGTGCTCTTAGACAAAGGGCACAAGCGTGCGGAAGGCGCTCCCAAGCAGATCGTGGATATGTATAAAAAGCTCCTTGTCCATCAGCTGAAGGGAGAGGATGCGCCGGAGACCATTGCTTCCGATAAACTGGAAGGGGGCAATGGGGAAGGAAATGAAGAAGGGGAAACCTGGAAAGCTTCCCTTGTACTAAATCCCGAAATCGTGGAATACGGGGAAAAGCAGGCGGAGATCATAGACTTTGCCATTCTGGATAAGGAAGGGCAGATTACCAACGCGGTGGAAAAAGGGGATCTGTGCAGGATCAAAATGAAAGTACGCACCAACGGGGAAGTGGAAAACCCCATATTTGCCTTTACCATCAAAAACCTCCAGGGAACGGAAATAACGGGCACTAATTCCTACTTTGAAGGACAGGAGATCGGGGATCTGCCGGCGGGCGTGGAAAAGGAGATTACCTTTGAGCAGGAAATGAACCTCCAGGGCGGCGAATATCTGCTGTCTTTAGGATGCACGGGTTATATACAGGGAGAGTTCCATGTATACCACAGATTATACGATGTGTGCAATCTGACGGTGGTTTCCTATAAGAATACGGTGGGATTTTATGATATGAATTCCAAGGTTACTATAGAATGATTTCCGGCTTTGTCATCGCATGAGACGGAAACGCGGGTAGAAGCGCAGATACATGATAGCAGGTCAGAAATATGGATAGCAGAATGAAAATGTAAAGAACAGGACCAAACATGTTAAACAGAGCATAGATGATGCAGGAGGAAATTTGAGTGGAAATTCAGACACAAAAAAGCCCTGAGGCGGAAGAAAGACTGAATTTAACATATTACGGCGGAAGCGATCTGTACAGCGACGGGGCTGTTGAGGACAGGCTTTTGGAGATCGCCAAGACTCATTCGGAAGAGCAGCTTAATGAAGTGATCGCCAAAACAAAGGATTGGAGCGTTTTATACCATTTTTCCCATATCAGGAGAAATATCGTTTCCTGGATGCCCATAGAAAAAGAGGCGGAGGTTTTGGAGGTGGGCTCCGGCTGCGGAGCCATTACCGGGGCTCTTGCGGCTATGGCAAAAAAGGTAACCTGTATCGATCTGTCCAAAAAGCGCAGCCTGATCAACGCTTACCGTAACAGCGATTACGACAATTTTGAAATTCTGGTGGGAAATTTTAAGGATATTGAGAAGGAGCTGCCAAAGCAATACGACTATATCACGCTGATCGGTGTTTTTGAATACGGAGAGGCATATATCGGGGGAGAGCACCCCTACGAGGATTTTCTTAAGATTTTAAAAAAGCTTTTAAAGCCGTCAGGAAAGCTTATCATTGCCATTGAAAACCGCTGGGGGCTTAAATACTTTGCCGGCTGCAGGGAGGATCATTTCGGAACCTTTTACGAGGGGATCAACGGATATCCGGAAAGCAGCGGAGTCAAAACCTTTGTAAGAAGCGAGTTAGAGGCCATGTTTGCAAAATGCGGCTTCAAGGAGTGGCAGTTTTATTATCCTTATCCCGATTATAAGCTGCCCTATGTGATCTATTCCGACGACTATCTGCCGCGCCCCGGAGACCTAAGGCAGAATTACGGAAATTATGACAGGGACAGGATCGTTGTATTCAACGAGGACAGGGTTTTTGACGATGTCTGCAGGGAGGGGTTGTTTCCGCAGTTTTCCAATTCCTATTTAGTAGAGCTTTCAGGAGAGTAAGATGAAGATAATTTACACCAAATTTTCCAATGACAGAAGGGCGGAGTATTCCATCCGTACCAACATTTTATTGGGAGAAGACGGAAAAAAGTATATAGAGAAGCTTCCTGTTGTAAAGGCGGGACAGGCCCATGTGGACGATCTGGCAAAATGGGAAAAGGAGCTCGCAGAAAAATACGGGAATACACCCTATAGCCCCAACAGGATCCTGTTAGTAGAGGGCAGATCCTGTTTTGAGTTTGTGGAAGGCGTTTCTTTAGAAACCATTATGGACGAAATGCTTTTACAGGGACAGGTGGAAGGACTGATAGAAAAGCTTAAGGAATTTGCGGATGTGGTAAGAGCGGCAAATGATGAAGCGGATTTTGAGGAAACCGAAGACTTTTGTAAGGTTTTTGGAAAATCCTCCCTGCCCGGAGGAATACGGTGCGGAAAGGTTACCAATATCGATATGATCCCCGCTAATATCATTATGAAGGATGGCAGGGGAACCATCATAGATTACGAGTGGACCTTTGATTTTCCGGTTCCGGTAAATTTTGTGATCTACAGGATCCTGCATTACTATATGGAAGGCGCAAAGGAGCGTCACATTTTGCGGGAGCATGACCTGTTTTCCTTAATGGGCATAGCAAAAGAGGAAATCGGAGCTTATGAAGAAATGGAGATCCATTTCCAGGATTATATTCTGGGGAATATGACGCCTTTATGGAAAATGCACGAGGACCTTGTACGCCCCGCTTATCATATGGATATGTTTCTGGCTAATAAAAGCCAGGGCAGCAGCCGGTTTTTCGGGGAGGTCTTTTATGATTTCGGGGAAGGGATCGTGCCTGAAAGCTGCCGCACCATCGAGAAAGCTCTGGATGGGAACGGATTTGCGACCTTAAAGGTGGAAGCGCCGGAGGGGGTAAAATGCATTCGGATCGACCCGGGAGACCATCCCTGTATTTTGGTTTTAAAGGATGCCAGAGGGGTCATGGAAGGCGGCGGGACCATGGAAGGCGGCGGCCGGAAAAGGAAGAAGACCTATCCTTTGAAGTACCATACCAACGGGGACGTAAGCGGAAACGGAGCTTTCCTTTTTGCAGGCGGGGATCCCCAGATTTATTTTGACGATATCAGGGAGGAGACCGCCTTTATCGAGGTAACCCTGTCGGTCCTTGAGGATACAAGGGGCGCCCTTCTTAAGACCTTTAACGAAAAAGCCTGTGGGTCTTATCACGCGGAACGCAATTATGACGAGCTAGAGCACCATTATCTGACGGCAATGGATTTAAAGGCCGATCTGGAAATGCAGGTGGAGGAATTGAACCGCCGGGCAATGGCGGCGGAATGGAAGCTGCACTGTATTTATAAAAGCATTCCCTATAAGTTATCCAAGCCTTACCGTATGTTAAGAAGCGGCTTAAAGCGCCTCATAGCGGGTACGCCTAAAAAGCAGCTTCGCTTTGACACTTTTAAGCTCTATTTAAAGGGGAAAGGATCCGAAGCGAAGGAGTTTTATGAAAGAGAGAAGAATGCCAGAAGGACCTGCCACATTCAGGACAAGATCGACAAGCTGGCAACGCCGGATGTGCTGAAGGCCCAGGCGGAGGAAATGAAGGAAGCAGGGCTTTGCTTCAGCATTCTGGTGCCCGTTTATAATACCCCGGAAAATTACCTGACGGAAATGATCGAGTCGGTCCTTGCCCAGAGCTACCCCAATTACCAGCTTTGCATAGCCGACGGAAGCGATAAGGCGCATAAATATGTAAAGCGTATCTGTAAAGGATATGCGGATTTTGATTCCCGCATCTGCTATAAGCAGTTAAAGAGCAATGAGGGGATCGCCAGCAACACCAATGAAGCACTTCATATGGCAAAGGGGGATTATATCGTCCTTTTCGACCATGACGATCTTATGCATCCCGAGGCTTTGTACCATGTGGCAAAGGCTATAGAGGAAACGGGAGCGGAGTATGTCTATACGGATGAGGCGGTATTCTATAACGAATCCATGAGCCGCATCATTTATCATATGAAGCCGGACTTTTCCCCGGATTTTCTGAGAGGGGTAAATTATATCTGCCATTTGTCCGCTTTTTCCAAGAAGCTCATGGACAAGGTGGGAGAATTCCGGCCTGAATGTGACGGAAGCCAGGATTTTGATATGACTTTAAGGCTGACGGAAAAGGCGAATATGGTTTATCATCTGCCCAAGGTCCTTTATTTCTGGCGTTCCCATCCCGGCTCGGTGGCTTCGGGCATTGAGGCGAAGACCTATTGTCTTGACAGCGCAAAGAAAGCGCTATCGGATCACCTTGACAGGATCGGACTTGCGGGAAGCGTGGAGGATTCTTCCTTTGCGTCCTCCTATCATATTAAATATGAAATAAAAGGAAATCCCATGATTTCCATTCTCATTCCCAACAAAGACCATATCGGGGAGTTGGAAACCTGCTTAGGCTCCGTTTTTGATAAGACGACATATAGAAACTTTGAGATCGTGATCATTGAAAACGGCAGCGAGGAAGAGGAGACCTTTGCTTATTACAGGCAGTTAGAAAATGATTACGGAGAAAAGGTACGCATTGTTACATGGAATTACGGCTTCAATTATGCAGCGATCAACAATTTCGGGGCCAAAGCGGCAAAAGGGGATTATCTGCTTTTGTTAAATAACGATACGGAAGTGATCACGCCTGACTGGCTTCAGGAAATGCTGATGTTTGCCCAGAGAGAGGACGTTGGCGTTGTTGGTTCCATGATGTATTTCGGCGACGATACCATACAGCATGCGGGCATCATTATGGGGATCGGAGGAACGGCAGGACATTCCCATAAGGGATTAAAACGGGGAAGCGCAGGGTATCTTTGCAAGCTGGCAATTGCCCAGGATGTATCGGGAGTTACCGGCGCATGCATGATGATTGCAAAGGACAAATATGAGAAACTGGGCGGTCTGGATGAGAAATTCGCCGTTGCCTTTAACGATGTGGATTTCTGCTGCCGCTTACTGGATGCGGGATATAAAAATGTCTTTACGCCCTTCGCGGAGCTTTATCACTATGAGTCCAAGAGCCGGGGCTATGAGGATACGCCTGAAAAGCTTGCAAGATTTGAAAAGGAGAAAGAGCTTTTATTAAAACGCCACGGAGAGCGGATCGAAAAAGGCGATCCCTATTATAATCCTTCTTTAAATCTTTCCAGAGAGGATTATTCCCTGGCGGACGGGTACACTGTATTTATAAAACGGTAGAAAATAAATGATTGGACAGATTGCTTCGTTATTGATAACTGCATATTTGTTATTTCTGTTTCCGATAATTTTGGGCACTCTTTTTATGGCCGGAAGAAAAAAGGAGATCGGAACTGCCTATTTAAAGGGAATGGTGGTTTCTCTGGGACTGTTTTTGCCTGAGGCGTATATAGCGGATTATTTTACCCTGTCCATAAGGCAGCTGGCAAATGCTTATGCCGTAACGGTGGGGATCGCTTCTGTGGCGGCCCTGGCTGTGCTGGTAATTTCTAAGAGCAGGCTGAAGGCGCCGAAGCTGTACCGGTTTCACTATCTGGCGGTTTTTGTGATCACGCTGTTGTTTGCAGGACTCAGACTGGATACCTCCGGGGATGATGTGCTGGAAACGGCGCTTACGGCGGTCTGGTCCGACAGGATGTTTGCCTTCTCCCCCTATACGGGGCTTGAGCTTGCCGGAAGAGAAGCAGGCGGGTATCTGCCCGTATTTTACGCCGTTCTTTCCAAAATAAGCGGACTTCATGTGACCATGGTGGGAAAGCTGATGATGCCTTTTGTGTCGGCTTTTATGGGTATTACCGCATACAGGCTGTTATTGTCCCGGATACTGGGAAAGGATACGAAGCGGTCCTGGTACGGACTGTGGATGGTCCTGTTTTTGTGGCTGTTCTTATGTTTTCCCGGACTCCCCGGTTACCGGATCCTCTGGGAATCCCCGTGGACGCCGGAGTGCCTTATTTTTATCTGTTTTCTCCCCATGCTTATTTATCTGCTTTCCGGGAGGAAGTGGAACGGGCGTTTTTCCTTTCTGCTGGCATTTTTAGCCGTGGATATAGGGTTAACTGCCGGGGCGGATATGAGGAGTGAAGCGAAAGGATCGTTTCCCCTTCTGATGGCCGTGCTTTTCCTTTTTGCCCTGTTTCGGAAACGTATTTTATGGCTGCTTCGGTATTTTATCGGCCTCTGTTACAAAAAGAATGTTAAAAATTACGGGATTCCCATAGGGATGGCGGCGCTTTCAATTGCTTCCGTTTTCCTGGGAGGATGCATCATTACAAACAGCGCCTATGGAATGCCTGATAACCGATATAAAATAAACGCAGAAGTGATGCAGATCCGCATTATGGCGGAACCTATGGCTTCGCCTAAAATGCTGGCGCCGCCGGAGATAGCCGCCCAGATACGGGACGGGGATCTGAAGGTTTCCCTTGTATTCGGGCCGGATGCAGGGGACTATAACGGAAATGACGGAACACTCATCAGGCAGAAGGAAATAGCCGATGATCTGAAGGTTAACGGCTATGATGCCATGAAGCTGATCCAGCACGGTATGGCGGAGGGATGCGATCTGATCGTCGCCTATAAAGCGGGAGAGGAACAGGAAGAGATATTTGAACGGTTCGGCTTTTCCAAACTGGGGGAGACGGACTCCTATACGGTATATAAGGCAGTCCCTTAAGTTGAAAATAAGAAAAGTCCTAATTGGGGTTTAATAAGTAAACAAAGGGATTTTCTCAATCATAAAAGGGCTGTGACGCTAACGGTTATAGTCTTTTCAGAATATAAGGTTGTCAGCCGAAGCGGCGGCATATCGGCAGTAAATTCATTTAAATTTTGGGAAATGATTGACTATTTTAAGAGATATGGTATTATACTACTAGTGGTGAGTCCTACCGTAAAGTGGACTGCTAAAAGCGTTAGCAACTCTAATGGAGTTACTACACAATGGCTATGTGGAAACGCATAGCCATTTTTCACGAGGGAAAATATGCAGACAGATTTTAAATTATACAAGGTGGATATGAAATATATCCGTAATCTACATAATTTAGACGATAAAGTGCTTTCTGTTTCGCCACAGGCAGGAAAGGATAACAGGGTTTTCATAGGGATTGTTGTTATTTGTGGCGTTCACAAATATTGTGAAAAATATAATTTGAAGATAAAGAGAGGCACAAACTGAACCTTTCTTTGTCTGCATTACCACAATTCCAGTGACTCTTCCGCATCTATCCACATCTGCATATTACCGTCAAAATTATCTGTTCTCTTGTCAGTGATTTTCGAAAGCATTTCAATCAGTTTGCTAATTCCCATATGTTTTGTTATACTGTTCTATATGATTTTGTTTCCGTGAGGAATAATATTGGGAGCAAGAAAAAAAGAATATATGGAAATGATAAATATCAAGAAATGAAAGGAATAAAGGAGATAAAAACATGGGAAAGATAACAGTAGAAACATGTGAGATCGAGGGTTTGAAGGTCATTACGCCTACCGTATTTGGAGACGAGAGAGGATACTTTATGGAGACCTACAACTATAACGACTTTAAGGAGGCGGGGATCGACGTGCAGTTTGTGCAGGACAACCAGTCCGCTTCTAAAAAAGGCGTTTTAAGAGGGCTTCATTTCCAGATCGATTTTCCTCAGGACAAGCTGGTAAGAGTGGTATCGGGAGAAGTGTTCGATGTTGCGGTGGATTTAAGAAAAGGCTCTGCCACTTATGGTAAATGGTTTGGGGTAAGGCTTTCTGCGGAAAACAAAAAGCAGTTTTTTATTCCGAAAAATTTTGCCCACGGATTTATCGTTCTGTCCGATTATGCGGAGTTTGCATATAAATGTACGGACTTTTACCATCCCAATGATGAAGGCGGACTTTTATGGTCCGATCCGCAGATCGGCGTAAAGTGGCCTATGCCTGAAGGCATGGGACCGGAGGATCTGATCATTTCCGATAAAGATACAAAATGGGGCGGCATTGACAGCTACCAGAGTAAATAGGGCAACGAAGAATAAATAGATCAGTGGGGAAGCTATGGGTAATCCGATAAAGAAGGCTGTATTCGATTATCAACTGCATAAATGTGAGAAGGACTATGAAGCAGGAAAAGAATATTTAAGCGATCCTTACAGGCGGTGGATCGAGGAAAATGAAGCCGGTTTTGAAAAATTCCGTAAGGGAGCGAAAGATAATGAGGAAGCAGGTCTTTACGGGACGGAAAAGGCAGCAGTTACGTACCTTTCCGTGGAAGCATTTAATGCCGCCATAAGGAATGAAAGCCTTTTGCCGGACGAAGGCTGGCTTTGCATAGCCGATTCCGAAGGAGAAACGTCCCCTTATCTTGCCGGAATGCTTTTGGAATGTCTTTTGGAAAACCCGAAATCCGGTCTGGTCTATGGGGACGAAGATATGTATGACCCTGCTTTGTGCAGAGAGGATGTTCAAAACGGCAAAAGCGAGGTTCGGATTCCTATAGAACCTGCTACCCGCTACGGGCCGTGGTTTAAGCCGGATGAAAGCCCGGAAACCTTGTTATCTTACTTTTATTACGGAAGCGTTGTTTTGTTAAAGGCCGATATCGTGAGGGAAGCGTTACCCGGCTTTTTGCCTGCGTATACTTTGGAAGAATGTACGGACAGGCAGTATTTTTATGATTTTATTTTGTATTATTCGGATTTTCTGAAAGGGCGGGAAATGGAAATAACCCATATTCCCCGGATCATTTTCCACGGAAGGGGTTCCCGGCGGGAAAAGGAAAGCCTGAAAAAGCCGGAACCTGTTAATGAAAATGCCTATTGGGGCTATGAGCCGGAATATGATGCCTGCAAGAGGTCGGCATTAAAGAGACGAGGGCTGACAGGCCAAATGAAGCATTACAGCCACTGTGGAAAACAGTACTCGGCGCCTGTTTATAAGGTGTCCGAAAATTTTCCTGAAAAAGAGATGACGCTTATTTCCGTTATCATCCCCTCCAAGGATAATGTGGAGATGCTGAAGCTTTGTATTGACAGCATACGGGGAAAAAGCAGGTATCCCTCTTATGAAATCATTGTTGTGGATAACGGGAGCAGTGAGGAAAACAGAAGACGGCTTAAGCAGATGGCCTCCGAAATGGGATTTTCCTATCTGTATGAGCCTATGGAATTTCATTTTTCTAAAATGTGCAATCTGGGTGCAAAAGCCGCAAGGGGCGAGTATTTCCTGTTTTTAAACGACGACATGGAAGCGGTATCCGAAGACTTCATGGAGGTTTTAGCCGGACAGGCGTCATGCAGCCGGGTGGGCGCCGTAGGGGCAAAGCTCTTGTATCCCGGTTCGGACCTTATACAGCATGCGGGGATCTCCAATATTGCGGTAGGTCCCGTCCATAAGCTGCAAAAGGCCCATGACGGGGAACGGGACTACTATTACGGGAAAAATACCCTTCCTATGAATGTCATAGGCGTTACGGCTGCCTGTCTTATGGTAAAAAAGGAAAGATTTTATGAAGCCGGGGAGTTTCCCTTAGAGGCGGCGGTTTCCTACAACGATGTGGAGCTTTGCTTTTCCTTAGAGGAGCGGGGGTATAGAAGTGTGGTCAGAAATGACGTGGTATTGTACCACCATGAATCGGTCAGCCGGGGAGACGACCGGATGGATGATGAGAAGTGGGACCGGCTCTTAAAAGAAAAGGACGGCGTTTATAAGAGACATCCCCTTTATGGAAAGCGGGATCCTTACTATAATCAGAACCTCACTGGGTTTAAACCCCAATATTTCTGCAGTTTCCTTTATCCCTATGAGCGCAGGGACTGCTTTAGTAAGGTTTCGAATTTTAAAAAGAAGATCAGGGAAGAATGGCATAATAACTGTCTGACGGTTACCGTAGAGCATGTGGAGCTCCGGCGCAGGCTCTGGCTTAATGAAAAGGATGACTGCTATCAGATAGAGGGGTGGGCGTATGTTCTGAATATGAATAACGCCCGTTATAAAAAGCATCTGCTTTTGACGGATGAAGGGGGAACGGTTTACGAGGCGGCTTTATGGGAACGGTTTCGGCCGGATGTGATTGAAATTCTGTCGGAACAGGAAAATATCGACCTTTCGGGATTTTGCGCAAGGATTCCCAAAGAAAGCCTGAAACCGGGAAAGTACCGTATTTCTATGCTGTACGAGGACAGATGTTCCAGACAAAAGCTTTATAAGGAATGCGAAGAAATGCTGTGCGTCAAATAGGATGGCAAGCAGATTAAAAATAGTGCCGCAAATGAACTTCGGTTCAGCTGCGGCACTATTTTGTGTTTTAGGATTATTTACTAAAATTATTGTGGCTTTCCCACTCCAATCTGATAATATTCAAATCCCTGTTTTTTTAACTCCCTGGCATCATATTGGTTTCTGCCGTCAAAAATAATGGGGTTCTTTAAACGCTTCTTGATCTCATCCATATCAGGAGAACGGAATTCCTTCCATTCCGTAACCAAGATCATGGCATCCGCATCATTTAACGCGGTATATTTGCTGGTAACATATGTAACCTTGTCATTGTCTTTTAAATAACAGGTCTGGGCTTCTTTTACCGCTTTGGGATCGTATGCGGTCACGGTTGCCCCTCTTTCGGTCAGTTCCTTGATAATGGTAATGGAAGCGGCCTGTCTCATATCGTCGGTATCCGGCTTAAAGGCCAGTCCCCATACGGCAAAATTGCAACCTGTTAAATCTTTACCGAAACGTTCTGTTACTTTGCGGGGAATGACCAGCTTCTGGTTGGCATTTACTGTCTCCACCGCTTCTAAAATATGGGGAGTATGACCGTATTGCTCACTGGTCTTTATTAAAGCCTGCACGTCTTTGGGGAAACAGCTTCCGCCATATCCGCAGCCTGCATAAATAAATGAATAGCCGATCCGTTTGTCGGAACCGATGCCCCGGCGGACCTTATTAACGTCAGCGCCTACTTTTTCACAGATGTTGCTGATCTCGTTCATAAAGCTGATCTTGGTCGCCAGCATGGCATTGGCGGTATACTTGGTCATTTCTGCGCTGGCGATATCCATGCGGATGAAATTTTCCGTATTGATGATATAGGGCTTGTAAAGCTGCTCCATAACTGCGAAGGCCTCGTCATTGTCGGCGCCGATTACAATACGGTCGGGGCGCATACAGTCGCCTACGGCAGTGCCTTCCTTTAAAAATTCCGGATTGGAGATCACATCAAAGGTCAGGCTGCTGACCCGTTTATCCAGTTCCTTCTGGATCGCCGCCCTGACTTTACCTGCGGTGCCTACCGGAACCGTAGATTTATCGATAACATACATATGGTGCTTCATGTTTGCCCCGATCTGTCCCGCAACCTCCAATACATAATGTAAATCTGCGCTGCCATCCTCGCCCATGGGAGTCCCTACGGCAATAAAGCAGATGTTAGCATGCTCTAAGGCTTCGGCAATATCGGTTGTAAATCTCAAATGTCCCAGCTCGTAGTTGGATTTTACCATATCCTCCAGCCCCGGCTCGTAAATAGGGATAATGCCCTCTTTTAAATTTTGGATCTTGGATGTGTCCACATCCACGCACCAGACATCGTTTCCCATATCCGAAAAGCATGTTCCTGTAACGAGTCCCACATATCCGGTTCCAATAACAGCAATTTTCATCTCTTATGTCTCTCTTTCCTTTTATTCCTGCCACGTCAGATATCCCTGCCGCTTGAAACGGGGGATCTGCCTGCCAGACACGATTTTATTTTATCAGTTGTAATCGGAGATGACAAGGGATAGCAGCAATAAAATCCTTATATTTTCCCTTCCGTTTTTAAGCGTGTGATATAAAAAAACCTTTCATCTTCGCTTAGATTTGTAAACTGAATAAAAGAAATGGGGAGTTCCTTTAAGGTAAGACCGCATTTGGGACATTTCTTTTTGTGACCGTTGAGCATATGCACATGGTCGCATTTTTTGCAGTAGTGAATATATAACATGTGTTTTTTGACCTTTCTTTTGAATCTTCGAGTTTATTCTCTCAAATTTTATATAGTACTGTAAATGAAATTTTCACATATTTGTAAAAAAACGTCAATATCTATATGAAATAAATTCATCGCGGAATTTCGACAAAAAATTCTTAGTGCATTTTCAGTACAAATGGGTTACAATAAAAAGAGCGTCTAAAAATATTGATCATTCAGGAGGACATGGAGAATGAAAACTTATTTGGTAACAGGCGGCGCCGGCTTTATCGGTTCCAATTACATTCACTATATGTTTAAAAAGTACGGTAACGATATCCGCATCATCAATGTGGACGCATTGACCTATGCGGGAAATCTTGAAAATTTGAAAAGCGTCGAGGAAAGAGATAACTATACTTTTGTGAAGGCTGACATCTGCGACAAGGATGCCATAAACAGGATATTTACAGAAAATGATATTGACAGGGTGGTGCATTTTGCGGCGGAAAGCCATGTGGACAGAAGCATCCGCAACCCCGAGGTGTTTATAAAGACCAACGTGTTAGGAACCGCGGTTATGCTAAACTGTGCCAAAGCGGCATGGGAGCTTCCCGACGGAACCTTTAAAGAAGGGAAGAAATTCCTTCACGTATCCACCGATGAGGTATACGGTTCTTTAGATGAGGACGGGGGCTATTTTTATGAGACGACCCCTTATGCGCCCCACAGTCCCTATTCTGCGTCCAAAGCCAGCTCGGACATGCTGGTAAAAGCCTATATGGACACTTATCATTTCCCGGCTAATATTACAAACTGTTCCAACAATTACGGACCCTTCCAGTTCCCGGAGAAGCTGATTCCCCTGATCATCAACAATGCGCTGCAGGGCAAAAAGCTTCCTGTATACGGGGACGGAAAAAATGTCCGCGACTGGCTCTACGTGGAAGATCACGCAAAGGCCATCGACATGGTGCAGGAGCAGGGCAGATTATTCGAGACCTACAATATAGGCGGGCATAATGAAAAGCAGAATATTGAGATCATCAATATCATCATCGAAACCCTGCAGGAGATGCTTTCCGATTCCGATCCCAGAAAAGCCCTTGTGAGCAAGGACCTGATCACTTATGTTGAGGATCGGAAGGGACATGACAGAAGGTATGCCATTGCGCCCGACAAGATCAAAGCGGAAGTGGGCTGGGAGCCTGAGACCATGTTTAAAGAGGGTATCAAAAAGACGATCCAGTGGTTCTTCGAGCATGAAGAGTGGATGAAAAACGTCACAAGCGGCGATTATCAGAAATATTACGACGAGATGTACAAATAAGGAGCAGAATATGAAAGGTATTATTTTGGCGGGAGGAAGCGGAACAAGGCTTTATCCCCTGACAAAAGCAATTTCCAAACAGATCATGCCGGTGTATGACAAGCCCATGATCTATTATCCCTTATCTACATTAATGCTTGCGGGCATCAGGGAAGTGCTGATTATTTCCACGCCCAGGGACATTAAGGTATTTGAGGAGCTGTTCGGAACGGGTAAACAGCTTGGCATGAGTTTTTCCTATGCCGTCCAGGAGACGCCCAGGGGGCTGGCGGACGCTTTTATCATCGGTGCGGATTTTATCGGCAGCAATGCCGTGGCCCTTGTTTTGGGAGACAATATCTTTTACGGACAGAGCTTTTCGCAGGTCTTACGCAGGACTGCGGAACGCATTGAGACAGAAAAGGGAGCGACGATCTTCGGATATTACGTCAGGGATCCCAGGGAGTACGGCGTTGTGGAATTTGACGAAGAGGGCAGGGCTTTGTCCATAGAGGAGAAGCCTGAGAACCCCAAGAGCAACTATGCGGTGCCGGGATTATATTTTTATGACAACGATGTAGTGGAGATCGCGGCAAATGTAAAGCCTTCTGCGAGAGGGGAAATTGAGATCACAAGCATCAACAATGAATATCTGACAAGGGGGACCCTTCAGGTGGAAACACTTGGAAGAGGTTTTGCGTGGCTGGATACGGGAAACCATGATTCCCTTTTAGACGCATCGGATTTTGTGGCGGCATTCCAGAAACGGCAGGGACTGTATATTTCCTGTATTGAAGAGATCGCGTACAAAAGAGGTTTTATTGACAAGGCCCAGCTTTTAAAACTGGCAGAGCCTTTGATGAAGACCAATTACGGTAAATATCTGGTAGAGGTAGCAAATGGACTCTAGGCTGAAAAGACAGGTCATTGCGGTGGCAGTACTGATGGTCGTGCTGGTCGCGGCAATGGTAGTTGCGGCAAATTATATACAAAAGCAAAGATCTTCCGGGGCGGATGAAGCTGCAGAAGCGGAAGATGTGCAGAACGCCGAAAGCGGCGGTAGTGTTACCAAGGCGGCAAATGAATACGGCCTTGACCCGGACAGAGACCCCTATGCATTTCTTAAGGACGATGAATTTTTCGATCCTTTAGCGCCGGAGCGTTCGGATCCGGATATTACCTTATCCCTCCTTGTAAGCTCTGTGGAGAAGGACATGCGGGTAAATGTGGTAAACGGCAGGGGAGAGCTCATAAAGGACCAGCCATTTACCGTTACATTAAAGGATGCGGACGGAACGGAACACAATTATAAAGACGTGGACAAAGACGGAAGCATTTATATCGCCCCTGTTGAGCCGGGGGATTATGAGGTTTCTTTAAATGAAACGGAAGGGTATATTCTGGCGGAAGAAGCCATTCCCGTTTCCGTAAAGGAACAGATAGATTATACGGTCATTGACGATATTTCTTTTATGATAAAGTCTGTGGATGAGATCAATGAAGCGGAAGAGGATACGGCCATTAACGATGCGGAACTGAATGCGGACGGAACGGAAAGCAACAGGAGGCTTGACGATGAGGACGCTTTGTTTGGCATTGACGTGTCCAAGTGGAATAAGGAAATAGACTGGGAAAGCGTAAAGGCTGCAGGCGTTGATTTTGTTATCATCAGATGCGGCTACAGGGGATCTAAGACAGGAGCCCTTGTAGAGGATCCTTATTTTAAGAAAAATGTGGAAGGCGCAGAAGCCGCCGGGCTGAAGGTGGGGATTTATTTCTTTACCCAGGCTACCACTGAGATTGAGGCGGTGGAAGAAGCCAGCATGGCGTTGATGCTTTGCAGGAATTATAAGCTGGCGCTTCCGATCTTTATCGATACGGAGGGCGCAGGCGGTAACGGCAGGGCGGACGGACTGGGTGTGGAGACCCGGACGGCGGTCTGCGAGGCTTTTTGCCGTACCATTGATAACTCCGGCTTTAATGCAGGCGTGTATGCCAGCAAGAACTGGTTTACCAATAATTTAAGTACAGAAAATCTTTCGGACTATACCATCTGGCTTGCCCAGTATTCCAGGGCGGCGACCTATGATGGACGTTACGATCTGTGGCAGTATACCTCCGCGGGAACTATAGACGGTATTGAGACCCGGGTGGATCTGAACATGTGCTATAGAGATTTTTAAAGGATGCAGTATGGAAGAAAATAATGAGAATCTGTTAGAATATTATAAAGAGGCTTATGAAAGAGAAAGGCAGAGGAACGGAGAACTGGCTGAGGAGCTGGCGGACGCCAACGCCAAGGCGGCGGAGCTTTCCATGCAGTTAAACAGGATCAAAGGGAATCCTTTATGGAAAATGTCCAAGCCTTTCCGGGTGGTAATGCACTTTTTTATCCGCAATTACCAGAGGCTGGCGGCCCATGGGAATCCCCGGGGGATCGCCCACAAGTTAAAGAGCAAATGGATAGAGAAGCGCGCCATGAAGCAGCACGGGAAGAGAAGCTTTCCTGACGCCGCAAGGCGGCGGGAGGAAGAGGAGACAAGCTTCGATCGGGATATTACGATCAGCATTCTGGTTCCTTTATACAATACTCCCAAAAAGTTTTTGACGGAGATGATAGATTCCGTTTTAGCCCAGACTTACCATAAGTGGGAACTGTGCTTAGCCGACGGCTCTGATGACGCCCATTCTTACGTGGGAAAGATCTGCATGGAATATGCGGATATGGATAAGCGGGTAAAGTATCAGAAACTGTTAAGCAATGAAGGGATTTCCGGCAATACCAACGAATGCTATAAGATGGCGTCGGGAGAATATATCGGTTTATTTGACCACGATGACATTCTTCATCCCAGCGTTTTATATGAATACATGAAGGCCATATGCGAACAGGACGCAGACTATATTTATTGCGATGAGGCCACCTTCAAAAACGGCAATATAGATAAGATGATCACTCTGCATTTTAAGCCGGACTTTGCAGTGGACAACTTAAGGGCCAATAATTATATCTGCCATTTCAGCGTTTTTTCAAGAGAACTGTTAGAGGGGACCGAATTGTTCCGTTCCCGCTTTGACGGCAGCCAAGATCATGATATGATCTTACGCCTCACTTCAAGGGCGGAGCATGTGGTACATGTGCCGAAGCTTCTTTATTACTGGCGTTCCCACAAAGGAAGCGTGGCGTCGGATATCAGCGCCAAGACCTACGCCATAGAAGCGGCCAGAGGAGCGGTGGCGGATCATTTAAGCCAGTGCGGGTTTAAGAATTTTAAAATCGAAAGCACAAGGGCCTTTGAGACTATCTTTCGGATCCGTTATGAGCTTACAAAACATCCGCAGATTTCCATTATTATTCCCAATAAGGATCATTTTACAGATTTAAAGCGGTGTATTGATTCCATTCTGGACAAGTCCACCTATGAAAATTATGATATTGTGGTGGTGGAAAATAATTCCGTTACGGAAGAGATATTTGCCTATTATGAGGAGATCAAAAAGCATCCCCGGATACAGGTTGTAACCTATGAAGGCGAATTTAACTATTCAAAGATCAACAATTTCGGCGCAGGATTTGCAAAAGGGGAATATCTGCTTTTATTAAATAATGATACCCAGATCATTACCGTGAACTGGATGGAAGAAATGATGATGTACGGTCAGCGCCCGGACGTTGGCGTGGTAGGCGCAAAGCTGTACTATGACGACATGACCATTCAGCATGCAGGCATTGTCATAGGACTTGGAGCTCACAGGACGGCAGGGCATACCCATTATAAGGTCAATAAGGAAAACGTAGGATATATGGGCAAGCTTTGTTATGCCCAGGACGTTTCCGCAGTTACCGGGGCATGTATGCTGGTGCGTAAGGAACTGTATGAGGAGCTTTCGGGCCTCGGCGAGGAATTTGCCGTTGCCTTAAATGATGTGGATTTCTGCTTAAGAGTCCGTGAAAGAGGGCTTTTAGTGGTATTTACTCCCTTTGCGGAGCTGTTCCATTTTGAGTCCAAATCCAGAGGTTCTGACTTAAAGCTTTCCAAAAAGGAGCGGCAGAGGCTTTTAAAGGAAAATGCAGGCGGGGCGGAAGGCGCAAAGGAAGGAAAAGCCCAGGATAACAGCAGCCGCTATAATAAAGAGGCGGCGTTGTTCCGAGGTAAATGGAAAGAGCTTTTAAGTAAGGGAGACCCTTATTATAACGTTAATTTTTCCTTAGACCGCAGCGATTATTCTTTAAAGCTGCATAAGGGCGGCAGCGACGAAACGGACCAGGGGCAATGATTCGGCTGCAGACAGGGAAATACACAAATGAAATAAACGGCGGTTTTTTGACCGTGGAAATAAAAGAGAAAAGAGGATTTGAACATGAGCTACAGGGATACATTTCAGTTTTGGCTTGAAGACGATTATTTTGATGCGGATACAAAGGAAGAACTGCTTGCCATCCGCAACAATGAGGCTGAGATAGAGGATCGTTTCTTTAAGGACTTAGAGTTCGGTACGGGAGGCCTTAGGGGCGTCATCGGGGCGGGGACCAACCGCATGAATTTTTATACGGTCAGAAAAGCCACACAGGGGCTTGCAAATTATATATTAGAGCAAAACGGAGCGGATAAGGGCTGTGCCATCGCTTATGATTCCAGAAGATTTTCTCCGGAATTTGCAAAGGAAGCGGCCTTATGCCTTGCGGCAAACGGGATCCATGCCTATTTATTTGATGCCTTAAGGCCTACGCCGGAATTGTCCTTTGCCTTAAGAAAGTTAGGGTGCATTGCGGGAATCGTCATTACCGCAAGCCACAATCCCCCGGAGTACAACGGCTATAAGGTATATTGGGAGGACGGCGCACAGATTACCGCCCCCAAAGACAAGGAGATCATTGCAAAGGTAAGGGAAGTTACCGATTACCATACCGTTAAGACCATGGAGGAAGCAAAGGCTTTAGAAGCAGGGCTTTTGACCGTGATCGGCAGAAAGATCGACGATGCCTATATGGTGGAGTTAAAAAAGCAGATCATTCATCCCGAGCTTATTCAGAAGATGGCGGAGGAAATTACCATCGTTTACACACCTCTTCACGGAACGGGACTTGTACCTGTAACAAGGGTGCTTGAGGAGCTGGGCTTTAAAAAGGTTTATGTGGTAAAGGAGCAGGCGGATCCCGATCCGGAGTTTACCACACTGGAATATCCCAATCCCGAAGATCCCAAGGCCTTTACCCTTGCCTTAAAGCTGGCAAAGGAAGTAAAAGCGGATATTATCCTTGCTACGGACCCGGATGCGGACAGGCTGGGGGTATATGCCCTTGATAAGGCCACGGGAGACTATGTTTCCTTTACGGGAAATATGTCCGGTATGCTCATTGCGTGGTACTTATTATCCGAAAAGAAGGCCACAGGCGCCATGCCAAAGAATCCGGCCCTGGTCAAAACCATTGTAACGACCAATATGGCGGATGCGCTGACAAAGGATTTCGGCGTGACCCTGATCGAAGTTTTGACAGGCTTTAAATATATCGGGGAACAGATCAAATTTTTTGAGCAGGATCACTCTTATGAGTATGTCTTCGGCTTAGAGGAAAGCTACGGCTGCCTGGCCGGGACCCATGCAAGGGACAAGGATGCGGTCGTTGCGGTAATGTGTCTGTGTGAGGTTGCCGCATATTGCAAATCAAAGGATATGACCCTGTGGGACCTGATGTTAAAATTATATGAAGAGTATGGCTATTACAAGGAGGGACTGCACACGGTTACCTTAAAGGGCGTGACCGGACAGGCAAAGATCGGGGAGATCATGAATTCCTTCCGTGCCAAGCCGCCTAAAGCTTTTGGGAAGTTCAAGGTAACCGCTTTCAGGGACTATGAAGCGGATACGGTCACAAAAGCGGACGGCAGCGTTGGAAAAACAGGGCTTCCGAAGTCCAATGTGCTTTATTTCGAACTGGAAAATGACTGCTGGTGCTGTATGAGACCTTCAGGTACGGAGCCGAAGATCAAGTTTTATATGGGCGTAAAAGGAGAAAGCCTTGAGGATGCCGCCGGATCGTTACGGGAGCTGACAGAAGGCGTGCTTTCACTGGTAGAGGAATAGGCGGACGAAGGCGCCGCCGGAGGCAGAAATGAAAAAACTAATGGAACAGATTTTGAAATTCGGAGTAGTGGGCGTTATCTGCTTTGGCATTGACTTTGTCATTACTTTAGGGATTTCGGCAGTTTTAAGGAACATAGGGATGGCTACGGCTACGGCGGCTTTGATCGGGGCCTTTTTCGGCTTTACGGTTTCCGTGATCATTAATTACCTTCTGAGCATGAAATTCGTTTTTGTGCGAAAGGAGGATATGGACAGGAAAAGGGAATTTATCATCTTTACCGTATTGAGCCTTATTGGCCTGGGGATTAACGAACTGATCATCAAGATTTCTATCGATGTGGTCTATGTCCATGTAGCGGCCCTTGCCAAAGTTCTTACGCCGGGAATGGCTACGGCGGCGGCCAAGATCGTGGCCACGGGCGTTGTCATGGTTTATAACTTTGTGACGAGGAAGCTGTTTTTAGAGCAGAAGGACGGACCCGGGGAAGCATAGGAATCCTGAAAAGGATAAGAACCCGGGTAAGCATAAGAAGGCAAAGATAGATAAGAAGGCAGAAAAATGGGAAAAAGGAGCCGCAGACGGGAGGTTTTAAAATGAGTGAAAGAATGATGTTATTTATTCCGGCTTATAACTGCGAGAAGCAGATCGTAAGAGTATTAAATCAGTTGGACAGCAGTGTTTTGTCATATTTTGAAGAAGTGCTGGTGGTAAATAACCGCAGCACGGACAAAACAGAAGAGGCAGTGCTTGATTACATTGCAGAAAATAAGGAAAAGCCGGTCAAATTGATGCGGAATACAGAAAACTACGGGCTGGGCGGTTCCCAGAAGATGGCGTTCCACTATGCCGTAGACCATGGCTATGACTACGTCTGCATGCTCCACGGGGACGACCAGGGAAATATCAGGGATTTTCTCCCTATGCTTGCAAAAGGAATTTATGCGGACCATGACTGCGTATTGGGCGCCAGGTTTATGAGAGGCTCAAAGCTGAAAGGGTATTCTAAATTCCGCACCTTTGGAAATATTGTCTATGATTTTATTTTCGCCTTTGTGACCAAGCAGAGGATTTTTGATTTGGGGTCGGGGCTGAACCTGTATAAGACCTCTATGCTTTCGGACGGCTTTTTTGATAAATTTCCTGATAACCTGATGTTTAACTATGTGATGATCTTAGCATCCCATTATTATAAGCACGACATTATTTTCTATCCCGTTTCCTGGCGGGAGGAAGACCAGGTGTCAAATGTGAAGATGGTCAACCAGGCGTTTCAGGTATTGAAAATGGCCTTTACTTATCTGTTTGACCACGAATATATTCACACGGAATTTAGAGAGAAGGTTCACGAGTCCTATACCTGTGAACAGATCGTAAAGCTGGAGGACTAGTCCATGTGGTGGCTGATACCCTTGTTTCTGGCAGGCTTTATATTGGTACATGCGGCCAAGATGTTAAGGCTTTATCTGGTTTTGATGGAGCATAAGATCGGATTTGGCAGGTTTGTACTGTTATATTTAAAGACTACCCTTGTCAATTTAATCATACCGCTGAAATTGGGGGAGCTGTATCGGATCTTCTGTATCAGCAGGGAAACAAAGCACTGGCAGGTAGGCGTGTTGAGCATTCTGGTGGACCGTTTTTTCGATACGCTGGCATTGTGTATGATCCTTCTGCCCCTTGATATTTTGATATTCGGAAGGTTGTCCTTTATTACGCTGTCGTTTATGGGAATCATGGCATTGATCGTCATATGCTATGTATCCATACTGCCTACCTTCCAGTATTTAAACAGATATATCATCAGACAGAAATCATCGGCAAGGGCCATGGCGGCCTTGAAAGGACTGGACGTAGTCAAAATATGGTACGATTTTACCCAGAACCTGATCAGGGGCAGATTTGCCCTGATCCTTCTGTTTTCCTTTGCAGGGTGGTTGTTGGAGATCGGGACCATCAAGCTGCTTGCCGCTTATTTAACGATTCCCTTCGGCGTAGGGGACTTTACCGGATATATAGAGGCCATATTCGGGATCGGCAGCAGTGAGTTATTGAAGCCTTATACCCTTTACGGCATTTTATTTATGTTTGTTTTTACCCTTATAGGGATTGCCGTAATGTTTATAAAGAGCAGGAGTAAAAAGAAAGCATGAAGCGGATTTATGTAGTTTATGATGACAGTCAAATGCCCGGCAGGGAAATCCGGACCATAACGGGAGGCAAAACCTTCGGGGAAACCATTTTCAAAAGGTTGACCCTTTTACAGAGGGTCTCGGATGAGATCGAAAAGGAATCCCGGGTGGCGGGGATTATGGTATACAGAGGAAAAAAGGATGAGGACGCCCTGTTTGCAGCCCTTCCGTCCGGGGAGGAAAAGGTAGTCATCGTCCATCTCTATTCCAATTTCGGACTGGCGGACAGAAATGAATTTGCCGTTTTATTAAAAAAGGCCGAATATATGCAGGAGCCTTATACGGCTTTTTGCGACGGAAGGGCGGCCATGACCTTTTTAGATTCTGTGGAAGGCTACAAAAAGGCTTTTCCTGCCCTGACCGCCAGGGAATATGAAGCGGCGGCCATAGAAAATAATGCATTTACGGACCTGTCTGTAAGGGCTAATTTCTTAACCTTTATTACAGGAGGCTTTGACGCCAGATTTTTTAACGCCCTTGAGGGGGATGAATATACGGTCACGAAGCGGTCGTCCAAAAAGGAAAAGATCAAGGCGGAATATGAATTTTATTATCTTTTGCCTGATACCATGAAAATGTGGTTTGTCATGCCTTATGACTATAAGGAGGACGAAAATGGGGCATCCTATACCATGGAGCGGTTCCATATGACGGATATCGCCATCCGTTTTGTCCACGGGGCTGTAGATACGGAGGAGCTTCGGGATATTCTGGACAAGCTTTTTTATTTTATCAGCCACAGGGAGACAAAGCAGGTGGATGTGCCGGAGGGAAAGGAAATTGCGGACAGCCTTTATATCGGCAAATTGAAGGAGCGCATGGAGGAGTTAAAGACCTGTAAGGAATATGCGGATTTTGACAGGATGCTGGCCATGGGTACGGATTATGAAGGTATTGAAGCTTTAGTTGCCCGTTATGAAAGCCTTTATGAAAAGCTTTCCCTTGATACAGGGAGGACTTATGACAGACTGGCTGTGGGACACGGGGATCTGTGCTTTTCCAATATTCTGTACAACAGGGAGTCGGAGATCTTAAAGCTGATCGATCCTAAGGGCGCTTTAAGGAAAGAGGATCTGTATACAGACCCCTATTATGACCTGGCAAAGCTTTCCCACTCTATCTGCGGCGGTTACGATTTCTTTAACAGCGGGCTTTATGAAATTTCCATCAAAAGGGATTTAAAGCTTGAGCTTTCCATAGATGTGGATACTGCACCCTTTGCAGAGATCTTCCGGGAGTATCTTGAGAAAAACGGATTTTCTTATCCTCTGGTAAGGCTTTATGAAGCCAGCCTGTTTTTGTCCATGCTGCCCTATCATATGGACCAGCCGGGAAAGGTTTTCGGATTCTTGCTGAATGCGGTTAAAATATTGGATGAGGTGGATTTATGTACGAAGGATTGACATTTTGTTTTGATATTGACGGGACCTTGTGTCCCATCAAGAAAAAGGATGAGGAATATATCGATCTTGTGCCCTATAAAGAGATGCTTGACAAGCTGAAGGAGTACAAGGAGGGCGGGGCGAAGATCGTTCTGTTTACCTCCCGCAACATGAACAGCTATGGTGGCAATATCGGGCTGATCAATGCCAATACGGCAAAGGTCCTATTGAAATGGCTGGATAAGTGGGAGATCCCCTATGATGAGATCATTTACGGGAAACCATGGCCGGGGCATAAGGGATTTTATGTGGACGACAGGACCGTGCGCCCCGATGAATTCCTAAAATACAGTGTGGATGAACTTGACGAGATTTGTAAAAACAGCAGGTGTAAGGAATGAGAAAAAAGTTGCTCTTTATCAGCGTATTTCTGCTGGTCATGACGGCAGTTGTGCTGTTTTCCCAGGACAGGGAGCCTTCCGCTCTGGTGGCGGGAGAGGAAAAGATCGAAAGCATAAAAGCCAAAACAAAGCCTTTGGAGGAGGAGTTTGTGCTTTTTTTCGACGGAGAAGCCCTGCCCTATAACGAAGGGGAGCATACCTTTTATCTGCCGGTGGATATGACGGACCCGGAATGGGAAGCAGGCAGATTTGCGGGCAGTTTTTTTAAAGAGAATGAGAAAGAGCGGACCGTGGGAGAGGGCAGGGAAGCGGACCTGCTTTTTGCAAAAAGCTATAAAAAGACAAATAAACAGACCGCGATTGCCACGGGCAGCCGTTTTTCCTTTCTGGCGCTTACCAAAGCGGGCTACGGGGAATACAACCTGGTATTTACGGGACTTCCCATGGTAACCTTTACGGGAACGGAATATACCGCCGACGACGGCAGCCAGATGTATCGCCTTAAGGTTTATGATACGGACCACGGGGAAAACTGGGTAACGGAATGCTATACCCAGACGAGGCTTCGCGGGAATACCAGCTTAAGCTATGAAAAAAAGAGCTTGAGGCTGTATTTAAAAGATCTGAATGCTGACGGGACTTTTGAAAAGAACAATGAAAATCTTTTGGGACTCCGGGATGACGACGACTGGATCCTGAATGCCCTTTATGCGGATAGTACAAGGATCAGGGACCAGCTCTGTATCGAGTTATGGAACGAAGTGGGGGCAAAAAACAATCCTTACGGGCAGAATTTCGGCACACAGTCCGCCATGGTGGAGGTTGTCATCGGGAACGGCTATCAGGGGATTTATGACCTGATGGTCCCCATAGACAGAAAACAGCTTGGAATGGATGCGGTTTCGGAGCAGCTGGCCGCAGGAGAGACTGTTATAGAGCGTTTATACAAAAGGAAATATACGGCCCAGTGGAATGCAGAGGACTTTACGGGAGAGCTTCCCGACGCAAACCAGCCCGATTACAGGGGCGGGTTCTATTTAAAGGGAGATACCGTTTTACAGAATGAAGAGGAGTGGAAGCCCTTATACGACCTTGCGTCCTGCTTAGAGGCATCCGATGAGGTATTTGCGTCAGAAATTACAGAAATGGCGGATCAGCAGAACCTGATCGATAACTGGCTGTTCTACCAGGCCATTGCAGGATTTGACAATGAGAATAAAAACATGTATTATGTGGCGAGAAACAGAGGCGGCGGATATTACGGTTATTTTATCCCCTGGGATATGAATCTTTCCTTTGGAGCGGTCTATGCGGAGAACGTATATTACTGCGAGGAAAGCGCGGCGGTGCTAAATGAAATGATTTCCTGGCAGCCTGCCCAGAGGATGTTAGAGCTTAATGTGAACGATTCCCCCGCTTTGGCGGCGGATACATGGGCGGACTGGAGAAAGGGAGCCTTTTCTGATGAAGCTTTGTTAAACAGGATCGTTGATCTGGAACAGCAGATAAAAAATTCCGGCGCTTTTTTAAGAGAGTGCGCCAGATGGCCCGAAGGGAACCAGAATGAGGATTTCAGCTTTTTGTATGATTTTGCCCTTGCAAGGATGAGGGCAGTTGATGAATATGTGGCGGGATTGACAGACGGCGGAAATGGTGTGCCGGAAGCAAATACGGGCGATGGGACCGGAAGCAGTGAGACAGATGGCAGCGCAGCAGATACGGTCACAGATGATGCACCGGTAAGAGACGACTGACTTTTTGGGAAGGGCCGGAGGACAAGGAATGGAGTTCAGGCATGAATACAAGTTTATCATATCGATTTCCCAGTCTGTTATCTTAAAGGAACGGCTTACGGGACTGATGAAAAGGGATGTTAACAGCGGCGAAAAGGGCAGTTATGAGATCCGCAGCATTTATTTTGACGATGTGCATAATTCCTGCTTTAAGCAGAATGAGGCAGGCATCGACCCCAGGGCCAAATACCGCATCCGCAGCTATCGGCTTTCCGATGAAAGGATCGTGCTGGAAAAGAAGATAAAGCAGAACGGCATGACGAAGAAGCTGCAGCAGAAGCTGACAAGGGAGCAGTATGAGATCCTGAAAAGATGTGACGACAGGGGCGTATTAAAAAGGCCGGCGGATAAAGAATTGTTTTTCCACGATGAGCCTCCCCTTGTGAAAGAACTGCTTTCGTTAAAGCAGATGCGCCTGATGTGCCCTAAGGTCATCGTGGCATATGAAAGAACGCCGTTCGTTGAAGAAGCCGGGAACGTCAGAGTTACCTTCGACGACAATATTTCGTCATCTACAAAGTTTGAGGACTTTTTCTCTCCCAGGCTTATGAAGCGTCCTATCATGCCTGTGGGACAGACATTGATGGAAGTAAAGTTCGATGAATTTTTACCGGAATATATAAAAGAAACACTGGAACTGGGGAAACTGTCCCAGACAGCTTTTTCCAAGTACTATTTGTGCAGGAGATACAGCCTATGAATACTTTTTCGGATATTTTCAAAAAATCCTTTTTGGAAGGGTTTAACAGCGGGGACATAACCACGGGAAGAATACTGGTAACCCTTGGGGTCACGGCGGTGTTGGCGGCATATATCTTTATCGTGTATTATACGGCAACAAAGAAAACCTTTTATAATAAAAGCTTTAATATATCCATGGCTCTGGTAGCGGTCATCACATCCGCCATTATTCTGGCCATGCAGTCCAATCTGGTCATTTCCCTGGGTATGGTGGGCGCCCTTTCCATCGTCCGTTTCAGAACGGCGATCAAGGATCCCATGGATCTGATGTTTTTGTTCTGGTCCATCAGCACGGGCATCATCTGCGGGGCCAATATGTATGCCATTGCTCTTTTGTCCAGTCTGGTCATAACCATCGGATTGTTTTTATTGGAGCTGACCCCTGTGGGAAGAGCGGCCAGCCTTCTCATAGTCAGCATGGAAAAGCCGGAAAAGGAAGAAGAACTGTTAAATGCCGTGAAAGGCTTCAGCCGTGTCTGTCAGGTAAAATCCAGAAACCTGTCTGAGGGCGGCATGAATCTGATCGTGGAATGCAAGCCCGCTAAGGGGCAGGAGCTTTTGGTAAAGGTAAAAGAAATAGAGGGCGTGTTCGGCGTATCGCTGATGGCCCATGACGGGGAGGTAACGGTATGACGATCGTGATCACAATGGCGGGCTTAGGCTCCAGATTTAAGAAGGCAGGCTATACAGTGCCCAAATATATGATAGAGGCCCATGGGAAAACTTTATTTGAGTGGTCCATGGAAAGCCTTGCCGGTTTTGAACTTTCAAAAAACACCTGTATTTTTATTGTGAGGAAGGAAGACGGAGCTGCAGGCTTTATTGAGGAGACCTGCAGGAAGCTGGGCATCTTAAAGGTAAAGGTAATTGAAATAGATTATCTGACGGACGGACAGGCCACTACGGCCATGCTGGCGGCAGGGGAATGGGACAAAGAGGATTCCCTGATGATCTACAATATCGACACCTATGTGGAAGCGGGCCAGATGAATGCCTCCCAGATCGCGGGAGACGGATTTATCCCCTGTTTCCATGCGGACGGAGACCACTGGAGTTTTGCAAAGCTTTCAGAAGACGGCAGGGTCGTGGAGGTAAGGGAGAAAACCCGGATTTCCGATAACTGTACCCTGGGGGCTTACTATTTTAAGACCTGCGGGCTCTATGAGCAATTATATAACGAGTATTATTCTTCGGATGAGAAGCTGGAAAAGGGGGAAAAATATGTGGCGCCCCTTTATAATTACCTGATCACAAAGGGCGGGGACGTGCGCATTTCCATTGTTGATTTCGATAAGGTCCATGTGCTGGGCACGCCGGAGGAACTGGATTATTTTAAGGAAAATTATAAGGCATGAGACAAAATAAGGTGTTTGGGAAACTGAATAGGAAATTTGTCTGGATCGCCCTGGTTCACTGGGTCCTGACTTTTTTTACAGACCATTCTATTTTTGAATATGTGGTGTGGGATCTTTCCGACGTGACGCAGACGGTTAAAACAGCAATGACCTATGGGGCCAAAGCTGTTTTTCTGCTTATTCTGATCGGGATCTACCAGGGACTTTACTTCTTTTTTGCGAAGGCAGATAAGAGGCTTGTAAAGTATACCCTGATCTATTTTGCCATCAATATGCTTCTTTTGCTTCTGGTCTGGCCGGGAATCTGGCGTATGGATGAATTCGGCATCCTAAACAGCGCCGTTAAGCTTCTGCCCGTATTCTGGCAGAATTACCTGACCAGCCTTTTTTATGTTTTTTCAATGATGTTACTTCCGGTTCCGTCAGGAGTGATCGTCGTGCAGTGCGCGCTGGTCTCCCTGATCGTCGGATATATTGTGCGGTTTTTTGTGGAAACCTTCGGAAAGAGCGGCCTTCTTGCCTTTCTGCCCTGTCTGTTTTTCCCGGTCCTGGATTCCAACCTTTATCCCATGAGAATGAGCTTATACGGCTTTTTGGAGCTGCTTTTACTCGTGCTTCTTTTTGAAAAGCTGCAAAGTCAGAAAATAACGGCTGGCAGAGACATAACAGGATCATGGCTGTTTATCTGCATTCTGGGAGCCTTCGTTACGGTATGGCGGACGGAAGCGGTTTATTATTTTCTGCTGTTTCCGTTACTTTTAGCTATTTTATTCATAAAAAATATGGGCAGAAAAGCTTTCGTCAGGCTGATCTGTACTTATCTGGCATGTTCTCTGTGCCTGTATATTCCCCAGACCGTGGGGGATAAGCTTACCAGCGGCAACCAGTATGACCTGACCAGCGTGGTGCTGCCCCTCGTCCCCCTTGTGGAGGCAGCTTACGGGCGGGAGGACTGCGCAGAGCAGCTAAACGCTATTGACAGGGTCGTCGACGTGGAAATTGCGGTAGAAGGAGCCGGGGAAAATAAAAGCGGCATCAGCCTGTTCTGGAGCCGGCCTGATTTTCAAAGAAAATATACGGATGAACAATATAAAGAGTTTAAAAAGGCCTATTACGGGCTGATCCTGAAATTTCCCGCGGTTTTTTTGGCGGAGCGGTGGGACTGCTTTGTCCATTCCGTGGATCTTTTACAAAATACCACGGAAATTTTCACGGCGGAGGGAGTGGTCAATTATGAGACCTTCCGGAAGTATCCTGGAACGGCCCCCGTCAGCGGGAACATAAGAAATGCCGTTATTAAAGGACTTGAGTGGCGGAGCATGGGAGATTATCAGGTAAAAAAAGCGGGTTACTCTCTTGTTTACGGACATATCGTGCCGGTCTGCATCCTTTTGCTCGTGTGGGGGGCGTGCCTCGTGAGAAAAAGATGGCGGGAATTTTTCCTGCTATCCCTTCCTCTGGTAAAACTGCCTCTGATCTTTTTAACTGCGCCTTCCAGATTGTTTATGTATTACTATTCCCTGTATCTGGCGGGATATTTTCTACTGGCGTATCTGCTTCTTGAAATCTTTAAAAGATTTCAGGGCCCGATAAAGAAGACCATTGCCTATGGAAAGAGGAACGGAATAAAGGCGGCCTTTTATGCGGCTTTGGAGCGGATGGATAAAGGACATCAGGATGAAATGTCACGCATTGTGGCGGCGTATCAGGGCTGTAAGGAGTGGAGCGCCGCACGTAAGGATGAGGAGCTTTCGGAGGAAATGAAGGCCCAGGGGGCGCATCATTTTCCCTATGAACCCTTAATCAGCATCGTGGTGCCTGCTTATGAGACGGATAAAACCTTTTTAAAAGAATTAATAACAAGTGTAATGGAACAGACCTACCGCAACTGGGAGTTGATCATCGCAGACGCGGGAAAGACCGACGGAGTAAGGGAGACGATCCGGGAAATGTCCGGAGCGGGAACGGAAGCCGTCAGGTACAAAAAGCTAAAGGAAAATAAGGGGATTTCCGAAAACACCAATGCAGCTATAGAGGAGGCAGAGGGAGATTATATCGCCCTGTTGGATCATGACGATGTATTGACTAAGGACGCCCTGTATTCCATGGCAGCCTGCTTAAATGAACATGGCGGAAAGGAAAAGGCTCTGGCGGTTTATTCCGATGAGGATAAATGCGACGGCAGCGGAGAGAAGTTTTATGAGCCCCATTTTAAGCCGGATTTTAATCTGGACCTTCTATTGTCCAATAATTATATTTGCCATTTTCTGATGGTAAAGGCTTCTGTTTTGAAGCAGCTAAAGCTTCGGAGGGAGTTTGACGGCGCCCAGGACTACGACCTTGTGCTGCGCCTTTCCTTAAGGGCGGATTCCACAGGGGAAGATATTTTACATGTGCCCAGGGTACTTTACCACTGGCGCTGCCATGAAGGCTCCACGGCGGGCAACACGGAGAGCAAACGCTATGCCTATGATGCGGGCCGGAGGGCTTTGGAGGCCTATTACAGGGAAAAGGGAATAGAAGGAGTCAGGGTAGAGGACGGCGCCCATCTGGGATTTTACCATACCCTTTACAGTCCGGATATTTTTGCGGCCAGGCCCGATGTGGCGGCGGTATGCGGCAGGGTGATCGAAAAGGGCGTGGTCACAGGCGGCCCTAAGCTTGATTCCCGTTTCCTGTTTAACGGATTAAAACAAAACAGCGGCGGCTATATGCACAGGGCGGATATACGGCTTGATGCGGACGAAGCCGATGAAAGGGCTTTAAAGCTGCGCCCCGGTCTTGGCTGTACCCTGGAGGAGGCCCTGAAACAGGGGATGAAACTGGTGTATGAGCCTGATTTTATAAAAATTTTGTGAAAAATCTATGATGAATTTGTCAAAAAACGCCATTGCGCTGCGAATTATATTATAATAGGAGAAAACCGTGATGAAGACAACGGTGGTCATACCCAATTATAACGGGATAAAATATTTGGAAAACTGTATCGAAAGCCTTTTGCCGGCAAAGGAAAAAGGGGATTTCCACATTCTGGTGGTGGATAACGGATCTGCGGACGGCAGCCTTGATACAGCCAGGGAATATGAGGAAAAAGGAATTTTAGAGCTCGCAGCTTTTCCTGAAAATACCGGCTTTTGCAGGGCCGTGAACGAAGGGATCAGACGCTGTAAGACCAAATATGTCCTGCTTTTGAACAACGACACGGAAGTGACGGAGGGTTTTGTGAAAGCCTTAGAGGATTTTATGGATGCACATCCCAAAGCTTTTTCCGTTTCTTCCAAAATGCTTTCCTTAAAAGAGAAGGAGATCATCGACGACTGCGGGGATCTGTATTGTGCCCTGGGATGGGCCTTCGGCCTTGGAAAGGGCAGAAGCGCTTCCCTCTATGAAAAGGACGGGCCGGTATTTGCAGCCTGTGGCGGGGCTTCTTTATACCGGAAGATAATTTTTGAAAAGATCGGGCTTTTTGATGAAAATCATTTTGCTTATCTGGAAGATATTGATATAGGATACCGCGCCCTTATATACGGATACCGCAATTACTATTGTCACAGCGCGGTAGTATACCATGCCGGAAGCGGATTTTCGGGTTCCAGATATAACAAGTTTAAAATAGATTTATCTGCAAAAAATAGTATATACCTGGTTTATAAAAATATGCCGCTTTTGCAGCAGCTTTTGAATCTGCCCTTTCTTCTTGCAGGTTTTTTGATCAAATGGCTGTTTTTCCTGAAAAAGGGTTTCGGAACGGTCTATGTGAAGGGGCTTGCAAAGGGCTTTTCCCTGTGTTTTTCTCGAAAAGGAAGGGAAAAGAAAGTGCCTTTTCTTGGAAAAAACCTCTCAAATTATGTATTTATTCAGATACAATTGTGGTGGAACATGATACGCAGGATAACGGGCTGATATGGATAAAAGGGGCTTTTTTGCCAGGTTTTCCGAGAAATATTACAGAAATGTTAAGAAATGATTAAGGATTATGACCTAAAAAGGTTGCCCTTTTTGGAGAAATAAGGTAAAATATCGGTTGTAGTATGAAAAAAGGTGATTCCCGTTGATCAAAGATAATCAAAAATATTTCAACAGGCTTCATGTAGTTCTGGATGCTCTGGTTGTTGCAGCCGCCTATGCACTGGCGTGGCTTTTTAGATTTGAAAGCGGCCTCTGGAAGGAAGAGGACGAGTTTATAGGTATTTTGGGCGCCCGCACCTATTTTATGGCGCTTGTGTTCATTATACCGGGCTATTTGGTCTTAAACCATTTGTTCAATCTGTACACATCCAAACGCTATTCCAGCGCCAGAAGGGATATTGTGAATGTCATAAAGGCCAACATGGTAGGTCTGGTACTGTTTCTGGGCGTTTTGTATGTCATTGACCAGAAGGACTTTTCCAGGGGAATGATCTTCATTTTCAGCGGGCTGAACATTCTGGGGCAGAGCGGCACCAGGATCTGTATCAGGAAGCTTTTGCGTTCCTTCAGGCGGAAGGGGTATAATATCAAGTACGTTCTGCTGGTAGGTTATTCCAAGGCGGCGGAGCAGTATATTGACAGGATCATGCAGAATCCCCAGTGGGGCTATATCGTCAGGGGTATTTTGGACGACCATATTCCAAGAGGTACTTTGTACCGGGGCATTAAGGTTCTTGGAACCATTGGCAATCTGGAGATCATCCTTCCCGAAAATAAGCTGGATGAAATTGCGATTACCCTCTCCTTAAAGGATTATGACAGTCTGGAAAGGATCGTAGGGTTATGCGAAAAATCCGGCGTGCATACAAAGTTTATTCCTGACTACAATAGTGTTATACCGAGCAAGCCCTATACGGAGGATCTGAACGGGCTGCCCGTTATCAATATCCGTCATGTTCCCCTTACCAATACCTTAAACAGTATGGCAAAACGGGTCGTGGATATTGTGGGAAGCGTTTTTGCCATGATCTTGTTTTCTCCGGTTTTTCTTATTGCGGCTGTGGCGGTAAGGAGTACCAGCAGGGGACCGGTAATCTTCAAACAGGAAAGAGTGGGACTGCACAATAAACCCTTCCAAATGTATAAGTTCCGTACCATGGAGGTCCAGAAGCCGTCTAAGGAAAAGAGGAGCTGGACGGTAAAGGATGACCCCAGGGTAACAAATGTAGGGAAGTTTTTAAGAAGGACAAGCATTGATGAGCTTCCACAGTTTTTCAATGTGTTTAAAGGGGACATGAGCCTTGTGGGGCCCAGACCCGAAAGACCCTTCTTTGTGGAAAAATTCAAAGAAGAGATTCCCAGATACATGATCAAGCACCAGGTAAGGCCGGGGATAACGGGCTGGGCGCAGGTCAACGGATACAGAGGGGACACCTCTATCAGAAAGCGTATCGATTGTGATCTGTACTATATAGAAAACTGGACCATGGCATTGGATTTTAAAATCCTGTTCCTGACCGTTTTCAAGGGATTTGTTAATAAGAATGCGTATTAAGAAAGGATTAAAGAGTAAAAACTATGGCAGCTAAAAAGGGGTCCGGCGCATCAGGCGGTAAAAGAATGACCAAGGCGCAGCGGAAGAGAAGGAAGCAGAAAAAAATTGCAATTCTTGCGATAGAAGCCGTTGTGGTGGTTGTCCTAGTCATCGCTTTGTACTTTGTCAGCAAGCTGGATATTATCCACAGGGAAGATATTTCCGATGAAGATATTATAACCAACGAAGAAATGGAAGAGGGACTTTTGGTAGACGCCGAAGACGTTACCATAAACGATAATATCGGCGGACATATGGAAGGCTACCGCAATATCGCTCTTTTCGGCGTTGACGCCAGAAACAACAATCTGGGAAAGGGCGTTCGTTCCGATACCATTATCATTGCCTCCATCAATGAAAATACGAAGGAAGTCAGACTGGTTTCCATATATCGTGATACTTATCTGAATCTCGGAAATGATTCCTATTCCAAGTGTAACGAGGCCTATGCCGTAGGCGGCGCGAAACAGGCGATTAATATGATCAACATGAATACGGACTTGAATATTACCGATTATGTCACGGTAGGCTGGGCCGCTGTGGCGGACACCGTGGATGCATTAGGAGGCATACAGATCGATGTGGATGCCGAGGAATTAAAGCATCTGAACAATTATCAGGTAGAGACATCCCAGTCCTTAGGCAGGAGCTATAAAAGGTTAGAGCAGACGGGGCTGGTTACTTTAGACGGGATCCAGGCGGTATCTTACTGCCGTATCCGTTATACCGCAGGAGATGACTACAAGAGAACCGAGCGGCAGAGAGAGGTTATCCAGGCCCTTGCGGATAAAGCAAAGGCGGCAACGCCCGACAAGCTGGACCAGATCGCCAATAAGGTGTTCCCACAGACGGCAACGAGCTTAAAGCTGACGGAGATTTTGGATCTTTTAAAGGATATTACTTCGTATAATATCGTAGAAACAAGCGGATTCCCTTCGGCGGAATACAGAAGCACGGGAGTGATCAAGTCAGGCGGAAGGGATCACGGAGACTGCGTTATCCCTGTGGACTTAGAGACTAACGTTATGATCCTGCATCAGTTCCTGTTCGGAGATGTGGGGGATTACAAGCCTTCCGAGGCAGTACAGAGCTACAGTGAAAAGATCCGTTCGGATTCAGGAACGTCAAAACCCGATACGGGCGGTTCGGAATAGGATGAAAACCGTAAATGGCCGGAGACGGCGTGCGGGATAAATTACAAAGAGGGCTTTAACCGGTCCTCTTTTTTTGTTATAATGTGTATGAGTCATAAGAGAAAGGCAGCAAGCAGTAAAGGAAGCGTGAAACATGGATACAGTGGATGTCATCATCCCTACCTATAAACCGGGTAAAGAATTTTTGGAGATTTTGGATATGCTGAAGAAGCAGACGGTCAGGCCTTCGCATATCATCATTTTAAATACGGAGGAAAAATATTTTGACCGGCTGGTCTATGGAAGTGATTTTTCAAAAAAGTATGGCAGCTGTAAGGTTTACCATCATTCAAAAAAGGAATTTGACCACGGGGCGACCCGCAACAGGGGAGCAAAGCTTTCGGATGCGGATTATTTCGTCATGATGACACAGGACGCGGTGCCTGGGGATGAGATGCTTATCGAAAGGCTCTTAGCGCCCTTAAAAGAGAAAAAGGCGGCAGTTTCCTATGCCAGGCAGCTGCCCAAGGAAGGCTGCAATCCCGTGGAACGGTTTACCAGGTCTTTCAATTATCCGGAGGATTCCTGCATAAAAGGAGAAAAGGATAAGGAAAGGCTGGGGATCAAGACCTATTTCTGTTCAGACGTCTGCGCAGCCTATGATAAGGAGATTTTTGTAAGCCTGGGCGGCTTTATAAAGCGCACCTTGTTTAACGAAGATATGATCTATGCGGCAAAAGCGGCAAAAGCCGGATATAAGATCGCTTACTGCGGGGATGCGAAGGTATATCATTCCCATAATTATTCGGCAAAGGAGCAATTTCACAGGAATTTCGATCTGGGGGTTTCCCAGGCGGACCATCCGGAGGTTTTTTCGGAATTTGCCTCAGAGGGCGAGGGGGTCCGCATGGTAAAGGAAACTGCCGCATATCTTTGGAATAACGGATATAAGAGGATGATTCCAAGGCTCTTTATTTTAAGCGCGTCAAAGTGGCTGGGGTACAGGCTTGGAAAGGGCTACCGCAGGCTGCCGGATAAGCTGGTCCAGAAATTTACTTCGGATCCTTCCTATTGGAAGAGAAAGGCGTTAAAGCGGGCTGTGGAGCATATTGACGGAAGTAAGGGCTACGGAAAAAATCCCGACAAAGAAGGAGTATAAAATATGTGTGGTATTGTAGGCTATATCGGGAAGCGCCAGGCGGCTCCCATTATTTTGGAAGGGCTGTCAAGGCTGGAATACAGAGGATATGATTCCGCAGGGATCGCAGTATATGACGGAGAAAGGATCAACATTGCCAAGGCGGCGGGCAGATTAAAGATTTTAGAGGAGATGACCCATAACGGGGAAACCTTGTCCGGCTTTGTGGGAATCGGGCACACCAGATGGGCGACCCACGGTGTTCCCAATACGGTAAATGCCCATCCTCATTATAACAAGTCGGAGACCATTGCAGTGGTCCATAACGGCATCATTGAGAATTATATCGGATTGAGAAAGATGCTTAAGGAAAAGGGCTATGAGTTCGTATCGGACACGGATACGGAGGTGGTTGCGCACCTCATTGACTATTATTATAAGGGAAACCCCTTAGAGGCCATTACCAAGGTGCTCCACAGGGTCGAGGGTTCCTACGCCTTAGGCGTTATTTTTGCGGAGCACCCCGATCAGCTGTTTGCGGCCAGAAAGGATTCTCCTCTTATTGTGGGACAGAATGAGGAAGGGTGTTTTATCGCTTCGGATGTTCCTGCGATCTTAAAATATACGAGACAGGTAACCTATGTGGACAATCAGGAGATCGTAAGGCTCCGGGGGGACCACATGCATTTTTATACCGTGGACGAGGAAGAGATACAAAAAGAGTCCGTGACCATAGAATGGGACGCCAACGCGGCGGAAAAGGGCGGTTATGAGCATTTTATGCTGAAAGAGATGTATGAACAGCCCAAAGGGGTGGCTGATACGTTATTGCCCCGGATCAAAGACGGAGAAGTGGTCATCGATGAGCTGAATATGACCGACGAGGAGCTTCTTTCGGTTAAGAAAATCTATATTGTGGCCTGCGGCTCCGCATACCATGCAGGCGTTACAGGAAAATATGTGTTGGAGAGCCTTGCCAGGATCTCGGTGGAGGTGGATTTAGCCTCCGAGTTCCGTTACAGGAATCCGGTTATGGAAGAAGGGGCCATGGTCATCGTGGTCAGCCAGTCAGGGGAAACGGCGGATACTCTGGCGGCCCTTCGTGAATCCAAAAAGAGAGGCTTTAAGGTACTGGGCATTGTAAACGTGGTGGGAAGCTCCATTGCAAGGGAGGCGGACAGCGTGCTCTATACGTGGGCGGGACCGGAAATTGCCGTCGCCACCACCAAAGCCTATTCCACCCAGCTTATTGCCCTGTATCTGCTGGCGTTAAAATTTGCAAGGGTCAGGAAAACGGTGGGGGATAAAGAGTTTGCCGGAATGCTGGATGATTTAAAGAAGCTTCCGGATCAGATCGAGATGCTCTTGTCCAACAAGAACCATATTCAGAAATTTGCAAACCGATATATCGGTGCAAAGGATATTTTCTTTATCGGAAGGGGGATCGACTATGCCATTTCCTTAGAAGGGTCTTTAAAGCTGAAGGAGATTTCCTATATCCACTCCGAGGCCTATGCTGCGGGAGAATTAAAGCACGGGACGATCTCACTCATAGAAGAGGGGACTTTGGTGGCGGCGGTTTCCACCCAGCCTGAGCTGTTTGCAAAGACCATCAGCAATATGGTGGAGGTCAAGGCAAGGGGGGCTTTTGTTCTGGCTGTGACCAATGAGGGAAATATCGAGATAGAAAAAGCGGCGGATTATGTGATCTATATTCCCGAGACGAATCCCTGCTTTGCCAATTCCCTAGCGATCATTCCCCTTCAGCTTTTTGGCTACTATGTGGCCGTAGGAAAGGGCTGTGATGTGGATAAGCCGAGAAATCTGGCAAAATCGGTAACTGTTGAATGACCGGGTAAAATGCGGTTCTATGTTTGGTAAAGTGGTGGTATACGATGGAAATGGATAAGACACAGGGGATGGAACAGAAGCCGAAAACCGGTCAGGGCGGCTTGAAGAAGATGGGGAACAGCCTTTTGGGCGGCCTGATCTTCGGACTGACGGCAGGTCTTGTGATAGTGGTCATGCTGTCGCTTTTTCCGCGAAACGGAAATGTGGATACCCTAAACAACCATGGGGAGACAGAGGCGGCGGAAGAGAAGGTAAGCGGAAAAGACGGGGAGAAGAAAGCGGATTCCCAGGGCAGTGTGCCGGAGGGCGGAGATATCCAGACGGCGGAGAGTACGGCAGAGAGCCAGACCGTGGTCACGGATGTGACGAAGGTTGTGGACAATGTAATGCCTTGTGTGGTCTCCATTTTCAGCACCTATGTGGTCGATGAGGATTTCTGGGGCTATCATTATGATTATGAAGCCGAGGGCGGCGGTTCGGGCATTATCGTAGGCGAGAATGAAACGGAGCTTTTGATCGTGACCAACAACCACGTGGTGGAGGATTCCAAGGAATTAACGGTTCAGTTTATCGATGATTCGGTAGCGTCGGCGCTGGTTAAAGGAACGGATGAAGATATGGATCTGGCGGTCATCGCCATTGAGATCGCCGATCTGGATCCTTCTACCAAGTCTGCGATCAGAGTGGCGACCATGGGAGATTCCGACAAACTGAAGGTGGGAGAGCCCGCCATTGCCATCGGAAACGCTTTAGGCTACGGCCAGTCCGTTACCACAGGGGTCATCAGTGCGGTAAACCGGTCTTATACAGACGAATACGGCCCTTTATACGGAGGCTCCTTAGAAGAAGATAATTATGACAATGTGAAGTACTTAATCCAGACGGATGCGGCTATCAATCCCGGAAATTCCGGCGGTGCGCTTTTGAACGTCCGGGGAGAGGTGGTAGGAATCAATTCCAGTAAAATAGCGGAGTATACGGTGGAAGGGATGGGATATGCCATTCCGATCTCCACGGCGGAGCCTATTATTACGGAACTGATGAGCAGGAGGACCAGAGCGCCGGGGAAAACCAAACAGAATTCGGCTTATCTGGGTATCAGCGGAGTCGCGGTAAGCGGCGACATGCAAAAAAGATATGATTTAAAGAAGGGTATGTATATCACGCAGGTGTTTGCTGATACCCCGGCGAAGGAGGCGGGAATCAGAAAAGGCGACATCCTGTTATCGATAGATGATGTGACAATAGGGGATATGGATGAACTTTCCCAGGCGCTTTCAGGCTATGAGGAAGGGGCAGAGGTTGTCCTTAAGCTGTTGAAGCGCAGTAACAGCGGCTATGTTGAAAAAGAAATAGAGGTTATACTTGGAGGAAGAGAATGACGGACTTTTTTGATTTTGAAAGCGATGAGAAAGAAACGATAGCGGATGAAGTTTTTTATGACGAGGAAAAGGAAATATCCGAGGATGATTTTGACGAGGAATTTGATGAAGAACTCTTAGGGGAATTAGAGGCTTCGGAAGAGGATTTCGACGAGGAATATGAAGAGTATCCCAAGGCGGATGCCAAAGAAACTCTTAGAAAAGATCAGCAAGAGGAGCCGGATGAAGACTTTGACGGGGGATTCGTAGAGGATTTTGAGGCGGCTTCAGAAGACGATTTTGAGGAGGATGAAGAGGAAGAAGAGGCCGTGGGATCCTATGAGGAAACGAATGAAAAAGTCCGGGAGGATGCCGGGGAAAATGACCGTGAACGTAATCCGGATGAGCATGCCGGAAAAGACGGCGGGAAAGATGACAGAGATAAGGAAGACGAGTATGAAAGCGTGTGCTTCATCTGCCGGAGGCCGGAAAGCATTACGGGGAAGCAGTTTAAGATGCCCAACCATATCTGTGTCTGCAATGACTGTATGCACAAGACTATGGATGCCGTCAGCCAGTTTGATTACCAGGGGATGCTCAGCGATCCCAACCTGCTTAACGGATTTGGTAATCTGGATTTCGGGGATGATGACAAAAACAAGGATATGAAAAACGGCTTTCCCAATATCCGTTTTGTCAATATCAGCGACCTGCAGGGGGACGGGGGCATTCCCAACAAGCAGAAGTTAAAGAAAAGAAAAAAAGACGACAAGCCCCTTTTGGATATTAAGAACATTCCGGCGCCCCACAAGATCAAGGCGGGGCTGGATGAGTATGTGGTAGGGCAGGAAAAGGCCAAGAAGGTCATTTCCGTTGCTGTTTATAATCATTATAAGCGGGTTGCCACCAATACCATGGACGATATTGAGATCGAAAAATCCAACATGCTGATGATCGGGCCTACCGGGTGCGGCAAGACTTATCTGGTCAAGACCCTGGCAAGGCTTTTGGATGTACCCCTGGCTATAGCCGACGCTACCAGCCTTACCGAGGCGGGATATATCGGCGACGATATTGAAAGCGTGCTTTCCAAGCTTTTGGCGGCGGCGGGGAACGATGTGGACAAGGCGCAGATGGGAATTGTTTTCATTGACGAAATCGACAAGATCGCCAAAAAGCAGAACACCAATTCCCGCGATGTTTCGGGAGAATCGGTACAGCAGGGAATGTTAAAGCTCTTAGAGGGAGCGGATATAGAAGTACCGGTAGGGGCAAACAGCAAAAACGCTATGGTTCCCCTCACTACGATCAATACGAGAAATATTCTGTTTATCTGCGGCGGCGCTTTTCCGGAACTGGATGAGATCATCAAACAGAGATTATCCAAGCAAAGCTCCATCGGATTTAACGCCACCTTAAAGGACACCTTTGACAAGGAAAAGAATATCCACAGCAAGGTAACGATTGAAGATCTGAAGAAATTCGGCATGATACCCGAATTCTTAGGACGTCTGCCCGTTATCTACACCTTAGACGGTCTGACGGAAGATATGCTGGTGGATATTTTGAAGGAACCCAAAAACGCCATATTAAAGCAGTACCAAAAGCTTTTGGCATTGGACGAGGTGGATCTTAAGTTTGACGAAAACGCACTGCGCGCCATTGCAAAAAAGGCAATGGAAAAGGATACGGGCGCAAGGGCGCTGCGCGCCATCATTGAGGAATTCATGTTGGATATTATGTATGAGATTCCAAAGGATGATAATATCGGAAGCGTTATGATAACAGGAGAATATATCGAAGGTAAAGGCGGGCCAATCATACAGATTCGCAGTTAAGCATATGATAATAAAAAAGTGCGGAGCATGATATGGATTTAGGAAGGATTGCCTGCAGGAACAGAATTTTATCCAATAACTACAGGGATGTCATCATTGATTTCAATATTACTCCGGAACAGCTCTTTGAAGATAATGTGGAAGTGCCGGATTATTGCGAAGAGGTGTTGTTTGAGAATCTGAAAATTTTACACATTGCGGAGTTTCAGCTTCCGCCCTGGGATACCCGGGATTACCAGTATCAGTATACGCCTAAATGCTATGGACTGCTGCAGGATACATCCCGGCTTTCCGTAGGCCAGCCGGTGCCGGGCACAGGGCTGGTGCCGGATCTGACCGCTTTGTCGGAAGCCGGTATTCTGGCGGTAAGCGGACCGCCTTTGGAATTGACGGGGAAAAATGTTATAATCGGGATCATCGATACGGGAATCCGTTACCAGCTTCCGGCTTTTCGAAGGAGCGACGGCTCTACACGGATCCTGGCTATCTGGGATCAGACCAATCAGGAGGGCATGCCGCCGGACGGTTATGACTATGGAACGGAATTCGGGGAAGATGAGATCAATTTCAATCTGGAAAGCGGCGGAGGGCTGCTTGTAACGGATGAAACCGGCCATGGGACCAAGGTGGCGGGAGTGGCAGGAGGTTTTGACCGGGAAAACGGCTTTTTGGGCGCTGCGCCGGACGCTTTGTTTGTAGTGGTTAAGTTAAAGCAGGCAAAGGAATATTTGAGGGAACTGTATCAGATTCCCGAAGGAGTACCATGTTATCAGGAAACGGACATTATGCTTGGCCTTCAGTATCTGGACAGATTGGCAGGACGGCTCAATATGCCGATCGCTACCTGCGTTGCCCTTGGCTCTACCATGGGGGCGCATGACGGGACTTCCTTATTAGATTATTATGTCAATGAACTTGCAAGAAAAAGGAAACGCTGTATTGTAGTAGGCGGGGGAAATGAAGGTAATTCTTCCGGACACTATGAAGGAAATATGGTTTTAGCGCCGGGAGCTGCACAGGCCTACGAAGAAGTGGAGATTTTGGCGGGACAGGGCGAAGCGGGATTATGGGTGGAATTATGGGGTAAGACACCGGGGATATTTACTGTATCCATTACCAGCCCCAACGGAGAGTCCATTCCGGAAATCCCTTTTAGGATCGGACAAAGCGTGGATTATACCTTTATTTATTCCAACACAAGAGTAACGGTAAAATATGTTCTTGTGGAACAGGGAAACGGCCAGCAGCTGATCGTTATGAGGTTTCAGAATATTCTGCCCGGAATATGGACTATAAGGGTCAATGTGAGAGGCAGCAACGGCGGAGGCAACTTTCATATATGGCTTCCTATGAGAAATTTTTTAAAGGGAGATACTTATTTTCTTCGTCCCAGCCCTTACTATACCATGACGGAACCGGCGTACAGCAGGGATGTGCTGACGGTAACGGCCTATAACAGCCAGGACGGGAGCTTTTATTTGAACAGCGGCAGAGGGTTCAGCACAGATAATTATATTACGCCGGATCTGGCGGCTCCGGGAGTGGGAATCCCCACCCCTTTGATGGCCGATACGGGGTCTTCCATGTCAGCGGCGATTACGGCCGGGGCTGCCGCCTGCTTTCTGCAGTGGGCAGTGGTGGAGGAACATGACAGCCTGGTCAACACCTCCGCTGTAAAGAATTATTTTATCAGGGGAGCCAAACGGAGGTCGGATATCTATTATCCATCCAGGGAATGGGGATACGGAACCCTTTATCTGGCAGGCGTATTTCAGGCTCTGGCAGGAATATGATACCAAAGACTGCCATAAAACCATCACAGGAGAAGACCAATGATATTTATAAGCATCATCATCGCCATAGTGGCGGCAGAGGCCGTTATCAAGCAGGTCAGGGAGCAGAACGGTGTTTCCGGCGAAAAAAAGCCTTTCCTTAAAGGAAAACTGTATTTAACAAAATATCATAATTATGGGGCATTTTTGAATCTGGGACAGAAGCGGCCGGAATTCGTAAAGGGACTGTCCGCAGGTCTGTGCCTGATCTGTACCATAGTGTTCGTTTTCAGTATGGGAACAAAAGGAAAGACTTTGTTAAAGACGGGATTGTCCATACTGTTAGGCGGAGCTTATTCCAATACCTATGACAGGCTGGTCAGGGGATATGTTGTGGATTATTTCGGCTTTCAGGTAAAAAACGAAAAGCTTGGGAATATTGTGTTTAATATTTCGGATTTCTGTATTATGATCGGAGCGTTCATTTCCGTTTTGAGAATGTAAGGGAATGTAAAAGAGCCGCCGGAAAAAGCATTAGGAAAAGTTGCGGTTTGTCCTCCAATTTGTTATACTTTTAGAATATCATGGAGACAAATACGGGAAAGCAGGTAGAAAAATGGCAAAAAAAAGAGTAGTGGTTTCATTGGGACATGAAGCATTAGGATATACCATATCCCAGCAGTGGGATGCGGTAAAGGATACGGCAAAGGCGTTGGCGGATTTAGTGGAGGCCGATTATCAGCTGACTATTACGCACAGTAACGGCCCTCAGGTTTCCATGATCCATAAGGCGATGACGGAGCTTCGCAGGATCTATATTGACTACAGCCCGGCGCCTATGTGCGTATGCTCGGCAATGAGCCAGGGCTACGTGGGATACGATATCCAGAACTCCCTGCGGGCGGAGCTTTTGAGCAGAGGAATATCCATACCGGTAAGCACCATCTTAACCCAGGTAACGGTGGATCCTTATGACGAAGCCTTTTATGAACCCCAGAAGCTGATCGGACGTTATATGAGCGCTGAGGATGCGGAGGTAGAGGTTAAGAAGGGAAATTATGTGAAAGAAGAGCCGGGCAAGGGATTCAGGCGTATCGTGGCTGCTCCCAAGCCTATAGATATTGTGGAGATCGAAGCCATCAAGACGTTGGCGGATGCCGGTCAGGTGGTTATTGCCTGCGGCGGCGGCGGTATTCCCGTTATCGAGCAGAAGCATGCCTTAAAGGGCGCGTCAGCCGTTATTGAAAAAGACTGCATTGCCGGTAAGCTGGCAGCGGATCTGAAGGCGGACCAGCTGATCATTTTAACAGGTGTGGAGCAGGTTTACAAAAATTTTGAAAAAGAAGATCAGGAAGGCATTTCTTCCATGACGGTTGCAAAAGCAAAGGATTACATTGCCGAGGGGCAGTTCGGAGAAGGCGATATGCTGCCAAAGATCGAAGCGGCCATTGATTATCTTGAGAAAGTGCCGGAGGGAAGCGTGCTCATCACTTCCATCCGGAAGGCGGCAAAGGCTGTTAAGGGAAAGACGGGAACCGTCATTCATTTCGGTTAACATTCAATTGCATAAGAGCTAAATCTTTTATAAAAGCTGAATCCTCCCCGGAGGCATTCAGCTTTTGATATGTAGTTTGGTAAAGGATTGTATTTCCGTCAGGGGAATATACGTTTATGGCAAAGTCCTCTATGGAGGAAAGAAGCCAGCAGGAGTTCATCCCCATGGGGAGCAGAAGCCGTCCGTTCTTTACGGCGCAGGATGTCAGACTGCCCTCAAAGCGGTTACCCTCCGTATCGGACCAGGTAAGGATCAAAAGGGAGCCTTCAGGGATTTTGGCAGTATCTGAAAACTCTAAATAAAGAAAATCATAGTCAGCGCCTTCAAATCTGTCAGGCAGATCGTGTTCCTTAAGGCGTCTTTCGGCATCGGCAATGAAGATTTCCGAAAGGGAGTCCATGGAAGCGCCAAAGGAATCCGGACTTAAGCCAAAATCCGTTGCAGGGGCTGCGAGGCGGTAATCATCGCCCTCATAAATATCGGTAACATTGGCATCATAAAGAGCGTTATATAAGGAGGAGGGATAAAATGCCCCGTCTTTTGCACAGTAGACATATCCCGCATCCAACATAAAGCGGAAAATATAGTAACTGTTTTCGGGCTGGATATCGAAAACTACCGGAAGATTTTGGGATGCCGCATCCCATATTTCTTTTTGGGCTTCGTAGCTTCTGGCAACAGGAATATAGCCTGTGGCAGAGCAGCGGACGCCTAAATAGTCATAAAATCCCTGACCGTCTAAAGCCATGTAAGCCGTGTCCTCATAAAGCGCATTACATTTTTCCGTTACGGAAGCGTAATCGGTAATATAGTGAAGCTGGTCGGAAACCATAAAACCGGAGCCTAAAAGCTTTTGATACTTTTCGGGAAGGCCGGTATCCTCTGATTTCAAGAAGGTTTCCGGCACCTCGTAACGGGAATAGAGCTTAGCAGCGTCGTCCATGACCATTTGGCTCTCCCCGTCGGGATAAACCCACAGATCGGGATTTTTTGTAAAGGAGACCTGGGCGTAGATCATCATGGGAAGGGCAAAGCAGACGCCGATCAAGACAGTCCGGGCAGAGCGTCCGGGCAGCGCCTTGCCGCAGCGGATCAACAGAACCGGCAAAAAAATACCTGTAACGGCTATGAGTATACCGGCGGTGCGGGAAAGGACCCTGCCCGTATCGGCACGAACAAGGGTATAAGTGTAGGAAATCATCAGGGTAAGGGCGCCCGCAATAAAGAAAAGAGCGGATTTACGCAAAGCGCGGCTTTTTGCCACATGATAAAAGCAGTAGATAAAAACCCAGACTCCCGCTATGGGAAGCAGGAAGCGGAAGGTCAGATACATGGCCTGACGTAAACCAGAAAAGGCCGTTAAATAGGGCATAAAAGCGTCCGGAGGCGTCTGTAAAAGCAGAGGGATCCCGTCTGCCATCACAGTCTGGGAGGAGTAGGTTAAAGTATGGCGCAGCATCCTGAACAGAAGAGGAGAGGATTCCGCTACAATGATGAGTAAGATTCCCCACGCAATATAGAAAAGAGGATTTTTCAGGTAACTTTTAAAATCGCCGCTTTTTATAAAAGAAATAGATTGGTATATGCCAAGAGGAAGGGTTCCTATTAATAATGCCGCTCCGAACAGGGGATAATATAAACCGCTTAAAAAGCAGGAGAAGATCCAAAGCCACAGCCAGAGGTTTTTTTTCTTTAAAAGCTCCGGCAGGGTCAAAAGAAGCAGTACCGGAAGAACCATATACTGTCTGTTATAACAGGGGAGGGTAAAAAATACCGCAAAAGCCGTTGCATAGGCTCCTCCTACATGGCGGCAGATCAGGTACATGGTAACGATACAGAAAATAACCATTGTTATGGAAATGGCGGGAGAGTAATCCGTTACGGTATTTCCAAGCCACAGATTCTGGAAAAATCCGTTTACAAAAGGAAACAGGCCGGAAACGGGCGTGTATTCTTTATAAAGGCTCTGGCCGAAATCAAAAACCTGGTTCCAGGGAATCATCTGCTCCCCGTGATGGTGCTGGTCCGGCTGGGCGTACATGGGCGCAGCACAGAAGGAATGGTAAACAAAGATCAGGACAGGAGTTATGGAACCAATAAAATAACTATCGTTTTTGTTCCAGAAGCGGACGGCCTGTCTGATCAGCAAAATGGCGGAGACCAGAATAAATACAAAAAAGAATACGGTATAGCCCAGAGCGTAAGGGACCCGGATCAGATTTCCCTGATACAGGTAATCGTCTACCAGCCAGATAGTCAGAAGTCCCGGCAGGAAGCATTGCAGAATCAGGATCAGACGGTTCCCAAAATTTGCGCTCCTTTTTTTCTTTTCAAACAAAAGAAGAGCCGCCGAGAGAGTAAGGCCTGTCAAAGTGCTGAAAGCATATAAAACCCCGGAAGAAATTTTGATGTCGTCCCACAGCTGAACCAAAACGGTAAGCAGGGCCGTAAGAGCATAATAGGACAGGGCAAAGATCAACAGGATCCTGCCGGTTTCTTTTTTACAGAAAAAATGGCAGAGTATAAAAATAAGCAGTCCCATAAATAAGGGGAAGCTGAATTTCTGAAAAATAATCAGATAAAAGAGAAAGGGAAATACCAGAATGCCTCCGAAAATGGGAAAACGATATTGGGAAAGTTTTATTTTTTCGGAGTCTTCTGCAGCCCGTTTTTCTTTTATTATTTTAGTATAAAGGAAAAGCGTAAGGAGCAAAAGAAAAGCTCCCGTAAAGAGAATGAGCCAGAACAGCTGCAATTCCCCGGATTTATTGAGACCGGATGCGGAAACATTTTCCAGGATAATGTCCGTAAAAGCCTGATGTCCGCCTCCAAACAAAGGGAGGAGCATATATACGGCAATAGCGGCTATTAAAATAAGCAGAAATAAAATGATCATGGAATTCTCCTTTAATATTTCCGCAGGGCATGTCCGAAATCAAGAATGTATCTTCGAAATGCATGAACCTATGCGGAAAATTCAACTATATTATGTATTTTAATATAGACAGAACAAAACCGCAATAAGTCTTTCATAGGCAAGTTTCATTGACAAAAATAATAGAAAAAGATAACATATTCTTAATAATATCTCCGGTAAAATCCGGGGGAGAGGTCAAGGACTCGGAAGAATGAAAATATTTTCCCATATAAAAACTGACAAGCTGTTAAAATACGGGGCCATGGCTCTTACGGGGGCAACGTTGCTCTGCCTGATCCTGTATTTTGTGATTTTTCCCGATAACCTGATGCATTCAGATATGGCGGCTGAGGTTATTCTTTCAAAGCTTTTGGCTGACGAAGGGCGTCTGTTGTCAACGAACTGGTTTTATTCCACGGAAATAAGGATCGTTTATACCCATCTCATTATGACACCCTTATTCTGGTTTATTTCCGATTATGGAACGGTTAAACTGCTTTCCATTATCATTTTTGATCTGCTTTTAGGGGCGGCGTTTTATTTTACCGCAAAGGAATTTGAGCTAAAGGGCGCAAATCTGTGGATTTCCATGGCTCTGCTTTTTGCGCCTCTGTCCAACGAATATCTGGATATGATGTTTTTGGGATGCTTTTATACTTCCCAGGTAATCTGTACCTATCTGGTTTTAAAGTTCTTTTATAAGGAAAAGCCTGCGCGGCCCGTTGCGGGCATGATAAAATTTGGCCTGCTGTCTCTTGGGGCATTGATCTTGGGACTGTCGGGACTGCGGTATCTGGCCAGCCTTTATCTGCCATTGGTAGCAGCTGTTATTTTTTCTTATGGATTTGACGGCAAAGAGGAACGCCATGGCAGCCTGTTTTCCAAATTCCTGCTTTCCCTTTTTATGATGGGATTTGCGGGCATCGGTTTCCTCATTAACAAGTTTTATCTGGCAGCACATTACAGCTTTGACAATACTTCGGGAGTCAGCTTTGTCCCTCTTTCTGAAGTCCCGGACCGTTTTATGGCTTCTCTTAAGATGATGCTGGAGTTTTTCGGCTACAGGGAGCTTCCCGTTGTTACGCCCTTAGGAATGGTAAATGCAGTGAAATTTGCTTTTTTTCTGTTCATGATCTACGTGGTCTGGTATCTGACAAAACACAGATATGAACTGCTGGATAAAAAAGAACGACTGTTTTTATATTATTTTTATGCCTGCTTTCTGCTGAACTGGTACATGCTGGTATTTACGGATGTGTTACAGCAGTACCGCTATTGGATTCCGGTGTATATAACGGGTGTTTTGCTGGTAGGGATCTATTTTAAGAAGGGGAAGTCCAAAACGGAATATTTCAAACCGGCGCTGGCGGTTCTGGCTGTCGTTACGGTTTTGTCATCCCTTTACGGAGAACTCTGGCAGGATACCAAGTATAATGATTGTGAGAAACGCTACGGTTATATGGAATTTCTTCTGGAAAACCGGTATACTTTTGGTTATGCCACCTTCTGGAATTCCAGTGTGACGGAGTATTTATCAAACGGAGAGATTCATGTAGGCAATCTGGGAGGTAAAGACGGCGTGTCGGCCCCTTATGAATGGCTCAGCCCCAAATATTATTATAAGGAGGGGTATCATACGGGCAAAACCTTCCTTTTGCTGGCAAGAACGGAGGAGCCTGCTCTTTTTAACGGGGATATTACCGTGATGCAGGATGCGGTAAAGGTTTATGAGGATGATTACTATGTGATCTATGAGGGCGAAGGGATGTATCTGTTTTCCGGAAAAGACGGCGAAGGAAGTCAGTGACGGGATAAACAGATGAGATAATTAAAACAATAAGATAATTGAGACAATAAGATAATTAGGACAATAAGATAATTAGAATAATAAGATAATATATCATTGGTAATAGGACAATGGGTTGATCATATGATGAACGTGATGAACGGGGATGAGTCAGAGATGGGAAAGATACAGCGGATTATTATGTTTAAAGGGGATATCGAGACCACGGCTTATTTTTCCATGCAGATGGAGAAAACCTTTCATGAGCTGGGGTATGAGACTTTCTTTTACGATTATCGGGACGTGGCAAAAAGCGTTAAGGAGCTTCTTCTTTTCTTAAGGAAAGGGTCGACGGCGGTTGTAACCTTTAATTATCACGGTTTGTGTGGAGACAGCGAGGTGTTTTATGACAAGGAACAGGGCGGTTATATCTGGAATGATTTTGACGTGCCCTGTATCAATATTGTGGTAGACCACCCCTTTTATTACCATCGGTTTTTTGAGAATCTGCCGAAACGGTATATCCATGTCAGCATTGACAAAAATCATGAAAAATATATGGAAGAGTATTTTCCGGATATTGAGAGGGGGCCTTTTCTTCCTTTGGGGGGTACGAGCCTTGCGCCGAAGGGGAACTATAAGCCCATCAGTGAGCGTTCCATGGATATTGTCTTTACGGGAAACTATGTACGGCCGGAAAATTTCTGCGTCTATATAGAACGGGCGGGGGAGGAATATACACAGTTTTACATGGGCATTCTGGAGGAACTGAAAAAAGACCCGTCCAGGCTGTTGGAGGATGTGGCAAGGGAGCATATCATAAAAGAGATTCCGGATGTTACTCATGATGAGATAAAGGAAACCCTGGGAAATATGATCTTTCTGGATATGTACATACGCTTTTATTTCAGGGGAGAGGCGGTGCGTATACTGGCTGAGGCTGGATTTAAGGTCCATGTATTCGGGAACGGCTGGGAGGAGCTGGAATGCGTCAGGAAAGAAAATATCCTGATAGGAGGAAGCCTGGATTCTTTAGGCTGCCTTGAGAAAATAGCCGACGGGAAAATATCCTTAAATGTCATGCCCTGGTTTAAGGCGGGCAGTCATGACAGGATCTTTAATTCCATGCTAAACGGCGCAGTATGCCTGACGGACAGCTCCGACTATCTTGATGAATATTTAAGGCATGGGGAGAACGCGCTTGTTTATGACTTGAAAAATTTGGAGGAGCTTCCTGAACTGGCGGAGAAATTTTTGGGAAACCCCGAAAAGATGCAGGCCGTTGCGGATGCAGGCTTTCAAATGGCGGGGAAATATCATACGTGGAAGGACCGTGCGATGGAAATTCACAGGCTTTTACAGACAATGAATTGAAATTGTGAGCCGGCCTGTGCTAAAATAACCCTACGGTACAAAAGAGAAGAATGCGAGAATAAGGGGGAATTGACGTTGAGTGAAATGAAAAGAGTATTGGTAGTAGATGATGACCAGAATATGCTGCAGCTGTTATATGCGTTTTTAAGGGATTCCTATCAGGTAATTATGGCGGACAACGGGAAAGCGGCGCTTGAAAGCCTGCGCTCCCATAAAGTGGATCTGGTACTGTTAGATTATCTTATGCCGGGGATGAACGGTAAGGAGACTCTGGAGGAGATCCGGGGGGATGAGGAGTTGAAGGATCTGCCGGTGTTCTTTTTGACGGGGGTTTCCGACAGCACAAAGATTTCCGAGTGTTTGAAGTTAGATCCGATCGGTTATATTTTGAAGCCTATCGGGAAGTTTTCGCTGCTGGCTAAGATACGGGCTTATTTTGAAGAGGTGGAATTGGATTCGTTGTGATTTGGTGGAAGTTTTAGGAGGAGAGGGCGACTTCTTTAGAGCGTTGGGGCTGCATGTTGGGAAGGGCTTTGGGCATACGGGGCCGGGCGCACGGCGGTAAGAAGTCTTTCTGTTTTTTGTAATCGTACTGTAAATGTTGTTTTTTCTAACAGCCCGCATTCGGGTATTGTCGCAGCTTGCGGGTCGCCGTTTATGTGCGGCATAAATGCCGCAAACGGCTGAATTGCCATAAATGGCAATTCCCCCTTTGTCCTTCGGCGGTCTGTAAGAAAAAATAACATTTGCAGTATGGGGATTACAAAAACAGAAAGCTTTTACCGCCGTGCGCCCGGCCCCGTATGCCCAAAGCCCTTCCCAACATGCAGCCCCCAACACTCTAAAGAAGCCGCCCTCTCTCTCCTAAGAACTTCTTTTAGTGTCTGTAGCTGCTAAGAGGTGCGTTGAAGTTTTTGGGCTGAAAAGTAATCCCTAATAAGACACATCTTATGCCATTTCTAAGAGAAGCAGAAGTGCTTTTTAAAGATGTATTTCTTTTATGTAATAAAATACACCCAAGCTTACCAAAAGATAAGAAAACGGGGCTGGAAAGCAGCGGGGTTATAAATAAAAAGGGCTATGCCGTCAAAAAATGTATTTAATTGAAGGAACCCTAACAAGAACATCGGCACTTAGATTGCGTATTTTGCAATCTTACGTGCCGCTATGTTCTTGTCGGAGCGCAAGCGCGTTCCTGAAATAAATACAGTTTTTTGTAAGGCATAGCCCTTTTTATTTATAACCCCGCTGTTTTCCAGCCCCGTTTTCTTATCTTATCTTTCCAACACAACTACTTCTGCTGATTAGCAATCTCCAGCGCCTTCGCCACCTCTTCATCCACAGGCGCCTCTTCGCCGTCTTCACTATCAGGTTTTACCTTATTGAGATAATCCGTGATCTCAGCCGTTACCTTATCAAACAGCTCGATAACCTCATCATGGCTTTCCTTTATGTAGTCGTACTTGCCTTCCTTTCCGGCCAGCTCCAAAAGCCTTGCCTTCTCGGAAAGTACCAGTGCGCCGATCATCTTTGAGGTGCTCTTTAACGCATGGACGTAAATGGTATAATTGGTATAATCTTCACTTTCATAGGAAGAAGTAATATCCTTTTTGTTCTTTGGCGCGCTGTCTCTGAAGGACTCCAGTAAGAAACGGAAGGTTTCCTTGCTTCCTTCGGCGGATTCCACAGCCGATGCAACGTCGATCTCTTCAAAGCGGTATTCCGCAAGGATCTCGTCTGCAATGGCTTTCCAGAGCTTGCTGAAAATGTCCTGTTCAACCTTGTCGTATTCAACCAGTACGTAGCGGTTAGGCGGCAGGTACTCTAAGATCTTTTCCTCTAAAGGCTTGCCCTGTATCGGTTTGGACATATAATCGATAAAGCCCTCTGCCTCGTACATTTCCTTGGCGCCTGATACTGCATTTGCCGTAAGAACGATAACGGGAGTGTCCTGATTGGGACCTTCAGCCTCTTTTAAGCGGTGCAGTGTTTCGATGCCGTCGATATTGGGCATCATGTGATCCATCAGAATCAAGTCGTAGAAGTTTTCAGCACATAGATCCAGGGCTTCCAGACCGCCGGAGGCTTTGTCTATCTTGATCTGGGTGCTCTTTAAAAGTCCCTCTACAACGGAAATGTTCATGGCGTTGTCATCCACCACAAGGATCCTTGCATTGGGTGCAACGAAGGTTGTACGGTATTTTTTGTGTTTTTCACGGCTGTAAGCGTATTTTTCGCGGAACTTGCCGATGGGCTTGCGGTCCCTGATCCCCTGCTTTAAAACGAAGGAGAAGGTGGAACCTACGCCGTAATCGCTGCGGACGGTCAAGTCGCTGCCCATAAGGTCAAGAAGCTGTTTGGTAATGCTTAGGCCAAGGCCGGTGCCTTCGATGTTGCGGTTCCTTCTTTCTTCAATACGTTCGAAGGAGACGAATAGTTTATCGATATCCTCCTGCTTGATGCCGATTCCCGTATCCGTTACGGAAACGATCAGGTTGATGGAGGAATCTCCTGCTTCTCTCCAGTCTACCTTTAAGGTAACGCTGCCTTCCTTTGTATATTTAACGGCATTGGTCAAAAGGTTGATGATGATCTGGCGCAGCCTTACGTCGTCGCCATATAAAAGGTAAGGAATGTCTTCCGCAATAACGGGCGTGAAGTCCAGCCCTTTGTTGGCAACCTTGATCTCGATCATATTCATGATCTCAGACAATACGTTTGCAATTTCATATTCGACCGGGAGGATCTCCATTTTACCGCATTCGATCTTGGAGAAATCCAGCAGGTCGTTTACAAGAGATAACAGAGTGGTGCTGGCATCCCGGATATTTTCTGCATAACCGATAATGGGTTTTTCCGTAGCCTCACGGATGATGATCTCATCCATGCCCAAAACCGTATTGATAGGAGTGCGGATCTCATGGGACATATTGGCCAGAAAGTTGGACTTTGCCTTGTTTGCCGCATCTGCCATATCCTTAAGTTCCTGAAGCTTTTTGTTGGTCTTATAATGGCTGGTAATATCCATCAGCCAGACAAAGCTTCCGCTGAAATCGCTGTTTGAAAGATATTCGGAACGGATTTCATAGATTTTGGAAAATTCTTCAGAGACATATTCCTTTGCAGAAAAAAGCTTTCTCATGGCAGGCAGCTCTGAAATGGAAGAAATTTCACCGATCTTTGGAAACAATTGTTCAAATTCATTATTGTAGTAGATGACCTGATCCGTGTCAGAAATGATGAGAACAGCTCCCACATCGTGATTGAGAATTTCTTTGGTGGCGATCTGAACAGCGTCAAATGCCTGTGGTTTTCCTTTTGAAAGCTTCAGGATATAAAACACTGAAGCAGCCAGAAGAAACAGTAAAACAATGATAATAGCGATCAACATAATTTTTCCTACCTCTTCCCCGGAGATTTGTTGCAATCCCTTATTTTTTGTAGCGGCCGGCAGCTTCTTTTATGTATGCCGGCCTGCTGTTTCTATTATAACAAAAATATAAAAACGTGGAAATAGTAGCGCCTTAAAATTAGGAAGAAAAATTGCACAAAAATCGAAAAGGATATTTGTCAAGACTGTGTATTGATGTTATAATATCCATGATATTTTAGAGTCTAAAAGACGCTTGTTGAGGTAGATATGAAATTAGGCGAGCTTGAAATAGGTACGGAAATCAGTATTGAACTTAAGGCCGGTCAAAATTGCCGGACATTCTGCCAGACGGTGGAACAGATCGTAAAGGGAGTTGTAATCACAAGCCCTTTGATTTACGAGGGCAGAATGCTGGATTTAAGCGCAGGAGGCATTTCTATTACCGTTTTTGCAAAGGCCGGCGGAGAAGTGCCGCTGCAGTTTCGCGGATGCACGGCAAAGCTGGTGCAGGGCAAAGAGAAGAGGTTCTGCGCCATTGCGTGCAGCAATGAAGGAAAGCGTATAAACCGGCGGAGCAATTTCAGGATCTTCATAGGAGAAAGAGGCGTGGCGGAGCTGTCCGGCAAAGCCGGGACCAAGCTGGAGGTAACGGTTAAGGACCTAAGCCTTACGGGCGTTTCTTTCGTGGCGGATAAGGTTAAATGGGAAAAAGACGTATCCTGTGTTTGGGTAGAATTTCCCGGCAGATACGGCGACAGGATCCGGATACAGGGGTCTGTAGTGCGTGTTACGGAGGTTGAAAACAATCTCCTCGTCGTAGGATGCCGGATCTTAAAATGCGCCAACGACCTTTCCGCTTATATCACACATAAACAGAGAGAAAGCCTGAAAAAGATTTCGGGTAAATTTTAGGCCAAGAGATCTTACAAACGGCAAAATTTGAAATTCAGGAAAGATAAAGATGAAAAAAGTAAACCTAAGAAACCCTCTATTGCTGACTATAGCTGCGGCAATATGGGGCTTTGCTTTTGCGGCCCAGAGCGAGGCAATGGATTACATAGGGCCTTTTACCTTAAACTGCATACGAAATGTGATCGGAGCCTTAGTTTTGGTTCCGGTTATTTTTGTGACGGACAGATATGAAAAGAGCCGCGAAAACGGCTGCAAAAAAGAAGAGCGGGCAGAAGATAAAAGGCTGCTTCTAACGGGAGGGATCTGCTGCGGGCTGCTTTTGACCGTAGCAACCAATTTACAGCAACTGGGGATCAAATATACCACGGTGGGAAAGGCAGGATTTATTACAGCCATTTATATCGTGCTCGTTCCTGTTGCGGGACTTTTCTTTAAAAAGAAGTGCGGCCTCACGGTCTGGATCAGCGTAGGGCTTGCCCTCACGGGCTTTTATTTTCTGACCATGATAGGGGAATCCTCATTTACAAAGGGGGATATCTTTGTGCTGCTTTGTGCCATTGTGTTTACGGGGCATATTTTATGCGTGGATTACTTTTCCCCAAAGGTAAACGGCGTTAAGCTGTCCTGCCTGCAGTTTCTGGTCTGCGGGCTTTTATCCGGTATCGTTATGCTGTGCCGGGAATCCTTGGTACCCACGGATATTGTCAAGGCGTGGGCACCGATCCTGTATACGGGCGTTTTATCCTGCGGAGTGGCATACACCTTCCAGATCCTGGGACAGAAAAATTATAATCCTGCCGTAGCCGCCCTGATTATGAGCTTGGAGTCCGTATTTTCCGTACTGGGCGGATGGCTTTTCTTACATGAGACCCTTTCTGCTTCGGAAGGGCTGGGATGCATCCTGATCTTTGCAGGCATTATCCTTTCGCAGATACCGAAGGAATGGTACGGCAGGCATTAATCCTGTATCTGCCTGCCCTCCGTGTTCATATGATAATGGTCCCTGTAGATAAGTTCTGAAAGGGGAACGAAGGTATAGCCGGATTCCTTAAGCCGCGCTATCAGGGTATCCAGGGCTTCGGCAGTGTATTTTGCGCCGTTGTGGCAGAGAATGATGGAGCCGTTTCCAAGGGCTTTGTGGTTGCATACCCGGTCTATAATATCGTTGACCCCGTAGTCCTTCCAGTCCAGGCTGTCAACGTCCCACTGGATGGTGTAATAGCCAAGGGCTTTGGCATTGGTTATGACGTGGTTGTCATAGTCGCCGTAGGGAGGGCGGAACAGAAACATATCGTAGCCGGTCAGGTTTTTGACCTTGTCGTGGACCTTTTGTAACTCCTCCCTGCATTCCCCGTCGGATAACTGGGACATATTTTTGTGATTTTCGCTGTGATTTCCCAGATCATGGCCGTCGGCGAGGATGGCCTTTACGTCCTCCGGATAGGATTCCACCCATCCGCCTGTCATAAAGAAAGTAACATGTACGTTGTGTTTTCGTAATATTTCCAGAATTTTGGCAGTATCTTCATTTCCCCATGCCGCGTCGAAAGTCAGGGCGATCTTTTTTTCATCGGTCTGTACGCAGTAGATGGGCAGTTCCCGGCCGTTTACGGTGTTGCTGACGGTAATTTCATCCTTAAGCTTTAAGAAAAGTGCAAAAAGGCATAGGAATACCGACAGGCAGATGCAGGCCTTCTTTAAAAATGATGCTTTATTCAAATTAGAAAATCCTCATGATTATTTTCTTATTTAAAATATATGTGCAAGGCGCATTCTCATGCCAGAAAAAAGAAATTTTGAATTTTCTATTCCTTATTTGCCGATCCTCATGTAAAATAGAGAAGAAATACGAAAGGAGAAATCATGGAAGTTTCGAATATTTTAGAATTTAAAGATAAAGCTTTGCTTGAAAAGGCTAAAAACCAGGAAACCTGGTATTTTATTTTAGACCCTCAGACGGGATGCCCTTATGTGCACGACGGGATGACGGATCTGTTCGTATCCCCGTCGGTTTTGGAAAAGACCGTGAAAGGGGATAAGATCCGCTATCAGAAAAGGATGATCATAAAGGAGTACGGTCCCAAAAACAAAACGGCTACCTTCGGCATGGGGATTTTTGCATACTTTTATTATCTGGGGCTGGAAAAGATCAAGGTTTTTTATGAAGACGCCTTCGGGGTCCTAAACAGGTCCGAGCTTTTGCCCCCCAGAGATTACAGCGGCATGGATCCGGAAAAGATCCCTGTGGAAAATCCTTCCGTAAGGCTTTTGCTCAATGAGTTCTTGGGCGAGGCCCGCTGGGATAGGCAGTACGAGGGAAAGCTTGAGTATCTTCAAAAAAAGGAAAAGGAGCTTTTTGACGCCATAAAGAGCGCCAGATTCCTTACGCCTATGCAGATCAACGAGGAAGATCCGGATGAAATGGCCTTTGCCAAGGCTTCCAATAACGGAAAGAATTATCTTCCCTTATTTACGGACTGGCTGGAAATGGGGAAGGGATATGAAAAGGGCAAATGGAAGGGCGCTGTGGTAACCGTTGCGGAAGCATTGGAGATCGCGGGGGAGGATGAACTTGTCATAAACTTTACCTGCGAAGCCATGGTAATCACAAAAGATGTTTTAAAGAGGACGGGGGTCATTGGGGGCTAGCCGGAAGAAAAAAGTCCGGGTTTGCAATTAAAATTCCCTGTGCTATAATGGGTGCAGGATGCCCGTCCGGTTTTGGGACGGGAAAATATAAACTTAAAGGGGTAAGGTACGATGTTTTTAATGTTAGGAGTATTGGCGCTGATTTTATTGGTCGTGATTATTGTAGTAGTGATTGTAGCCGCTGTATCGGCAAGTGCATCGGCCGCCATAGCAGATGATGACGAAGAATCATGAATAAAAAGGGGCTGCCGCGTTAAGCTATTTAATGCAGCAGCCTGTTTTTCAATTTCCGGGAGAGAGTTTGTAAGATGCAGTTTACGTCTTTGGCATTTGCCGTATTTCTGCCCATAGTATTTCTCATATACTGGGCGGTTCCAAATAAATACCGTGCATTTTTTCTTTTGCTGGTCAGCTATGGATTTTACATGACATTTTCAGCCGGATATGTGCTGTTGCTTTTTGCCATGTCGCTGCTTTCCTATTTCATAGGGCTGCATTGCAGCAAAAAAAGTTTTATAGCGGGTGTTATGATTCAGGTGGGAGCGCTCGCCTTTTTTAAATATGCCGGTTTTCTGCCGGGAGTGTCCGATTCGTTTATCATTCCCGTGGGCATTTCCTTTTATCTTTTTAAGTCCATAAGCTATATGGCGGATGTTTATAAAGGAAAGCTTTTGCCGGAAAAGGAGCCGGTAACTTTTTTCTTATATCTCGCCTTTTTTCCGGATATCGTTTCCGGTCCCATCAACAGGGCGGAAACGCTCATTCCCCAGTTTAAGGAAGAAAAGACCTTTGATTATGAACGTGGGGTATACGGGATGCGGCTGATTTTGCTGGGACTTTTCAAAAAGCTTCTCATTGCGGATACCCTTTCCCGCTATGTGGATCCGGTATTTGAGACGCCGGGATCCTATATGGGGATCAGTTATTTTGTGGCTGCGGTTTTCTATACCATAGAGATTTATTGTGATTTTTCGGGATACTCCGATATGGCGGTGGGGATTGCAGGGCTTTTCGGCATCCGTTCCATGGAAAATTTCAAAAATCCTTATCTGTCTTCCAATATCAGGGAATTCTGGGAAAGATGGCATATATCCCTGTCAGGGTGGCTGAAGGACTATATTTATATTCCTTTGGGCGGAAGCCGAAAAGGAAAGGTGCGGACCTATCTTAATTTAATGATAACCTTTTTGATCAGCGGTATCTGGCACGGGGCGAATCTTACTTTTCTGGTCTGGGGCGCCCTGCATGGGATCTATCAGGTCGTCTATCGGTTTTACAAAAAGCATTGTAAATGGAAGATGCCAAAAATATTGGGCGTTATTTTAACCTTTTCCTTTGTAAGTCTGGCATGGATCTTTTTCAGGGCGGACAGCATACAGGATGCCCTTTATATGATCCGGTATATGGGCTACAACCTGTCTCCTCTCCTTGCTTACCACAAAATGGGGATGATCAGGCAGGATTTTTATCTGATTGCCGGTTCTGTTGCGTTTTTGTGCCTGATAGATATTTTGTCCCTGAAAATGGATGTGATCAAGGCGGTGGACAGACTGAAAGCCCCGGTAAGATGGAGCGCATACCTTTTGCTGGCAGCGCTTATTATGGCGTTCCATCTGCATAACGGCGTCAGCCAGCAATTTATTTATTTTCAGTTTTAAGCACGGAGGCATAAATGAAAAAGTTTTTAGGAAAGCTCCTTCTGTTTCTTTTTCTGTTGGCCCTGGCGGTAATTCCCGTTAACGTTTATGTAGACCCTTACAATGTTTTTCATGCGGACGCCATCAGGGACAACGGTGTGGAGCCAAATAAAAATTATATAAAGACCAGATTTATTTTAAGGCACAAGGACGAGTATGATTCCTATCTTTTTGGTTCCTCCAGGGCCGGGTTCATTGATGTTTCAAGGCTGCCGGAGGGAAACTGGTACAATTTTTCCTATTCGGAAGGGCTGCCGAAGGAGCAGTATGAGACCTTGAAGACCCTCATCTCCCACGGAGAGATCCCGAAGCAGGTCTATTTAAGCGTTGACAATATTTCTTATCTGGTAGACCCGGATTATCATCAGGGACAGCTTTACAGAAGCGCATTTCCTTATGAAGGGAGTCCGGCTGACAAGATCCGTTTCTTCGCTTCTTATCTGGACACTGTTACCACCTTGGAATCCCTTTCCGTTATAGAAGGCTATGAGGGGGATACGAAGGGGCTGAGGGAGCGCATATATTCTACGGGATGTGAAGATCTTAAGCTTTCCGCGGTTTTTGACGATACTGCCACAAAGCCTTACTGGGCGGATTATTACAGTCCCAGGATCGACGAGGCCATAGAGGAAATCAGGCTGTTTTGCAGTCTTTGTGACGAGTATGGAATAGAACTGACGGTTTTTACCAATCCCTTGTATATTACCACCTATGAGAGGGCGGTGGATAAAGGTTATCTGGACTTTTTGGAGAAGCTTGCCACGGTAACGCCCTATTATAATTTCAGCAGCTATAACGAAATTTCCATGAACAATGATTATTATTTTGAAACCAGCCACTTTACGCCTGCCGCGGGTAATCTGATGATGGATATCATAGAAAACGGCGGAGACGAGCATGCCGTGCTGGCTCAGGGCTTTGGTTATTATGTGACGGAGGAAAATGTAGAGGATTTTATGGAGATCGTCCGCCATCAGGCCTATGTGACGGGAATCCTCCAATATACGGGAAAATAATAATAAACGATCCGCCCCGCAATGGAAACGGTTTACCGTAAAACAGAAAAAATCGTCATTTTTCACAAAATTTTAAAACTGTGGGCACGGCGCTTTACAAAGTCTTAAGCGCCGTGCTATATTAATATCTGCATAACAAAGCTTTGCCGGATTCTCCGGCAGACAGGACATTTCGTCCGCAATTCCACAAATACAAAAAATAAAAAAAGCGAGTTGATGCCTATGCTTGTATAAGGCTGTTTTTGTGTTGCCGATCATTACAGGAAAAAGGAGTAAAATATGAAAAACAGAATAAAGAAAATGAAAGCGGGAAGGCCGGTGGGAAAACTGGCGGGAAAACTGACGGCGGGCAGGCTGATGGCAGGCGTTGTGACCGCTCTGGTATTTTCCATGGTCTTATGGACCTTGAGGACATCCCGCGTGTTTGCCTACAATTTTGTGAAAAACGGCGCGGAGGAAGCGGGTACGGTTACCGTATCGAAACGGTCCGGCGCAGATCAGGTAAACGGATACAGCACTCTGGGAGGCTACAGGGTTACCTATACCATAACGAGGGAGGACTGGACCGGCTTTGACGACCGTTTCGGCGGATTTTTCGTAGTGGGGAACAATATGGATGCGGCAGGAGGCTGTCAGTTTGCCTACCATACCTCCGGGGGAGAAATCTGGGAAGACGGGGCAGTCACTTTGGGATATTTAAGGGACGGCCGCCAGATCGGAAGATGCGACGTGGCGGCGGGGACCGTAAGCTGCAGCTTTGACGTAAATTCCTTAGAGGAGATCCCGGCATATATCGCCTATGTCTATGAACCTACGTCCAGCGCATATATTCACATTAACAGCGATATGGGGATGAATGCCCATGCGTGGTTTTATAAAAGCCTTAAAGACGTGCCGGTTATCGGAAATGACGGCATTGATACGGAAGGCCCCCTTTTAACCCATTCGGTGGTTCCCACAGGGGCTGCCGCCAACGTGAACGGGAAAGTATGGTCCACAGGGGCCAGGATACAGGTGTGCGCAGAGGACGGAAAATCCAGACCCGGAGGAATCCGCATTTACAAAGACGGGAACCAGGTTCATGAAAAGGATAATCCCGGAAACGAAGTAATCCTGGAAACAAGCTATGATGTCAATGAGAACGGCAGCTTCCAGGCAGATGCCTATGATAAATTAAATAACGCAAGTGATAAAATAGCTGTCAGCGTTTCCTGCATCGACAGGCAGGCTCCGGATATCCATAGTTTAAAAACGGAATCCGGGGACTATGTCAGGGAAACAAAAATTATTGCAAAAGCTTCAGATACGGGATGCGGGCTGCATGAGGCGGCTTATTCCTGGAACGGCGGGGCGTGGACGGATAAAAAAGAATTTCAGGTTACCCGAAACGGCACATATACCTTGAAGGTAAGGGACGCCCTGGGAAATGAAAGCAGCAGCTCCCTTACGGTTTCCAATATTGACAGGGAAGGACCTGAAATTACCCGGAAGGTTACAAGGACGGGAAAAATGGCGACTTATGAGGGTGTGCTCTGGTCAACAGGGGTCGAAATATCCGCCCGGGCCGTAGACGGTAAAAGCGGTGTAAGCAAGATCCGTATATTAAACGGGAAAGGAGAAGCCGAAGCGGAGCTTGAAAATACCGGGGATCAAAATAAAGATACATTGCAGCTTGAAGAAATCAAAATAAAAAACGGTAGTTATAAAATATGGGCTTCGGATGTCCTTGGCAATACAGCAGCTACGGAAAGCTTCGAAATAAACCATGTGGACGAAGAAGCGCCGGTCATCAAGGAGCTTAGAACATCTTCCCTGGAGGATGGCAGCGTTTTACTGACTGTCGTGGCAAAAGACGGAGAGGACGGTATCGGGCTGGATGATGCGGCCTATTCTTTTGACGGGGGAGAAACCTGGCAGAAGGAGCCTACCGTCAGGATCAAAGAAAACGGCGCCTATAAAGTGCTGGTAAGGGACAGGCTGCATCAGGAGACTTCAGAGGAAAAACAGATAACGGAAGTTATTAAAAAAGAAAAGCCGGGCGCGGGTAAAGACGATGGCGATGAAGGAAATAAAAAGCCCGATACGGAAGAACCGGACGAAAACAAGCCGGGCGATAAGGATACAGAGGATCCGGATAAAGAAGAGCCGGGGCAGCAGGAAGAGCCTGGCCAGGACGGAAACGACGGGAATGACGGAGAAGACCCTGATATTCCCGAAACGGAAAATCCCGGTGTACCGGCAGCGGAAGGACCCGATATTCCCAAAGTGGAAGATCCCGGGAGCTCCGCAGGAGTTATCCCCGGCACAAATATACAACCCGGCCAAAACGCCCCCAAGAAGCTCGGAAATTCTTCCAAGTACAGAAGAAGGGAAGCAGTGCCGGAAAATGACCGGGAAGAGGCTTCCGTAAGCAAAAACAGTACGGGAGCTGCGACCGTTACCAAAAAGCGCATAATCCCCCCAAAAGCGTTCAAGGATGCGGAAGAGAAGGTATTGTCCCAGATTTCCTCCGGGGAAGGCCGGAGCGGGGATGGAGACGGCAGCCGGACGGAACAAGCGGTCCGTAAAACAATCCTGTTTGTTTTAGCCGCCTTATTTGGGGCTGGCTGTGTCGGACTGCTCTTATATTTGCTGCTGTTTTACTTGAGATACAGCTGTGTGCTTTACGGCATAGAGGATGATCGGAAAAAACAGAGGATATGCAGACTGCCCGTTAAGGAAAGGGAAGAGGAATGGCAGGTTACGGTGCCGGACCATAAGCTGGGACTGCATGGGAACGGTAAGTATCTTTTGGCTTTCCATCCGTCTTTTGTTAAGGAGGAAGCACAGTCGTTCGTTATCATACGGATAGATCAAAAAGCTTTAAGGGAAAAGCTGGAAGAAGAGATTTCCATCAATATTTAAAGGATAAGACGGGGCTTGTCATGAATCGCTTGCATAAACTGTCGTGAAACATTGATTGAACAAGCCTCCTTCCCGTGTTATAATACTTCCATGAAAAATTTGGAAGGCTGCGTTGTGATGAAAGAAAAAGCTTTTTCGGCTTCCATGGTAAGGAAGACCGTTGTTTCTATATTAATAGTGTTATCTGTAATTGCAGGCGCAACAAAGATCTTTACGGGATTTGATATTGATGAGGCCTATGCCCTTGCGATCCCCTACCGGGTTTTGCAGGGGGATAGGCTTTTTGCGGATATGTGGGAGGTGCATCAGACCTCTTTTCTGCTGCCCTTTTTGTTTATGAAGCCTTTTTATCTCCTTACCGGCGAAATGACGGGAATAGTCCTTTATATGCGGGTCGTGACAACGCTTCTGCATCTTGGCATGAGTATCCTTGTTTATGGCTTCGTGAAAAAGTTTTTTGGAATGAAGGGCGGATACGCTCTGTTTATTGGGCTGGCATATTATAATTTCCTCCCCAAATGGATGATCAATATGGATTTTTCCATGGAGCAGCTCTGGTTTTTTACCTTGTTTGTGATCTGTCTGTTTTGTGCTTCCAAAGGCAGAAGGAGAGCATGGCTGATCCTTTCGGGCCTTATGCTGGCTTTGGATGTTTTAGCATATCCTGGCATGGTTATTTTATATCCGGTTACGGTTTTTCTTCTGCTCTTTAAGAGAAAAAGCGGGAAATGGGCGGATGTCCTTAGCCTGACGGCAGGCTGTTTTGCGGCGGCGGTTCTGTTTTTTGCAGCTGTTTTCCGCTATATGTCTTTAGGAGAATTGTTGGAGGCGGTGCCCAAGGTATTTATGGACGGTTCCCACCAGTATGATCTTGCTACAAAGCTGGGGCTGTATGCTTCCCAATGGCTGGAGGTGCTGGTACAGTCGGCGGTCCTGCTTGTTCCGGCCCTGGTCTTTGCCCTTGTATTCCGTTATCTCTATAAAAGGCTTTCGTGGGAGGAGAAATGGGGCGGGCTGCCTTTTGGGCTGTTATTCTGCGTATGCTTTGAGATCTTGGTATCAGGGCTGATCGCCTTTGCGGGGCTGTTTGTTACCTGGGGGCCTTTCCGCTTACAGGTAAGGTATATCATACAGTTTGTCATGGCATTCTGCCTGTGGAAAAGTATATATTATAGAAGGAATTATGAAATCCGTAAGGGAGAAGAAGCGGGAGAATCAAATGGAGAGAAAGCGGAGATACCGGTAAATAAGAAAAACGAAGCGGAAGATGATAAAAAAAGAGGTATTGCGGTTTTATGGCTGTTACTTTTGTCTCTTGCCGCTTTTGCAGGCATCTTACTGGCTTCCAACGTAGGTCCTGTAACCAGCAGCTCCTATCTGGTTTTGGGAAATATCGCATTTGTGGCTCTGACCGTAAAGGGAGCAGAAAAGTGCGGTAAGGGAATGAAAACTTTTGCCTGTGCCGGGGCGGTTTTGTTCATGCTCAGCCTGATCATGTGCAAGGGGTACTACATGCGCAATACGGAATATGTGCCGGGGGATATTTCCGAACCGCTTTCAAAAATGCAGGAGGGACCCATGGCGGGAATTTATGTTCCCGGGAAGGATTTTGACAGATATACCGATGATTATGAAACCATAAAAAGCCATACGACGGACAGGGACCTTGTATTGTTCATGGGAACCGAAGGCCTCTGTAACCTGTATGCCAACGGGAAGATCGTGATTCCCACCACCATCAGTACGCCCGCTTTTAATGAGCAGTGGGTGGAATATTTTACGCTGCATCCCGATAAACAGCCTACGGTTATTTTTCTCGCAAAGAACACCGTGGATGACCGGCATAAATTTTTTGTTAAAAATGAGTTTGGCATTTGGATTGCAGAGCGTTATGATGTAGAATGTATGGAAGAGACGGATTCTTTGTGTGTGATAAGACCGCGGGAATGATCTAATAAATCAGGAAATCGGGAGTTATGACAGAATTATTATGAAAAAGAACAAAGTGGAAAAGAAAAAGATTATTATGATCGTGTTGTGTATTGCGGCCGTGCTGATCGCTGCCGGAGACTGGCTGTTGTCTGTAAGCGTATACAACGAAAATTTTAACCGGCGTTTTGAAAGTTATGAGCCGCTTATGTTCCGTGTTGATGATTTTGACGGATTACAGCGCACGAAATATGAGTTTGCTTCCGATAAGGGACAGATGCTGACAGGCTATATGTATGCTTCGGGAGAAGATCCCCGGGGTATAATCGTGCTGGCTCACGGATTTGGCGGCGGCGGACACAATTCCTATATGGACTGCGCCAATTATTTTGCACATCACGGCTATTGGGTTTTCGCTTATGACGCTACGGGAAATGATGAAAGCCAGGGAGAAGGTGTGGGAGGACTTCCGCAGGGCGTCATAGACCTTGACCATGCGGTTACGTTTGTGGAAGAAAGCGGGAATTTTCCGGATCTGCCAATTGTTTTGTTCGGGCATAGCTGGGGCGGCTACAGCGTCTGCAGCGTACTTACATACCATCCCGAGGTAAAAGCGGTTATAGCGTGTTCGGGTTTTAACGCTTCGGCAGGTCTGTTTGAATCGGAAGGGAAAAAACAGGCGGGAGCCGGAATTTATCTGATGATGCCGTTTGTGAAACTGCATGAATGGCTTAAATATGGCGGTTATGCTTCAAATACTGCGATGGACGGCTTTTCAAAGAGCGATGCCGCCGTTATGATCGTGCACAGCTTCGATGACGAGGTAGTTCCGACCGGATACGGCTATGACATTTATTATGAAAAATATAAGGATGATCCCCGATTCCTTTTCATACATTTTGAGGATAAAGGACATAGCTATTTTAATGATGAAACCTATTCCGATGAGTTTAACGGGGAATTTGACAAATGGCTTGAAACCCTGGATTACGACTATCATGCTGACGGATATAAGGAACGGTTTTTAGAGGATAAGGCCGATTATTATCATGAAAATCTTGACAGGGATAAATGGTGTGGCAGTCTGGATACAAAGTTGTTTGAGAGTTTTGTGGCATTTTATGATGATCATCTGAATTAGCAGGCCTTCTGTTTTACATCTAACGATTCATTATCTGATAAAGAAGAAGGAGATACGCATTTCAGCGGACTTTTGGAAAGGAGCATTAAAAAATGAGCTGGGAAGATAAAGTGCGGAAGGTTGTGCCCTATACGCCGGGAGAGCAGCCGGACCGAAAAAATATGATCAAATTAAATACCAATGAATGCCCTTATACGCCTGCGCCACAGGTGGAGAGGGCCTTAAAGGAAATGGGCGGGGAGCAGTTACGTCTTTATCCTGATCCTTCGTGCGCAGTTTTAGTGGATGCGCTGGCGGACTATTATGGGTTAAAGAGCAGCGAAGTCTTTGTGGGAGTAGGCTCCGATGATGTGCTGGCTATGATCTTTATGACCTTTTTTAACGGGAAGGAGCCGGTACTTTTTCCGGATATTACTTATTCCTTTTATGATGTATGGGCGGAACTGTTAAAGATACCTTATGAGCAGATCCCGTTGGATGATGATTTCCACATGGTAAAGGAAGATTATTTAGGGGGAAAAGACGGAAAAGGACGCAGAAACGGCGGCATTATTTTCCCCAATCCCAATGCGCCTACAGGGGTGCTGGTAGATCTTTCGTTTATAGAGGATATTGTCCGGGCCAATCCCGATGTCATTGTGGTGGCGGACGAAGCATATATTGATTTTGGCGGGGAAAGCGCCCTGCCGCTCATACACAAATACGATAACCTGCTGGTGGTCCAGACCTTTTCCAAATCCAGGGCCATGGCGGGAATGCGGATCGGCTATGCCATGGGAAATGAAAAGCTGATAAAGTATTTAAACGATGTGAAGTTTTCCTTTAACTCCTATACCATGAACAGGCCTGCCCTTGCAGCCGGTGTGGAGGCGGTCAGGGCCGATGATTATTTTAAGGAGATCGTTAAAAAGATCGTGACCACCAGGGAACGGGTAAAGGCGGAATTAAAGAAGCTGGGCTTTGAATTCCAGGATTCCATGAGTAATTTTATATTTGCAACACATCCCAAACTGGATATGACGAAGCTTTTTGAAGAGCTTCGGAAAGAGGATATTTATGTGAGGCATTTTAACAGTGACAGGATCAGGAATTATTTAAGGATTACCATAGGAACCGATGAAGAAATGGATATCCTGCTGGAATTTTTGAAAGACTATATAAAATGAGAAAAGGTGGAAAAGAAAGTGAAAGATGCAATTAAGAACATTTTAAAAGGTGCGGTAATCGGCGTAGCCAATATTATACCCGGGGTCAGCGGCGGGACCATGGCCGTTTCCATGGGAATTTATGACAAGCTGATCCATTGTGTGACCCATATTTTTAAGGAATTTAAAAAGAGCTTAAAGTTTTTGATCCCTGTGGGTATCGGCATGGCGCTGGCCCTTGTGGGATTGAGCTTTGTCATTGAAGCGGCCTTCGCACATTTTCCGGCACAGACTAATCTGTTGTTTATCGGCCTGATCCTGGGAGGACTTCCGGCAATCTTAAAAAAGGTAAAAGGAAATACCATCCGTCTTTCCCATATCATACCGGCAGTTATATTCTTTGTGCTGGTCGTTGGCCTTGCGGCATTTGGGAGCGGGGAAGGAAGCGATGCGGATCTGTCCTTTAACGTTTTAAATGTTTTAAAGCTTTTCGGCGTAGGCGTTATTGCCTCCGCAACTATGGTAATTCCCGGCGTCAGCGGTTCCATGATCTTAATGCTTATGGGGTATTATCAGCCTGTTATTGAAACCATCAGCACCTTTGTCCGGGCATTGACGGCTTTTGACGTTCCGGTTTTACTGCAGTGCTGCGGCATACTGGTTCCTATGGGAATCGGCATTGTGGTGGGAATCATTGTAATTGCCAAGCTGATCGAGATCGTTTTTGAAAAATGGCCTTTAGTGGCTTATTGGGCGATCATCGGACTGATTGCGGCGTCTCCTTTTGCGATCATTTTAATGAGTGAATTCGGAACGATCACGGTGGTCACGGTTCTGACAAGCGTTGTTACCTTTGTCCTGGGATTTGCAGGGGCCAAACTTCTGGGCGAGGAATAGAAACGGCAAAGAGCGGAAGAGACGGAGCTGATGAAGAGGCAGAAGAGGAAGAAGACGGAAACCGTGGAAAGCGGAAGAGACGGAAGCTGATAAAGCGGCAGAAGCGGAAGATGACGGAAACGGCGGGGAAGAAAATGGAAAGCTACGGCGGATTTGCGGATGTGTATGACCTTTTTATGGATGAAACCCCTTATGAGGAGTGGGGGGCGTTTATTGTGGAGTGCCTGAAGGAACGGGGCGTAGAAAGGGGCATTGTTCTGGATCTAGGCTGCGGTACGGGCACCCTTACGGAATATCTGGCAGAAAAAGGTTATGATATGATAGGCGTGGACAACTCCTATGACATGCTGGACAAAGCTTTGCAGAAAAAGGAGCAGTCCGGCCTGGATATTTTATATTTGTGTCAGGATATGCGGGAGTTTGAACTTTACGGAACCGTAGCGGCGGTTATAAGCGTCTGCGACAGCGTAAATTATATTACTGATTTAGAAGAGCTTACAGGGGTATTTTCCCTGGTCAATAATTATTTAGACCCGGAAGGCCTGTTTTTATTTGACTTTAACACGGATTACAAATACAGGGAGGTCATAGGGGAGCGCGTCATTGCCGAAAACCGGGAAGAGGGCAGCTTTATCTGGGAAAACAGCTATGACGAAGAGAGTAAGATCAATGAGTATGACCTGACCATATTTAAGCGGATAGAGGATAACGGTCTTTTTGAGAAAACGGAAGAGGTGCATTTTCAGAGAGGGTATACCCTTTTGGAAATGAAGGAGGCCCTTGAGAAGGCCGGTATGGTTTTTGAATGGGCCATAGATGCGGATACCCATAAAGAAGTGACGAAAGAGAGCGGGCGTATTTATATTCTGGCTAAGGAACATGGAAAAGCAAAGCCGGGGCAGGCATAGGTATATGCCTGGCGGAATTACAGATAAAACCGGTTCAGAATAATACACAAGGCAAGGAAAAGGATATGAAGGATTATATTGTAAGAGCCACGGCAGCAGGCGCCCAGATCCGGGCATTTGCAGCAACAACGCGGAATCTGGTGGAGCATGCCAGAGCTGCCCACGGCACGAGTCCCGTAGCCACAGCGGCTTTGGGAAGGCTGCTTAGTGCAGGAGCCATGATGGGAACGATGTTAAAAGGAGAAAAGGATCTGGTAACATTGCAGATCAAAGGGGACGGCCCTATCCATGGGATTACCGTGACGGCGGATTCTTTCGCACGGGTAAAAGGCTATGCGGACTATCCCGGGGTAATGCTGCCGCCAAATGCCATTGGCAAGCTGGATGTAGGCGGCGCTGTGGGAAACGGCATGTTGACGGTTATCAGGGACTTGGGGTTAAAAGAGCCTTATGTGGGACAGACTATTTTGCAGACAGGGGAAATAGCCGAGGACCTGACCTATTATTTTGCCGCATCCGAGCAGATACCGTCTACGGTAGGGCTGGGTGTGCTCATGGAAAAGGATAATACAGTAAAGCAGGCGGGCGGTTTTATTATCCAGCTGATGCCCTTTGCGGAGGATGAGGTCATAGAAAAGCTGGAAGAAAACCTGAAAAAAATGCCCTCCGTCACTTCCATCCTCGATGAGGGAAAGACGCCGGAAGAGCTGTTAGCTGTTGTATTGGATGGGATAGAGATGGAAATTACGGATACGATCCCCACAGAGTTTTACTGCAACTGTGATAAGAAGCGGATTGAAAAAGCGATCATCAGTATCGGAGAAAAAGATATTAAGGAAATGATCGAAGAGGGAAAGGAAATAGAAGTGAAGTGTCATTTCTGCAACAGCGCTTATCATTTTTCGGTGGAAGAATTGAAGGAACTGCTGAAAAAGGCGAAATGATGGAATAGAAGTTGAAACAGTATAATAAGTTGTTAAACGCTGAGATTTACCATATACGGTATTATCAGCGTTTAATTTTATATAAACAGGAAAAACGGAGGAACCGCTGTAGTATATACATGGTGTTCTTCTGTGGAGATATCTGGTAAAATGAAAGCAAGTACCCAAAGGAATATGGGAATTAGGTTAAAAAATCAGGCTATATAAGGAAAGTTAAATAAATGACTAGAGAAATGTTGGAAAAAAAATTAAAAATAGCAGGAGTTCCAGATTATATTTATAATCTGTCAGGACAGGGAAAAAAGGATGAACGTTTATGCTTGGAAAAAATTCATGATAAGTGGTTTGTTTATTATTTAGAAAAAGGTATTAAGACAACAAATGAAATTTTTGACTCTGAAAATGATGCGTGTCAGTTTTTGTATGACCAATTGATTAATTAATGTCTGATCAACAAGTGGCTAATTTTCCATAATCCTCGTTTTGCATAAGTATTAGCATATTTTCATGCTGTTTGAATCTTGAGAACAATATTTTGAAAAATTGATGCAATGAAAGAGTCACAATCCGGGCTACATTCATTGTCAGAATTGACAACGTAATCGAGCTTCTCATTGTTGAGCCAAGTCGTGTTTTATCATGCCAAGCCCATAACATCTCTTTGCCAGACTGAAGATCCTTTCCACTTCGATACGGTCTGCGTTTCAGCGGGAGCGGCAGGCGGCATGGGGATGGCAGCCGGAGGCAGTCTGATGAAGGCAGGCGTGACCAATGTCATGAACGGTCTTGAGGAAGGACGGATAGACTGGGGAGGACTGGGGGAAATAGCGCTGGGAGGAGCCATATCCTATTTAAGCGGAAAAGGCATGGCCTGCAATTTTAAGGGAGTGCTGAGTACCGGTGCCAATCTGGCAAGAGGCTCCCGTATTGCCGAGACAGCAAACAAGACCATAGCAAGCGGAAAGGGAAGCAAAGGAAGCACCAATGCAGCAGAACCGCCGTCGGTCTATGGAAAAGGTCATGATATAGAGACAAATGGTTTCGGACCTGACACTGCAATCGGCAGGAATGCCAACTATGGTGCGAAAGCGGCAGACCCTTCCTATGGGGTATCCAATAAACCCATAGGGGATTATCAGCTTGGGACTAATAACCCCAGCGGAAGCAGCTATGTAACCGGGACAAGCCGTATGGGAATGGCGGCAGGAGCGGAAGAGAAGATATGGCTGAAGGCGTCAGACGGAACAGGAGTGACCGGGACACCGGGAAGGAAGGTTGCTGGAAGCCTGGGAAGTGCGGGGCTGGATGTTGGGAAGGCGAAGGTGCCGGATGTACCGGAGATTAAGGCAAGCAAACAGTATGTAGTGCGTATTTATGAACCTATTAAAAAGCATAATCCACAGGGGGGGATGGGGAAGTGAAAATCCAATCCCTAATAATGAAATTGGGCAAGAATTATTAGATTCAGCATATTCATCTGCGGATACGAAACAACGGTATAATATTTATAATAATATTATAATTAAATTTCAGCCAGATGGGAGTTCTGGAGCATGGCATGCTTATAAGGTTGTTAATACAAAAAGTGAGGTTCCTACAAATATTTATAGGCAGATGTTAAAAGACGGTCGTATTAGTAAAGCGGATTACAAGAGGCTCATAAGTAGTGTCTGCTGATTAAGCCAAAA
>DEUB01000072.1:0-50525 GCA_002362385.1 Lachnospiraceae bacterium UBA3273
TGTTGAAAAGAAAAAAGAGCTTGCGGGAGAGGCGGCGTCGACGCTTGCCGACATCCGCGGACTGCTTGGCATCGAGAGCCTGACTGGGCTTCGTATCGTTAACCGCTACGATGTGGAAAACATTAGCGCCGAGCTGTTTGAGGCTTGCAAAAAAACCGTATTTTCCGAGCCGCAGCTCGATATTGTGAGCGACACGCTCTCCTCGGACGGTGCTGTGATGTTCGCGGTGGAATATCTGCCGGGACAGTTTGACCAGAGGGCGGATTCGGCAATGCAGTGCGTCAGGTTCTTAAAAGAGGATGAAGAACCTGTGATCAAGACAGCGGTAACTTATCTTCTCTCGGGAGAGATTTCCGATGAGGAATTTGCAGAGATCAAATCTTATTGCATTAACCCCGTGGATTCCAGGGAAACCGATATGGTAAAGCCGGAAACGCTGATTACCGAGTTTGAGGAGCCAAAGGACGTTAAGATTTTTGACGGCTTTTTGGCAATGGATGAAAATGCCTTAAAGGCTTTATATGATTCTTTGTCCCTTGCCATGACCTTTAAGGATTTCCTCCATATTCAGAACTATTATAAAAATGAGGAACACAGGGATCCGTCCATGACGGAAATCCGTGTGCTGGATACTTACTGGTCGGATCACTGCCGCCATACTACTTTTTCCACGGAATTGAAAAATGTGGAAATCGAGGACGGCTTTTATAAAGCGCCCATTGAGAAAACCTATCAGGAATATTTACAGACAAGGGAAGAAATCTTTAAAGGAAGGGACGACAAGTTTGTCTGCCTTATGGACCTTGCCCTTATGGCCATGAGAAAACTGAAAAAAGAAGGGAAACTTAAAGATTTGGAGGAGTCTGATGAGATCAACGCCTGCTCCATTGTGGTTCCCGTTGAAATTGACGGAAAAGAAGAGGAATGGCTGGTGTTCTTTAAAAATGAGACCCACAACCATCCTACGGAAATCGAGCCTTTCGGTGGCGCCGCAACCTGTCTGGGAGGCGCTATCAGGGATCCTCTATCGGGAAGGGGCTATGTTTACCAGGCAATGCGTATTACCGGCGCGGCAGACCCTACAGTTCCCGTTAAGGATACTTTAAAAGGTAAATTATCCCAGAAGAAGCTGGTAAGGGGCGCGGCAAGCGGTTATTCCTCCTACGGCAACCAGATCGGACTTGCCACAGGATATGTCAAGGAGTTATATCATCCCGATTACGTGGCAAAGAGAATGGAGATCGGCGCCGTTATGGGCGCAGCTCCCAGAAAAAATGTGATCCGTGAAAATTCCGATCCGGGAGACATCATCATTCTCTTAGGCGGCAGGACGGGGCGTGACGGCTGCGGCGGCGCAACAGGCTCTTCCAAGGTTCATACAGAAAGCTCCATTGAGACCTGCGGCGCAGAGGTACAGAAGGGAAATGCGCCTACAGAGCGTAAGATACAGAGATTATTCAGAAGGGAAGAAGTCAGCAGGCTCATTAAGAAATGTAACGATTTCGGCGCAGGCGGCGTTTCCGTTGCCATCGGAGAGTTAGCGGACGGCCTGGTGGTGGATCTGGACAAGGTTCCCAAAAAATATGCAGGTCTCGACGGTACAGAGCTTGCCATTTCCGAATCCCAGGAGCGTATGGCGGTTGTTGTAGACCCTAAGGATGTAAAGGAATTTCTTCAGTATGCGGCGGAGGAAAACCTGGAAGCAGTTGAAGTGGCGGTTGTGACAGAGGACCCCAGACTGGTGTTAAAATGGAGAGGAAAAGAAATCGTCAATATTGCAAGAGCCTTCTTAGATACCAACGGCGCACATCAGGAAACAGACGTGGCCGTAGACGTGCCCAAAAAAGAAGAAAACTATTTTGATAAGATCGCGGTTCCCGCAGTGGATGCCGCTCTTAAGGAAAACAGCGTAAAGGACGCCTTCTTAAGCACTTTAAACGATTTGAACGTATGCAGCCAGAAGGGACTTGTGGAAATGTTTGACGCGTCTATCGGGGCGGCAAGCGTTTATATGCCTTACGGCGGTAAATATCAGCTGACGGAGACCCAGACCATGGTCGCAAAGCTGCCTTTATTAAAGGGAGAAACGGAAACGGTTACCATGATGAGCTATGGCTTTGATCCTTATTTATCCGGCTGGAGCCCTTACCATGGCGCGGTTTATGCGGTCTTAGAATCTTTGAGCAAGATCGTTGCGGCAGGCGGGGATTATAAAAAAGTACGCTTTACCTTCCAGGAGTATTTCCGCAGGATGACAGAGGATAAGCACCGTTGGAGCCAGCCCTTTGCAGCTCTCCTTGGCGCATTCGACGCGCAGCTTGGTTTCGGACTGCCCAGTATCGGCGGTAAGGACAGTATGTCCGGCACCTTTAACGATATCGACGTTCCTCCGACACTCGTGTCATTTGCTGTGGACGTGGCAAAATATCCCGAGATTATTACACCGGAACTGAAGAAGGCCGGAAATAAGCTGGTGGCTTTCCGGATTGAAAAGGATGAATATGACCTTCCCGTCTATGAAAAGGTCTGCGCTTTATATGAGGAGGTTGCAAAGCTCATTCAGGATCAGGTCATTGTTTCCGCTTATGCTTTGGATTCCAAAGGATACGGTGCGGCAGCGGCAAAGATGGCCTTCGGTAATAAGCTTGGCGTTACCTTTGACGGCGGACTTAGTGCAAAAGAATTATTTACGAACCGGTTGGGCAGTTTGTTAGCGGAAGTACCTGCGGATAAGCTGGATGCAGTGGGCATCCCTTATGTCTTAGTGGGAGAAGTGGCAGAAAGCGGCTTTACCTTTACAAAGGAAGGGGTATCCGTCAGTGAAGAGGAAGCTCTTTTGGCATGGACCTCCAAGCTGGAGAAGGTATTCCCTACCAAAGCGGTAAAAGGATGCGAACCGGTGGAATCCAAAGTTTATGACACCAGTGACATATATATTTGCAAGCATAAAGTGGCAAAGCCTACGGTATTTATTCCTTTATTCCCGGGAACTAACTGTGAGTATGACAGCGCAAAGGCTTTTGAGAGGGCGGGCGCAGATGTGATAACCAAAGTATTCAGGAATATTACGGCGGAGGATATCAGGGCGTCCGTAGATGAATTTGAGAAGGCCATCGGACAGGCGCAGATCATTATGTTCCCCGGCGGTTTTTCCGCAGGAGACGAGCCGGACGGAAGCGCCAAGTTCTTTGCAACGGCTTTCCAGAATGAAAAGATCAAAGAGGCGGTCATGAAGCTGTTAAAGGAAAGGGACGGACTGGCGTTAGGGATCTGTAACGGATTCCAGGCGCTGATCAAGCTGGGACTGGTGCCTTTCGGGGAAATCGTAGGACAGAAGGAGGATTCCCCTACTCTGACTTTCAATACCATTAACCGCCATATTTCCAAAATGGTATATACCAAGGTGGTTACCAACAAGTCGCCATGGCTTGCGAAGGCGGAGCTTGGAAAGACCTATGTCAATCCGGCTTCCCACGGCGAAGGAAGGTTTGTAGCGCCTAAGGAATGGATCGATAAACTCTTTGCAAACGGGCAGGTAGCTACCCAGTATGCGGATTTTGAAGGAAATGTTTCCATGGATGAAGAATGGAATATCAACGGCTCCTACTGTGCCATCGAAGGAATTACCTCTCCTGACGGAAGGTGCTTAGGTAAGATGGCGCATTCCGAGAGGCGTGATAAGGCTGTGGCCATGAATATTTACGGCGAGCAGGATATGAAGATCTTTGAATCCGGCGTGGAATATTTCAAATAAAAAAGAAAAGCGGGGGGAACTATGCAGAACAGGAAATATCTTATTATTATTGCTGTACTGGCGGCTCTTTTCATGGGAGCGGTAGGAATCATTGTGGGAATGACCATGCAGCAGAAAATGAATGCTTCATCGGGAAACACGGAGGTGGTTCCGACGGCGGATGCAGTGGCAAACCAGCCGGACGAACAGCCTGTAAATGAAGTGGAAAATAATGAAGGAAACGATGACGGGGCCGAATCAGACGGGCAGGAGGAAAGCCCGGCGGAAACGGCTGACGATCAAAATGATGCAGATGTCAATGGACAGGAAACGGAGGTTATGGGAATGAGTGGAAACACACCCGTTGAGCGTTACGGCGCATTACAGGTAAAGGGCAACAGGCTGACGGACCGGAACGGAAACCAGGTGCAGTTAAAGGGGATCAGCACCCATGGTCTTTCCTGGTATCCCCAGTATGTCAATGCCGATTTCTTTAAGCAGATGCGGGATGAGTGGAATGTGGAGATCGTAAGGCTTGCCATGTATACCGCAGAGTATAACGGCTATTGTACAGGAGATGAAAACAATAAACAGACACTGAAAAATGTCATCAGCGAGGGCGTGAACCATGCAACCAATCTGGGTATGTATGTGATCATTGACTGGCATATTTTAAGCGACAGCAATCCTTTGCAGAATAAGGAAGAGGCAAAGAAGTTTTTTGCGGAAATGGCAGACCGCTATCAGGGCTATGACAATATTATTTATGAAATCTGTAACGAGCCAAACAGCGGCGCAAGCTGGAACGATATCAAGACCTATGCAAATGAAGTGATTCCCGTGATCCGTGAGAAGGATCAGGATGCCATTATCCTGGTGGGTACGCCCAACTGGTGTCAGTTTGTGGATGAAGCGGCGGCAGACCCGATCACAGGATATGATAACCTGATGTATACCCTTCATTTCTATGCGGATACCCACAGGGACGATCTGAGGAACACCATGCAGAACGCCTATAACAGGGGACTTCCCATATTTGTCAGTGAGTTCGGCATTACCGATGCGTCGGGTAACGGCGCAGTCAACAGGGATGAAGGAAATAAGTGGATCGAGCTGATGGATCAGAACGGGATCAGCTATTGTATCTGGAATCTTTCCAATAAGGATGAAGCTTCAGCATTCTTTAAGCCAAGCTGCAATAAGACAAGCGGATTTGTCAGTGAAGATCTGTCGGACGAGGCGCTGTGGTATCTGGACGTGCTGAAAAAATAGAAAACTGTTGAGAATGAAATAAAAAAACGGGCAGCTGCAGGAGTAAGGTCATTTGGCAGCTGCCCGTTTGCAGTTTTGGTCAATTGGCTGCATCCGTTCCGTTCCCGGATACATCATTGCCGGAAAGGGAAGAATTCAACAGCTCCATTAATTCATCCATATCCATTTCGCCGGAATTTTCCTGGGCGGCCCTGTTGGTCAAAATGGGAATATAGTAAATGCCTGCGCCGATGCCTGCAACGATGACTAGGGCAAGAAGGGGACCTAAAACCTTCCACATTTTTTTGCGTTTTTTCTGTTTTTCAAGAAGAACCTTTCTGTTTTTCTTTTCTTCTTTGTATTTGTCTACTTTTTGCTGACTCATGTTACGTTATTCCTTCCTTAATATATTGTTGAAATATTACCCTGGCTTATTTTAAGAGCAGCCGCGGTCTACCATTCGATCTCTTCAATAGGAGTGGGATGCTCGTTTATGGCGATATCCGTAACCCTGCCGCTTTTAAAACGGATGACCTTATCCGCCATAGGGGCAAGGGCCGAATTGTGGGTAATGATCAAAACGGTCATATTCTCCTTGCGGCAAGTGTTCTGTAAAAGCTGTAAGATCTGTTTGCCGGTGGCATAATCCAGAGCGCCGGTAGGCTCGTCGCAGAGCAAAAGCTTAGGATTTTTGGCAATGGCCCTGGCAATGGCAACACGCTGCTGTTCGCCGCCGGATAACTGGGCGGGGAAATTGGACATGCGCTCCGAAAGCCCTACCTTATCAAGAACCGATGCCGCATCCAGGGAATCCTTGCAGATCTGGGAAGCTAACTCTACGTTTTCCAAAGCGGTCAGGTTGGGCACCAGATTGTAAAACTGGAAGACAAAACCGATATCCTCCCTGCGGTATCTGGTCAGCGCCTTTTTGCTGCAGGCAGTTAAATCCGTGCCGTCTACGATCACGTTTCCCTCCGAAGCGGTATCCATGCCTCCTAAAATATTGAGGGCAGTGGTTTTTCCGGCTCCCGAAGAGCCAAGGATCACTGTTAATTCGCCTTTTTCAATTTCAAAATTTACATCTGCAAGCGCCTGAATGGTAACTTCGCCCATCTTATAATCCTTACGGACATGGGAAAAGGAAATAAATGCCATGAAAAAGACCCCTTTCTCTATCTGTACTATAACAGTTTAGTAGATTTGTACGCAAAATGCAAATGAATATTTTGTGTATTTGTAGTAAAATAGTAAGGACGGCAGCTAATCAGGGATAGGAGAAGACAAAAGCGTATACCGGCCCGGTATTGTTTAAGCTAAATGGCAGAAGGCGGAATGGAGGACAAAATGAATAGAGAAGCCGATCATCTGGAATATCAGATCCCGTTTTCACAGGCAGAATATATGCAAACATTGGTCCGCAGCCATTTTCCGGAGGCGGATCTTGCGGAATGTCTGAAAATAGAAAGAGAACTGTCATTCTCTGATATAAGGGTCAGGGTGTGGTACTGCCCGGAACAGGAAAACCGGTTACTGGTGGTCATGACGCTGGGAGCGGATTTTGACGATCTGATAGAAAAATACGAAAAAGAGGAAGAGCTGCTTTTGGCATATGCGGTGGAATGCCTTGCCATGGAGGTCTTAAAAAAAGCATATGATATTTTTCCGGAAAAGCTCTATGAAAGAGAAGGAAAGTATCCCGGGGAATATCATTTCCTGGATGATGAGGAAATGAGGCGTATGCCGGAGCTCCTAAAAGAAATGAAAATCCGGGAGGTAAGCTGCAACGAAGCCTTTGCGTTGGTTCCACAAAAAACAGTTGTTTTTATGACGGAGGTGTCAGATGAGAAAAACACTGGATGTATCAGTGTTTGCGAGACCTGCGGCCGGGAAGACTGTCCCAACCGGACGGGAAAACGGGAAGTAAGAGCAGCGGGGTTGAACTATGGTTATCAGAGGATATTGGGGAACGGAGGGAACCGATTATGGAGAAAGGATTGATCCATTTATATTATGGGGACGGAAAAGGAAAGACAACTGCGGCGGTAGGACTGTGTATAAGGGCGGCAGGGAATAAAAAGCGTGTGTTATTCACACAATTTATGAAGGACGGTTCTTCCGGGGAAATTTCGCTTTTAAAGGAGCTGCCGGGAGCAGAAGTTCTCTGGGGCAATGTGCCCTATGGATTTTACAGCCGGATGGCTGATGAAGAAAAAAGGTTGTTTGCTAAGGAGCAGGAGAAACTGTTTCAAAAAGTATTGGAAAAAATCGAGGAAGAAAGAAAACGTATAAGCGCCTGTACCCAAAATGCCGCTGAAGTAGAAAAAACTCCTGTTTGGGACGGAGTTTCCATGCTGCTTGTGATGGACGAGATCACTTATGCCTACGGCTTTCGTCTGATCGACCGCGTAAGGCTGGAAAATTTATTAAATAACAAACCGGTTTTTTTGGAGATCGTCATGACGGGAAGGAATCCCGAACAGTTTCTGGTGGATGCGGCGGATTATGTGACGGAAATGAAATGTGAGAAACATCCTTTTGAAAAAGGTATATCAGCAAGGAAAGGTGTCGAATTTTAGCGGGTTTTGAAGGATAACGAACGGTTGCAAGATTTTGCCCAAAACATATTTTGACTATATTTAAAACAATTACGCGTGAAATTCAAAAGTATTTTGAAGAAGCACGGAAAAATAAAAAGCATGTGATGTTTATTTCACATGCTTTTTGATCGCATCAAAGCTTTCTTTGCTGATAACGTGTTCTATTTTACAGGCGTCCTGATTGGCGATTTCGGAAGGGACTCCTAAGCGGATCAGCCATTGGGAGAGAAACTGGTGCCTTTCATATATCATTTCGGCGATTTCCATTCCGGAATCAGTCAGATAGATAAAGCCGGCGTCCGTAACGGTAATGTGTTTTTTCTCCCGCAGGTTCTTCATTGCGATGCTGACGCTGGATTTTTTGAATCCCAGCTCTGTGGCAATGTCCACAGAACGGACAACGGGAAGCTTTTTGCTCAGTATTAAAATGGTTTCCAGATAATTTTCAGCAGATTCGTTTGGCGCCATTTAGTTTCTCCTTATCTATCATAATATCATAAATCATTATTTCACTAATTATCATAAATCATATCACATTCCTTTATAATAATCAAACTGTGATGTCATTTTGCGGTGCGGTTTTGTCTGCGCAAACTGTGACGCCGCTTTGTAATGTCTTTTTGTGCAATGTCCGGTCTCTTATAATAAATCCTTTTCTAAAATTACTTTTCTGAAATAAAAAATGTGAATGTAAAAATATAATAATAATATTGACAACTAATTTTTGTTAGAATATACTAACATTGAAAAGTAAATGAAAATCATTTTCAACAAAAGAGAGGATGATAATGATGCCTTTATCAATGGTAAAAGAGGGAGAAGCCAATACGATCAGAAAGGTCGGAGGAAAAGAAGAGACCAGACGGTTTCTGGAGAATCTTGGCTTTGTTACGGGAGGGACAGTAACTGTTATTTCTGAGATGGGAGGTAACATTATTGTCAATATAAAGGATTCCAGAGTGGCTATCGGAAAGGATATGGCCAATAAGATCATGGTTTCCTGAGAATTATGTACAGCCCCAAAAAGCGGCGTGCAGAGTATGAGGAAGGAGTATTTTATGAAAACATTAAAAGAAGTTCCGTGCGGACAGACCGTTAAAGTAAGAAAGCTGTCCGGCGAGGGTCCGGTCAGAAGACGGATCATGGATATGGGGATCACAAAAGGAGTGGATGTTTTTGTGAGAAAGGTCGCGCCTTTGGGAGACCCGGTGGAGGTTACCGTAAGGGGCTATGAGTTATCCCTGAGAAAAGCCGATGCAGAAATGATCGAAGTGGAATAGAAGAAAAGGAGCGTAGAAATGTCTATTAAAATTGCACTAGCAGGTAATCCTAACTGCGGTAAAACAACATTATTCAATGCCCTGACAGGTTCCAACCAGTTTGTAGGAAACTGGCCGGGTGTTACGGTAGAGAAAAAAGAAGGGAAATTAAAAGGCCATAAGGACGTTACGATCATGGACCTGCCGGGAATTTATTCCCTGTCGCCCTATACACTGGAAGAGGTTGTGGCAAGAAATTATTTGATCCATGAAAGACCCGATGCGATCATCAATATTGTTGACGGTACGAATATTGAGAGAAATTTGTATCTGTCCACGCAGATCATGGAACTTGGTATTCCGGTCATCATGGCAGTCAACATGATCGATATCCTGGAAAAATCGGGAGATACGGTACATATTGATAAACTGGGCAAAAAGCTGGGCTGTGAAGTGGTGGAAATTTCCGCATTAAAGGGAACAGGCATTCAGAAAGCGGCAGAAAAGGCAGTTGCCCTGGCGCAGAAAAAGGACGCGGCGGTTCCGGTTCACGAATTTGCACCGGTTGTGGAAGCGGCTATCACAGGCGTTAAAGATATGCTGGGCAGCGCCGTTCCTGAAGAACAGAAGCGCTTTTTTGCCATTAAGCTTTTGGAAAAGGATGATAAGATCGGGGAACAGATGACGGAGGTCCCGGATGTATCTGCATATATCAAGCAGCTTGAGGAATCCTTTGATGATGATACGGAAAGCATTATTACCAATGAAAGATATGTATATATTTCTTCTATCATAGGAGAATGCTGTACAAAGAAGGACGTTAAGAAATTATCCGTATCGGATAAGATAGACCGCATTGTAACAAACAGATGGCTGGCTCTCCCTATTTTTGCGGCGGTTATGTGGCTTGTATATTTTATTTCCGTAACAACAGTAGGAACATGGGCGACGGACTGGGCAAATGACGGCGTGTTCGGAGACGGATGGCATCTGTTCGGTATCGAATCCCTCTTTGTTCCAAGCGTTCCTTCTATAATTGAAAGCGGGTTAAATGCCATCGGCTGTGCAGACTGGCTTGAGGGGCTGATCCTTGACGGTATCGTTGCCGGCGTAGGCGCGGTGCTGGGATTCGTTCCCCAGATGCTTGTACTGTTCATTTTCCTGGCATTTTTGGAAGCCTACGGATATATGGCAAGGGTGGCGTTTATTATGGACAGGATCTTCCGCAAATTCGGCCTTTCGGGAAAATCCTTTATTCCCATGCTGATTGGTTCCGGCTGCGGCGTTCCCGGCATTATGGCCTCCAGGACCATTGAAAATGACAGAGACCGCAAAATGACCATCATGACTACCACATTCATTCCCTGTGGGGCGAAGCTTCCTATCATCGCTTTGATCGCAGGAGCGTTATTCAACAATGCGGGCTGGGTTGCATGGAGCGCATGGCTTGTAGGATTTGCGGCAATTGTATGCTCAGGCATTATTTTAAAGAAGACAAAAATGTTTGCAGGAGACCCGGCTCCCTTCGTTATGGAGCTGCCGGCGTACCATATGCCTACCGTGGGAAATGTTTTAAGAAGCATGTGGGAAAGAGGCTGGTCCTTTATCAAAAAGGCAGGCACAATTATCCTGTTGTCCACGATTGTCCTTTGGTTTTTGATGAATTATGGATGGGTAGACGGTTCCTTTACCATGCTGGAGGCGGAACAGCTTGACAGCAGCATTTTAGCGGCTATCGGCGGCGTGATCGCACCGATCTTCACACCTCTCGGATGGGGAGACTGGAAAATGGCGGTTGCAGCGGTTACCGGATTGATCGCAAAAGAAAACGTTGTGGGTACCTTCGGCGTGCTCTTCAATTTTGCGGAAGTTGCCGAAGACGGAAATGAGATCTGGGGACAGCTTGCAGGCAGCATGACGCAGATCGCGGCATATTCCTTCCTGGTATTCAACCTGTTATGCGCACCCTGCTTTGCGGCAATGGGAGCCATCAAGAGAGAAATGAACAATGCAAAATGGTTCTGGTTTGCAATCGGTTACCAGACCGGGCTTGCATATCTGGTTTCCCTGTGTATCTTCCAGATCGGAAATCTGATCACAACAGGAGCCTTCGGAATCGGAACGGTAGTGGCGATCCTTATTATCATCGGATTTATTTATCTTTTGTTCAGACCTTACAAGGAAAGCACGACCCTTAAGGTAAATATGAAGAGGCTGGCAAAAGCAAGGTAGGAAGGACAGTCATATAAAGTACTGTTAGAAATATAATAGCAGCAAATCGGGACAGTTATCACGGATCTTGATTTGCTGCTTTTTTGCCCTGGAGCCGTCTGCTGTCTTGAAAATTGTTTTCCGTGGTTTATGGGATGCATATGGAGACTTTTTTGTTTAAATGTGTTATGATTAAAATTCGGAACAGTATGTAGAAAGAGGCAGAAGATGAGTGAAAAGAAAAAAGCTATGATAGCCATGAGCGGAGGCGTGGATTCCAGCGTGGCGGCATATTTAATGACACAGGCAGGGTACGACTGTATCGGGGTCAACATGAAGCTGTACCGCAATGAAGATATAGGTATGGAAAAGGAGAAAACCTGCTGCAGCCTTGAGGATGCACAAGCCGCCGGCGGCGTGGCGCGTTCCTTTGGTATGCCTTTTTATGTGTTCAACTTTACGGATGATTTTGAAAAAGAAGTGATCAAAAGGTTTGTGGATACTTATATAGAAGGGGGGACGCCCAATCCCTGTATTGAGTGCAACCGATATATGAAATTTCAAAGGCTGATGCAGAGGATGTATGAGCTTTCCTTTGATTATATCGTAACGGGACATTATGCCAGAGTGGCGTATGATGAAGGCAGGGGGCGGTATCTTTTAAAAAAAGGAGTGGATGCTTCCAAGGATCAGAGCTATGTACTTTATAATCTGACCCAGGAGCAGCTTTCCCATACGCTGTTTCCTTTAGGAGAATACCACAAAACACAAATCAGGGATATTGCACAGAGGGAAGGCTTTGTCAATGCGGATAAGCCGGACAGTCAGGATATCTGCTTTGTTCCTGACGGCGATTACGCGCGGTTTATCGAAGAATACTGCAAAAAAAGCTTTCCGGAGGGAAATTTTGTTAATGAGGAAGGCGAAGTTTTGGGCAGGCATAAGGGAATCATCAGATATACCATCGGGCAGCGGAGAGGCTTAGGCCTTGCCCTGCCGGAATCGTTGTACGTCTGTGAAAAAAGAATGGACGCTAACGAAGTGGTGCTGGGGAAAAACGAACGGCTGTTTCACGATACCCTGGAGGCTTCGGATCTAAACTGGATCGCTTTTGAAGACGTGACGGAACAGATCCGCTGTAAGGCGAAGATCAGGTATAAGCAGAAGGAAGCGGATGCAGTCGTTGAAAAGACAGGGGAAGACAGGGTAAGGGTCAAATTTGATGAACCCCAGAGAGGCATAACAAAGGGACAGGCAGTGGTGTTTTATGACGGGGACATTGTCCTTGGAGGCGGAAAGATCATAAATTAGGAAGGGGAAGGCGGAAGAATGAAAAAATTAAGCGAAAGAACAGCAGGATTTACCGATTCGGTCATCAGAAGAATGACCAGGGTTTCCAACCAATACGGGGCCATCAATTTATCCCAGGGATTTCCTGATTTTGACCCGCCCGGGGAAATAACGGACAGGCTCAAAGAGGTGGCGGGGGAAGGCCCCCACCAGTATGCTTTGACATGGGGGGCGCAGAATTTCAGGGAAGCGCTTTCAGAAAAGCAGGAGCATTTTTATGGCATGAAGGTCGATCCGGATAAAGAGATCGTCATTACCTGCGGAAGCACGGAAGCCATGATGGCGGCTATGATGTCCGTATGCAATCCGGGCGACAAGGTTGTCATTTTTTCTCCCTTCTATGAAAATTACGGTGCGGATACCATTCTTTCAGGGGCGGAGCCCGTTTATGTGCCTTTAAAGCCACCGGCTTTCGGCTTTGACGGGGATGAATTGGAGAATGCCGTAAAACAGCCTGGGGTAAAAGCCCTCATCCTCTGCAATCCTTCCAATCCCTGCGGAAAGGTGTTTACCGATGAAGAATTAAATACCATAGCAGAGCTTGCAATAAAGTATGACATCTATGTCATAACAGATGAAGTTTATGAGCATATTGTTTATAAGCCTCATGTTCATAGGTGTATTGCCATGCTGCCGGGTATGAGGGAGCGGACGATCATCTGCAACTCCCTGTCAAAGACCTATTCCATTACAGGCTGGCGGCTGGGATTTGTCATGGCTTCCCCTGAAATTATCGACAGGGTCAAGAAAGTGCATGATTTTCTGACGGTTGGCGCCGCGGCTCCACTGATGGAAGCGGCGGTTACGGGTCTTAGGTTTGGAGATTCCTATTATGAGGGATTACGGGAGCATTACACCCATATGCGCGATCTGTTTACCGGCGGTCTGGAAAATATCGGACTGCAGTTTACCAGACCTCAGGGGGCCTATTATGTGCTGGTGGATATCAGCGGGTTCGGATATGACAGCGACCTGGAATTTTGTGAGGATCTGGCAAGAAAAGTCGGCGTAGGGGCCGTTCCGGGCTCCAGCTTTTTTAAGGAGCCGGAAAACCGCTATATCCGTTTTCACTTTGCAAAACAGGATGCAACATTAAATAAGGCGTTAGACAGACTTTCGGATATAAGATCCAAGATGATGAGATAAGGGAAATTTATGGACAATAAAAAAAGACTTCGGCTTATAAGAACTCTTTTGCTTATGATCGTATTCATATGCCTGATCTTAATGATCAGAGAGTGTCATTTGTCCGTAAGCCATAGGGCGAAACAGGATGAACTGAAAGAAAAACTTCAGAGTGAGTATGCCGGCGCAGAAGATGGGGATAAAGGCGCAGAGAAGGACGCCGAAAGGAAATACATTGTCGGCCGGGAAATAGAAGCAGCGCTTAAGGCTGTGCTTGAAGCCGTATACAGCGGCAGTGCTGCAGAGGTAAAAAATATATGGACGGATAACCGGGAAAATCAGAAGGAGCGGGAGAAGGAGCCTGTCATTCTCGAAAAATATGCCGATCTGTACGAGGAAAATCCCGACCTTACGGGCTGGCTTTCCATTGAAGGAATGAAGATCGACTATCCGGTCATGCAGTGTGAGGATGACGAATATTATCTGCACCATGATTTTTATGGAAATGAGGACAAATACGGCTGCTTATACGTAAGGGAGCGTGCGGATGTCGATACGCCGGGTACCAATTTTATTATTTACGGACACAATATGAGAGACGGTTCCATGTTCGGGGATCTGGATCTGTATAAAGATGAGGCATTTTTTGAGGAACATTCCGTGATTTCTTTTGATACCCTTTATGAGGAACGGACCTATGAGATTGTGGCGGTATTTTTATCCAGAGTATACAGGGAGGACGAAGAAGTCTTCAAATATTATGATTTTTATGACGCCCATACGCCGGAGGAATTTCAGGATTTTTATGAGAATATCAAGAGCATGTCTTTATATGATACAAAAGTGACAGCAAAGTACGGCGATACCTTTATTACCCTTTCCACCTGTGCCTACCACGTGGAGGACGGAAGGCTTGTGGTAGTGGCGAAGCGGGTAGAGTAACGGGCTGTGGAAATCAATTTTCAAGGCATCGGAGGGGGCCCCCTCCAATGCCTTAGGAATTGTCCTTCAGCCTGACGGTTTCCAAAACCGCATGGATCTCTTCCTCGGACATGCCGGTAAATTCCAGAGTCAAAAAGTAATTGTCGCATTTGACGAGGGTGTGGGTCCTGGTCCGGCCCGTTTCATCCCGGTCGTCCGTCAGGGCAAACAGGCATCCCGTGGAAGATATATATTCCCGATTGTTGCCGGTTTCGTTGGTAATAACGGCGAATTCCGTATTTTCTTCATTTCCGGGATACTGGTTTAAGGCAAAGCTGCCGTTTCCATAGGCATATCTTCCTGATATGGAAAGGTCTGCAGGCTCATCTTCGCTCATCCGTCCATCCTCATCCATGTGTTCATAGATATAGTAAAAGGTTTCCCCCTCGTAATCAGTGCTTAAAAGCTGTTTAAAGCCTGCGTCAAGGGCAGCGGCATAGTAATTCTCATAACGGTATTCCGTAACGTGGTTGGTCTGAGTAAAGGGAGTCCAGTTTACGGCGTCAGGGGAGTCGTAAACGGTGTAGTCTTCTTCGTAAACTTTTTTCTCCACCCAGGCATGATTGGAGGAGCCCTGCTCCGTGCTTAATACGGTGGTGGTGTCAGGTATGTAGGGAAGATCTGCATCCCGGAAGGGAGAAGGGGAATTTGATTCCGGTGTTTCCACTTCCCCGGCGGTAGACAGGCCGTATTCAAATATATTGATCCCTTTGTTGTACAGGACAGCCGCACTGACCGTACCGCCTAATAATAAAAATACTGCTGCTGCCGCTGCAATGCCTGCGGCACGCTTAGATGCTTTTATAGCTTTGGTTTCTTTATGTTTCTCCATAGCGGATACCTCCTTTTTCAGCCGGTGGACGAAATCATCGGGCATTTCCTCTGCCGGTTCAAAGCCCTGTAAGCGGCATAGCTGTCTGCTTACTTCATCCACCTTTTCATAGTTTTCTGATTCCATATATTGCGCAAGTTTTTGATCCAATTCTTTTATCAATGCATTTTGCTCGTTCATATGTCTCCTTTCCGTGCGGCAGGCCTGCCTTACACCTGAATATGTATGAAAAATAAGAATGTAACATTTTTATAACGGCGGTATTGGGAGAGCGTTTAAAATGTATCCAGGTTTAAATCCGCTACAATGCGTTTTACCTTTTTCCGAAGCCGCACATATTTCATCCGCAGGGCTGCTTCGTTTAAATGAAGCTCTTTAGCAATGATCTTCATGGGCTTTTTAAGCACATAATACAGCTCGTAAAGCCTTCTCTCTTTTTCGTTTAAGCTGTCCAATACTTTGTCAAGGTAGATCTCTTCGTCTATGGAACGGGTATGGGCTAAACGGATCTGTTCGAAAACGTCTCCTTTTACATCTAAGATATCCTGCTCCCCTAAAGGGGCTGATCTGGCGGATTCCCTGAAATGCTCATAAAGAAGGTTCTTTGCGGACACATATAAAAATGCCGTGGGATTTTCATGGGAAAGAAAGCCGTTTCCCTTTCTGTAAGCAATGAGAAAAACCTCCTGGGTAATATCCTCCGCCGTTTCCCTGCTTTTCGTTTTTGCCAATATGTAATTATAAATTTTCGGGTAATTTTCCCGGCAAATGTCTTCAAACTGCATGCTGACACCTCCGTCTATATATGCGGGATATGCGTAAATGTAACGGATTGATTATAACGGAAAATGTAACGGGGCGTAAAGACGGTCTGCCTGAGAGTTTGCCTTGAAGAAGAAAATGCAATATAATGATGCCATGATCAAAAGGTCGTATCATAAGCATAAAATAATGTAAAAGGAGCTGCGTCATGAAAAAGATCTTAAAGAAATATACGGAAACCAATCTGGTGGTCCGGATCATCATCGGTCTGGCCATCGGTGCGGTAATGGGGCTGGCAGTCCCTTCATGGAGCGTTGTAGGCATTCTGGGAGATATTTTTGTTAATGCCCTGAAAGCGGTTGCACCGGTCCTGGTATTTGTCCTGGTCATCAGTTCTTTGGCCAATGCGGGAGCGGGGATCGGAAAGAAATTCCGGACGGTCATTTTTCTTTATATGCTGAGTACGCTGCTTGCGGCGTTTGTAGCTGTCATAGGCAGCGAGCTTTTTCCGGTAACCCTGTCCTTAACGCAGGCGGCAGCCGAAAATACGGCGCCGGAGGGCATCGGGGAAGTATTACAGACTTTGCTGTTAAATATGGTTTCCAATCCCGTAAAAGCCATAGGGGAGGCCAATTATATCGGCGTACTGACCTGGGCGGTGGTTTTTGGACTTTCGTTAAAGCAGCTGGCAGGGGAGAATACCAAAAAAGTTCTTCAGGATGTTTCGGATGCGGTAACAAAGGCGGTCCACTGGGTCATCAACCTGGCGCCCTTTGGAATCATGGGTCTGGTATTTACATCCGTATCGGAAAACGGAATGGGGATCTTTACCGATTACGGGAAACTGCTCTTGCTGCTCATAGGCTGTATGCTGGTAGTAGCGCTTGTGGTGGATCCCTTCATTGCATGGATCTGCTTAAGGGAGAATCCCTATCCCCTTGTTTTCAGGTGCTTTAAGGAAAGCGGCCTTACCGCCTTCTTTACCAGGAGCTCGGCGGCCAATATTCCCATCAATATGGCTTTATGTGAGAAACTGGGGCTTGACCGGGATGTTTATTCCGTTTCCATTCCGTTAGGAGCCACCATCAATATGGACGGCGCGGCCATTACCATAACGGTCATGACCCTTGCGGCAGCAAATACCATCGGGGTTCACGTGGACATCCCTACGGCGCTGTTTTTAAGCGTGATCGCCGCTCTGGGGGCATGCGGTTCTTCCGGTGTTGCCGGAGGCTCCCTTTTGCTGATCCCCATGGCCTGCTCATTATTTAATATAAGCAGCGATATTGCCATGCAGGTCGTAGGCATCGGCTTTATCATCGGCGTGGTGCAGGATTCCTTTGAAACGGCCATCAATTCTTCCGGGGATGTGCTCTTTGCGGCGACGGCGGAGTTTATGGAGTGGAAGAAAGAAGGAAGAACGCTTCCCTGGAAAAAGAAAAAATAGGAGAGCTTCTCTGAAAGAAGAAAAAGCAGGAGAGGTCCAACAGGAAGAGAAAGATATACGGGAGGTGTGCCGGATGGCTAAGATTTTAATTGTGGAGGACGATAAGGAGATCGGCGGAATGCTGCAAAATTTTCTAAGGGCGGAAGGCTTTGAGACGGATATCGCCCCTGACGGAGAGATTGCCTGCCGGATATTTTTCCAAAAGGAATATGCCCTTATACTGTTAGACCTTATGATACCGAAGGTAAGCGGTATGGAGGTCATGAGAAGGATCAGGGAAAGAAGCATGGTTCCCATTATCATCATATCCGCTAAAGATACGGATTCGGACAAGACATTAGGACTTTCCCTGGGGGCGGATGATTATATCACGAAGCCCTTTTCCGTTTCGGAGGTTTTGGCAAGGATCAAGGCAAATATCCGGAGGAGCACGGAATATGCAAAAAAGGCGGAAGAAAAAGAGCGGATCGTTACCATGGGAAGCCTTTGTATGAATACAGGGGCTCATTCCGTAACGAAAAACGGAGAAAGAATAGAATTGACGGCCAAGGAATTTGAGATACTGAGGCTTCTTATGGAAAATCCCCGGAAGGTCTACACGAAGGAGCAGATCTATTCCCTGATATGGAAGGACGCTTATCTGGGGGATGAAAATGCCGTAAACGTGCATATCAGCAGGCTGCGGGGAAAGATAGAGGACGATGTAAAAAATCCCCGGTACGTGGTAACGGTCTGGGGGATCGGATACAAGCTGGGAAATGAGGAGGAACTGTCATGAGCGGGAATATCCTGAGTTTGTGCGTGATCCTGATCCTCTTGCTTATGATCGTTTTCCAGCGCCTTTTTATACGGCGCAAAAGGGAGAAGGAGCTTTCGGAAATAGCCCGGAAATTAGGGGATATTCTGGAAAAGGACAGCGACGAGAAGGTCATGGTCTTTACGGACGATAAGGCCCTTATGGATGTGGTGGGAGAGATCAACCGCCTTCTTTATGACAGGCAGAAGATAAAGGCGGGACGAAAGAGAGAGGAAGAGGCTTCCAAAAAAATGCTTTCCAATATTTCCCACGACATGAAAACGCCCCTTACGGTAATCCTTGGCTATCTGGAAATCCTCCGGCTGAAGGATCCGGAGGATGAGGCGCTAAAAAAAACAGAGGAAAAGGCCAAACAGGTTCTGGAATTGATCAACCGTTTCTTTACCCTTGCAAAGCTGGAAGCCGGCGATACGGATATGGAGCTTACAAAATTTGCCGTTAACGAGCTGTGCAGGGAAAATGTGCTGGGCTATTATGATATATTACAGCAAAAGGATTTCCGGGTTGAGATCTCCATTCCCGAAAAAGCGGTCTATGTCCGGGGAAATGAAGAAGCCGTCCAGAGGATATTGCAAAATCTCCTGTCCAATGCGCTCCGTTACGGAAGCGACGGAAAATATCTGGGACTTTTCTTAAGGGAAGAGGAAAACCATGTCTATATTGATGTTGCGGATAAAGGAAAGGGAATCGACAGGGAATCCGCAGCCCACGTCTTCGACCGCCTTTATACCATGGAGGATTCCCGCAACAGGGAGATCCAGGGCACCGGCCTGGGACTGACCATTGCAAAAAATCTTGCAAAAGCGATGGGCGGGGATATTATCCTAAACAGCATTCCTTATAAAAAAACCGTTTTTACGGTTGAGTTATGTAAACCTGAAATACCTCCTATATAGCATGGGATTCCCGGGACTTATCGGGCAGCCATAAAATGCTTTTTGCAGAATCTGCGCCGGGGACGGATATCCCGTGGAAATGAAAGGAATTTGTAAGATTTGTGAAACGGTTTTGAAAATCACTTCCGCTATAATGGCATTATGAAAGGAGGCATCTTATTATGTCTATTTTAGTACAGACCAATGACCTGACCAAAACCATTGGCGGAAAAGAACTGGTTTGCGACGTGAACCTTCACTTGAAAAAGGGAGAGATCTACGGATTTTTGGGGCCTAACGGCGCAGGAAAGACTACGGTCATGAAAATGATTACCAACCTCTGGAAGCCTACAAAAGGTACCATAGAGCTGTTTGGGGAAACCTTGGAGAAGGACTCCTACGAGGTGTTAAAAAGGATGAGGAGCATCATAGAATTTCCTGTTTTTTATGAACACATGAGCGGGAGGGAAAATCTGCAGCTTCATTGCGAATACCTGGGGTATTATGAAAAAGGATGCGTGGAAAACGCCCTGGAGATGTTAAGCCTGTCCGATGCGGCGGATAAGCCTGTAAAGAAATATTCCCTGGGCATGAAACAGAGGCTGGGCATAGCCAGGGAGGTTTTATCGCGCCCTGAGCTTTTAATACTGGACGAGCCTACAAACGGGCTGGATCCTTCCGGTATGAAGCAGATACGGGATCTGTTTAAAATGCTTTGTAAGGAATACGGGATTACCATGATGATCTCCACCCACATTTTGTCGGAAATCGAAGGGATCGCAGATACGGTAGGAGTTATAAACCGCGGAAGGCTTAAGGAGGAGATCTCCATGAAAGAGATCAGGGAAAGGAATCTTTCTTATATAGAACTTTCCGTAAAAAATACAAAGAAAGCAGCCTATATCCTGACGGAAGGGTTAGGGCTTGACAATTTCAGGATCATGGACGAGCGTAATATCCGTATATATGAAGCCGGAGCTGCCGTAGGGGAGATCACAAAGGCATTGGCAGTGCAGGGAGCGGAGATCGACTTTATCGGGAAAAAGACGGAAACACTGGAAGACTATTTTTTGAAAATAACAAGGGAGGAGGATGAAAAATGTTTAAATTGATCAGACTGGAATGGAAGAAAAACAGGATCGGAAAGGATATCCGGAATGCGCTGATCCTTTTGTTCTGTCTTGGCTTTTTTGTATACGCTGTTGAGTTTTTTGGCATAACCGATGAAGATCCCGAGGCAAATTCCATAGGCATTTCCGCTTTTATAGAGCTGCTTGCCAATATGTCCTATATCGTATTCTGCGGCGCAATGCTGGCCTCTTATATTGTGAAGGCTTACAAAAACAAAACCATGAACCTGATGTTTTCTTATCCTGTCAAAAGGCAGAAGATCCTTTTATCCCAGATGCTTGCGGTGTGGATCTTTAATTTTGCAGCTCTTGTGCTTACCAAGCTGGCCATTTACGGCGTGATCCTTATAGGCAGCAGGCATAAGGGATATACTTATTCCATAGATTTCCATATGGGAGACTCCGGCTTTTATATCAGCCTTTTTGCCGGCTCTGCGGTCATGGTAAGCATCTGTTTTGCGGCGTTACTTGCGGGACTTATGATAAGATCCTCAAAAGCCGTTATCATTGCCTCCGTCCTTTTGATGTTTGTTACCCAGGGGAGCATCGGGAGCCTGACGCTTTCGGATAACGGGGGATTTTTTGCAATATTACTCCTTGTATCCGCTGTTTGTGTGGCGCTGTGCCTTGGCACTGTGGAAAAAAAGGATGTGCTTTAAGGAGTTCATAAAAATTTAACATATTTTTCTCTGAAAGATATTGACTAAGTGTCGGCTGACTGTTGTAGACTATAATAAAAAAAGCAAGGAGAGGCTGCTATGAAAGAAAAAGTGTATTTTTCCAGAACCATTACGCCGGAAAAGGTGTTGGAGCTTTTTAAGCTTGTGGATAAACCCCTGACCGGTAAGGTTGCCATTAAACTGCATTCAGGAGAAACCGGAAACCAGAACTTTTTAAAGCCGGAATTCTGGAAGCCTGTGATCGACTATGTGGGCGGTACGGTAGTGGAGTGCAATACGGCCTACGAAGGGACCAGAAACACAACGGAGAAGCATTGGGAGACCATGAAGGAGCACGGCTGGAGTGAACATTTTACAGTGGATATCATGGATGAGGAACAGCCGGATATGGTCCTTTCCATTGAGAACGGAAAGTGCATTCAGAAAAATTATGTGGGAAGCCATCTGGCAAATTACGATTCCATGCTGGTATTATCCCATTTTAAGGGGCATCCCATGGGCGGTTACGGCGGAGCCATCAAGCAGTTATCCATCGGTGTGGCGTCTTCCTACGGAAAGGCTTATATCCACGGTGTGGGAAATGTAGATGATTTCTGGAATTCAGATCACGATTCTTTTCTGGAATCCATGGCTGATGCAGCAGCTTCCGTAGTGGATTATTTTAAAGGGAACATCGTTTATATCAATGTTATGAAAAATATGTCCGTGGACTGCGACTGCTGTGCGGTTGCGGAGGATCCCTGCATGAAGGATATCGGCATTCTGGCATCTAAGGACCCTATTGCCATTGACCAGGCGTGCCTGGATTTAGTCTATGGGGCGGATGATCCGGGGAGGGATCATTTGATCGAACGTATCGAATCCCGAAACGGCGTTCATACCATTGAGAGCGCACAAGCTTTAGGATATGGCATGCGGGAATATGAACTGGTAGAAGTGGAGTAGCTGCAATGACCCTGAACCAATTAAATTATGCCATTACCGTGGCAAATGCCAATTCCATGAATGAGGCCGCCAGAAGCCTCTTTATTTCCCAGCCCAGTCTGTCCACGGCGATCAAGGAGTTAGAGGAAGAGATCGGCATAGAGCTGTTCCACCGCACCAACAGGGGGATTTCCTTAACGCCGGAGGGAGAGGAATTTATGGGCTATGCCAGACAGGTAACGGAACAGTACCGGCTCATAGAATCCAGGTATATCTCCAAGGAGAAGATCAAAAAGAAATTCGGCGTGTCCACCCAGCACTATACCTTTGCGGTAAATGCCTTTGTGGAAATGGTAAAGCAGTTCGGAATGGATGAATATGAATTTGCCATTCACGAGACAAAGACCTATGACGTCATAGAGGATGTAAAAAATTTCAAAAGTGAGATCGGCATTTTATATCTGAATGATTTTAACAGGAAGGTTTTGACCAAGCTGTTTCACGAGTATGACCTGGAATTTCATGAACTGTTAGACTGCGGCATCTATGTTTATATGTGGAAGGGGCATCCTCTGGCGGATAAAGGGGAAATCGCATTGGAAGAGCTGGACGAATACCCCTGCCTGTCCTTTGAACAGGGGACTTATAATTCTTTTTATTTTGCGGAAGAGGTGTTGAGCACCTATGATTATAAACGGCTGATCAAGGCGAACGACAGGGCGACTTTGTTAAACCTTATGGTGGGATTAAAGGGATATACCCTTTGCTCAGGCATTATCTGTGAGGAATTAAACGGTCCGGACTACTGCGCCGTGAAACTGAAATCCGATGAAACCATGACCATAGGCTATCTTGTGCGAAAGGGCGTGGCCTTAAGCGAGCTGGGGCAGAAATATCTGGAGGAGATCGCAAAATACAAGGATAAAGCTATGGGATAAGTCAGCCTGCTGCAAAGGGGCGGTTGAAGAAAGAAAAAAATGTTTTAAAAGGACTGCACGTTATAGGATAAGGCTATAACGTGCAGTTTGTTTTATCTATGGCATTTTGCGGGATCATTTCTTGACAATTAACGGATAAGGTTTTATAATCAATTCATATCAATCCTAGTAAAAAAATAGGAATTAATAACAGGAAAATTTTGGAGGAGAAATGAAATGGGACAGATAAAAGAAAGCGCATCGGAATTGATCGGAGGAACACCCATACTGAAATTGAACCGCTACAGCGACAGGGCGGGAGTCACAGAGGCGGTGATCCTGGCAAAGCTTGAGTATTTAAATCCTGCAGGAAGCGTGAAGGACCGTATTGCCCTTGCCATGATAGAGGATGCGGAAAAGAAAGGCGTTTTAAAGCCGGGGGCGACCATTATCGAGCCGACCTCAGGAAACACGGGAATCGGACTTGCGGCCGTTGCGGCGGCCAAGGGCTATAAAGCGATCCTGACGCTGCCCGATACCATGAGCGTGGAGAGGCGGAATCTTTTGGGAGCTTACGGCGCTGAGCTTGTCTTAACGGAAGGGGCAAAGGGCATGAAGGGCGCTATTGCTAAGGCGGAGGAGTTAAAGGAATCCATTCCGAGCTCCGTCATTTTGGGACAGTTTGTAAATCCTGCAAATCCTGCAGTCCATAAAGCCACCACCGGACCGGAGATCTGGGAGCAGACGGAAGGAAAGGTAGATATTTTTGTGGCGGGCGTAGGTACCGGCGGGACAGTGACCGGCGTGGGAGAATATCTGAAGGAAAAAAATCCCCAGGTAAAAGTGGTAGCAGTGGAGCCTGCATCAAGCCCCGTATTATCAAAAGGAACTCCCGGGGCGCACAGAATTCAGGGGATCGGCGCCGGATTCGTGCCAGAGGTATTGAATACAAAGGTCTATGACGAAGTCATTGCCATTGAGAATGAGGACGCCTTTACAGAAGGGAAGGCCTTTGCTGTAAGCGAAGGGATCTTAGTGGGCATTTCATCAGGGGCGGCGTTGAAGGCGGCGGTCATTCTGGCAAAGAGGCCGGAAAATAAAGGAAAGACCATTGTGGCCCTTCTGCCTGATTCGGGAGACCGTTATCTTTCCACGCCCTTATTTTCAAATAACTGATAAAACCGATAAAAAATGCAGCGGAAAATTATGTGGCAGTATCGGTAAAATGATCATGGCGGAATAGGGGAAATACAATTCTGAAAAAGCGGTTTTATAAGGCCTGAATGCTGTTGCAAAAGGACGGATATTTATGCATGCGATCGTGGGATCAGCAGGGTCCACATCATTGAATGCGGAAAATCCGTCCTTTTGTAACGGCATTTTTTATAAAAAGGAGAAAAGGAAAAAGTAAGAAACCGGGAGAAAGATTGACTTGCAGGGGAGAAATGTGTATCATGAAATCATATGGGATAACTATGAATAAAGTCCGGTTAAGGGATGCAGGGCAGGAGGATATATAATTGAACCAGTTTTCAAGAACGGAGCTGCTCCTTGGAAAAGAGGCAATGAAAATACTGGCGGATTCCAGGGTGGCGGTTTTTGGTATCGGCGGAGTGGGCGGATTTACCGTGGAAGCCCTGGTCAGAAGCGGTGTAGGCGCCGTTGACATTATCGACAATGATAAAGTGTGCCTGACCAACTTAAACCGCCAGCTGATCGCCACACAAAAAACAATAGGGAGATACAAAACAGAGGTTATGAAGGAGCGCATTCTGGAAATCAATCCGGAAGCGGCCGTATATGAACATCCCTGTTTTTTCCTGCCGGAAAACAAGGACGATTTTGACTTTACGAAATATTCCTATGTGGTGGATGCGGTGGATACGGTTACGGCTAAAATTGCCCTGGTCATGGAGGCGAAAAAGGCGGGCGTGCCTGTTATCAGCAGTATGGGAGCGGGAAATAAATTAGATCCTGCGGCCTTTGAGGTGGCGGATATTTATGAGACCAGCGTCTGCCCCTTGGCAAAGGTAATGCGCAGGGAGCTGAAAAAGAGGGGAGTCAGGGGCTTAAAGGTGGTTTATTCCAGGGAAATGCCCATAAGTCCCTTAGAAAGCCCTGCGGAAGATAAAAGTGCATCAAGAAGGAGCACGCCGGGATCCGTGGCATTTGTTCCTTCGGTGGCGGGACTGATCATAGCCGGAGAAGTCATTAAGGACCTGACGGCGGCAGTAAGGGAGGATGGAGAATGAAGATTTCAACAAAGGGAAGATATGCCTTAAGGCTGATGCTGGATCTGGCAACCTACAATACAGGGGAGCCGGTCAGCATTAAGGATATTGCAAAAAGGCAGCAGATTTCGGAAAAATATCTGGAGCAGATCATAGCGGTTTTGAATAAAGCGGGATTTGTGAGAAGCGTAAGGGGCGCCCAGGGAGGCTATGTTTTAAAAAAGGATCCAAAGGAGTATACCGTGGGCATGATCTTAAGGCAGACGGAAGGGGACCTTTCGCCGGTAAGCTGTATCGGGGATGAAGGAACGCCCTGTGAAAGAAAAGGGACCTGCGTTACGGTCCGGATCTATGAAAAGATCAATGACGCCGTAAACGGAGTGGTGGATCATATTACCCTGTCAGACCTCTTGGAGTGGCAGAGTGAAAAGACGGGGGAGTATAGCATTTGAGCACGGAAAATTGTTTTCCACGCTCATTTGGCTACAGTATATTATGCGGGTATAGAGAGAGCCTTATTTCTTTTTGACGGGAATCCATATCTCCGTATAATAGTTTTCGTCGCTTGTTCCGTTCGGATATTTGTTCGGGGCGTCGTACATTTCAACGCAGTATCCTGCCGCAAATTCATAATCCTTAAGGGCAGGGAGCCATTCGGAAAATATTTTTGTATTTACATCCTGCAGTGAGCCGGGAAGAGCGCCTCTGCAGGGAAAGACTGCCCATGTAAATGCGGGAATTGTCTTTACTGCAAGCCCTTCCGGAATATCTATAGAAGGGTTGTAAATATCGGCGATCAGATATTCAAATTTTTCGTTTCCCATCTGCGGGTCGATGTTAATGCCGAACATTCCGCAGACATATTGTCCCTTTCCCGAAGCATAATGCTCCTGCCAGAACGAGGGCAGCTCCTGTTTTGCATTTTCATAGCCGAATTCCTTTGATACGCACAAAACGGAAAAGGCTTCTTTTTTTACAATTCTGTAATCCATAATACAACCACCTTTCAATGAAATCGTCAGCTTCAGCGGCGCAAAGGTTTTGATCATCGTTTTGTTCCTTCGCACTGTAAGGGGCGTATGTCCGTGAAAACGGGTAAAGGCTTTTGTAAAGCTGTCTGGGGAGTCATAGCCGTATTTCATGGCAAGTTCCATGACCGTGATATCACTGGTAATCAGTTCTTCCCCTGCAAGAGCCATCCTGCGGTTTCTTATATATTCCGCTATGGTATACCCGCACAATATACTGAAGCCCTTGTGAAAATAGAACGGCGAAATATTGACGTGGCCTGCCACTTCATACATCGTAATATCTTCCGTGATATGCTCCTCCATATATTTGACTGCCTCACTGACTGCTTCTGCCCATTCCATGACGTTTTACCTCCTGCTGTTGCTGTGGTTAAAGTATAGCCTTCATTTTTTGTGGTGTCCCGACGTTACTTGGTTTCTTTTGTCGGGAGATGGTTTTTAGAAAAAGTTAGATTATTATTTTAGCATATATTAGAAACGGTGTCATTTTGATATGGGGTTATATATAGGGGGAGTAACAAAGAACATGGCGATATTTCCTGTTGCAATTTAGCAGGAATTTTTTAATTATTACATATTGACAAATTTGAATATGTAAATATAATAATGGTATAGAAAGAGTTCAAAGGGAGGTGCTAAAGCTGATTGACGAAAGAAAGATACCAACGGTTTTTAAGGCGTTTTGTGACGAGAACCGTGTTCAAATCTTAAAGCAGTTACTGACAGGAGAGAAGTGCGCCTGTGTACTGTTGGATAATCTGCATATTTCACAACCGACATTATCACATCATATGAAGATTCTTTGTGATTCGGGCGTTGTGGTTATGCGGAAAGAGGGAAAATGGGCGCATTATTCCATTTCACCGGAGGGCGCTGCATATGCTTCCGAATGCCTGCTATCTCTTACATCAATAAATAATTCCGGCAAAGATAAGTCATGTTGTGGTAAGTAAAAGTATTTACTTTCCATCATGGCTTATCAGCACAAATATATATTGATATATTTCAATATTTCTATAAATGGAGGTGCGCAATGGAGACACTAAAAACAGGTTGGGATTTTTTTCAAGATGAAATTCTTGGTATGCAATGGTTAAACCGTTTAATCGGCAGTCTGGTTGATATCTGCGGCTTGGATACTACTGGTAAAATAGGCGGGAGTGTCCAGTTCTTTTTCTATGATACCATTAAAATCATGGTGCTTCTAGGGGTCCTGATTTTTCTTATATCATATATTCAGAGTTATTTTCCGCCGGAAAGGACAAAGAAAATTCTTGGAAGATTTCACGGAATCGGAGCTAATATCATAGCCGCATTACTTGGAACAGTTACGCCTTTTTGTTCCTGTTCGTCTATCCCTTTATTTATAGGATTTACAAGTGCGGGACTGCCATTAGGTGTAACATTTTCATTTCTGATTTCCTCCCCTATGGTTGACCTGGGTTCGCTTGTACTTTTGATGAGTATATTCGGTTGGAAGGTTGCGATAACCTACGTTGTACTTGGGCTTGTCATTGCTGTTGCAGGCGGCGTTATGATTGAGAAATTAAGGCTTGAAAATTATGTGGAAGAATTTATACGCAACGGAAACTCTATTGATGTCAAACAAGAACAACTTCACTTCAAAGACCGTATGAAATACGCATGGGAGCAGGTTCTATCTACGGCAAAAAAAGTTGTCCCATATGTTTTGGTTGGCGTTGCTATCGGTGCATTTATTCATAACTGGATACCCGAAGATTTTATTGTGCGTGTTCTTGGAACGGGTAATCCTTTAGGCGTTATCATTGCTACGGTTGCAGGTGTTCCCATGTATGCGGATATTTTTGGTACAATTCCCATTGCCGAAGCGTTATTGGCAAAAGGCGCGAGGCTTGGAGTTGTCCTGTCCTTTATGATGGGCGTAACCACGTTGTCTTTGCCGTCAATGATTATGCTGCGTAAAGCCGTAAAACCAAAACTACTTGCTGTTTTTATTACAATCTGCACTATTGGAATTATTCTTGTCGGTTATTTCTTCAACGTAATTCAATTCCTGCTTATATGATTGTATGGGAAAATCAAAAACGAATCAAACAAAATGGAGGTTATTTATTATGGCATTATTTGGAAAAAAGAATGAGGAAAAAAAGAAAGGCATTTGTTGTATCGAAGTTTTAGGTTCCGGGTGTGTTTCCTGTCACACACAATTTGAAAATGTAAAGGAAGCTGTTAAGAAAATGGGGATTTCAGCGGATGTAGAATATGTAACCGATTTACAGAAAATTATGGAATATGGCGTTATGAGTATGCCTGCCCTCGTTGTAAATAAAAAAGTGGTAGCTATGGGTAAAGTGCTGAAGGCTAATGAGATAGAAAAGTTGCTGCATAAAGCAGGCTTTTAAGAAACTTTAAGGCAAAAGCGATTTTGAGACATATAAAAAATGTACCGGGTGGCCTCTGGATAATCAGAAAAAATGATTTAAGGATTGACTCTGCAATAGTTGTAGACTTTATGATAAAATGTATCAGAAAAAGCAGGGGAGATTGGATCATGAACAAATTAACGACAGGTACCCTTTCCATAAATTCTTATCTTGATTTGGAAACATCGATCCGCTTTTGCGGAAGTCACAAAGAAGCGCCTGCGTATTACAGAAAGCTTGACGGTTTTATTTCAGAACATAGACTGAAGATAACGGGATTTTCAAAAGAAATTACGATGATCGATTATGGAATTACAAATGACACAGATCAATTTGTAACAGAAATACAGATACCTGTTGAACCTGCAATATGATTTTTTCAACTGTTCAACTTCCGCTGCCATCCCGGAACGTATTTCTTATTTTATCGAAGCAAACAACAATAGCATAACACTATTCCGAACCAAAGAAATCAAAGAGCAAAAGACAAGCATTATGGAAATACGCATAACGGTCTACGGAATTACACATATTCATCACTTATATCTGAATTAGCAAGATTATGGGTATTTTAATTTTCATATATAGCAGCCATATCCTGTATTCTATGCTTCATTTCAGCACGAATATATAACGGTTCTAAGCATTCACATTTATTACCAAAACCAAGAAGAATATCATAATAGTATTCATTCTCTATGAACGGAAAATTAACAATGTAATGTTCGCTGCCATTAGGAGAAAAGTGTTCATAAGTGCAATAATCCAGCACCCTGTCCATGATTGATTTATGAATACGGATTTTTATTTTTGTTTGCATGTTTAGCAGAATTTCCTCAAAATTTAAAACAGGTTTTTGATAATCCCGTGGTGTAAAAATTTCTTCTTTCATTTGTAAGTTCGATATGCGGGATAATCTAAATAAGCGGAAATCATTTCGTATATGGCAATATCCATAAAAATACCAATGACCGTTTTTTAAAACAAGCTGATACGGCTCAACTGTCCGTACAGTTTTCTTTCCATGATGAGCTATATATTCAAAGGAAATCAGTCTGCAATCCTGCAAAGCCGTTTTGATAATCTCTAAATATGATTGTGTGTTTTGGTTGCAGATCCAAGAACTTTGATCTATACATATTTGGTTTGCTTTTAATTCTATGTCTTTTGCTTTGTCGGCGGGGATAAAACTTTTGACTTTTGCAAGGGCGTTAATCAGTTCATTTCCCCGTATCATATCCGAAAGGCTTGAAAGCCCCATAAGGATAGCGGAAAGGTCAGCAGTCGAAAAAACATTTTTATCAATTTTGTAATTCTGCATAATTTCAAATCCGCCGCCCACTCCCGATATTGAGCGGATAGGAATACCTGCCATATTGATAGTGTCTATATCACGGTAGATTGTGCGGGGCGACACTTCAAACATATTCGCTAATTCCTGCGCCCCTATCCGCTCTTTATCAAGAAGCACCATAATAATACTAACGAGCCTGTCAATCTTCATCTGATAGCCGCCTTTCAAAATTTCTTCTACTCTATATATTGCTGCCATAATGTTGTCAACAATTACATGATACAATGAAAAAGCAAACAAATCAAATGTACAATGAAAATGGAGGAAATTTATGTTTACAATCTATGTTTATGTTCTTGACACTTTAGCCGATTGGGAATTAGGTTATATTACTTCGGAGTTACATTCCGGGCGATTTTTCAAAAAGGACGCTGAGCGTGTAGCGCTTAAAACAGTCAGTTATTCTAAAGAACCAATCCATACAATGGGAGGGCTGACAGTCGTACCGGATTGTTTGACTGATGATATTGCTGTAAAAGAAACAAGCGTATTGCTGTTACCGGGTGCGGATACATGGAGTGATCCGAAACATGGCACAATTATCAAAAAGGCAAGTGAACTTCTCTCTTTAGGAGCTACCGTTGGAGCAATTTGTGGAGCTACCGTTGCACTTGCTAATTTTGGATTGTTAGATAATCGGCGGCATACCAGTAATGGACAGGGATTTCTAGAAATGTTTTTACCTGCTTATAAAGGACAGGATTTATATGTAGACAAGCCTTCAGTAGCAGATAATAACCTCATTACCGCAAATCCTACGGGGGCTTTGTTGTGGGCAAAACAAATTATTGAGCATTTAGGCGTTTTTCAAGAAAATACACTGGAATTTTGGTATGAATATTTTAGTACTGGAAAAGCGGAATCTTTCTTTGCCCTTATGCAAACAGTAACACCTAACAATGAAAAGTAATAAATCATCGATAATATTTCATAGGCGGTTAAGGGGAGGACAGTAAAAATGCTGCCGCCCCTTTTCAGCATAAATGTTTTACAAACCATGCAACGTCCTATGTGGGAGAAAAGGGAAATTACCTATGCCTTGCACAGAAGCAGACGGCGGCAAACGCCAGCGTCACGATCTCTGCCGCAAATGGCGCAAACCAGACTGCATCGCTTCCAAAAATCATGGGAAGACAGAAAATGGCAAGGGCTTTCACAATAATACCTCTGCTGACCGCTATGGCGTTTGCCGCGCCTGTTCTCTTGGTGGAGAAAAGAAATGCCGTGCAGATTAGGTTCAATGCCATAGGGATAAAGGACAGGCCAAACAGCGGTAAAACCGCTGAGGCTGTCTGCACAAGTTCGGCATCCCGGTTGAAAATGCAGATAATCGGTTTATCAAAGAAGAATAACAATGCGTAAATCAAAACAGATAAGATACTGTTGATGACGATTCCGCAACGGAAATACCACTTCATTTCCACTGTATCCTGTTTGCCGTAACATTGTCCCCAAAGGGGTTGTAAGCCTTGTGCTACGCCGGAGAGGACTGCGTTTGCGAGGGAGTAGATGAAGCTTAAAACGCTAAAGGTCGAGATGCCGATATCGCCAATCAGTCCTGCTAACATAAGGTTATAGCAAAGTGCCGTAACAGGCGTCGTAAGCTGCGTAACCGCCTCCGGCACGCCGCGTCTGCAGACTTTTTTTATAAGCATAAAATTTATTTTAAAGGCTTTGATCCGGAGCGCACCCTTTTTCCGTACGAAATGCGAAAGCAGAATCAGGACGGAAAACACCTGCCCTAAACCGGACGCAACCGCTGCGCCGATGACGCCTTTATCCAGCGGGAAGATGAACAGCCAGTCTAAAAAGATATTTGCCGCCGCGCCTACGCACATTCCCACAAAGGAAAGGGCAGGAGAGCCGTCGTTTCTGACAAAGACCGAAAGACAGGTACTCATCAGCATAGGAATGGAGAAAGCCGAGTAATAAAACAAATACTGGGCGGACATTTCCCGCATCTGTGGACTCAACTTTCCTGCGCCGCTTAAGTCAACGATCTGCCCGGAAAATATCATGCCTGCAGCCATCAGCAAGACAGAAAGCAGGACGGTTAATGAAAGGGCAGTCATAAAAGCGTGGTTGGCCCCTTCCGTATCTCCCCGTCCCATTCTGATAGCGACAACGGTTGCGCCGCCCATGGGAAACATGGCTGCTGCGGCAACAACAAATGTAATAAAGGGCACGCCGATATTCACAGCGCCCAAGGCGGCGGAACCGACGCCCTGTCCCACAAAAATACCGTCAACAACATTGTAAAGATAGGTTACAAAAAGGCCGCCCAATGCCGGAAAGATGTAACCAAACAAGGATTTTGTTTTTGTGTTCATAAAGATACCTCCATACAAGGAAGCGGGACAAAACTTTTTAGGTTTTATCCCGTTATAAAAACAAAAGCGGGATAAAGCCCTGAATGGTCTTATCCCACTTCAACAATCTTATTTGATTGCAAGTCCTCTGACAAGCAACTGTATTCTATCATAAGAGATTTTCAAAGTCAACGGAATTGCAACGGTATCTGGAATTGCAGCAGTATCCGTTTTGTACTACTGCATTTCTTTGTCATTGTAATTTTCTATCATACCTATCCTTCAATTCCTACCTTGACAATATGAATTAAAAGCTGTATTCTAATATCATAGTAAAATACTAGGAGATGGAAACATCTTTATAAAAATGTCCGGCAATTACAAATTACCCATTACGCCGTTTTGTAATTGCTGCCAAAGAAAGGAAGAGGAGGCTGCAATGAACCAACCGATTTATTTAGATAATGCGGCAACCACCCGGGTTTATCCTGAAGTAGTGGATGCCATGAGTCCGTATTTTACGGAATATTTTGGGAATCCGTCATCTGTTTACAGCTTTGCGGGAAAGGCAAAGGAGGCTGTGGACAAGGCAAGAGCGATACTGGCGAAAGGGATCCATGCCAGGCCGGAAGAGATTTATTTTACCGCAGGAGGAAGCGAGTCCGATAACTGGGCGTTAAAAGCAGCGGCGGAAGCCTATGGGGATAAGGGAAAGCATATCATTACTTCTAAGATCGAGCACCATGCCATTCTCCATACCTGTGAATATCTGGAGAAAAAGGGATATGAAATAACCTATCTGGATGTAGATGAAAAGGGAAGCATCGATTTAGAGGGTTTGAAAAGGGCAATCCGCCCAGATACGATCCTGGTTTCCGTTATGACGGCAAATAATGAGATCGGGACCATTGAGCCTATAGAACAGATCGGCGCCATTACGAGAGAACACAGTATTTTATTCCATACGGATGCGGTACAGGCATTCGGGCATATTCCCATGGATGTGGACGCCATGAACATTGACATGTTGAGCGCCAGCGCCCATAAGATAAACGGGCCGAAAGGGGTGGGCTTTTTGTATATCCGCAAAGGTGTTAAGATCCGCTCCTTCATCCACGGAGGGGCGCAGGAGCGGCAGAGAAGGGCAGGGACCCTCAATGTCCCGGGAATCGCAGGCTTTGGAAAGGCGGCACAGCTGGCATTTGACCATATGGAAGAGCATGCCGCATACGAGGTAAAGCTCCGCGATCATCTTATAGAAAAGGTTTTGGAAGAAATTCCCTATTCGCGCTTAAACGGGGAACGGCATAAAAGGCTGCCGGGCAATGCCAATTTCTGCTTCCGCTTTATTGAAGGGGAATCCATGCTGATCTGGCTGGACAGACAGGGGATCTGCGCTTCCAGCGGTTCGGCATGTACTTCGGGCTCCCTGGATCCGTCCCACGTGCTTTTGGCAATCGGGCTTCCCCATGAGATCGCCCACGGTTCCCTGCGGCTTACCCTGTCCCATGAAAATACCAAAGAGGAAATTGACTATACGGTAAAGCAGCTGAAAGGAATCATTGAGCGGCTGCGGAATATGTCCCCTTTGTGGGAGGATTTTGTGAAAAACGGCGATGCATAAAAGCCGGTCTGAAAAAAACAAGGAGGGAAAACAATATGTACAGTGAAAAGGTTATGGATCATTTTACCAATCCCCGCAACGTAGGGGAAATAGAGAATCCTGACGGCGTAGGTACCGTAGGGAATGCAAAGTGCGGCGACATTATGCGTATGTATCTGGATATAGATGAAAACGGGGTCATACAGGAGGCGCGTTTTAAAACCTTTGGCTGCGGGGCAGCAGTTGCAACCAGCAGTATGGCAACGGAATTAGTAAAAGGGAAAACCGTGGAGGAGGCCCTGCAGGTAACGAATAAAGCGGTTCTGGAAGCCTTGGACGGTTTGCCGCCCGTAAAGGTGCATTGTTCCCTGCTGGCGGAAGAGGCCATTCATGCGGCGCTCTGGGATTACGCAAAAAGGCATCACATAGAAATCGAGGGGCTGGAAAAGCCGGTCAATGATATAGGGGAGAAGGAAGAGGCCGTAGAAGAGGACTATTAAGAGAGGAGCCGCCTTTCAAAAGAATGGATATAGGAAAAAGCTATAACAAGGTCTTGGCTTTCTGTATTAGACAGTATATAAAAACCGTGCTATGATTTCATTGTAAACAGGTAGGAATTAAAAAGAAAATGAAATCAAAATTCCCAAAATAAAAAAGGCGGCAGGAGAAGCCGCAGGAAAGAGGCATAAAATGAGCAAGAAAGCATATGGAGAAAGAAACTTAAAATTTGAAACATTACAGCTGCACGTAGGACAGGAGCAGCCGGACCCGGTTACGGATGCAAGGGCGGTGCCTATCTACCAGACCTCATCCTATGTATTTAAAAACAGCGACCATGCTGCCGCAAGATTTAACTTAAGCGATGCGGGCAATATTTACGGAAGGCTTACCAATCCTACGGAGGACGTGTTTGAAAAAAGGATCGCAGCTTTAGAAGGCGGCGTGGCGGCTTTAGCGGTTGCCTCAGGAGCTGCGGCAATTTCCTACACCATTCAGAATCTGGCGCATAACGGAGAACATATCGTGGCGGCAAAAAACATTTATGGCGGTACATACAATCTGCTGGCCCATACGCTGATAGAGTATGGCATCTCCACGACCTTTGTTGATATTTTCAACGAGGAAGAGGTGGAAAACGCCATAAAGGATAACACAAAAGCAATTTTTATTGAGACTCTGGGAAATCCCCATTCGGATGTAGTGGATATCGAAAAAATTGCAAAGATTGCCCATTCGCATAAAATTCCCCTGGTTGTTGATAACACCTTTGCCACTCCTTATCTGGTACGCCCCATTGAATACGGCGCGGATATTGTGGTACATTCTGCCACCAAGTTTATCGGCGGGCACGGAACCACCATTGGCGGTGTTATCATTGACAGCGGGAAGTTTGACTGGGAAGGAAGCGGGAAATTCCCTTCCTTAACAGAGCCCAATCCCAGCTATCATGGCGTCAGCTTTACCAAGGCGGTAGGCGCGGCGGCATTCGTGACTAAAATACGCGCCATTCTTTTAAGGGATACCGGGGCAACCCTTTCGCCCTTCCATGCTTTTCTGTTTTTACAGGGACTGGAAACCTTATCCTTAAGGGTGGAAAGACATGTGGAGAACGCTTTGAAGGTGGTCGATTATTTAAAGAACCATCCCCAGGTAGAAGCGGTCCATCATCCTGCAGTCACTTTGGATCCATCCCAGAAGGCATTGTATGCAAAATATTTCCCGAAGGGCGGCGGTTCTATCTTTACCTTTGAGATCAAGGGAGACGACAGGAAAGCAAAAGACTTTATCGACAATCTGGAACTGTTTTCCCTTCTGGCAAATGTTGCGGACGTAAAATCACTGGTTATCCATCCTGCTTCCACCACCCATTCCCAGCTGAATGAGGAGGAACTGGCTGACCAGGGACTGAAGCCCAATACCATCCGTTTATCCATCGGGACGGAAAATATTGACGATATTATCGAGGACCTGGAGGAAGCATTCAAAGCGGTAAAATAGTGAAATTTTTTAAAAAATTTCCGGGTTAAATTTCTTGAAATCAGGAAAAAAAAGCTGTATAATAATCAAGGCGTGTGGCAGAACTGCGTAAATCCAGTTATTTGCCACATGTTTTGTTTTCAGCTATAAAAATTAAATTTGAATTCAGCGTGTAGCCTTTGGCGTAAGTCCAGCAGCCGGAGATTACAGGCTGTTTTTTATTTGGAAGGAGAAGAAACATGGAAACAATAAGCAATTCATTTTTAGTAAAAGACCCGGTAGGGAAGCTGATGAGGAAATATGCGGTTCCCTGCATTATTTCCCTCCTCGTGGGAGCTTTGTATAATATCGTCGACCAGATATTTATTGCCAATGCGTCTTATCTCGGATCCTATGGGAATGCGGCAAATACGGTAGTGTTCCCCTTAACGGTGGTGGCCCTGGCCATAGCGGTTATGGCAGGCGACGGGTGCTGCGCCTTTGTAAGCCTTTCCCTTGGGAAAAAGGAGCCGGAAAATGCAAGTAAGAGCATGGGAAATTCCATATTGCTTACGGTGCTGTTCAGCCTTGTGCTGTGTGGGATCTACCTGATATTTGGCGATCAGATCATTGCAATGTTCGGGGGAACGGTCAATGAGGAGACATTCCGCCATTCCAGGGAATACTTTTTCTGGATTTCTTTGGGGATCCCGTTCTATATGTTCGGCCAGGCGATGAATCCGGTAATCCGTGCGGACGGAAGCCCGAAGTTTGCCATGGCAGCCACGTTGACAGGAGCCGTCATCAATATCATACTTGACCCGGTTTTTATCTTTGCATTTAAATTGGGAATGATGGGTGCGGCAGTCGCAACGGTCATCGGCCAGATCGCCACAGCCCTTTTGTCGATATGGTATCTGCTGCATACCAAAGTTGTAAAGCTGTCGGGAAAAGATTTTAAATTAAAGGGAGAGATTGTAAGAAGGACTCTGGTCCTTGGTATCTGCAGCTTTTTGTCACAGATATCCCTTGTTGCGGCAATGGCGGCTATTAATAACATGATCAGGAAGTACGGGGCTTTGGATGAGATTTTCGGCCGGGAGCAGTATGCCCAGATCCCCATGGCCGTAGTCGGTATTGTCATGAAGTTTTTCCAGATCGTCATTTCCATTGTAGTCGGTATGGCGGCAGGCTGTATCCCCATCGTAGGGTACAACATGGGAGCCGGATTAAACAGGCGTGTACAGGATATTTTTACAAAGCTGCTGGCGGCAGAGGCTGTTGTAGGGGGGGTATCCCTTGTGATCGTAGAATTTTTCCCGGTGGGACTAATCAATATTTTCGGGGCGGCCAATGAAAGCGTTTATTATACGGACTTTGCCATCCGGGCTTTCCGGATCTATCTCTGCATGATAGTGTTTGCCTGTGTGAATAAGGCGGCATTTATCTTCCTGCAGGCCATGGGAAAGGCGGTTGCGTCCACAATGCTCTCCATGGTCAGGGAGATCATATTCGGTGTGGGATTTGCGCTCCTTCTGCCCAGATTTTATGGATTGGACGGCGTTTTGTATTCGATGCCGGTATCGGATATCTTAACATTTATCGTATCCGCCGTTATTATTGTCTCCACCTATAAACAGTTAAGAGGCACGGAGGCTACAGCAGATATTTAACAATTATAATAGCGGCGCCAAGAACTGCAAGGACAACGCCTGTGGCCCTGTTGAGGACCACGGCGCTGGCCTTATTGGCAAACAGTGCGGCAATGCGCGCCCACAGCAGGGTGGACAGGACGCAGAATACCAGACACCAGATATCGGGCATGCCGTCAATGGCAAAATGGCTGACGGAGCCGGTAAGGGCGGTAAAGGTCATGATGAATACGCTGGTCCCTACAGCGGTTTTTAATTCGTAACCGAGAACGCTTGTAAGGATCAAAAGCATCATCATACCGCCGCCTGCGCCGACAAAGCCGCAGATAAAGCCGATAAGTACGCCGCAGATAACCGACTGGATAAACCGCTTTTTGGCATCTGTGGCCGCCATGGTCTCTTTTGTGGTCATAACGGGCTTTACAATGAATTTGATACCCAAAAAGAAGGTCATGATAACGGAAAAGCTGCCCATGGTGGAGTTTGGCAGAAGGCTTGCGATATAACTGCCGATCATGGTAAAGCATAAAACGGAAATCATCATGACGATGCCGTTTTTAATATCCAGGTTTTTGTTTTTCCCATAGGTGTATGCGCTGACCGCACTGGCTAAAACATCGCTTGCCAGGGCAATTCCCACGGCTTCGTATGCAGGCATTCCAAGGAATGTGATAAGCATGGGGCTGATGACCGCCGCGGCGCTCATTCCCGCAAATCCCGTTCCTAATCCCGCGCCGATTCCGGCAATAAAACAAATGATAAATTTTAAAAGCATATCAGAATCCGTCTCCTTTGTCCATGCTGGCAGGGAACCTTCGCCTGTAGACATGTTTTCTCATATAAAAGACAATTATAGCACTCTCTTTTCCGATTCTCTATTAAAATTTTATAAAATTCCCGGGCAAAATATCTGTTTTTTTGTTGTATCTTTTCCTTTTACACGTTAAAATAATAAATTAGTAAATATTTTGAAATGAGGTAAGGAAGATATGATGGATGGTTCATTTTTTGTGGGGACATGGTGGTCCCTCGTTCCGCCGCTTTTAGCGATCATACTGGCGCTGATTACAAAAGAAGTGTACAGTTCGCTGTTTATCGGTGTGGCGGTAGGCGCTTTGATGTATACGGGGTTTCATCCCTGGAATGCCTTTGTGGCGTTTTTCGATATCATGAAGGACAGCATGAATCTGAATATTCTGATTTTTGACGTTCTCTTAGGCATGATCATTGTACTGATGGCGAAATCCGGCGGTTCCGGCGCATACGGAAGATGGGCGGGAACGAAGATCAAATCAAAGAAAAGCGCGCTGTTGGCGACAACGGGTCTTGGCGTATTGATCTTTGTGGATGATTACTTTAACTGCCTGACGGTAGGCTCCGTTATGCGTCCCGTAACAGACCGTTTTAAGGTGTCGAGGGCAAAGTTAGCCTATATCATTGATGCGACGGCGGCCCCTGTCTGTATTATCGCACCCATTTCCAGCTGGGCGGCGGCAGTCAACTCCTATGTGCCGGAGGATGCGGGCATTACGGGATTCCAGCTGTTTTTGCGGACCATTCCCTACAACCTGTACGCATTGCTTACCATTGCCATGGTGTTGTACATTATCATAACGGGATTTGATTTCGGATTGATGAAAAAGCATGAGGATAATGCGGCAAGAGGGGATCTGTTTACAAGCGGTAAGGAAGAATTTGACCAGGTTAAGCAGGAGGACAACGGATCTAAGGGACATGTTATGGATCTGGTCCTTCCGGTGGCGGTTTTGATCGTTACGGCGGTGGGAGCCATGATCTATACAGGATTTTCAGGCGGCGCAACGGACATCATTACGGCATTTGCGGGATGTGATGCAGAGACAAGCCTGATTTTTTCAACGTTGATCACGGTCATTTTTATGTTTGTCCTGTATCTGCCCAGAAAGGTCATTACCTTTAAGGGCTTTATGGACAGTCTGGCGGAAGGCTTTAAATTGATGGTACCGGCTGTTACGATCCTGATTTTTGCATGGTCCTTAAAGGGGATAGGCGACGCTTTGGGAATTGCAGCCTTTGTTGAGGGCGTGGTAGGAAACAATGCTTCCGCAAGCGTTATCATACCGGCAATTATGTTTGCCATTGGAATTTTCCTTGCTTTCTCAACGGGAACCAGCTGGGGAACCTTTGCGATTCTTGTGCCCATTGTAGTAGCCATGTTCTCCTCGGCGGATAATCTGGAAATGATGATCATTTCCGTATCGGCGGTTCTGGCAGGCGCTGTCTGCGGCGACCACGTATCGCCCATTTCCGATACCACGGTCATGTCCTCGGCAGGGGCCCAGAGCAATCATATTAACCACGTATCCACCCAGATGCAGTATGCTGCGGTCGTGGCGGCTGTATGCTTTGTAGGGTATATTTTTGCCGGTCTCATAAAAATATGGTGGATCGTCCTCTTGATCAGCCTGGCAATGCTTTTGGGCGTGCTTACCCTTATGCGCCACTTCAGTAAAGGCAAAGAGGTAAAGGCGAAGAGCAATGGTTAAGTTAGAGGCGCCTTATATCGACCAGAGCGTGAAATATCCCACAGGCTGCGAGAGCGTCAGTACGGTCATGCTTCTTCAGTATCTGGGGTATTCCCTGACGGTGGATGAATTTATAGAGAAGTATCTGGAACGAAGGGATTTTGAGGAGAGGGACGGACAGCTGTACGGGCCCTCCCCTGATGAATATTTCTGCGGCAGTCCCTATGATGAAAATTCCTTCGGCTGTTATGCGCCTGTTATCTGTAGGGCCTTGGAAAAAGCGGCGGGGGATAAATACCGGATCATAAACGAGACGGGAACTTCCATGGAAGAACTGCTTACGAATTATATCGATAAGGGAACGCCTGTTATCTTTTGGGCGTGTATCAATATGAGGGAACCTGTTGTGGGGCCGGAGTGGAAACTTATTGACAGAGACGAAACCTTTACCTGGATATCCAACGAGCATTGCATGCTCCTTGTAGGATATGATGACGAGTGTTATTATTTTAATGATCCTTATGAAAACAACGGCGTGGTCCCTTATGAAAAGAAATTGGTAGAGGAACGGCACAGGGCGCAGAAAAGCATGGCTGTGGGCGTGAAGGAAAAATTACGAGTATAAAAGAAACGGAAACATATGATAAAAATCAAAAATCCTGCTTATCCTTTTTAAAATAAAAGGGTGGGCAGGATTTTTCGATTCTATGAAAGCTTTATCTTATGATTTCTTTTCATCCTCAGATTCATTTTTGGGTTTTTCTTCTTTGTTGTCCGTTAAAGCCTTCTGGGGAGTTTTGGACAGGGTAGAAGTCATGGTGCACCTGCCGTCAAAATAAGCGCCCTCGTCAATGATCAAAGAGCTTGCGGTAATGTTGCCGGCGATTTTACCGGTGGAAAGCAGCTCTAACTTTCCCTGGACGGAAATGTCGCCGTCTACTTTTCCGGAAATGATAACGCTCTGGGCGGTAATGTTTCCCTTGATCTGGCCGTTTTGTCCAAGTATCATTTTCATTTTGCAGCTGCAGTTTCCGTTTACGACGCCGTCCACCCTGATCGCTTCGGGAGAAGTCAGATCGCCGTCAAAAACCGTTCCTTCGCCGATCAGTGTGCCGATCTTTGTTCTTGCTTCGTCTACGTAAGTTTCGTTTTTCGTTTTTCCAAACATAATATGATCCTCCTTTATCCTTCTGCATCGATTACCGTGAGCGGGTCTATAGCCTGTTCTTCAAAAATAACCTGATAGTCCAGCTGTGTATTGTTTTCCGTGACGGTGATCAAAATATCGCCGGTGTGCACTATAGCGCCTTCTTCCGCTTTTATCTCCGCATTCTGAAGACACATATAACGTGTCCGATAGCCGTTGCCGTGTTCTATTTCCATAATGAGCGGATAGGTCTCATCGGATCCCACGGATGTGACGGTTCCGTCCCCTGCGGCAATGATATCGCCGCCTGCCTGGGTATTAATGGAAAGGAAAGGGTGATCCTCTGCGTATGTAGTGGTCAGGATGCCCGTTCCCGAACAGGGATACCGGCTTGGAAAGGAAGGAGATTCTTCCGGTCCCGGCTCCGGTTCTGCTGCTTTTTCTTCTGCGTTTACGATGGCTGCCTGACGCAGTCCGTCATTTTCTGCAGTAAGTGCAAGATTTTCGCTGTTTAAGGTATTCTTTTCCGATTCTAACTGTGCTATCAGCTGTGATTGTGAGACGACCTGCTGCACTAAATCCGTCCGTTTACCGTATTCCCTTGTAAACAGGAAGGTCAGCCCGCCTAAAGCGGCACAGATAAGAAGCAGTAAAATAACAAACAGGCGGTATAAAAAGAGTGAAATATGGAACTGCCTGCTGCTTTGACCTGTATTGGAGATCAAAAGTATGGAAAAGGATTCCTTATGTTTATGTCTTTGACGTTTCATAGGGAGCTCCATTCTGCCGCCGGCGTCTGCGGCAATTCGTTATGACTGTGGAATAGCGCCGATGTCTGCTTTCTATTTTTATAACAAGCCTTCTACGATTTTATCATATATTTTTTAAAAGTCAAATTTTTGATGGAGTTTTGTATGTGGCTCTTTCTGACAAAATTCTGCAAAGTATTCCTAAAAAAATGCAAAGTGTTCCTAAAATTCCAAAATTATTCTTGCTATATTTTATAATTACAATTACTTCTACAGTACAGAATGAAATGTAGGATTTTATGATCCGGCCCATGCATTGTGCGGTCAGGTCAGAAAAGGAGATATATGCTTATGAACAGGCGGAGAAAAAATATAAAAGAAAGAGGCTTTATCAGAGTATTTTCACTGGCGCTCTGCTTCTGCGTAATATTTACGGGCTGTCCTGATATACTGGCGGCGCTCCCGGTTTTTGCGGCCGGACAGGAGGCGGCTTTAGAAGTGCAGGATGCAAAAGGCGGAAACGGATCATCCTCATCCGTATCAGACAATGAACAGATGACAGGGGAGCCGGCAGTAAACGATCAGGTAACGGCAGATCCGGCAGAAGAGGATTCCCAGGCAGAGCCTGTCATAAGCGGATGGCATTTTGGAGAAGAAGATGTTTTTCCTGACGGAGCATTATTTTATGAGGCGGGTACATACAGTCTGGTCCTGACGGGAGGAGATTCGGAGACGCAGATCTCTTTTGAGGAGATCGCGGATATTCTGCCCGAAAGCGTAACGGCGGAATTGATTTATCCGGGTCGGGATGAAGCGGACCATGTTGAAATTCTTTCTGTCGCAGGATGGAACTGTCCGGAATATACACGGGATGAGGCCGGGAAACTGCCTTATAGAGGAGAATTTTTCTTTCAGGCGGTTTTTTCGGGAGAGGAAAATGAATATGCCCTGAAAGAGGGAGTCGGGCAGATCGGGATCCGGGTCGTTTTTGATGAACCGGAGCTTTTAGGAGCCGTTACCGCTGTGCCGGGAGTCATAAGCTCCGATGAGGAATGGGGGGAACAGACGCTGCAGGAGGGGACCTATACCATTGCTTCGGGCGTTAAGGTCACGGTTTCAGGAAGGCTTACGGTAAACGGAAATGTTACGATAAACGGCGGCGGGACTCTTTTAAGGAGCGGAAGTTATCCGGGAGCAGCTAATTCGTCAGGTTCAAGCAACTGCCTGTTTTATGTGACCGGAGGAGGAACGCTGAATCTGGAAAATATTACAATAGACGGAAATAATGTGGAAGCCTATGGTCCGGCCATTTATCAGTCGAGCGGTACCATTAATATGGAAAGCGGCGCCGTGATCCGGAATAACAAAAATATGAATACAGGCGGGACGGGAACTTATGCGGGAGGCGGTATATACTGCAGCGGAATCTTAAACATAAACGGCGGAAGCATCAGGAACTGTGCTACAAACGGAGTGATCGGAAGCGAACTCTATGCTCATGCGGGCGGCGCAGTCTATTTAAAGGGAACCTGTAATATGACTGCAGGAGATATAACGGGAAATTCGGCTTCTAACGGCGGCGGGATCTATCTTGCTTCTACCGGCGCGACGCTCAGGCTGTCCGGCGGTACCATTGCAGGAAACCGGGCGGCGGGAAAAGGAGAAGGCATTTTTTATTCTACAATAAGCGCCTCTTCCAACAGCTCTTTGTATATTGGAGGAGACGCCAAAGTATCCGATATCATATATCTGGATAATACTACAGGGTCTCGTTGTCCTCTTATTACTTCGGAGCTTCACTATCCCATTACCCTGGCCTGCAGCTCCAGGGAGGAGGGAAAGATACTGGCCAAAGGCGTGAACGAAGGCGGCGATTACTATGGGCTTTCGGGAGTGGATGTCAGCAAGGTAACTATGGCGGAGACGGATCTTTATTCCAAGCTGGACAGACAAAATAACCTGATCTATTTAAGTCAGACGGAGGATATGGAGGCAAAATGGCAGGAGGCTCCGGGCGGAGAATGGAAGGAAGGCTCTTTTGACACAGCATTGGCAAATGTGTATGATGGCGGGACCATTAAATTGTTGAAGGACATTCTTATTACAGGCCAGGTACGGATTCAGAAAAAGGTGACGATTACCAGCAATGATACTTCTATGCCCTGTACCATGACCAGAATGCCTTCAGGAAGCTGGGGAAATATCACATTGGCAGGAACCGACGCCAGGCTGACCCTTACGCATATCATTTATGACGGGAACAGGGAGCATTTATCCGGCGCAGAGGATGCAGAGACCCAGTCCTTGATCAAAGTGGGGAATGGAAGCGGCGATACCGGGGCTGAGCTTGTTTTAGGGAGCGGCGCCGTTATCCGGAACGGCTATAAAAGAAACGGAAGCGGCGTTATCGCAGTATACGGAAAGCTGGAAATGACGGATGGCGCCGTCATTGAAAATTGTGAGGTAAGCGGTACGGGAGGAGCCGTATGGGTTTCTTCTTCAGGCGGTTTTACCATGAACGGAGGCGTCATCCGGGGATGCAGGGCAGATGGAGGCTCTGCCGTTTCCGTTGACGGGACATGCAGTTTAAAGGGCGGAAGCATTACGGGCAATACGGACGTATCCGGCAGGGATTGTGCGGTGCTCCTAAGGAACAGCGGGAACGGCGTATTAAATGTAAACGGCGTTGCAATATCCGGCAATGAAAACAGCATATATAATGAAGGAAAAACCGTTGTGATCGCAGGAGATTCCGTGCTTTCCGGCAAGATCTATACCACAAGCGCCATACGTGCCGAAGGAAACGGCATAAGCGGCCTGAGAGAGAATTATATTATACGGATGCCGGATCCTTTGACCACCGGGACTGTAGTGGTAACAGGCAGTACGGATACCGCACATTACGGACTTGAAAATGATGTGTTTTGTTTGAAGGCATCCGGTGGAAACCTGGTAACAGCGTTTCCGAGCTATACAATAACCTATGTAAAAGACGGCGGGACCATAGCGGATGAAAGCAATTACACAAGCTATTCCTATGAGACCGGAATGCAGCTGCCGGCGGCGTCCAAGGCAGGTTACAGCTTTAAGGGATGGTATACGGAAAGTACCTTTGAAAATTCCCCTGTGACGGAGATTTTGCCTTACGACAGGGGGGATAAGGTCTACTATGCAAAATGGGTGGATGATATCCCGCCTGCCGCTCCAAGGCTGAAGGACGGCGTAACGCTGCCCGCAGACTGGACAAAAGAGCAGGATGAGATTCCCGTAACGGTATCGGATGAGCTGGGTATTGCCAGATTGTGGGTAAAGATAGATAACGGCAGCTACAGGGAAGTGGATCATTCAAGCGGGACCAGCTTTATCTATGACTATCCGGCAATGGAAGGAAGCCATACGTATGTCTTTAAAGCGGAAGACTATGCAGGGAATTTTTCGTATGAGAGCGAGACCTTTACGCTGAAACTGGATACTATAAAGCCGGAGATCGGCGCCATAACCTATAATTATGAACCGAAAACTCTCTGGCAGTGGCTGATCGGAAAGGAAAGCCTGGTCATTACGGCGTCTGCCGACGATAACGATGGAGGAAGCGGGGTAATGGAGCTTGTCTTTACGGTAACGCCTGATGGGGAAAACGCCAGGGAAGAGACTGTTCCGATACAAGACGGTGCGGCGCAGATCACGGTTGCGGCGGACTTTAAGGGAAGCATCAGCCTAAGATGCAGCGATCGTATCGGAAATTTATCTGACAGCAGGACTGTGGGGGCAGATGTCGCCCAGGGTATCATCATAGAGGATAACCCGCCGGAGATCAGCTTTTCCATAGGTAGGGCGAGAACGGGGGAAGAGGAGATCTATGATACGGCGCCCGATGTTACCGTGAGGATAACGGATGACAGGGACAACGCCGTTTCCGGAGGAATCGCATCAGTCAGCTTTCAGATCGGGGATGGAAACCCGCAGACATTAAACCGTGATTATTCCGCAGGTATGGTGTATCATGACAGCTTTGTCATTCCTGCATCTGAAATTCCTACGGGGGAGACGACCATAAAGGTAGAGGCTTTTGACCATGCGGGAAATACGTCTTCTGCCACGCAGGTCATACGGGTAAGGGTGCCCCATGTGCACAGCTACGGGCCGGATTGGAAGTGGGATGAAGACGGCCACTGGCATGAATGTGAATGCGGGGAAAAAGAGGAGGTCCTGGAACACCGCATGGGGGCATGGATCACGGATGAAGAGGCAACGGAGGAGACAGAAGGAAAAAAGCACAGAAAGTGCAGCGACTGCGGTTACACGGAACAGGGAACAATACCAAAGAAGGAGCCGGAAAAACCGGATGAACCGGGAGATGGAGAGGATCACGGCGCGGTAACGGTTGAAAAGGGAGAAAAGGTTCCGGATATCAGCATTTCCACTTCGGCAGAGAAATTAAAGGATCTGGTTTTAACAGAGGCGGAAAAGCAGCAGATGGAAAACGGAAAGGATGTAAAAGTTCTTTTAAAGATAGAGAACGGGGAAAATACCATAAGCAATGAGGACAAGGCGGCAATTGATTCTGCGCTTATGGGTTTTAACGTAGGAGAGTATCTTGATATCTCCCTGTATAAGGAGGTCGACGGGAACAGGAGTGAAGTATCTGAAATCCCGGAGAAGATAGCCATAACCATTGCCATACCCGAGGATCTGAAAAATGCGGAAGGCGTGAGGACCTTTGGGGTCTTCTGCGTCTCTGAAGGCAAGGTGGAGTTTTTAAGCGACTTGGATGGGGACAAGGATACGATTACCATAGAGACAGACAGCTTTGTCGTTTTAGCCATTGTATATAAGGATGAAGCGGGAAACGGGACGGTTTCAGGCGGAGACGGGAAGGACCAGAATGCCGGTAACGGTAATACGGACAGCGGCAATGCCGGTAACGATAATGGCAATGCCGGCAGCGGCAACACTGATAACGGCGGTGCGGACAGTGGTAATGCGGGTAACGGCAGTACAGGCAACGGCAGTACAGGTATCGGTAATACCGGCAGCAGCACCGGAAACGGGAAGGACAACGAACCCAGAACAGGCGGAAGCAGCCATGTGGAATTATATGCAACCCTTGCCATGATCGCAGGACTTTCCTATGTGCTTTTGTACTTTGAGCCCGAAAGGAAGGGAATGACGGAGGAGAGAAAGAAGGAGCTTGTTTCGAGGCTGACGGGATGGGCGAAGCATAGGGGAAGACTTTGCAAATTCCTTGCCCTGGCAATCATCTTCCTGATCCTTTTATATTATCATGCCATAGGGAAAAAGCCTCTGGAAGAGTCTGTTACGCTTTAGCGCCTGTTATTGACGGCAGAAGAGGATAAAACAGTTAGTTTATAAAAATTTTAGAACCTGCAAACCCAGCAAAATCACGGGTTTGCAGAAATTGTCAGAAAAAATTAGCACTCAACACTTGCGACTGCTAACAACTTGTGCTATAACATGATTAGCGGTAAGGTAATGACGCCGCCGTAAATGTTAAAGCCGCATAGAAAGGGGTGCTTTCATTATGAATATTTCAAAATTTACACAAAAGTCAATTGAAGCCATAAACGGCTGCGAAAAGCTGGCTTATGAGTATGGAAATCAGGAGATAGAACAGGAGCATCTGTTGGTATCCCTTCTTTCCATAGAAGACAGTCTGATCTTGAAGCTGATAGAAAAAATGGAGATCCAGACGGAGCATTTTGTAGGTTATGCCAAAGAGCTGTTGAACAAAAGGGTCAAGGTCCAGGGCGGCCAGGTATATATGGGACAGGCGCTTAATAAGGCCCTTGTTTCCGCAGAGGACGAGGCAAAGGCAATGGGGGACGAATACGTTTCCGTGGAGCATTTGTTTCTATCCTTATTGAAATATCCCAATGCCGCCATAAAGGAAATGATGAAGGAATACGGCATTACAAGGGAACGCTTTTTACAGGCGCTGTCCACCGTAAGGGGCAATCAGCGGGTAACCAGCGATAATCCGGAGGCCACCTATGATACTTTGGAAAAATACGGCCAGGACCTGGTGGAGAAGGCACGTAATCAGAAGCTGGATCCGGTTATAGGACGGGATAACGAGATCAGGAACGTTATCAGGATCCTTTCCAGAAAGACCAAGAACAATCCGGTGCTCATCGGCGAGCCGGGCGTGGGAAAGACGGCAGTTGTGGAAGGTCTTGCACAGCGTATTGTAAGGGGAGATGTGCCCCAGAGTTTAAAGGACAAAAAGATATTTTCCCTGGATATGGGCGCTTTGGTGGCGGGAGCCAAATATCGGGGAGAGTTTGAGGAACGTCTGAAAGCGGTCTTAGACGATGTGAAGAACAGCGACGGGCAGATCATCCTGTTCATCGATGAGCTTCATACCATTGTGGGGGCGGGTAAGACGGATGGAGCCCTGGATGCCGGTAATATGTTAAAGCCTATGCTGGCAAGGGGAGAGCTGCACTGTATCGGCGCTACTACCTTAGACGAATACAGACAGTATATTGAAAAGGACCAGGCCTTAGAGAGGCGTTTCCAGCCGGTCATGGTGGATGAGCCTACGGTGGAGGATACCATTTCCATTCTGAGAGGATTAAAAGAACGCTATGAAGTATTTCACGGCGTAAAGATCATGGATAACGCTTTAGTCAGTGCGGCGGTGCTTTCCAACAGATATATTACGGACCGTTTTCTGCCGGATAAGGCTATCGACCTGGTGGATGAGGCGTGCGCCCTCATAAAGACCGAGCTGGATTCCATGCCTACTGAGTTAGACGAGTTAAACCGCCGGATCATGCAGATGGAGATCGAGGAGGCGGCCCTTAAAAAAGAGGACGACCGCATTTCCAAAGAACGTTTAGAGGATCTTCAAAAGGAACTGGCGGAGTTAAAGGAAACCTTTGCGGGGCAGAAGGCTACATGGGAAAATGAGAAGACCAGTGTGGAAAAGCTGCAGAAGCTCCGCGAGGATATTGAAAGCGTAAATAATGAGATCCAGATCGCCACAAGGGAGGGAAATCTGGAGAAAGCCGCGGAATTGAGCTATGGAAGGCTTCCTTCCATGAAAAAACAGCTAGAGCTTGAAGAACAAAAAGTCAAGGAGAGCGACAGAAGCCTGGTACATGAAAGCGTGGATGAAGATGAGATCGCGAAGATCATTTCCAGATGGACGGGAATCCCTGTTGCAAAGCTGACGGAAAGCGAGAGAAACAAAACTCTTCATCTGGAGGATGAGCTTCATAAGCGTGTCATCGGCCAGGAAGAGGGTGTGACAAAGGTGTCAGAAGCTATTATGCGTTCCAAGGCAGGCATCAAGGATCCCGGCAAACCCATTGGTTCCTTCCTGTTTTTAGGCCCTACGGGCGTCGGTAAGACGGAACTTGCAAAGACTTTGGCACAGGCACTTTTTGACGATGAATCCAATATGGTCCGCATCGATATGAGTGAATATATGGAAAAGTATTCCGTATCCAGACTGATCGGAGCGCCTCCCGGATACGTCGGGTATGAAGAAGGCGGACAGTTGACCGAAGCGGTCAGAAGGAAGCCCTACTCCGTTGTGCTTTTTGACGAGGTAGAAAAAGCACATCCTGATGTATTTAATGTGCTGCTTCAGGTTTTGGATGACGGTCGTATTACCGATTCCCTGGGAAGGACGGTGGATTTTAAAAACACCATTCTGATCATGACCTCCAATATCGGTGCGCAATATCTGTTAGAGGGTATTGACGAGCAGGGAGAAATTGCTAAGGAGGCGGAAAGCACCGTTATGAACGAGCTTCGTGCCCATTTCAGGCCGGAATTTCTAAACAGGCTGGATGAAACCATATTATTTAAGCCTTTGACAAAGAATAATATCGGCGGTATCATCGATCTGATCATGGAGGATCTGAACAAACGACTGTCCGATAAGGAGCTTTTCTTAGAGTGCACCGAAAAAGCGAAAGCCTATATTGTGGAAAACGGATACGATCCTGTTTACGGGGCCAGACCGTTAAAGCGTTATATCCAAAAATATGTGGAAACGGAAGCGGCAAAGCTGATCTTAGCAGATGCGGTGGATACAGGGGATAAGATCCTTATCGACATAGAAAATGACAGACTTGTCGCAAAGAAAGAGGCGCGTTTATGAGAGTTACCTATATTGACCATAGCGGTTTTTTGGTAGAGACGGAGTCGGCAGTATTTCTTTTTGACTATTATAAGGGAAAGCTGCCGGCTTTTCCTGCCCATAAGCCGCTGTTCATTTTTGCAAGCCATAAGCATCCGGATCATTTCAGTTTTAAGATATTCGATCTTTGCGGTCATCCCGGGGGAGTGGCGTATATATTCGGAAACGATATTAAATTAAGCGAGAGGTATCTTCAGAGGCATAACATAGATCCGGCGGTCAAAGAAAAGATCCACAGAATGTCCCCCCATACTGAGCTGGGTCTTCCGCTTCAGGGAGATAAAGGAAACAGAGGGGAAGCAGTTTTGATCCACGCCCTGAAATCCACCGATGCGGGCGTTGCATTTTATGTGAGAGAAGGAAACATAAGGATATATCACGGCGGGGACTTAAACTGGTGGCATTGGAAAGGCGAAAGCGAGAGTTTTAATAAGGGACAGGAGACTTTATATAAAGCGGAAATCAATTATTTGAAGGAACTGCTGGAAAATGAGGAAGAAAATGAAAAAAAGGTAGAAAA
>DEUB01000072.1:50812-59492 GCA_002362385.1 Lachnospiraceae bacterium UBA3273
AAAAAAAGGTAGAAAATGAAAAAACGGTGGAAAATAAGAAAAAGGAAGGAACGGAGAATAAACTGGATGCCGCGTTCATTCCTTTAGATCCCAGGCTGGAGGAGGCATACAGCTATGGTATGAACTATTTTCTCTCACGGATTCCCGTAAAAGAGGTTTTTCCCATGCATATGTGGGGCGATTATGAGGTTATTGACAGGTATCTGGAAAGCGAAGCGGGAAAGGAATATGCAAAACACATTTTTTTCACAAAACCATCATAATTTTATAACAAATTTTATCTATCCTAATGGCATAGAAAAAAAGAAAGAGAGGTTTTGATATGTACGGAGAAAATCAAAATGTTTCAAGTGAATTTCACAGTTCCGCCGATTATTACGGTGCAGCTCCAAATATAAATCCTGTGGAAAATGACGGCGGAAAGGAAAAGAAGAGGAAAAAATCCCATCCTTTCCTGAAAAAGAGCTGTTCGGTCCTGGCAGCAGGGGTGGCTTTCGGACTGGCGGCGTCCCTGGTCTTTGTGGGAGTGGTAAAGGCCAGCGGCATAGACCGGGCTTTGGAAAACATTTCCGGCCTTTCTTCAGAGGAGGCAGGAAGCGATGGAACTGATAAAGCCGGCGGAGACGGTCAGACCGCAGACGCCAAAGATTCAGACAAGGATATTTCAAAACCGGCCGTTCCGGTGGTAAATATGTCCCAGTCCGCAGACGGTTATTCCATTGCACAGATAGCGGAAGGGGCCAAGCCTTCTGTCGTATCTATTACCAATAAGAGCGTGGAAGAATTGACCAGCATGTTCGGAACAAGGGAATATGAGGCTACCAGCGTGGGAAGCGGCATTATCATCGGGCAGAATGAGGAAGAGCTTTTGATCGCCACCAACAATCATGTGGTAAGCGATTCCGAGGAGTTGTCCGTATGCTTCGGAGATGATGAAGAAAAGGTAGCGGGCGCAAAGGTAAAGGGAACCGATGCGGGCAACGACCTGGCCATCATTGCCGTAAAGCTTGATGATTTGAGCGACGATACGAAGGCGTCCATAAAGATCGCGAAGTTAGGAGATTCCGACAGCGTCAATGTGGGAGATCAGGTCGTTGCGATCGGAAACGCTTTGGGATACGGGCAGAGTGTAACGACGGGGATCATCAGCGCAAAGGACAGAGAGGTTACCATCGAGAATATCACGGCAAATCTGCTCCAGACAGACGCGGCTATCAATCCGGGAAACAGCGGAGGCGCCCTTTTGAACATGAAGGGAGAAGTAATCGGCATCAATTCCTCCAAATTTGCGTCCACAAAGGTGGAAGGTATGGGATATGCCATTCCGATTTCTACAGCGCTTCCGATCCTGGAAAATTTGATGACGAGGCAGACCAGGGATGTAGTGGATGACACGGAAAGAGGTTTTCTGGGAATTTCCTGCCAGAATGTTTCCTCAGATATTTCCCAGATGTACAATATCCCCCAGGGCGTTTATATTTTAGGAACGGAAGCGGGAGGTCCGGGAGAGAAGGCGGGACTGCAGAAGGGAGATATTCTGACTGCCTTTGACGGCATTTCCGTTACGGATTATAATGGACTGAAGAGGACCCTGCAGTATTATAAGGCGGGAGAAACCGTTGATCTGACCATCGAAAGAGCGGGTGCAAACGGCGGATATGAAGAAAAAACCGTCAGCATTACTCTCGGCGTCAATGAAAATGCGGGTTCCGGACAGCCGGAAGATGAAAGTGGCGCAGGCGGAGAAAGAGAGGACGGCGGAGAAAGAGGGGACGGAGGAGAAAATTATGGCGGAGGATCCTATTACACTGACCCCTATTCCTTCTTCGGAGGGATGTTCGGTAATTAAAGAGAAATGAGGATAAAATATGATACCCAATGATCCGGTCATGCTTTTGAGTTATGTAAATTTAAAACTGAGAGATTATTACAAAAATTTGGACGATCTATGTGAGAATGAGGATATAGACAGACAGGCGCTCCTTGATAAACTTTCGGGAATCGGTTATGTTTATAAGGAAGAAAACAACCAGTTTCTATAAGTGAAGGACAGTGAAGGATGCCTCAATTTCAGTTAGTGATCAGATGGGAAAATACAAAACAGGAAAGTAAGCTTTCTTTTACCCAGGGGGAAAGCTTACTTTTGTTATGCCAAAAAGCAGGTATTTCCGTGGAGATACCCTGCGGCGGCAAAGGAATCTGCGGAAAATGCAGAGTAAGATTTTTAAAAAATCCTCCTCTCCCTAGTCCGGCGGAGCGGGGGAGCCTGACGCCTGAAGAATTGAGACAGGGTATCAGGCTTGCCTGTGTGACCAGGCCGACAGGCGACTGTGAGGTCCTGCTTTTTGACGGGAAGAAGCCGGATGCGGTTTTGGGAAAATACGATATTTATTGGGATGACATTTCATGTAAAGACGGCAGAACCGGCGGTAAACAATCATTTGAACGCGCTGCAGACGAATGTGCTCCTGATAGTGCTAACCATGGAGAAGGATACTTTATTGCCGCAGATATAGGAACCACCACCCTTGTCATGGAGAAAAGAAAAAAAAGCGACGGAAGAGTGGAGGCTGTCTATAAAGAGGTAAACGCCCAGAGGATCTTCGGGGCGGATGTATTGACCAGAATGGAAGCTTCCCTTTCAGGCAAAGGCGAAGAACTTTCGCAAAAAATAACGGAGCAGCTTGAGAAGGGCATTACACAGCTTTGCGCCGACGGTAAAAAGGCTGACTTCATGGTAATTGCCGCCAATACCACTATGGTCCACCTTTTGATGAAGTATTCGGTGGAGCGCCTTGGCCGGGCCCCCTTTATACCGGAAACCCTGGATGAGATCGTTACAGAGATCGGAGGAATCAAGACCTATATCATGCCTGGGTTTTCCGCCTTTGTAGGAGGCGACATAAAAGCCGGGCTTTACACGCTTTCATTTTTGCGGGAAACAGATAAAAATTTAATAGAAAACAAGGAAAAAAGCGGGAAATGGAATTTATTTATTGATCTTGGAACCAATGCGGAGCTGGTGCTTTTTTGTGAAAACAGAGGGATCTGCTGCGCCACGGCGGCGGGACCGGCCTTTGACGGGGATGCCGGAACGGGATTTTTTGGCAGCGATATGATCGCCGTTTTAGCCGGACTTTTGGAAAAAGGTATCGTAGACGAGACGGGTACTCTGGATGACGCCCATTTTGAAACGGGAGCCTTTGTTTCCGTAAAGGGCGGAACCATGCAGCTTTCCCAGAAACAGATCCGAAATCTCCAGCTTGCAAAAGCCGCAGTAAGGAGCGGGATAGAAATACTGCTTCGGAAAGCGGATGTAAAATTACATGAGATCGGTCACGTATTTTTAGCAGGGGGCTTCGGCTATTATCTGGATGTACACGGAGCGGTAACGATCGGACTTCTGCCCCGGGAACTGGAGGAGAAAACAACCGCCTGTGGAAACACCGCGCTCTTAGGCGCCGCCGTATACGCCTACAAGATCATAACCGGAGAAAACAGAGAACTTCCCCTGCAGATGAAAGCTGTCAACCTCGCAGAAGAATCAGAATTCTCTGAGAGTTACATAAACTATATTGACTTGCGGAAGGATTGACGGAAATAATCAGGATAGCTTAAATCTTTACTTCTAAAACCGGTTTGTACTTTCCATGGGGGAAGACAGAGAAAAGGGAGGGTCCGGGGACGGATATGCTTTCAGGCAAAAATATGTATATTGAAGGGGCCATTACAAAGGCGTCGGCACTTAATCTGCGTATTTTGCAGATTTATGTGCCGCTACGCTTTTGTAGAGCGCAAGCGTGTCCCTGAAATATACATATTTTTGCCTGGAAGCATATCCGTCCCCGGACCCTCCCTTTTCTCCACTTCTACATGAAAAATACAACCATATTCCTACCCCAGCCGTATCCCATTCTCCAGTCCTTCCGCTATTTTTTCAAAGGCCTCTTTCCGAATCAGTTCTTCCTTATCAAAAGAACGCAGAACCCCCAGAAAACCGCTGATGATAAAAGTAGTAAGTATATGATGCTTAAAGAGATGCTCTTCATCCGGCTTCGGAAGGGAAGAAGCTAATTTATCCAGGATCGCCCTGATGGCATAGGCGCCGATGTCCTCAATAATGTGCTTTAAAGAAGTATCCTTTAAAGAGGAAAGGGTCATTTTGCCGTCCAGGGGCAGATTTAATATCCGAAGCCAGATTTCAGGGGCTTTGGGAATCAGCTCTTCCACTTCATATTCCAGAATGATATGGCACACTTTTTCGGCAAGCTCTTCCCTGAAACGGGCTTCCAGGTCATAGATGTCCTGATAGTGCAGATAGAAAGTGCTTTTGTTGATATCCGCCCGTTCGCAGAGTTCTTTTATAGTAATCCTGTTGAGGTCTTTTTCAAAGATCAATTTAAGAAATGCGGATTGAATAGCCGCCCTTGTACGTCTGATGCGTCTGTCATTTTTTATTTTTGCCTCCATGGATGCCTCCTTGGTTTTCAAATTTAATCCTATAATAGACGAATTTCTGCAAAAAGTCTAGTAAACATTACAATAGCGTATAATCGTTGATTGAAACAAGCTTCGGGGCATTGTAACATGGAAATAGACCAGCGTCTATTAACAGAAAGGATCTTTTATTATTAGCGGAAAAAACTTTTTAGAATAAAACATATGCACTATTAAAAGAAGTAAATACAGTGGAGGGTATGATGAACAGCGCAGAGTTTTTTAAAGGGGAAGCTTTTGATGCCTATACTTATTTCGGGGCACATCCCGAAGGGAAGGGAGTTACATTCCGGGTATATGCGCCTAATGCGCAGGACGTGAAACTGGAGGGGGATTTTTCAAACTGGCAGGAATATAATATGTATCCCTGTGAAGTTCCCGGTGTTTTTAAGGCCTATATTGAAGGGGCAGAGCCGGGAATGTATTACAAATATGTGGTTTATACAAAGGCGGGAGACAGGGTGGAGCATTCCGACCCTTATGGCTTTGCCATGGAGCTTCGGCCTAAATGGGCTTCCGTGATCGTGGATCTGAATGCCTATGAATTTGAAGATGAAGCGTGGATGAGTGAGAAGCGGGACAGAAATTACAATCGTCCCATGAATATTTACGAGTTTTATCCCGGCAGCTTCAGACAGAAGAAGCGGAAAGAGGGAGAGGATGTATCCCTGTCCTATTTGAAATATGATGAGATGGCGGAAGAACTGATCGCCTATCTGAAGGAAAATAATTTCCAGTATCTGGAGTTTATGCCTCTTAGCGAGCATCCTGCCGACTGCTCCTGGGGGTATCAGAATACAGGATTTTATGCGCCGACTTCCCGGTACGGTACGCCGGAGCAGTTAAAGAAGCTGATCGATTTGTGCCATCAGAATGACATTGGCGTCATATTGGATTTTGTGCCGGTGCATTTTGCCATAGACAGCTACGGGCTGGGAAAATTTGACGGGACTGCCCTTTATGAATTTCCCAGCAACGATGTGGCGCTAAGCGAGTGGGGAACCTACAATTTTAACCATGCAAAAGGCGAAGTGGCAAGCTTTCTCCAATCCTGCGCCTATTACTGGCTGAAGGAATTTCATGTTGACGGTCTGAGAATGGACGCCATCAGCAGAATGATCTACTGGCAGGGGAATCCTGACAGAGGTGTCAATACCTGTGCGGTCAATTTTGTAAAGAGGATGAACCTTGGTTTACATAACAGAATTCCCGAAGCGATCCTTATTGCAGAAGATTCCACGGATTTTCTGAAAGTGACGGCTCCTGTGACTTATCAGGGGCTGGGCTTTGATTATAAATGGGATATGGGCTTTATGAACGATACCTTGGAATATTTTAAGTTAGAGCCTGTGCACAGGCCTGCCCATTATCACAAACTGAGCTTTTCCATGCAGTATTTTTATCAGGAACTATTTTTACTGGCTTTGTCCCATGACGAGGTAGTGCACGGGAAAGCCACCATTATCCAGAAAATGTGGGGGCAGTATGAGGATAAATGCCGCCAGATCAAGGCTTTCTATGCCTATTTTTATACCCACCCCGGCAAGAAGCTGAATTTTATGGGCAATGAGATCGGGCAGTTTCGGGAATGGGATGAAGAGCGTGAGCAGGACTGGGATCTGATAAAGTATCCTTTTCATGATGCCTTCCATCATTACTATATGAAGTTATGTAAACTATATGCAGAAGAAAAAGCCCTATATGACGGGGAATATAACAGGGAATGCTTTGAATGGCTGGAGGTCCATGCAGAGCAGTTTTCCACCTATGTATATGCCAGAAAGGGAGGCGGGGAGGTCATCGTTACCGCTTTGAATCTTTCGGACCAGTTCTGGAAGGACTTTACCTTCGGCATCTGGAAGGGAGCGAAGCTTACGGAGCTTTTAAACAGCGACTGGGAGTGCTACGGCGGATGCACAAAGCCGGAGGATGATAACTGCCACGTGTTCCCGGAAGAATATAATGGAAAGGAAGCCAGGGCGGTGGTGGATCTTTCGCCATTTAGCGCAAGGATATTTAAGGTAAGCTGGGAATAGATGATGTAAGCCGGGAGTGAAACGGCAAAGGGGGAAAAACTATGTCGGATACCATATTTTTTCATTTGCAATTAAAACGGACCAGGACGCCGCAGGAAGTCTTTGCCAAAATGACAAAGAAAATCAAGAAGACAGGTCCCACAAAAAAATGGACCTATGATATGAAAGGAGACTGCCTTCTGATAGATTTTCATGATGATGCCAGCGAAAGCTTTTGCCTGGATTTTAAGGATAAGAGAGCAGACGGTTTTTGCAAAGTGGGGTTTTTGCTGGGCGGAGAAGATTATGATGATAAGCAGAGCGAATTTGTGGCGTTGATGGACGTGATCTATGCTGCAAGAACTTCTTTTTCGCATATGGAGGTCAGCGATGATTTTGGACTGGCATCTGCCTATATGGAGGGGAAGCGCTTCAAGATAAAACTGCGTGAGCTGACGAAAGAAGAGACGGAAAAGGCAAGGCAGTTGTATGAGATGGGTTATACAAAATATACGGATTTCATTATGGCCGTATGCTACATGGATCTGGAAATTCCTTTCGAGGAACCTTATCCAAAGTATGTGAATATGAATCTGGCTTTTATGCGGGAAAATTTAAGGAACAGAGACCACACTCCCCTTTTTGACACTTATCTTTATGAACTGGCGGAATATAAGGACTTAGGAAGGACCTGTGAACTGCCGGATTTTGACGGGGATCCCTGCGGAGCGACCTTTTCGAGATGGGCGTTTACAGAAGGGGTGGGATTTTTATTTTATATTGACTTAAGCTTTAACCCAATGGCAGGAGAAAAGGCTGCCCAGGTAAGGCGGCTGTACGTTGAAAAGGTTATGCCTATACTGGAAACGGGAGAGGATTCTTTCGATAAATGTCTTCTTGCATATCGGTATTTTCTGTCTATTTTTGAATATTGCGGATTTAAACGTGTGGAAAAAAAGTATTTTCCGGAAAAGTGTTACGACAGAACCTTGTAATTCGTAAGTCGTATAGCAAAGGCGGCAGATCGTAGGAATAGCTTTCAGGCATGGATGAGTATGTATAAAAACTATTTGTGTTTAAAGCTGTTTATCGTTATAATAATTTTACAATTGTAGTTACGGCAATAGTGAAAGGGACAAGTCGCAGATGAAAAAGTTTTTTCAGGCTATCAGACAGGGAGACCTTGCCACGGTCAGGGAACTGCTTGAAAAGAAGCCGGAACTCATTTCCGGTACGGCAAAGCAGCCCCCCAAAAAGGACGACGGGCAGTCGCCTCTGCAGGTCGCTTTAAAAGCGGGAAAATTTGATATTGCGGAGTATCTGCTGGATATGGGAGCGGATGTGAATTTTATGGAAGCGGATACCTGCGCTAATGAATGGCGGGCGCCGGTCCTTCATGATGCCATTAATGCGGCGGTAATGAACTGCAGATGGAATACCAATTCTCCCCATGGCGGTATCGAGGTTTTTTCCACAAAGGAAAATGCGGACAGGGCCTACGGCATTCTGAAAAGAATGATTGAAATGGGGGCGGATGTAAACGGAAAAGATTCCTACGGCAATTCATGTCTTTGGCGTTTCTGTCTCCAGGCAAGGCAGATTCTGCCGGCTTATAACCATGCGGAACATAAACTTGGAAATGACAGAGTCGTAACAAAAGAACTGACAGATGATCTGTCCGGGATTTTTCTGCTTTTGAAGGAGCACGGGATGGATATGGATTATATTGCGCCCAATGCTTCGTGCAAAGCAAAAGAGCTCTATAAAGAGGAGCCGCTTGCATACTTTTTAAATTTAGAAACAGGGAGGAAACGGAAATGGTTTACAAAGATTATCAGGACTTGAAGCTTTCAGCACTGGGGCTGGGGGCTATGCGTCTGCCGGTCATTGACGGGGATGATGCAAGGATCGATGAGGAAAAGACTGCGGAAATGGTCGCATATGCCATGGAGAAGGGTATTAACTATTATGATACCGCATGGGGCTATCATAACGGTAATTCTGAAATCGTTATGGGCAAGGCGCTCAGTCAGTATGACAGGGACAGCTATTATCTTGCCACAAAGTTTCCCGGTTATGATCTGTCCAATATGGATAAGGTAGAGGAAATCTTTGAAAAACAGCTGGAGAAATGCCGGGTTGACTATTTTGATGCCCGTGTTATAATA
>DEUB01000009.1 GCA_002362385.1 Lachnospiraceae bacterium UBA3273
GCTGGTTACTCGATAGAAGATATTATGTATATTACTGGAATAGATATTAATAATATTTCAAAATATATAAAGATGAATGAGTTGCTACAAAGAAGGAGTAAAAAAATTAACTGGAAACAACTGTATGATGGTATCTTATGTGAGAAGAATAGCCACTAGTATAAATGTTTTTAAATAAGTGGGCTGTATTCCAACTTTATAGTATAATGTCCTTATCAAATAAAAGGGAGCATTATCTATGGGAAAGAAAGCATCCACTATTACTCTTAGTATTGACGACCGCTCATACCTTGAAACACAGACCCGAGCCAGAACCATACAAGCTCAGACAGTAAATCGCGCAAGGATTCTGCTTCTAAAAGCAGATGGTGTTTCAATTGATGCCATTGCAGATAAAGTAGGTATGAACCGTAAAAGTGTTATGTATCAATAAATACCTTGAGGGCGGTGTAGAAAATGCCCTGTTTGATGCTCCGGGTCGTGGCCGGAATGCTGAGATAACCGATGACGAAAAAGCATGGATTATAAATATTGCCTGCCAGAAACCAGTTAATCTCGGTTATTCAGCAGAAGTATGGACACGGGCGCTTCTCACAAAACACATCAATAAGTTTGCAGAAGAAGCAGGTCATACGCGGCTCTCAACAATCAGTCAGTCAAAGGTTCGTACGATACTTGAAGATGCAGATATTAAGCCCAACAAGATAACCTACTACTGCGAAAATCGTGATTCTGATTTTGACCAAAAGATGCATAATGTCCTTCTCGTATATAAACAATTATCATTACAGTTTGATGAAAATGGACAGTTCATTCCATTTAGTGAAGATGGACAGGCAGTGCATGTACTCTCTTATGATGAAAAGCCTGGAATTCAGGCAATTGCCACTACTTCAGAAGATCTCCAGCCGGATGATAAGCATAAAACTATCAGTCGGGATTATGAGTACAAGCGCCTTGGAACTATCTCGCTGCTTGCTGGAATAGATTTGCAAACAGGAGAAGCGATTCCACTCGTTAAGGATTCTCATAACAGTAAGGATTACATAGAATTCCTAAGAAAACTTGATGATAAGTATCCAAAAACAGACAAGATTCGTCTGGTATTAGATAATCTTAAAGTTCATTCTTCTGAAGAAACCAGAAAATACCTTGCAACCGTTCCGGGAAGATTTGAATTCGTATTCACTCCTAAACATGGGTCATGGCTGAATCTTGTAGAAGGATTTTTTAGCAAACTTACTCGTCAGATGTTAAAAGGTATTCGTGTAAAAACTAAGGATGAACTTGTTCGTCGAATATATAAATATTTCGATGAAGTAAATGAGGATCCTGTTGTATATCACTGGAAATACAGACTCGAAGAGATTGATTCCAGTGAAGATGTAGTGGTTGATACATTGCAAATCAAAAGTCCAGTTAATTACTGACGGTTATACTAGTAATGTTGTGGGTACTGTATCTTATATAGTGTAGAGTACAGTACCCTTTTACATAGAGGGGGGACTATATTTTGAAGGTTATTGAAACTTTATGCAGATGGTATATCTATTTTGTTCATATAATGGTGTGAAGTACCGAGGTTTTCACAAGCTGTTTCTGTAAAAATTATCAAACCATGATAAAAAGTACGAAAAGTAAAAAGTCTATATAATAAGGATTTTTGAGGATTCTGTATTTTGTGATTTTATCATTAAAAATGGCTAAAGACCTTGAAAATAAAGGATTCTACCGAACTGTCTTGGAAAATGTAATAAATATAGTAGAATTGTCCTAAAGGCCTAATGAAATAGTTGCTTTGTTAATTAGCCGAACATATTTTTGACAGGTAGAATTACGAAAAAATGGTGTTTTTAATAATTATTGAATATATTACCCGAAGGCATATTATTTTTCGGGACGTTTGTACTCAATCAAATCTCCTACCTCTATATCAAGATACCAGCACAACTTACAAATTAATCCGGTATCAAAGCGTGTAACCCCATCACGACAATATTTATTAAAGTTTGTTCGGGGAATATCAAGGTCTTTACAAATCTTGTTCTTACTGATTCCTTTTTCTTGTAATATTTCGTTTATGTGCATATGTAAATTGCCATATTCCATAGAAAGTTCTCCTTTACTTTTCTTCTGTTATTTTATATAATGGGTAACAGAAATATAATTCACAGATATGCTATTCATAAAAGTGTTAGGTGCTTGGAAGATAAACATAGATAAGAACGAATTTAAGGATAGGTCGTTTGATATATTTAACGATACAGATAATGACAGGAATAATATAGTGAATGCTTACTTTACAGAGGGCACGAGGTTTTCGGTTCATGTAGAAAACTGTTAGAATTGGAGTATTTGTTAGATACAATAATAGAAGAATTTTATCTTATAGGAGGATTGGTGCTATGGCTATGATACAATGTCCTGAATGTGGGAAAGCGGTTTCAGACAGGGCAGAGAGTTGTCCTAATTGTGGTTATGGAATTAGTAAACATTTTATTAATATTTATCTGGGAGAGAAAAAAAGACAATGGCAGGAAAAGAAAAAACATATAACTGATAGATTAAAACAACCTAAGATAATAGGTGCAATTGTAACGATAATGCTTTTGGTTGGTATTATGGGAACTATTAGCATTGTTTCGAACAATAGAAAAAGGAGCGGATATTTTGATGACGTAACATGGAATATGGGGAGTCATGATATATATGAAAAATACCAAGAATATAATATTGATAATACTTATTATGGTGATGGACGTTCAATGTTGGGCGTGATGATTTCAGATTATTCATATTATGGACTGACTGGTAATGCGACGATATTCTTTCATATTGATAAAAACCAGCTTCAAAGTATTGACGTTTACTTTTCTAAATGTGATGGTGCAACAGAAAAAATAAAAGAAATTTTTGACAGGTATTTCGAAAATACTACAGAAGAAAGTGCTTATTATAGTTACTTATCTGAATATAGTGAAATTACGCTTGGAGAAACGTCAGATGATTCTGTTTATGTAGAATATAGAAGGAGAGAATAGATTTAATAAGCACATATGTTGTGATGATAGAAATTATTCTTAAAGGATTATATAATATGGCTCAAAAACCCTTTGCAAATGAAAGAAGAATGTCATTTACAAGGGGTTTTTCGTTTTTCTTGGAAAGTGAAGTCTGAAAGTGAAGTCGAATAAATATATTGAAGGTCTTTTAGATGTATGTTATGATTTTTGGGAGTTAAATACCCGCAGCAGACAGTGAAAAATGAAGTAGAGCAGGCATCCAGATATTTAGGGAAAGCAACATAAATTCAGGAGGGAAGAAAGCCATGAACACAGAGATATATGAGAAAGTCCATAAACTTGCCATGAAGGATTTCCGTAATAAGACGTCAAAAGGCATGTATCCTTATCTTCAGGTTCTGGATGACATTTTGTCCTATACAAATATTGTATCGGAAGTGAACCTGGGGCTTGTCGATATACCTCTTGACCAGATAGCAGGCACCAAGACCGTAGGGCGGACCAATGCGTTTGCCAGCAATTATATGCCGCTTCTTCCTGAAAACTCGGAATTTGCAGCCAAGTGGTGCAGGCTGTACGACGCCCATATAGAAGAGGGGATCAGAGATCCCATCAAGGTATATGAATTTATGAACCGGTTCTATGTGGTGGAGGGAAACAAACGGGTCAGCGTTTTAAAGTACTGCAATGCTTTTGAGGTTCCCGCCTATGTTACCCGTATCCTTCCCGAACCGGATGAATCCGATGAGAGCAGGGTATATTATGAGTTTTTGGATTTCTATGCCAAAACAGGGATCAATTATCTGAATTTTACCAGGCCGGGCAGCTACGTAAAAATAACGGAGCTTGTCGGTATCGATCCAAATCAGGCATGGACGGCCCCGGAAAAAGAGCAGTTCCGCTCCTCCTATATTCAGTTTGCAAAGATTTTTGAAAAAAGAGGGGGAAACAAATTGTCTTTAAGCCCCGGAGACGCTTTTTTGCTTTATCTGGATATTTACGGATATGAACCGATGCAGTCTAAAAGGGATGTGGATATACAGCAGGAGATCACAAAGATATGGAATGATTTTGTCTTTTATCCGCAGAAACCGGAAGTAAAGCTCATCATGGATGCAGACCGTGCCGCAGAAAAAAAGACTCTTGTAAAGCTTATTCTCCCACAGAATACAGAGCCTTTAAAAATAGCGTTTATCCATGCGAAAACGGTGGAGACCTCCAGCTGGACTTACGGACATGACCTCGGACGGAGCCATTTGGAAATGGCTCTGGGCAGCCAGATTGAGATCAGGTCGTACTTTCAGGCTGATTCGCCGGAGCAGGAAACGGCTTGTTTTGAACAGGCCATTGCGGACGGGAATACGGTTATTTTTTCTACCTCGTCAAAGCTGCTTAATATCAGCACCAAATATGCCGTAAAGAATCCCAAGCTGAAAATACTGAACTGTTCGTTAAATACCAGCAGCAATCACTTGCGGACATATTATGGCAGAATGTATGAGGCTAAATTTTTAATCGGCGCCATTGCGGGCATTATGTCCGGAGCGGATGAGGTAGGCTATGTTGCCGATTATCCCATTTATGGAATGATCGCCAATATTAATGCCTTCGCACTGGGCGCCCAGATGGTAAATCCCAAGATCAAGGTTTATCTGGAATGGTCCAAGCTGAAATCGGGATCCGCACAGAATGTTCACAGGGATATCGGACTCTCGTTCATATCGGGAAGGGATTTTATTAAGCCGGATGAAGGTTCGCCCAGATTCGGTCTTTATAAAACCAAAGGGGATGAGTTTGTAAATCTTGCCATGCCGGTGTGGAACTGGGGCGTTTTTTATGAAAAAACGGTCAGGAGTATTTTGAACGGTACGTGGAAGCAGGAGGTTTCCGGCGGGAAAAACGAATCCATTAACGACTGGTGGGGGATGTCTTCGGGGATGATCGATGTGATCTGTTCAAAGAAGCTGCCGGCCGGTACGCTGCGTCTTATTGAGCTTTTAAAAAAGGATATCTGTGAGGGGACTTTTAAACCTTTTTCGGGGGTTATCTATTCCCAGGACGGACAGATCCATAACGTGATGCCGGAAGAAATTACGGCAGAGGAAATTGTTGCCATGGACTGGCTGAACGATAACGTCGTCGGTTCCATCCCCACCATGGAAGAACTGGAAGAGGAAGCAAAGCCCATTGTGCAGGTTCAGGGAGTAGCGAAAGCCAAATCGCCGGACGGGGAGATTCATACATGAGAAATATTAAGATTCTTTTTATAGCTGACGAGCCTTCCCCGGCATTGTGGGATTACTTTGACCCTTCCAGATTGGAGGGAATTGACCTGATCGTTTCCTGTGGCGATCTTCCACCGCAGTATCTGTCTTTTCTGGTAACCTTTTTTAACGGACCTTTATTGTACGTCCATGGGAATCATGACGACTGTTACCTGGATACGCCGCCGGAGGGCTGCATCTGCATTGACGACAGGGTCTATGAGTTTGAGGGCATCCGTATTGCGGGCCTTGGCGGCTCCATGAAGTACCGCAAGGGAACCTTTCAGTACACGGAAAAGCAGATGTTTTTCCGGACGCTTAAGCTGCAATGCCGGATCTTCCGCCGCGGGGGCCTTGATATACTGGTTTCTCATGCGCCGGCTTTGGGCGTTAACGACGGGACGGATCTTCCGCACAGGGGATTTTCGTGTTTTCACCGTCTGCTGACAAAATACCATCCAAGGTATTTCGTCCACGGGCATATGCATTTTTCCTACGGTGCCATGCAGAAAAGGGTTTCTAAGCAGGGGGATGTTACCGTTATTAATGCGTGCAAGGAATATGTATTGGAGTATCAGATATTGACTGATTAATAAAACAGTAAGGAGAGATGATCATGTATAAAAATATTGAGACACAGAAGGTTTTGCAGTTAAAGGAATTGGTTGCATATCAGGCAGGACAGGTTGTCAGCAGGACATTGGTGCAGAACGATAAAGTCAGCATGACTGTTTTTTCTTTTGACAAAGGGGAGGAGATCTCCACCCATGCTTCCGGCGGGGATGCCATGGTAACGGTATTGGAGGGAACGGGAAGGTTTACCGTAGGCGGCAAAGTCTTTATCCTGAAGGCCGGAGAAACATTAATCATGCCAAAGGATGTACCACATGCGGTCTATGGAGAGGAACGGTTTAAGATGCAGCTGACGGTATCGTTTTAATAGAATTTTAAAAATTTTTATATAATAACATAGGAGAGATACTATTATGGAATACGGTTTTTTGAGCATACTGCCTTCGGTTCTTGCCATTGTGCTGGCGCTTGTCACAAAAAATGTTTTTCTGGCGCTGATCGCCTCTTTGCTTTTGGGCAATCTGTTTTTGGCAAATTACCATGTGCTTAACATGCTGACGGGTACGAAGGATATGGTGGTAAATGTGTTTGCCTCTTCTTCCAGCACGTCCATCATTATCATACTGACCCTTTTGGGAGGCATGTTTTATATGATAGAGGCGGCAGGAGGATTACGGGGGTTTACGGCTCTGATGGTAAAAAAGCGCAGCCTCATCAAATCCCGGACAGGGGCTGAGATTTTCACATGGCTGATCGGCGTCCTTGTTTTTATTGACGGAACCTTAAGCGTTATGATCACAGGCTCCGTATCAAGGCCTTTGGCAAAAGCCTTTGGGATCTCTCCGGAAAAGAACGCATGGATCGTCCATTCCACAGCCACGCCCTTGTCGGTGCTGATCCCCATTGCGGCATACGGACCTTATATCGCAGGTTTTATTGAGGCCCAGGGGATCGGAAATCCTACCCAGCAGATGGTAAAGGGGATATTCTTTAATTTTTACTGTATTTTTGCGGTTTTAGGAGTGGCGGCGTTTATTCTTCTGAGGTTTGATTTCGGTCCGATGAAACGGGCGCAGAAGGCTTATCTGGAAAAATGCGGGATGAAAGAGAAAGAAAGCCGGGATAAAGCGGACGGGACAGAGGACGTAAAAGAAACCGTAGAAGAAACCGAAAAAGAGACCGCAGAAGAAACCGGGGGAGAGCAGGCGGGAAAAGCGAGATATCTGCTCATTCCGCTGGCCCTTATGATAATTGTGGCCGTAGCATATATCTTTTACAGCGGCGGCGGGAACATGATGAACGGAGATGCGGAAACAGGCCTGATCTTCGGAATCTGCGCAGGCTGCCTGTATCTGGCTGCGGCGCTGGCGGTTTCTGAAAAGATCTCCTTAAAACAGAATATCGACAACCTGTTTACAGGCTGCGGCAATATGTTCGGCATAGTGATCATTATGGTGCTTGCCTATGCTTTGAGCGATCTGCTGGGAGCTTTGGGAACGGCGGAATATCTGTCGGGGGTGTTGATCAAGCTTATCAATCCCGCCGTATTTGTGCTGGTCGCTTTTCTTTTGACCTGCCTTCTGTCATTTTCTACGGGAACAAGTGCGGGAACCATCGCCATTATGATGCCGATCCTCTTACCCATGGCGCTTTCTTTCCATATACACATTCCCATGGTCGTGGGAGCCGTTGCGGGAGGGGCGGTGTTTGGGGACCATACCTCGCCCATATCAGATACCACCATCATGTCCTGTTCATCTACAGGCTGTGATGTGGTATCCCATGTAAAAACACAGCTGCCTTATTCTTTGTGCTTTGCCTTTTTAGCCTGTATATTATATCTGATACTGGGCGTTTTGATTTAGGGCGAAACGGGCGGCGGAAAAGAGAAGATATGTATAATTTTGATGAGATCATAGACAGACGGGGAAAAAACAGTGCGAAATGGGACGACCGTTTCATAGGAACGGGGAAAGAAGAGTTGCTTCCCTTCTGGGTGGCGGATACCGATTTTGCAGCGCCAAAAGAAGTGCAGGAGGCCTTGAGGGCCTGTGTGGAGCACAATCTGTACGGCTACAGCCTGCCGCCAAAAGGGTGTGCCGGGGCCGTAGCAAAGTGGCAGAAAAAAAGACACGGATTTTTGATAAAAGAGGAGTGGGTGGAATTTACTGCCGGGATCGACAGCGCATTGTCTGCGGCAGTATGCGCTTTCACGCAGCCGGGGGAGGGAATTTTGATCCAGACGCCGGTCTATTCCCCGTTTTTTGAGACCATAGAACAAAACGGAAGAAAAGTTTTGGAAAACCCCATGATCATAAAGGACGGCAAATATGTACCGGACTTTGATGATTTTGAGAAAAAAGCTCAAAACGCCAGGGTATGGATGTTCTGCAATCCCCAGAACCCCACAGGAAGATGCTTTACAAAAGAGGAACTGGAAAGATTTGCGGGGATCTGCCTGAAAAACGACATGCTGATGGTTTCGGATGAGATCCACGGGGATATCGTTTTTGACGGACGAATCCACATTCCCATGGCGTCCCTGTCGGATAAGATCTGTGCAAAAACCGTAACCTGCACCTCTCCCAGCAAGACCTTCAGCGTAGCGGGCCTTGCGGCGTCAGCCATCATCATTGGGGACGAAAAGCTGCGGAACCGTTTCAGGGCAGAGAAAGAAAAACGCTGCATCAATACAGGGATCCCGGGGCTTACAGCCATGGAAGCCGCCTATACCTTCGGGGACGGCTATGCGGACGAACTGCTCTCGTACTTACAAAAAAACCGGGACTATGCCCTGAACTATTTCAAAGAAAGAATCCCCAAAATCCACGCCTTTGTCCCGGAAGGCACATTCCTCCTCTGGCTTGACTGCACAAGCCTTATGCTTTCAGGCAGGCAGTTAGAGACCTTCTTTACCTCATCAGGCGTGAAACTGAGCATGGGAAGCGCCTACAAAGACAAAACCGAAACCTATGCAAGAATGAACTTTGCCTGTCCCAAAGCCTTGCTTAAAGAAGGCCTCTCGAGGATAGAGAAAGGCGTACTCCGACAAATTTGATCCCTCTACATCTTATCAGCTCCAGCCAGGGAAAAAAGGCAGGGGCAATAAAAGCAGGCGGGGGTCTGACGGAAAAATATATTTATTGAAGGGACCATTCCAAAGGCGTCGGCACTTAATCTGCGTATTTTGCAGATTTATGTGCCGCTACGCTTTTGGAGAGTGAAAACGAGTCCCTGAAATAAAAATATTTTTTCCGTCAGGCCCCCGCCTGCTTTTATCCCCCCCTGCCTTTCTTTTCCCACCCCCTCCACAGGTTAGTGTATAATTTTTATTGGC
>DEUB01000073.1 GCA_002362385.1 Lachnospiraceae bacterium UBA3273
ATCAATCCTGATTGCTTACATAAACCACACAAAAAAGTAACCGCCCCGGCCAAGGATACGGTTACTTAAATTGAGTAATTAAACAAGGTTGACCGTCTATCGGCAGTGCCTCTTTTTGTGCTTTTATTGTAACAGATTCCCCTGTGGATGTCAAACGCCGAGGGGCATTTGTCGATTTGTCGAATCGCAAATTGGGGTGGGGTAAATTCCTCACAGATGGGGTAAAAGGGGCTACGAAGACGCACTAAAGAAAGCAATACCCTCCGCCCCGTCTCTTAAATCCCCCTTCAAATAATTTTCTAATTCCCCCTCTTTTCTTTGTATTTAGAATGAACTCATGCTATACTGAGAATACTGATAACAGACAAAACGAGGAGGAACCACCCATGAATCTGGAAGCCTGCAAAGCTTACGAAATAAAAGAATTAAGAGACATCCCCGACCTAAACTCCAAGGGGGCATTACTCATGCACAAAAAAAGCGGAGCCAAAGTAGTAGTCCTTAAAAACGACGACCCCAACAAAGTATTTTACATCGGTTTCCGCACCACTCCCGACAACAGCACGGGAGTAGCCCATATCATGGAGCACACGGTTCTTTGCGGCTCCCGCAAATTCCCTGTAAAGGATCCTTTTGTGGAACTGGTAAAAGGCTCCTTAAACACCTTCTTAAACGCCATGACCTATCCCGATAAAACCGTATATCCCGTGGCGAGCTGCAACGACACGGATTTCAAAAATCTGATGGACGTATATCTGGATGCGGTCTTTTACCCTAATATTTTTAAAGAAAAAAAGATTTTTATGCAGGAAGGCTGGCACTACGAGCTGGATCAGCCTGACGGCGAATTAAAAATAAACGGCGTCGTGTACAATGAAATGAAGGGAGCCTTTTCTTCCCCTGACGATGTGCTGGACAGGGCTGTTTTAAATACCCTGTTTCCCGACAATACCTATGCCTTTGAATCGGGCGGGGACCCCGATGACATTCCGAAACTGACCTATGAGGAATATTTACAGTTCCACAAAAAATACTATCATCCCTCCAACAGCTACCTCTATCTCTATGGAGACATGGATATGGAAGAGAGGCTTAACTGGCTGGATGAGCATTACCTTTCTGATTTTGATTATCAGGAGGTGGATTCCGAGATCAATGAGCAGAAGCCCTTTACAAAGCCTGTGGATATTATACAGGAATATTCCATTACAACAGACGAGTCGGAGCGGGATAATACCTATCTCTCCTATAATGCGGTAGTAGGCAACGTGCTGGACAAGGAAAAATATATTGCCTTCCAGATCTTAGATTATGCCCTCTGTACTGCGCCGGGGGCGCCCCTTAAGCAGGCTTTGACGGATAAGGGCATCGGAACGGAGATTTACAGCGTTTATGATAACGGCATTTACCAGCCCTATTTTTCCATTGTGGCAAAGAATGCCAATATAGAGCAGAAAGAGGAATTTATCGAAACCATCGAGCAGGAATTAAAGGGCTTAAAGAAGGAAGGAATTTCCAAAAAGGCGTTAAAGGCCGGCCTCAACTACTTTGAATTTAAATACAGGGAGGCGGATTTCGGTTCCTATCCCAAAGGGCTTATGTACGGGCTGCAGATGTTCGACAGCTGGCTCTATGATGTGAACAGCCCCTTTATGCACGTGGAGGCCAATGAAACCTTTGCCTTATTAAAGAAAAGGATCGACACGGACTATTTTGAAAGGCTGATCGGGACTTATCTTTTGGACAATCCCCACAAATCCTATGTCTGTGTTGTGCCAAAGCCCGGATTGAACGTGGAAAAGGAAAAGAAGCTTTTAGAAAAGCTGGCTGCCTATAAAGAACAGCTTACGGATGGACAAATAGAAAAACTCGTAGAAGAAACAAAGGCTTTGGAGGAATACCAGGAATCGGAAGATGCACCGGAGGATTTAGCCAAAATTCCCATGTTAAAACGGGAGGATATGAAAAAAGAGGCGGAGCCTTTTGTGAACGAAATCATTGAGAAGGACGGGACAAAGATTTTGTTCCACGATTTGTTTACGAACGGCGTATCCTATATCAGGCTTATTTTTGACATTTCCGACTTAAAGGAGGAGCAGCTTTTTACCCTTGGCATTCTGAAGTCCGTCTGGGGTCTGATGGATACCAAACGCCACAGCTACGGGGATTTCTTTAATGAAATCTATATGAATACGGGAGGCGTGGCGCCGGTCATCAATTCCTATGCCAATGCAAAGGATGAGGATGCCTTCAGGCTCCATGTGGAATGCAAGGCCAAGGCTTTATACGGACAGGCGGACAAAGCCTTTGACATTATGGAAGAGCTTTTGCTGGAAACGGATTTTACGGATAAAAAGAGGCTTCTGGAAATATTGGAGGAAACCAAATCCAAGCTGGAAGCAAATCTGCAAAGCGCGGGCCATGCGGCGGCACAGCTTAGGGCGGCGTCCTATTTTAATAAGACAGCCTATATTGAGGAACAGCTGCGGGGGATCGGTTTTTATAAAAATCTGGACGCACTCATTAAGGATTTTGATGGAAGATCTGATGAATTAATCGTAAATTTGCAGGATTTGGTGCAAAATATATGCAAAAAACAGTCATTTATGGCAGATTATACGGGAACAAAGGAAGGTTTTGAAGAAATTGCTGCATTGATTCCTTCATGCAGGGAAAAGCTTTTTGACGGGAAAAAAGGAAAAATAACAATGGAAATTTATCCCAAAGCCTATAATGAAGGATTCAAAACTTCCGGACAGGTACAGTATGTATGCAGATGCGGCAGCTTTAAAGAAAAGGGACTGCCTTATAACGGCGCCCTTAAGGTATTGAGGGTCATGATGGGCTATGATTATCTCTGGCTCAATGTGCGGGTAAAGGGCGGCGCTTACGGCTGCATGAACAATTTCCGCAATACAGGGGAAAGCTATTTTGTCTCTTACAGGGATCCCAATCTGAAGGAAACTCTGGAAATATATGAAAAAGCGGCGGAATATATCAGGAATTTCAGGGCCGATGAGCGGACCATGACCAAATATGTCATCGGCGCCGTCAGCGATAAGGATATGCCCTTAACGCCCCAGGCGGCGGGGATCCGTTCCATGTCGGCTTATTTTGCTGATTACGACTTTGAGATGGAACAGAAGGAGCGGGACGAACTGCTTTCCACCGATGATAAGACGATCCGCAGCCTTGCGGCATATATTGACGCTTTTATGGAAGCGCATTATATCTGTGTCATCGGCGGAGAGGAAAAAATAAAAAACAACTGTGATTTATTTGAGCATACGGAAAATCTAATTGGCACAGTGTAGGTTGAAAGGAAATCTTTTAACCTTGATTTGAGGGCCGGATGAGCATGCAAGTATGATCGCCCGGCTCATGGAGATAAAAATGAGTAACAGCCGTAAGAAGATACGGGGAGAATCATAGATACAAGAAGAATCATAAATACAGGGAGAATCATAAACATATGGAAAAGCAGATAAAAACAGGGTTTGCCACTTTGATCGGCAGGCCCAACGTGGGAAAATCCACATTGATGAACCGTTTGATCGGACAGAAGATCGCCATTACATCCGATAAGCCCCAGACAACCAGAAACCGCATCCAGACCGTTTATACCGACGAGAGGGGGCAGATTGTTTTTCTGGATACCCCCGGCATTCACAAGGCAAAGAACAAGCTGGGCGATTATATGGTCAACGTGGCGGAGCATACACTAAAAGAAGTAGATGTTATTTTATTTCTGGTAGAGCCTACGGATTACATAGGAGCAGGGGAAAAGCACATTATGGAACAGCTGAAAAAAGCAAAGACACCAGTTATTTTATTGATCAATAAAATTGACAAGGTGCAAAAAAAGGAAGAACTGCTCCTGTACATTGACGCATACCGTAAGGAAATGGAATTTGACCAGATCATTCCCGTATCGGCAAAAAACGGGGAGGGGACGGAGGATTTGCTGAAAACGATTTTTGACTATCTGCCTTACGGTCCCATGTTCTATGATGAGGATACGGTTACCGACCAGCCTGAGCGGCAGATCGTGGCGGAATTGATCAGGGAGCAGGCCCTGCGGCTTTTAGAAGACGAGATTCCCCATGGCATTGCCGTTTCCGTTGACGCCATGAAAAAGAGGAAGAAGATCACGGATGTAGATGCCACCATCATTTGTGAAAGGGATTCCCATAAGGGCATTATCATTGGGAAAGGCGGCAGTATGTTAAAAAGGATCGGGACAAATGCCAGAAAGGGAATAGAGGACCTTTTGGAGTGCCAGGTCAATTTAAAGCTGTGGGTAAAAGTCAAGAAGGATTGGCGGGACAGCGATTTCCTGCTTAAAAATTTCGGTTACAATCCTAAGGATACCCAGTTGTAAAAACTACCAATTTATTCTGCAGGTACACCCGCATAGAAAAGTGGAAATGGAAGACCCTACTTTTTAGAAAAACATAACGATGAAAGCAGCGGACAGAAAAAAGCTCATAGTCAGCCGGCTTCTGTCATGCCGGTCGGGAGGGTGCATACATGGAAACAAATGAGTGGCAGAGATTTTACAAAACAGGAAAGATCGAAGATTATTTAACATACCGGGAGGCCGTAGCGGATTGTGCGGATTCCGGAAAAAAGAGGGAGGAAGCCATAAATAATGCAGGATTTTGTAATAGTGACGGGAATGATTTTGCAGGCGCTTCCTATGGGCGAATATGACAGAAGGGTATTAATCTTGACCAAAGAGCGTGGGAAGATATCCGCCTTTGCCAAAGGAGCCAGAAGGCAGAACAGCAAGCTGGTGGCAAGGACGAATCCCTTCTGTTTCGGTACTTTTAAGCTGTATGAAGGCAGGAATTCCTACAGCCTTGTGGATGGAGAGATTTCCAATTACTTTGACGGATTCAGGGAGGATTTGGAGGGCGCCGTTTACGGCATGTATTTTCTCGATGTGGCGGATTATTATACAAGGGAAAATAATGATGAAAAGAACATGTTAAGCCTTCTTTACCAGTCCCTGCGGGCGCTTTTACTGCCTTCCATCCCCAATGAACTGGTCCGGTACATATTTGAGATGAAGACTTTGGCGGTAAACGGGGAATTTCCCGGACCGCCTGAGGATACCGCAATTCTTCCGGACACCAGATATGCCATAGAATACGTAGCGGCGGCAGGACTTGATAAGCTTTATACTTTTGTGGTCTCCGATGAAGTATTAAAGGAGCTGTCACAGTGTGCAGGGAAGTACAGAAAGCGGTTTCTTGGAAAAAAATTTAAAAGTCTGGAGATCTTAGAGGAGCTGCTGCAAAAGTAGGGGGAGAAAATACATGTTTACCGTATTCGTTTGGATTCAGTATATCGGCATTTTTATTCTGGCGTTGGAAGCTTTTTATATCATATGGCAGAAGCCCTCCAGGCTGCAGGTAACCCTGCTGGTGGTAATTCTTGCAACGCTGGTAAATTTTGTGGGGTATTTGTTTGAAATCAGGTCGACCACCATGGAAACGGCGCTGCAGGCAGTTAAGTTCCTGTATCTGGGAAAGCCCTATATCATACTGGCAACTTTTTTATTTGCCATGCGATACTACAAGATCAGGATCCCTGCGTTTGTAAAGTATCTGTTGTGTATGATACATACGGGGGTCAGCCTTTTAGTTTTTACCTGTGACAGCCATTTTCTGTTTTACAGCAGTATAGATTATGTGGATGAAGGCTATTTTCCCCATCTTGTTCTGGGACACAGCCTTATTTATAAAGCATACAGCCTGCTGATTCTCGTATATCTGCTGATCATAGTGGGAACGGGCTTTTTTAAATACAGGCAGGTACGGACTGCAAGAGGAAAAAAGCAGATTTTATACTTAACGGTCATCGCCATGGTTGCGGGAATCGGATTTGCGGTTTATTTCAGCGGAATCATGAAGGGATATGATTCGACCCTGCCGGCATATCTGATCTGCACGATCCTTTTACTGATAGCCATGGTGCGTTATAATCTGTTGGATGCTGTGGAGCTGGCTAAGGAAACGGTAATTGATGAATTTTCGGCCGGCCTTTTGGTATTGGATGAGAGTGGAAAACTGATTTATGTAAACCGAAAGCTCATGGACATTTATCCGGAGATTTCAGAGGGAAACTATCGGCATATATTAGGCGCTTTAGAGGAACTGCAGGAAAGGGGAGAGAAACTTTCCAAGGATAATAAGGTTTATGAGATTCATGAAAAAAATATTGTGCGGGATGAAGTGAGCTATGGGAAAATGCTCATAGTAAGCGACGTTACCGAAAACTGGAATTATATGGTTGAGCTTGAGAAACAGACGGTCATCGCCACTATGGCAAATGCGGCGAAGACAGATTTTCTTGCAAAAATGTCCCATGAGATCAGAACGCCTATTAATGCGGTGCTTGGTATGAATGAGATGATACTGCGGGAAAGCGGGGAGCCGGAGATAAAAAAATATTCCATGGATATTAAAACATCGGCAAACGCGCTATTAGGGCTGATTAATGATATTCTGGATACGTCCAAAATCGAATCCGGCAAGCTGGAGATCCTGCCTGTAGAATATGAGCTCGACAGCCTGCTAAACGATGTGGTCCATATGGTATATGTCAAGGCAAGGGATAAAAATCTGGAATTTCTTGTGCAGATAGAAGAAACCATACCCAACGGACTGCTGGGGGATGATGTGAGGATCCGCCAGATACTGGTAAATCTTTTGAATAATGCCATAAAATATACGGAAAAGGGCAGCGTCAGCCTTGTGGTATCCGGAAAGTGCACGGATAAAGGAGAAAAGCTCCATTTTGAGATAAGGGATACCGGAATCGGAATCAAGGAAGAGGATATGCCCAAGCTTTATGCCGCATTTGAACGGATCGAGGAGGTGCGTAACAGAAATGTGGAGGGAACCGGGCTTGGCATGAATATTGTGGTGGAGCTTCTGGAACTGATGGGGACAAAGCTGGAAGTAAAGAGCGAATACGGCAAAGGGACGGTATTTTACTTTGATCTGGTGCAGCCGGTGGTTTCGGAAAATGCCATTGGAAATTTTGATGAGCGCAGCAAACGCCTGTATCAGGAAGAAACCTATCAGACGGGATTTACAGCGCCGGATGTGAAGGTGCTTTTAGTGGATGATAATGAGATCAACCGGAGGGTATTCCGGAATCTGTTGAAGCAGACCCGGGTCATGATTACGGAAGCGGCTTCCGGTTATGAATGTCTGGAAAGGGTAAAACAGGAAAAATACGACATTATTTTTATGGACCACATGATGCCAAAGATGGACGGAATAGAGACGTTTCACAGAATGGGACGTATGGAGGAGAGCCTTTGTGACGGCGTGCCGGTGGTAATTTTGACGGCAAATGCGGTAACGGGAGCAAAGGAAAAGTATTTGCAGGAAGGATTTTCGGACTATCTGTCCAAACCCATACAGGCGGATAAACTGGAATCAGTCATTATGCAATATGTGCCAAAAGTCAAAAGAGCGCTGGCGGATGCAGGGAATAAAGAAGAAAATGAGACGCAGCAGGTAAAAATACAGCAAGAGGATGAACTTCACAGGGAGAAAAAGGCCCTGCCGGACATGGATGAAATTGACATTGCTTATGCAAAGCGGTATTTTGAAGAGGAAGAGCTTCTTAAAATAACGATGTTAGATGTGTATGATTCCCTTGCTGATACGGCTGCCTTGTTGGATGAACTGGGGGCGGCGATCCTGACGGGAGAAACTGACGAAGAGTCCTTAAGACAGGCGTTGAGAGAGTACCGGACTCAGGTGCATGCACTGAAGAGCAACACGGCAATGATAGGCGCATTGATCTTGTCAAAGCTCGCCGGACTTTTAGAGGCGGCGGCAGCGGAGGAGAATATAGAACGAATCAGGCGGCTGCATCCGGTTCTGCTGGAGGAGATCGGCAGGCATAAGGAATATATGAGGGTTCTGAAACAGGAATCTTTTGGGGAAAAAGAGCAATATGAGCCGAATCCGCCGGAAACAGAAGGTAAAGAAGAAGCAGGTATTGCATCAGGAACAGAGAATGCAGGGAATGGCGGGAACACAGATGAAACAGAAGATGAGGAAGGGGAACTTTGGATATGAAAAAGATACTTTTAGTCGGGGAATTTAATACCACTACCGAAAATATGAATCGGATACTGGGGAAACATTTTCAGGTGCAGTTGGGTTCTGAAGACCCAAAAATGGTAACGGGACTTCTGAAAATGGAAATACCGGATCTGATATTGATATCCACCACCGGAATGGAAGAGCCCCACAGGGAGATTTTTGAATATATACAAAGACACTGTCTTGGCATTCCTGTAGTCTGCGTGGGAACGGGCGTCGAATTTGAGATGTTTGAAGACTTTTTTGGAAGAGAACAGATTCATAAGATCCAAAGGCCCGTGCAGATGAAAACCATTATTGAAAGAATCAACAGATGTCTGGGAACGGGCGGTAAGGCGGAAGAAAATGTACGGGTTAAAATGGAACGCGGGAAACTGCTTCTGGTTGATGACAGCAAGATCCAGCTTCGCATGTTAAAAAGCATGCTGCAGAAGGAATATGACGTGGAGGTGGCGGAATCCTGTGAGGATGCCATGAGGCTGCTGCGTAAAAACATTCCTGATGTGATCTTTTTGGATTATGATATGCCGGGAGTTGACGGAAAGGAAACCTTAGAGCGCATCCGCGGGGTAAAAGAATTCAGCCATATTCCCATTGTATTTCTAACAGGGGTAACGGAACGGAAAAAGATACAGGAGGTTTTGAGCATGAATCCGGCTGCTTACATTTTAAAGCCCATAGAGCAGAAGCGTTTGGAAGAGGTACTGCGCGATATTTTCGGACAATAGGAGTCTGACGCCGCTGTTTCGGGTACGGGCAGGCAGTGGGTCGGTGGATGTATGATGGATGTAATGAATTGTCTTGAGTTTCCGCAAACTGTAAT
>DEUB01000037.1 GCA_002362385.1 Lachnospiraceae bacterium UBA3273
TTGCGTAGATTTATAACGAATTACGCAGATTAAGGGTAAAAAACCAAAAATGAAATAAGCGCCAGAAAGCTTGAAAAATCAAAGCTTGAAGGCTTGTGAAGGGATATAAAAGATATGATAAAAATACTTTTTGTGTGTCACGGCAACATCTGCCGTTCCCCCATGGCAGAATTCATTTTTAAAGACCTGATCAACAAAAAAGGAATCGCAGACCGATTTTACGTAGCATCTGCGGCAACCAGTTATGAGGAGATCGGCAACCCTGTCTATCCCCCTGCGAGGAGAAAACTGGGCGAGCACGGCATCAATCCTGCGGGCAAAGTCGCGATCCATATGAACAGGGAGGACTATGACGCTTATGATTATCTTATTGGAATGGAACAGATGAACATACGCAATATGTACAGAATCGTAGGCAGCGACCCTCAGAACAAAATATGCAGGCTTTTAGATTATTCCAGGCATCCCAGGGATATTTCCGACCCCTGGTATACGGGAGATTTTGATCGCGCTTACGAGGATATTCTGGAGGGCTGCGAGGCTCTGCTGCAGCATTTATCAGATGAAAAGTGTGTTTAAGACCGTCAGGGCAGTAAAGCATCCGCATTTAACCCCTGCAAAACAAATCCGGACAATAAAAAAACACCGCCCCCAAGACCTAATCGTCTTAAAAACAGTGCCTTAGTGCACCATCAGGGACTCGAACCCTGGACAAATAGATTAAGAGTCTACTGCTCTACCAACTGAGCTAATGGTGCATATTCATAAGTGAGATAAAACTGCCTCGCTTGCGACGCAAGCATTATTATAGTATAATAAATCCCGGTTGGCAAGAGTTTTTTTAAAAAAATTTGACAAGTTTTCATGAGAACTTGTGAAACAGTAAAATAAACCGGGAAAGAGGCTTGAAATGATTATCGATACCCATGCCCATTATGATGATGAGGCATTTGAACAGGACAGAGACAAAATTTTAATGGAACTGCCTCAAAAAGGGGTGGAAAAGGTCATTAATGCGGCAGCATCCGTAACAGGCTGCCGACGGACGCTGACATTAACAGAGCAGTACAGTATGGTTTACGGCATGCTGGGGATACATCCTGACGAAGTGGGAGAACTTACGGAAAGGGATATGGAGTTTATAGCAAAGCATGCGGCGGACCCCAAAATTGTGGCGATCGGAGAAATAGGGCTGGATTATCACTGGAATGTGGCTCCCAAGGAAGTCCAGAAACACTGGTTTTTACGGCAGATAGAAGTGGCGAGGGAGGCAAAGCTCCCGATCTGCGTTCACTCCAGGGATGCTGCGGCTGATACTTTGGCGGTCCTCAAGGAGGGACACGGAGAAGATGTGGGTGGAGTTATCCATTGCTACTCTTACAGCGCGGAGCTTGCAAAGGAATATCTTTCCATGGGCTTTTATTTTGGAATCGGCGGCGTGGTAACTTTTAAAAATGCCAGAAAATGCAAGGAAGTTGTGGAAATGCTGCCTATGGATAAGATCATTCTGGAAACAGATGCCCCTTATCTTGCTCCGGAACCTTTCAGGGGAAAAAGGAATGAATCTTCTTATTTAAGTTATGTGGCTAAGGAGATTGCCGGGATAAAGGGCATAACGCCGGAAGAGGCTATTTTAAAAACAAGAGAAAACGCATACAGCTTATATAAAAAGCTGCAAAATACCGTATAGATCATAGAGGTCCGTTGTCTTTCAGACAAAGGGAAAGGAAGCAGAATGGCTACATTAGGAATACCTTCAAATACAATTGCCGTATTGGAAAAATACGGCTTTCATTTTCAAAAAAAATATGGGCAGAATTTTCTCATTGACCCCAATATTCTGGAAAATATCATCAGTGCGGCGAAAATAGGAAAGGACGACTGCGTATTGGAGATCGGGCCGGGAATCGGGACCATGACCCAGTATCTGGCGGAACATGCCGGACAGGTGATCGCGGTTGAGATCGATGATCGTCTGATCCCCATTCTAAAGGACACCTTGTCCGCATATGATAATGTAATGGTAATACATGATGATATTTTAAAGGTTGATGTGCAGAAGCTTTGTGATGCTTATAACGGGGGAAAACCCATAAAGGTGGTGGCAAATCTTCCCTATTATATTACCACGCCTATTATCATGGGACTTTTTGAAAGCCGGGTTCCCCTATCTTCCATTACCATTATGGTGCAGAAGGAAGTGGCGGACAGGATGAAGGTAGGGCCGGGAACAAAAGACTACGGGGCGCTGTCCCTGGCTGTCCAATACTATGCGAAGCCGGAAATCGTCGCCCAGGTGCCGCCGAATTGCTTTATTCCAAGGCCTAATGTGGGAAGTGCGGTAATCCGCCTGACCCGGTATGAAGCGCCGCCGGTCAAAACTAGGGATGAGAAAAAAATGTTTTCCATAATCAGGGCGGCATTCAACCAGAGAAGAAAGACGCTGGTAAACTCCTTGTCCAATGCGGGGATTTACGGCATTACAAAAGAGAAGGCAGCACAGGCCCTGGAGAAAATGGGACTATCTGCCACTATCCGGGGAGAAGCCCTGACGCTTAAACAGTTTGCAGAGCTTTCCGACCTTTTGGATTAAGAGGATCATTTGCACAAATTAATATATTTATGCGTAATTCTTTGACATCAAAATATACCTATGATACACTGATATTTAGTAAGAAAATAGGGGTATTATGTAAAAAAATACCACATCATGTATGCAAGCAGTTTGAGGTGACCGTTTTGGATAAATATGAATACCGGGTCCGCGCGGAGGAGATCAACGCGCTGATTGAAAAGAGAGAATATGCGGAAGCAGTTAAAATAGCAGATACCATAGACTGGCGCAGGGTCAAAAGCGTTACCATGCTCTGCAAGGTCAGTGAATTGTACAAGATGAACCGTCGTTATGAAGACAGTAAGGAAATCCTGCTGCTTGCTTATGACAGGCAGCCGGGTTCCAGAAAAATTGTATATTCCCTGTGTGAATTGTGCATTAAGCTGGAAGAACTGGTTCTGGCAATTGAATATTATAAAGAATTTGTACAGATCGCTCCCAAGGACACAGGGCGTTTTATTTTGCAGTACAGATTATATGAAGCCCAGGATGTAAGCTTAGAGGAGCGGATTGCGGTTCTGGAAGAATACAAAAAGCGTGATTACAGGGAAAAGTGGGCTTATGAGCTGGCTTATCTCTACCACAGGATAGGACTTGCCACACGCTGTGTAGAAGAATGCGATGAACTGATCCTTTGGTTCGGGGAAGGGAAATATGTAATCAAGGCAATGGAGTTAAAAATGCTCCATGTACCGCTGACTCCCACGCAAAGGGAGAAATATGATAAGAGATTCCAGTCTGCCGCCAATGCTTATGTGGTTAAGAACAATGAAGAAGAGCCTGCGGTTTCCCAGGAAGAAGTGCAGGAGCCTGAAAGCGAAGAGATCAAGGAGCCGGTAACTACCGATACCATTCCGTCCATGCCCATTCAGATAAAATCGGTAGAGCCTTCCAATGCGCCTACCATGAGGATCCCTTCCAGAAATGTAAACGAAGAGCTGGAACTTGCGGAGCAGGAGGAAGAAGGAGAAACGCAAGAGCAGGATTTTGATCCTGAAAATATAAGCATTGATATGCCGGTCATTCCTTTGGCCCAGACGCCCGACGATCTGGATATCCATGTCAAGACCATGGATATGGGAGAATACAATACCATCAATCTTCAAAGGGAGCTGGCAAAGAACCTGGCAAAGGTTATGGAGCAGGAGGACATGGAGGCCAGCGACGCCACGAAAGCGCTTCCTGTCGATTCCATAAACGATTATGCGAATGCGGGTATGGGCAGTGAATATGGAGAGGATGAGGCAGAGGAGCAGGCTGCACCTGCGCCCATTGATACTGCCATAACCAAAGAGGTTGTCAATGAGGTAGTAAAGGCGTTAGGACCGGCAGAGCATTCGGAGCCTATTACAGAAGAGGATCTGCTGAATTCCTTAAGAGAGCAGGAAGCCATGGAAGCCCTGCCGGAAGAAATGCCCCCTGAAGAGGATGGCGTTTCGCAGCAGTCTGACGGAGAGCAGTTTGAGGCACAGGAAACAACTGCATATGAAACATCCTCATATGAAACAGCAGGCTATGAAGCCTCTGTGGCTGTGGAGGAACCTGTGACCGCCCCAGAGCCTGAAGAAGAAATGGTGGACGAGCAGATCACAGGCCAGCTCAGCTTTGATGATATTATGGCTGAATGGGAGGAAACAAGAAAGGCAAATGAAGCCAAGCATTTAGAAGAGATGCGGCAAAAGGTATTAAAACAGACGGGTCCCATGTTCAAGGATTTCGATGCGGCGGCAAAGGCCAGCGTTCAGGCGGATCTGGACCTTATCGCCCCTTCTTTAAACGTATTTCATGAACAGGAACCGGAAGAAGAGCCCATTATTAACAATGCCGGTTATTTAACGGATGATGAGGAAGAGACAGGACGATCCGAAGCTTCTTTTGTGGAATATGAAGAAATTCCTGAGGAACCGGAAATGCCGGCAGAAGTATATGCGGAGCCGGTACAGGAGGAAGAGCCTGTAGCAGAGTATGAGAGGCCTTCAGTGGAGCCGGTTACCCATCCCACCTTATTCAATACGGCAGAAATCTATGGCCTGGAAGAAAAGCTTTTATCCTCTCTTGCAGAGCAGGAGGAAGCTGCAGATGACGGAGTGGAAGAATTAGAAGAAATACAGGATGTATCTGCCTATGCAGAGCCGGAAGAAGAAACCGCTTTTGTTCCTGATAGAGAACCGGAGGAAATAAGTCCTTATATTCCTTTAGAGGAATCGGAGAGGGAAAATTCTTATATTTCTGCAGAAGTTCCGAAAGAGGAAAGCCCTTATATTTCAGGGGAAGCGTCAGAATATGCAGATAACCCTGTCAGTGCCGGAGAGCCGATGGCAGAGGAGATAAAGGAAGCGCCTCCTAAGCCCGGCACTCACACGGAAGAATTTGATAAATCTTTGGAAAAGATGGTAATGGACGCCCTGGCGGAATCCGAAAAAAAGGCGGAAAATCCTTTAAAGGCGGACACAGGTTTTATCATTACGGATCTATCGGAAGATACCGAAGCCCAAAAAGCGGAAGCTTTCGGGACGGTTCCCGCTTCCGAAGAAAAGAAAAGGACTCTTCCTGTAAGAAGGTCTCTTACAAGGGATGAAAAGGAAATGTTCGGTTCCATTGCCCAGACCAGGCAGGTCCAGGAGGAAGTGGCCAACGCCATCGACAATATCAGCTTAAGCCCCTGCATCGGAAATGTTTTGGTTACCGGGGAAAAAGGAACGGGGACCCTGACTGTGGCGAAGAATTTAGTAAAGGTGCTTTCCGTTCATTATGACAGCTTTTCCGGCAAGGTGGCAAAGATTACCGGCGAGATCTTAAATACTAAAAGCATAGAAGGAACCCTGAATAATCTGTCTAACGGCGCCCTGATCGTGGAACAGGCGGGAAAACTGGACGATATGACCCTGCTTTCTTTAGGCGAATATCTCAAGAAAAAAAGAGACGGCGGTATTCTGGTCATTATGGAGGATACCAAGAAGGAGCTGGACAATCTGCTGTTAAAGGCGAATATGCCGAGACAGTATTTTGACCTTCGGATCGATATTGCCGCCCTTGACAATAACGGGCTGGTAAATTACGGAAAAGAGTATGCCAACGAGAAGGAGTATTCCATTGACGATATGGGAGTTCTGGCATTGTATACAAGGATTTCCGATATGCAGACCAACGATCATGCGGTCACGGTGGATGAAGTCAGGGAAATCGTAGACGAGGCGATCAAAAATGCCGAGAGGAAGAATATTTCCCACTTTATGGACGTACTGCTGGCAAAGCGGTATGACGATGAAGATATGATCGTATTGAGAGAAAAAGATTTTCTAAAATAAATGAGGGAAGGGATTAATCATTATGGCAAAAAACAATGAAGTAAATCCGCTTTTTATTACGGAGGCGGATCAGTATGTGTTTGCACAGGGTTCCCATTATGAGATCTTTGATAAGATGGGCGCCCACAAAACAGTTGTAGACGGTGTGGAGGGCGTATATTTTGCCGTATGGGCGCCTAATGCACAGTATGTAAATGTTGCAGGTTCCTTTAATGACTGGGACATTTATGAATACAACATGGGACGCCTGGGAGAAGGCGGGATTTTTGCCCTGTTCGTACCGGGGGTAAAGGAAGGCGATATGTATAAGTACGTTATTACAACGCCATCCGGAGAAAAGATCTATAAGGCCGACCCTTACGGCAACCATATGGAGCTGCGCCCCGGAAATGCATCAAAGGTTGCGGACCTGACCGGGTTTGAATGGGGAGACAAGGCATGGATGACGGCAAAGGAAAGCAAAGACTGGCAAAAAGAACCCATTGCCATTTATGAATGCCATATCGGTTCATGGATGCGGCATCCCGAAGAAGGGGCCAAAGGCTTTTATAATTACAGGGAATTTGCCGACAGGATCGTGGATTATTTAAAAGAAATGAAGTATACCCATATTGAGCTTATGGGAATTGCAGAGCATCCTTTTGACGGCTCCTGGGGATATCAGGTTACAGGCTATTATGCACCTACCTCCCGTTACGGAACGCCCAAGGACTTTATGTATCTGGTCAATATGCTGCACAAAAACAAGATCGGCGTGATCTTGGACTGGGTACCCGCCCATTTTCCCAGGGATGCATTCGGCCTTGCGGAGTTTGACGGGACATGCCTTTACGAGCATCCGGACCCCAGGAGAGGGGAACATCCCGACTGGGGCACCAAGATTTTCAACTATGCCAAAAATGAGGTGCGCAATTTCCTTATTGCCAATGCCATGTTCTGGGTGGATAAATTCCATGTGGACGGCTTAAGGGTGGATGCGGTTGCTTCCATGCTTTATCTGGATTACGGAAAGAAAGACGGGGAGTGGCTTCCCAATGAATACGGCAACAATAAAAACCTGGATGCCATTGAGTTTTTCCGCCATTTGAACAGTTCTATGGAGAGACGTTTCCCGGGAACATTGATGATCGCGGAGGAATCCACTGCATGGCCCATGGTTACCGGAGATGTAAAGGAAGGCGGCCTTGGCTTTACCTTTAAGTGGAATATGGGATGGATGCATGATTTCTGCGAATACATGAAACTGGATCCTTTGTTCAGAAAAGACAACCACTATAAAATGACCTTTGCCATGAGCTATAACAACAGCGAGAATTATATCCTGCCCCTGTCCCATGACGAGGTAGTGCATTTAAAATGCTCCATGCTGGAAAAAATGCCCGGATTTTATGTGGATAAGTTTGCCAATCTGCGTGTGGGATATACTTATATGTTTACACATTCCGGCAAAAAGCTTTTGTTCATGGGCCAGGAATTTGCCCAGGATCATGAATGGAATGAAGAAAAGGAGCTGGATTGGATCCTTCTTACGGATGACCTCCACAGCGCCATGAAAAATTATGTTTCCCGACTGCTGGAAATTTACCGCAAATATCCCTGTCTTTATGAGATCGACAATGACTGGAACGGTTTTGAGTGGATGAATGCGGACGACAAGGCCAACAGCACCTACAGCTATGTAAGAAAAGCTTCAAGCGGCAGGAATAATCTGCTGGTAGTCCTGAATATGACGCCTATGGAAAGAAAGGATTTTGTTGTAGGAGTTCCCAAAAAGAAAAAATATAAACTGATCTTAAATTCCGATGAGACATGTTTTGGAGGAAACGGCAGCGAAATTCCGAAAGAGATTACCGCAAAGGCCAAAAAGGCGGACGGAAAGCCTTATTCCATTACCTTTGACCTTCCGCCATATGGAGCGGCGATCTTCCAGTTCTGAGGATAAGGGTTAACGGAATCCTTTAAAATGCCGAAATATAGGGTGAATGCTTTTGCATTCGCCCTTTTTTGGACGGAGGAACGCAATATGAATATAGCAATAAATCAAACCGAGCAGTATAAAGAGACCGCACAGGTTAAAGGAAGTTATGGAAGCAGCGGCGGAAACGACAAAGGCGTAAAGGATACGGCTTCTGTTTCCGGAAGCTTTCGCTGGGACGGACCGTCTTCTGCGGTAGGCAATCAGGCATATAGAGAAACGAAAGATAAAGAAAGCGCTCTTTTGGATGAAGCGTCCCTTTATGATACCAAGAACAGTAAGGACTTTATGGTCGTCATGTCCAATACCCTGTCAGATGAAGATTACAAAAAGCTTCAGGAAAAGGGAGGAAATCCCGGAGATTATGAGCCGGGCGAGATGGTAACGGTCATAGATGAGATCAAAGTGACCCTTGCCCGTGCAGGAGTACATATTGCGGGATATACGGATGATTTAGACGCCGGCGCTTTAAAGGAAGCTGCGGGAAACGAAGCCTATGCGGCGGCCATTGCCCATGCCCTGGAGGCAAAAAATCTTCCGGTAACGGAGAAAAACGTAAAAGACTGTTACAACGAAATTGAAAAAGCCTCCCATATTACGGAGCTTTCCGACGGGGCGAAAAAATATTTGCTGGAAAACGGTCTGGAGCCTACCATTGATTCCCTGTATAAGGCTTCTTATGCAGGAGCAAAAAACAGTGCAGCCCAGCCTTCCGGCTATTTCGGAGCGGGGGCGGAAGGCTACCTGGCAAAGAAGGGAACGGCGGAAGACCTTTCCGCAATGGAAGAACAGATCAAGAAGGTCATTATAAATGCGGGCTTTGAAGTGAATGAAGAGACTCTGGGAAATGCGCACTGGCTTTTGGAAAAGGGACTTCCCCTTACGGAAGAGAGCCTGTTTCGCTTAGAACAGTTAGATACCCTTACCTTCCCCATAAAACCTGAGGAGGCCGCTTTGGCGGCGGCCGACGCTATTTCGGCAGGACTTTCGGCAAAGGATGCCGACCTTTCCATGGGAGAAGGATATAAGGAAGAAAATAAAGGCTATATATGGAAGGCCCGGGAGATAAACGATAAGACCGGGGAATTAACGGAAGACGATCTGATGACCGTGATCAGGACGGGAAGATCTTTGACCCTGTTTCATTTATTTCAGATGAAGAGCATAATGGCTTCAAGAGGAAATCATGAAGGACAGACGGATTCCGGGAACGGGGAAATTCTGGAGCCGGATCAGAACAGCCGTTTTATCAGCGCAAAAAAACAGCTTTTGGAGATCCAGCGCCATATGAGCGCCCAGGCTAACTTAAAGCTGATGAGACAGGGGATCCATATTGAAATGGAGCCGCTTAATAAATTATTGAATTTACTGGAAAAAGAGGAAAGCGTTTTCCACTCCACGGAGCTTTCCGATATTCAGAAAAAAACAGAAGAAATAAAGTCCATGCCGGCGGCTGCCATCGGTGTTTCCGTACAGGAAGCATGGATGATGAAGGGCTGTTTTACCCTTGATAAAGTCTATGAGACAGGGAAAAATCTTGCAGGCGTTTATGCAAGGGCAGGAGAAACCTATGAGGCGCTTATGACTGCGCCCCGGGCCGATCTGGGCGATTCCATTAAAACGGCATTTCGCAATGTGGATGAACTTTTACGGGAGAATTCCATGGAGGTTACGCCGGATAACAGAAGGGCTGTGAGGATCTTAGGCTATAACAGCATGGAAATTACCGAAGAAAACATTAATGCGGTCAAGGAAGCGGATGCCATGTTAAATAAGGTACTTTCCCATATGACTCCGGAGAAGACCCTTCATATGCTGCGGGAAGGCATTAATCCCATGGAAATGAATCTGGACGCTTTATCCGATTATTTTTCTTCCCAGAAAAGTGAAACCGAGGATATGGAGAAATACAGTAAGTATCTGCACCGCCTGGAGAAAAATAAAGAAATCAGTGTGGAGGAAAAAGACGCCTATATCGGCATTTACCGTCTTTTAAGACAGATAGAAAAAGGGGACGGGGCGGCGATCGGAGCCGTTGTTTCCAACAAACAGGAGCTGAACCTGGAAAATCTTTTAGGCGCGGTCAGGACCCGTAAAAAGGGTTATGTGGATGCAAAGATCGACGATGCTTTCGGCCTGCTGTCCGATATAGAAAAGCAGGGGGATTCCATTTCAGACCAGATATTGAATTATTTTAAGAACCGGGCAGGCAACCTGGCGGATGATCTGGGAGGAGGAGATCCGGAAGCGGATGGAGATTTCATTTTTGAGGATTTGGAACAGTTCCGCAGTATGGGAATGGTTTCTGAGGAACATTTTAACGCCCTTATGGAGAACAACATCCCTGTAACCCCTAACAATCTGTTGGCAGAAGAGGCACTGGCTTCTAAAGGAAGCCTGTTTAAAGATCTGCTGGGGCTTTCAAGATCCGGAAACAGGGAAAAAGATTTCCGCAAAAAAATGGAGAATGTGAAGGAATCCATGTCGGAAGGCAGGGAAGCGGTCAAAGAGGCCTATGAGGAGCTTGCAGGGGAGGCAAAGGAAATCTTAAGCAGCCAGGCTGAAGAAAGCGGAAGCTATATCGACGTCAGATCCATGGCGTTATACACAAGGCAGGTAGAGCTTTTAAGCCGTCATGCGAATGAGGAGAACTATTATGTTCCCGTACGCATGGAAAATGAGTGGACCATGCTTCATGTGCAGATCGTAAACGGAAAAGGCCAGGGGAAGGTTTCCATAGACTATAAAGGAACGGAAAACGGCAAGGTCGGAGCCTCCTTCGTAGTAGCGGAGGGCCGGGTGGAAGGACTTATTGCGCTGTCCGATTTTAAGGATTTGGAAAAATATAACGCAATTGCCGGGAAATGTGCAGAAGAAATACTGGCGAAAACCGGAAAAGAAGCCGATATAACTTGTGTACAGAGTAAAACCTTGAATATAGATGCGTTTATCATGGCAGGATCTGAAGAAAAACAGACCTCCACGGGCCTGTTATATCAGGTGGCTAAAGCATTTATTCATACAATGGAACAGGAGGTTACAGGAAATGAGAATCAGTTATAATATTTCTGCTATGCTGGCAAATAAGGCTCTGGGAAAAAATGACGACAAGCTGAGTGCGGCGTCGGAAAGGCTGTCTACGGGCTACAAGATCAACAGTGCAAAAGACAATCCCTCGGGTCTCGCCATTGCAAAAAGGATGAATATGCAGCTGCGCGGTTTAAGCAATGCATCCCAGAACGCTTCCGACGGCGTTTCCGTTGTACAGACGGCAGAAGGGACCATGCAGGAAATGCAGGATATGATCCAGCGCATGAGCGAACTGGCAGTACAGTCTGCAAACGGGACCAATACCGAAAAAGAGCGCGAAATGATTGAAATGGAGATCGACCAGTTAAAGGAAGAGATCGACAGGGTTGCAAAGGATACGGAGTTTAACGGCAAAAAGCTGTTGAACGGAGACTGTGATTTAAAAGGATTTACAAATACAAAAGGCGTTAACGTGACCTATTATGCAGATGAGGTCCCTGTAGGGAAATATACCGTTACTTCTATCAATCCTACATATGATGCGGACGGCAATTTAACGGACGGTTCCGTAACGTTATTGACAAGCGGAACGGATGCATTTCCCCCGGATTCTTATATTTCCTATGAAGGCAATAAGGTAACGGTAACGGCGTCAAACAGCTTTGAGGTCAGCTTTTCTCTGGATGCGACCTTTACGGGCGCTTCCTCGGTAGTTTTGGATCTGACTGGATTAGGGGCGATGAGGATGCAGATAGGAGCCAATGAAGGAGAGGTAATGGAGATCCGTATTCCGGAGCTTTCACTGGAGACTCTCGGGCTTGATAAGGTGGATCTTACTACAAAGGAAAGCTCTATAAAGGCCATTGATCAGACAAAAAATGCCAATTCCTATATTTCGAAAGTGCGTGCAAGACTGGGCGCGTACCAGAACCGCTTAGAGCATACAACGGCAAGTCTGGACTTGACCCATGAAAATATGACAGGCGCATATTCACGTATTATGGATACGGATATGGCGGAGGAAATGACGGAGTATACCAATCTTCAGGTATTGACCCAGGCAGGCGTTTCGATGTTAGCACAGGCAAACGAAAGACCCCAGCAGGTTTTGCAGCTGTTACAGTAGGTGTAAAAGATGAAAGATGAGTTGAAGCAGCAGTTTGCGTTGAGAATTACACAGGCCAATAAATCGGAACTGGTAGTTATCCTTTATGAAATGTTCTTGACCTATATCGGGGATGCGAAAGACGATCTGAAAAACGAGGATCTGAAAACCTTCCGTTTAAACATTCAAAGGGCAAGAGGATGCTTAAAAGAACTCATGGGCTCCCTTAATTATAATTACGAGCCAGCTTCCTCTTTGTTAAGCCTGTACATTTATATTAATAAACTGTTGGTAGAGGCAGATATTCACAAAGAAGAAAAGCCGTTAAATGAAAGCGAAAAAATTATGGAAAGGCTTCACGGTGCGTATGATACCATAAGCAAGGAAGACCACAGCGCCCCGGTAATGGATAATGCCCAGACCGTTTATGCAGGGCTGACATATTCCAAAAACGATCTGTCCATTAATTTAGATGAAGGAAGAGGCAGCAGGGGGTTTTTCGCATAGAGGATCCGTGATTTGGGAATCAGGCGGCAAATTTAATTTTTCCGCCTGTTCCATTAAAAATTTATAACGTTTCATAACGGAATTTACTTCGTAAATATAGCAGTCGATCAAATCCGGATCAGTGACGTTATCAAAATTGGAATAAGCGGTTTCCATGGCTTTCTTTGTTATTTCCATATCTTCCAGCAGCCTTTGTTTTTGCATATTTAAGCAAACCGATTCGTCGGTTTCTTTTTTTATTGCCAGAAAAGGTTTTATTAACTGTTTCATTGCCACCTCCAAAAGTTTACCTATAGTATTTCCAAAAAAAAGAAAAATACACCTGCTTATAATATTCTATGTTTTGCGAATGAAATAATGCAGGTACACATATAATTTAGCAAAACAAATTAAAATACCGGGTAGATCATGAATGAAATAAAACTATGGATCATGCAGAACTTTAAAATGAGCGAAGGAGAAGTAACGGGTGCAGTCATCATTATCATAGCCTGTATTGTAGTGTGTCTGATTTCCTATATGAAAAGAAAAATGTCTGTACTTACCGGCGTTCTGATCAGGGCAGCAGGGGGGATAGGGATGATCTGTCTGGGAAATTATATTTTAAATCTGTGTGGAATATCCTTAGCGGTGGGCGTGGGTCCCCTTAGTGTATTGACATGCGCGATCCTTGGAATTCCGGGGGTTTTCCTGCTTTACGGTATTCTTTTAATTTAAAAAGTATACAAGTTTAACAAAAAAATTATTTTTTGCATAAAAGCCTTTACAGGAAAAAAATCCTGTACTATAATCCAACTTACAAACAAATCTTAAGTCCGAATCGGACAGGTTTTCCAAATATGTTTTTTAATAGACAGGAGTTTCGGTATGTTTCTTTTGTATGGCATACTGGCAGCAGCTCTTTTTATGGATTTTTACCGATGCCGGATCCCCAATCTGCTGGTATTGGCAGGTTATGTAACGGGAGCCGTTTACTGTATCTGCAATTACGATATATGGCATATATTTATAATTGATAGTATGCTTATTGTCCTTGCTCTGTACCCTTTGTTTTTAATAGGCGCTTTTGGGGGAGGAGATGTAAAGCTGTTTGCAGTGATCGGGGTGTTTCTGGGACTGGAATTGACGATCAATATATTTATCACTGCCTTAATGGCGGGAGCTGTCTGTTCGGTTATCAAAATTGTCTGCACGCTTTTAAAGCGGCAAAAAATTTCTTTATCAGGTCTTTATATCCACTTTTCTCTTCCCGTTTTTGTCGGGACAATTCTAACACTTCATGGAGGTATCACATGGATCACATTTTAGCTATTTACGATTCCGAGAAAAAATATGTCAAAAAGCTGGCGGCTTATTTTGAGCAGCAGAATAAAATGCCTTTTCAGATTATGGCATTTGACAATATGACAAAGCTGATCAGGTTTTTCGGGAACAAGCCTGCGGCAGTACTGCTGATAGATGAAGAAAGCTGGGAGCTTTCTTTAAAGGAGCTTGCAGAGCAGACGATCCTTTTAACTGACCGAAAGGAAAGGGAGCTTCTGGATTCCTTTATGAATGATGAAGAAATTCCCGCAGTGTGCAAATACCAGTCCGGCGAAGCCATTGCCAAAAAGGTTTTGGGCATCTGTGCTGTGGCAAAGGCGCCTATAAAGCCCTTGTATGAAACAAAGACCGGCACAGGTAAAAAGGCGGAGGTAATCGGGATCTACACGCCCGTAAAGAGAAGCCTGCAGACCTCCTTTGCCCTGACCTACAGCAGCCTTTGCGCGAAATCCAAAAAGACGCTGTATCTTAATTTTGAAGTATTTTCCGGCTTTTCCGTCTGGTTTGAAAAAGAATACGGCACGGATCTAATGGACCTGATGTATTTTTTGGACGGGCCGTCGGATAAGTTTCTGCTAAAGCTGGCAGGAATGGCGGAACGATTCGGGGGTTTTCATTATGTGCCGCCTGCCATCTCTTATGAGGATTTTATGCTGGTCAAAGAATACCGCTGGGTACAGTTGATTCAGACGATTGCGGATAAAAGCGATTATGAAGTGGTCATTCTGGATTTGGGGGATCAGATGCAGGGATTGTTTGGAATCCTTTCCCTGTGCGACAAGATCTTTACCATTTATAAATCGGACGGCCTTGCCATGGCAAAGCTGCAGGCCTTTGAAGAGGCGCTGAAAATATCCAAAAAAGAAGATATTCTGGAAAAAATAGTAAAATGCCGGCTTCCCGTCTTTAAGGAAATTCCCCAAAGCGCCCAGAGGCTGACCTACAGCCAGCTGGCGGATTATATAAAGAATAAGCTGGGGGAGACGTTTTAAATGGAAAAATACGAAGAGATCAGAGCAAAATGCCGTCGGGAACTGTTAGAGACCATTGACTATACCAGGGATATGGACGATGAGGAAATACTGGACAACATTGACAGGAAGGTTTTAAAGGCAGGAAGGGAATATTATCTGACCCTGGATGAAAGATGCCGGTTAAAAAAAGAACTTTTTGCCTCTATCCGCAGACTGGATATTTTGGAGGAGTTCCTGGCGGATAACCGGGTAACGGAGATCATGGTCAACGGGCCTGATGCGGTTTTTATAGAAAGAGAAGGGCAGCTTGTAAAGCAGAATGTAAGGTTTGAATCAAAGGAAAAACTGTCCGATGTTATTCAACAGATCGTGGCAAAGGTCAACAGGGTCGTAAACGAAGCGTCTCCCATTGTGGATGCCCGCTTGGAAAACGGGGCAAGGGTAAACGTAGTCATGCCGCCGGTGGCGTTAAACGGCCCGATCCTGACCATCAGACGGTTTCCTGATGAACCAATCAGGATAGAAGACCTGTTGAAGCTTGGTTCCATCACAGAAGAAGCGGCAGAGTTTCTTCAAAAGCTGGTTGCAGCGCGGTTCAATATCTTTATCAGCGGCGGAACGGGAAGCGGAAAGACCACGTTTCTAAATGCATTGTCCGATTACATTCCGGGGGAGGAGCGGATCATTACCATAGAAGATAATGCAGAGCTTCAAATCCGCAATATACCGAATCTGGTCCGCCTGGAAACCAGAAATGCCAATGTGGAAGGATGTAAGGCCGTGAGTATCAGGGATCTGATAAAAACAGCGCTCAGGATGAGACCGGACCGGATCGTTGTAGGGGAGGTAAGGGGGGATGAAGCCATCGATCTGCTCATGGCCATGAATACAGGGCATAACGGGTCCCTTTCCACGGGACATGCCAACAGCTCCTTTGATATGTTAAGCAGGTTAGAAACCATGGTTTTAATGGGAATGGAAATGCCCCTTCCCGCCATCAGAAGACAGATTGCATCTGCTGTGGATATCATCATCCATTTGGGCAGGCTCAGGGACCACAGCAGAAAAGTTCTGGAGATCATGGAGGTGGCAGGCTGCAGGGACGGGGAGATCCTGCTTTCGCCGTTATATGCCTTTGTGGAAGAGGGCAGCGATGAAAAGGGGAGGGTTATGGGAAGGCTGGTTAAACAGGAAAATCTTATCCATTGTGAAAAACTGATGAATGCGGGGATATTGCCTGAATGAAGAAAAAGAACGGTATGATCGTTTGTGAGAGAAAAGAAGTGGCATGGATCTTTATGAAGGGTCTGGGAATTTTGGTATTTGTCGGAATTCTTTTTTATAATTCCTTTCTTGCCGTTCTGATAGGAAGTCCCCTGCTTTACTTCTATTGCAAAAGTGAAATTGTAAAACTCAAAACAAAAAAGGCAGAAAAGCTTACGGACCATTTTAAAGAAATGCTTTTGGCCGTGGTTGCGGCTTTAAGGGCAGGCTATTCCGTAGAGAATGCCTTTGTAGAGGCATACAGGGATCTGCTGTATAGATTCGGGGAAAAGGATATTATGGTCTCGGAGCTGTTATTGATCAACAGGCAGGTCAAAAACAATACCCCTATGGAACAGTTATTGGAGAAATTCGCCCAAAATACGAATTCTACCGACATCAAAGATTTTGCCGAGATTTTTAAGATCGCAAAAAGAAGCGGCGGGGATATGGGGGAAATTATGGAACATACTGTTTCCATTATTACGAGAAGGATGGAGATCAAGGAAGAGATCCGGATGCTGACTGCGGCCAAAAGATATGAGCAGAAAATCATGAATCTGGTTCCTATGGGTATTATCTTCTATATCCGTATGACCAATCCCGGTTATTTTGACAGCCTTTATCATAATGGGGCAGGTATTGTCATCATGACAGCGGCATTGTGTGTGTATGTGGCAGCTTACTATATGTCGGAGAAAATCCTGGCCATCACAAATTAGGGAGATAATAAAAATCATCTGTGATAAAACGATGATCATTTGGCAGAAAAAGACACTTATAGTAAAAAAACGTGCTCGCAGTAAAGGAAAGCGGCAGTGATTGAAATAATAAGGAACAAAAGCTTATGAAGAACTATGTAAATCCCCTTGTAAGGGAAAAGCTGAAAAGCCTGCATCCGGGAAAAGAGGAAGAAAAGCTTGTACGGGAATATTACAAAAAGAAAATAAAGCTTTCCCTACTGGCAGCGGGAGCAGGCCTTCTTTTAGGAATTGTATCTTTTATCGGCGGAAAGAGCAATAAAGCATTTCCCGATGGCGGGGAGATCCTAAGGGAGGAACAGGACGGAAATGTACTGGAAATACCCGCGGTGGCACATAGCGAGAAATTTGGAAATGTTGATGTTGATATTGTGGTGGATAAAAGGGTGTATACCCGGGAAGAGAGGGAGAAGGCCTTTGACGAAACGGAAAAATGGCTGGAACAGGTCATGCCCGGAAATAACGAAGGCCTTTCCTGCGTCAGAGAGGATCTGGTTTTTCCGGACTATTATGAGGAATGCGGAATAGATATCCGATACAGCAGCGATCACTATGATTTAGTTGATGAAAGCGGAAGGGTCAGGAATGAAGATTTGGATAAAGAAAAAAATGTTCTGATAAGGGCGGAGCTTTCCTATGGGGATTTTAGCAGAAGCTGCACTTATGAGGTAACGGTCTGTCCCCCTTTGCTGACGGATGCGGAAAAATTTCAAAGAGATCTGGAGCAGACATTGTCTGCCGAAAATGAAAGGCAGAAGGAAGAAGAGACCTTTCGGCTGCCCGGTCATGTAGGAAATGAGAAAGTCAGTTTTTCCAAAAAGGGAGACAGGACTTATTTATATATGATCTTTATAGGAATTTTTGCGGCTGTGCTGCTTTACGGAGGAATGGACAGGGATCTGGATAAGCTTTGGGAAAAAAGAAAAAAGGAATTGCTCTTTTCTTATCCGGATTTTGTGGAAAAGCTGGCGCTTTTGACAGGAGCAGGCATGAACGTTACCGGCGCAGTCAAAAGGATTTACCATAACCAAAAGGCAAATAAGGCAGGGCCTCTCTATGAGGAATTGGGCATATTCGTGAGGGGACTGGATAACGGAATGCTGGAAGAAAGGGCTTTAGAAAGCTTGGGAAAACGAACCGGACTCCCCCAATACAGAAAATTCTGTTCTCTTTTATCGGTAAATCTAAAAAAAGGTTCCATAAATTTAAAGAAATTGTTGGAACAGGAGGCGGAGGACGCTTTTACGGAGCATCAGCGCCACATGAAAAAGCTGGGGGAGGAGGCGGGAACAAAGCTTCTGCTGCCCATGATATTAATGTTAGCCGTAGTTTTGGTCATTATTATGGTTCCCGCGTTTTTGACATATCAGATCAATTGAGAAAGGAGGAGATTAAGATGAAAGGATTGCAAAGATTTATCCGCGATGAAAGAGGGATCGGAACGGTGGAAATGATCCTGATCCTTGTGGTATTGATCGCACTTGTTCTGATCTTTAAAGAGCAGATGACGGATTTAGTCAACAGTATTTTTGAAAAGATTACCAAGCAAAGCGGCAAGGTATAAGCCCGGCGGCACTTAAGCGCCGTAAAGCAGAAATAAAGTCTGGTAATCGCAAAACAGGGAAAGGAGGCGTTTATGAAAGAAAAATATCAGGCAGAAGGATCTGTCAGCATCTATCTGGCATTGACCTTTACCATTATGCTGTCGCTTATTCTGGTAATAGTGGAAGGCGCCAGGGAAAATGCCGTCCGTATGAAGCTGGAATGTGCAATGGATCTTTCTTTAAGTTCTGTATTTGCAGAATATAACAGGCCGTTGCTAAAGCAATACGATCTTTTCTTTATAGACGCCTCCTATGGCCTGGAAGGAGCGTCCATAGACCGGCTGGAGGGACATCTGGAAAGCTATCTGGAAGATAATTTCGCCATGAACGAAGAGCCGGGGATCGTAAAAAATTTGCTGGAGCTTTATAACGGAAGAAGTAAATATAACGGACTATTCTCTGGCATCCGATGAAGAAGGGCTTTTAATTAAGAGGCAGGCGGTTTCTTATATGAAGGATCTATATGGGGGCACATATTTAAACGAATTGAAAAGACAGTTGGATTCCGCCCAAAAAGAAGGACTGTTTACAAGGGATGTGACTGCGGAGCGCCTTGCCAACCAAAGCGCCATTGACAGTGTTGAAATTCCGCCAAAGCAGATCGGAGAAGATGAATGGGAGGAGGTGGAATTAAATAATCCGGCAGATGCCGTAAACAGTACGCGGGGGATTTTATCTCTGGTCATTGACGGGGAGCAGGAACTATCTTTATCGGGAGTGAATCTGTCAAATTATATTTCCGGAAGAAACTGCAACCGGGGAAGGGGGCTTTTGGGAAGGGAAGAAAAAGGGGCCGTAGATGAGCTGATCTTTAATGAATACTTATTGAAGAAATGCGGCTGCTATACCGATCCAAAAGAAAGCGGAGCCTTGGAATACCAGATCGAATACATATTAGAAGGAAAGAGCAATGATATAGAAAATTTGAAAGCCGTTGTAAACAAGCTGCTTTTAATAAGGGAAACGGCAAATGTTATTTATTTGTTTTCCGATTCGGCCAAAATGGCGGAAGCGGAAGCCTTGGCCATAGCAGTTACATCAGCGGTCGCAATGCCGGAGCTTTCAGAGCTTGTAAAGATTTCCCTGCTCTTTGCGTGGGCTTATGCGGAAAGTGTTTATGATGTCAGAAGTCTTTTACAGGGAGGAAGGATCCCCTTATTAAAGACCGGAGAAACATGGCACTACAGCTTATCGGGAATGCTGGATTTTGCTTCGGATACCGCAGTAGAAGAAGGAACGGAAGGGGCCGGATTGAGCTATGGGGATTATCTGAGAGTCTTTTTGGCCATAGAGGGAGAGAGGGAAAAAACCTTCCGGGCAATGGATATTATAGAGATGGATGTACGCAAATGTCCGGGGAACAGCTATTTTCGCCTGGATACCTGCGTGGATTATATAGAAGCAACGGTTTATACAGGAAGCAGATACGGATTCAGCCATGAAATAACAAGAAGCTACTATTATTACTGAAAAGGAAAGGAGGTGGCAGAGGATGTCTTCTTTGGAGCATATCAAACAAATAATCATAAGTGCATTTTCTCTCCAGACACAAATAAAAAAACACACTGACATTCTTCATTTGGTTTTCCCCAGAATCAAAAAAAGAAAAATTAGTAACCGTAAACCTTTTGCTTCAAAGAGGATATCCTCTGTCATCTCAATCACACATGAGGGCAGTCTGACTGTAGAGGCTGCCCTCGTCATACCCATATTTCTATTTGCTGTAACAGCGGTTTTATCATTTACGGATATTTTGAGACTGCAGATAAAAATGGACAGCGCTATGACGCAGTGCGCAAAGGAACTGGCCGTATACGGATATGCCGGAGAGAGTATTGCAGGAGAAGTTTTAGATGACATACCATTTCCGGCGGGAACGCTTTTTTCGGAAACCTACGTAAGGAACAGGGTCATTTCAGAATTGGGGCAGGATTATCTTTCCCGGTCGCCTGCAAACGGCAGCGGGACCATCCATTTCTTAGGCAGCAGGATCATGGAAAATGACAGAATTGAGTTAGATGCTGCTTACTATGTGACCCCTTATTTTGCCTTATCCCCAAAATCCGGATTTTTAACAGGAAACCGTGCTGTGGCAAGGGCTTTTACAGGATACGACAATTTATCGGCAGTAAATGAAAAAGACAGGGAAGAGTTTGTTTATATAACGCCGGAAGGAGAAGCATATCACAAAAGCAGAGGCTGCCATTATCTGGATCTGTCCATAGAAAAAGTTTTTATAGAGGATATATCCGGTATCAGAAATGCGGAAGGCGGTATCTATCATGCATGTCCTTTATGCAAAGGAGCGGGTAACGGGACAACGGTATTTGTTACCAATTATGGGAACAGGTATCACAGGGACGTTTTGTGCAGCGGGTTAAAAAGAACGGTGGAAATGGTGCCCATATCTGAAACAGGGGGCAGGCATCCCTGCGCTAAATGCGGTAATTAATTGATTTGAGGGTCAAATGAATATGCAGGCATATTCTCTTGACCTATGGAGGCTAAGATGGAATGGAAATCATTTGCTCTATGTATACTGCTGGGCGCATTGGCCGTTGCGGATTATAAAAAGAGGGAAATACCTCTATGGCCTGTTGCAGCGGTTTTATGCATAGGAATATTAAATTTACATATGCAGCATTACCGGGATTGGAGAAATGTATTGGGAGGTATAGGCGTAGGCGCAGTATTGCTTTTACTTTCAAAGGCCACAAACGGACGGATTGGGGCGGGAGACGGACTTGTTTTTATGGCAGTCGGAATATTTGCGGGATTAAGATCCACACTTCTTTGTATATGCGCAGCATTTTTTCTTGCATCCTTTGGCGCGCTTTTTTTACTTTGCGTGAAAAAGGCGGGCAAAGATCATAAAATACCTTTTATTCCATACATTTTTGCGGCATATATATTGACGGTTTGTATACAGACAGGAGGGAGCGGATAAAAGGACGATAGGAGAGATTACAAAAAGCCGAATGGAAAAGGGAAAGAAGTCGGATGTATAAAGAAGATAAAAAGTCGAATAGAAAAGAGGATACAAAGAAAATGAAAGATCGGATGAAAAAGAGGATAAAGGATAATCGGGGCAGTTTCACTATAGAAGCGGCTGTTATAATTTCTTTTCTTGTAATTGTAGTAAATATGATTTTGGTTCTGGCCTTTTTTCTATATAGCAGATGTTCTTTGGAAAGGGCGGCGGCTATGGGGGCTTTAAGGGGAAGCCAGGCCGTATGGGAGGATAACACTTTGCGCTGCAGGAAAGCGGATGAAGGAGTGGAAGAAATATTAGCAAATAATCTATTGGGAACAGACACAGTGGAAAAAGAGATCACGGTAAAGGGAAATCAGATATCGGTAGCATTGGATATGCATATCCGGCAATGGAATTTTCATACGGAGGCTAAAAAGAAATGCATAAATCCGGTTTTATTTATCAGAAACTGCCGAAAACTGGAAGGTCTTGGAAAGGAGCGGAAATGAATACAGAATACAAAAGAGAGAACCATAAAAGCTATCTTGTAATAAAAAACCGGAGAACAGAGGAAGATGATTATGACTTAAAAATGCTGGGCAGTAATCCCATAGAAGGTCTGCTTCCTGTATCTTTTCATGTATTTAACGGAGAGGAGGAGCTATATTATGATATCAGCACCAAGCAGCCCCTTGGCATTTTATATGAAAAACGGGAAATGAGAAAGGAAGATCTGGAAAAGCTTTTTAAAGGCATGAAAAGTGTGGTAAATAAACTGGAAGAATATCTGTTAGACGTGGAAGGAGTTATCCCTGAGCCGGACCATATTTATGTGGGCGGCGATGAGCGGGTTTATTTATTGTATTACCCTTTTGAAAAGGCGTCGTTTCAACAGAACATATATGAATTTGCTGAATATATTCTGAGCAGGGTATGCAATGAGGATGAAAAGGCCGTTGTATATGCATACAGCTTTTACCGTTATATAAAAGAGGAAAACGGGGATCTGCAGGAAGCGCTTTCCAGGCTGGAGCTTGATGAAAAAGACCGGATGGAACCGGCGGATAATAGAGATACCATAAAAGAGCATTGGGAAGATGTAGAATTATCCGGAGAAGAAGGGGAACAGGGGCTTTATCTTGATGAAGAGGCGTTAAATCTCCCGGGCGTTTTCAAGGAGCAGGAGGAACAGAGCTGTTACAAGGAATTTATGGGAATTGTCTTTTTTATTGTTTTAGGCCTCGGAGGAATGGGAATCCTGATTTATAGTGTCTGGAAATACGACCTGGCATGGCAGAGTCTGTTTTCCAGAATGGAATCCGTTGCAGGCGCCGGGATCAGTATTATGGCTGTTATGGGTCTTATTCTGTTCAAAGGAATGGAGTATATCAGAAATCGAAAAAAGGCTGAATTGCCTGAAAAACAGAAGGAATTATTGCCGGAAGAAGTTTCAGAGGGCTTTTGCAGAGACTTTTCTGTTCCGGTCTTTGAGCAGCCGGATGAAGACGAGGTAAAAGAGGATGCAGATACCGGAAAGGAAAAGGATTTTGAAACGGTTTTATTACAGGAGAATTGTTATCATGAGCAAAGGATATTAAGGGGCAGGGTCAAGGGCAGAAAAAAAGAGATTGATCTGTCTACATTTCCCTTTATTGTGGGAAAGAACAGAGATCAGGTGGACTATGTATTAGAGGATAACTCCGTCAGCAGAATACATGCCAGATTTACGTTAAGGGATGATGTTGTTTATCTGACGGATTTAAACAGCACAAACGGAACCCTGAAAAACGGGATCCGCCTAGAACCCAATGAGATGACCATGTTAGAGGCTGATGATGAGATAACCTTTGGAAGGCTGACTTTTACCTATCATTAGGATTATCAGTTTTATTGTTGCTTTGAAAATGGATTTCCGTGTATTTGGCTTGCCTGTCATTGACAGGATTTTAGGAAAATGATACCCTTTCTAATATAGGTTAGAAAAGGGTAACGGAATATGAAAAATCGGATTTCCTATTATTTGGGACAAAACGGATATTTAAAAATGCTGACGAACATGTCCGAATTTACCATATTTTTCAAAAAAGAAAATGGGTTTGTGAGTATGGTGGAAGTAGTGGATATGAAAGAAAACCCTTACATTACGGAAGATATGCTCCACAGTGTGGTCCAGAAGGCCCAGTGGAGATTCAGGGATCAGGGTGTTGAGGAGATACATTATCTGGTCCTGGTTCTTGCAGAAGATATGGAAAGGGCGGAAGCGTTAGGGGAAAGAGAATACTTTTTCTGGATCATTGACAACCGGGCAAAAGAGCTTTTTATACCGGAAGGAAAAGCGGAAGATTTTTATGGTATGAAAAGACAGATCGAAGAATGGCTGAAGGCGGATTTTGACAGTGAGGCTTTGGGAGAAGCCGCTTCTTATGGCGTGGACGGGCGCAGGATTAAAAAGTTCAGGGAACAGCCCCTGGTAAATCACGGGATCTTCCTGATAAATGTGATTGTTTTTACTTTCTGTACATTATCGGGGGAATTGTTGTATAATTATGGAAGATTGAGACTTACTGAAGTAGAAAGCGGTCAATGGTACAGGATCATAACCTGTATGTTTCTCCATGGCGATATGTCCCATCTGGTGGGAAATATGATCATGCTGTTCTTTCTGGGTAATATTGTGGAAAAAGAGCTGGGGCATATAAAATATTTTATTCTATATTTTCTGTCAGGAATTGCAGGAGGTTATGCTTCCTTGTGTATACAGCGTGCGAGAATGCATATGGGAATGGAGCTTGTAGGTTCGATCGGTGCCAGCGGCGCTATTTTTGGAATGCTGGGCGGGCTTTTATGGCTCTTAATACGGAATAAAGGAAAATTAGCGGAACTGTCCTTTGCAAGAGTATTGTTTTTGGTATGTTATGCTTTGTACGGAGGATTGACCAGTACAAATGTGGATAATGCGGCGCATTTCGGCGGGCTGGTGGCAGGATTTTTCCTGGCGGTAATTTTATACCGCAAGAAAAAGCGGCAGAAAGAAAGGGAAGGGACTCTATGAAAATCAATATCTATTATGGCGGGCGCGGACTGCTGGACGATCCTTCATTGTTTGTAGTGAACAAAATGCAGGAGGTTTTAGAGGAATTAAATGTTACGGTAGAACGCTTTATGCTGGTTGAAATGAAAAATAATATTACCATGCTGCCCCAGACTTTAAAGGATGCAGACGGCATTATCCTGGCGACTACGGTGGAATGGTATGGGATCGGCGGGTATCTGCAGACGTTTCTGGACTCCTGCTGGCTTTACGGAGACAAGGAGAAGATCAGCAGCATCTACATGTGCCCCATAGTTATGAGCACCACCTACGGGGAGAGAGATGCCAAGCTGAATTTGTCCATAGCCTGGGAAATTCTGGGGGGTAAGCCCTGCAGCGGGATCTGCGGTTATATTCCCGATACGTCCATGCTGGAGACCAACAAAAAGTATCTGGAGATCATAGAGAAGAAAGCGGAAAATGTATATCGTACCATCAATCAGAAGGTGGCCTGTCTTCCGGCAAGTAATCAGGCCGTTAACCAGAAGGTGGCTGTTAATAAAAATATTAATCTGACGCCCCAGGAATCGGAGCAGTTGTCCCAGTATGTATCCGACGAGTCCTATGTTCAGACACAGAAAGAGGATATCAGGGAACTGGCCAGCTATTTTCAAGGGCAGCTGGACCGGGATGAGAATGAGGAAGAGAAGCTGCTGGAAGCCTTCCGCAAACACTTTAAACCCCAGAACGGTTGTAAAGTAACTTATAAGGTAGTGCTGGAGGGAAGAAAAAAGCCTCTGATGCTTTGGGTTCATAATGCGGAATTGAAGTGCAGCTTTGCAGATAATCAGGACGGAGACGTTTTGATCAGTACGGATATGGATACTTTAACGGAGATCACCCGTGGAAGAATGACATTCCAGAGAGCATTTATGAGCGTGGGAAGCATGAAGGTCAAAGGAGATTTCAAATTATTGAGGATGCTGGATCAATTATTTGTTTTTATGGAGGGATAAAGAATGAAAAAAGATAATTGCATTTTTTGCAAAATAGCAAACGGCGAAATTCCGTCCACCTCAATCTACGAGGATGATTATTTTAAGGTTATTCTGGATCTGGGGCCGGCTACAAAAGGCCATGCTCTGATATTGCCCAAGGATCATGCGGCCGATCTATTCGAGCTTCCGGAAGATACGGCGGCAAAGGCAATGGTACTGGCCAAAAAGCTGGGAAAGCAGATGGTAGAGAATTTAAAAGCGGATGGAATGAATCTTGTGCAGAACAACGGAGAGGCTGCAGGCCAGACGGTACAGCATTTTCATTTGCACCTGATTCCCAGATATAAGGATGATAACCAGCATATTTTGTGGAATCCGGGAGAAGTTTCCAAAGAAGAAATGGAAGAGATAAAAAATACAATACAGCAGAAATAACAAGGGAGAAACTTAAAGATGCAGGAATCAGGAGAAAACTATTTAAAGACGATATACTTATTACAAAACGAGGGAAGCACTGTCCATTCCGTTGATGTGGCAAGGGCATTAAATTTTTCAAAACCCAGCGTAAGCCGGGCTATGGGGCTTTTGAAGGGCAGAAAATACATAGAGATCGCAAAAAACGGAGAGATAACATTAACCGGGGCAGGTAAGAAAAAAGCAAAAGATATTGTGGATAAACAGGAAGCGCTTACAAGGTTTTTTATGATGACAGCCGATGTGCCGGAGGAAGCTGCAGCACGTGAGGCCTGCAAAATGGAGCATTTCATTCAGGATGAAACCTATAGGGGAATTTGTAATTTTATGAAACAGGTTGATGAGTACCAGGAATAAACAGAATAACCGGTATGGAGTGATAGGATGAACACAAAAACCGATATTGACAGACTTCTGATGGATAGTTTTAAAAAGCTTGTGCTGAAGGTACCGGTAGAAAAAATAACAATTAAAGAAATTACCGATGAGGCAGGAGTGATCAGGCCTACCTTTTATAATCATTTTCAGGATAAGTATGAGGTAATTGAGAGGATCGTAAAAGAAGAAATTCTGGCGCCGGTTAAACCGTTATTGGATAACGGTATGATTCAGGAAGCTGTTTTTCTGATTGCTACTAATATTCTGAAGGAAAAGGAATTTTATTGCAAGCTTTCAGACATGGAGGGACAGAATTCCTTTGCGTCCATTGTGAAAAACAGCGTTCGTCAGATGATTTTGGGCTTTATAACGGAAAAGGTCGGAAATAAGAGATTTAAAAACGCATGGCTGACGCCCCAAAGGGTTGCGGATTATTATTCCCAGTCCATGAGCTTTGTGGTATTGGAGTGGATCGGATCGGGAATGCCGATACCGCCGGCGGAGGTATCGGAAATATATCATTATATCCTGACCAGGTCTATGGAGGATATTTTACAGGAGTTGGAAGAGGCATAAATAATATATATTACCCTGTCAATTTCATAAAGATAATTTTTTAAAAGTGTTTTACCAAAATATACAAATAAACCGATTTGTCATTTTAAGATTAACAGCGAAAAGGGATTGGATATTCAAATATCCGGTCTCTTTTTTTATACTTTCTATCAGAAAAAAGAAAAAGAAAAGAGTTGAGGACTATGAAAAAATTCGGAGAATGGATCGTAAAGTGCAGAGTGTTGATCTTTATTGCTTCGCTTTTACTTTTGATCCCTTCTGCAATGGGGTATTTTAATACCCGGGTCAATTACGACATTTTATCCTACCTGCCCAAAGATATTGAGACTATGGAAGGACAGGATATTCTGGAAAAGGAGTTCGGGACAGGAGCCTTTTCCATGGTCGTGGTAGAGGGAATGCCCTACAAGGATGTGGCGGCCCTTAAAGAAAAAATGGAAGGAGTCGGGCATGTCAAAAAGATAATCTGGTATGATTCGGTGGCAGACTTATCCGTTCCTGTGGAACTGCTCCCGAATGAGCTTTCAGAGGTCTTTAATCATGAAGACGCAACGATGATGGCGGTTTTATTTGACACTACCATGTCGGCGGACGAGACCATGGACGCCATAGAAGAGCTTCGAAGGATTACCGGAGAAAGCTGCTTTATCAGCGGAATGTCGGCGGTGGTAACGGATACAAAAAATCTGTCAAATAAGGAAACGCCCATTTACGTGCTGATCGCGGTGATCCTCTCGGTAATTGTCCTTTCCCTGACAATGGATTCCTACATTATTCCCATATTCTTTCTGTTGAGTATCGGAATGGCTATTGTATACAATCTGGGAACCAATGTGTTTTTAGGGGAAATATCCTATGTGACCCAGGCTTTGGCGGCGGTCCTGCAGTTAGGAGTTACCATGGATTACTCCATCTTCCTGTGGCACAGCTATCAGGAAAATAAAGCGAACTGTACCGATAAAAATAAAGCCATGGCAGAGGCGATCGCAGCCACATTCTCATCGGTGGTCGGAAGCTCTATCACGACGATAGCAGGCTTCATTGCCCTGTGCTTTATGAGCTTTACCCTGGGGCTTGATCTGGGGATCGTCATGGCAAAGGGCGTGGTATTCGGAGTGATCGGATGTATAACCATCCTGCCTTCCATGATCATGATCTTTGACAAGGCCATCGAAAAAACAAAACATAAGCCCTTTATTCCCCAGCTTCGGATCTCAAAGTTTGTGGTAAAACACTATGTCATTATTTTAATCGCTTTTGCCCTGCTGTGGATACCCGCAGTTATCGGATATCGGGGAACGGATGTCTATTATAATCTGGATTCCACCCTTCCGGAGGAACTGCCCAGCATCACGGCCAATAATAAATTAAATGACGAATTTAACATGAATACAACCCATATTGTTTTAGCGGACAGCGGACTGAGCGCCAAAGACCTGAAGGCTATGATAGACGAAATGAAGAGCATCGACGGAGTGAAAGCGGTTTTGGGAAAATCATCCGTTTTAGGGCCTGCTTTTCCTGAGGATATGATTCCGGAGGACTATCTGGAAATGATCGAGGATGAGAACTGGCAGATGATGATGATAACCTCGGAATACAAGGTGGCTTCAGATGAGGTCAACAGGCAATGCGATGAATTAAACGCCGTCATAAAAAAGTATGACCCCAAGGGAATGCTGATAGGTGAAGCGCCCTGTACAAAGGATCTGATTACCATTACAAACAAGGATTTTAATGTGGTAAGCGCAGTTTCCATAGGCGTTATCTTTGTCATCATCCTGTGCGTGTTTAAATCGGTTTCTTTGCCTGTTTTACTGGTTCTGACTATTGAATTTGCGATCTTTGTAAATATGGGCATTCCTTATTACACAGGAACCGTTATACCGTTTATCGCTTCCATTGTGATCGGGACCATTCAATTGGGTTCCACCGTGGATTATGCAATTTTGATGACTACCCGCTATAAGAGGGAACGGGCGGCAGGCGCAGACAAAAAGGATGCGGTATTTACAGCCCATCAGGCAAGCGTTCAATCAATCGTCGTCAGCGCCTTGAGCTTCTTTGCTGCAACCTTTGGCGTCGGAATGTATTCCGATATTGACATGATCAGTTCTTTATGCAACCTGATGGCAAGAGGCGCATTGATCAGCATGGTTACCGTATTGCTGGTACTTCCCTCGCTGTTCATGGTATTTGATAAAGTGATCTGCGTTACCAGTTATCATTTCCTGGAACGTAAAAATAAAAAATTAGTGGAGGAATTAGTATGAAAAAACCTGAATTTATAAAAGTATTTCGTATGGAAAAGAATGTAAAAAGGGATAAACTGGTCAGTGGAAAAAATGTAAGGCGGACAGCCTGTCTGGGACTGGCACTGGCAGTATTTGTTACGGCGGCGAACGCTCATACGGTTTTGGCCACTGCTGAAGAAGAATATACGGAGTCCGAAGAAAACCTCCTGACTGAGGTCGTTATGAATGAAACGGGAGAAAGCGCAAAAGACGCCGACAAGGAAGAGACCGTGTACCTGATCACAGATGCTTCCGGAAATGTGGAGGAGACCATTGTAAGCGAGTGGCTTAAAAACAGGGACGGAGCGTCTGCCATGAACGATGCCACGGACCTTACGGATATTGAGAACGTAAAAGGGGAAGAGACCTATACACAGGGAAGCAACGGCTCCATTACGTGGAATGCCGCAGGCTCGGATATTTATTATCAGGGAGTGACGGGGAAACAGGCGCCCATTGATGTAAAAATTACCTACTATCTGGAGGGACAGGAGATCTCGCCGGAGAGTCTGGCCGGAAAAAGCGGTAAAGTAACCATCCGGATGGATTACGAAAACCGGTTAAAGGAAACCATAACGGTAAATGAAGAGGAAGAAGAGATTTATGTGCCTTTTACGGTAATCAGCGGCATGATTCTTCCCGTAGACAGATTTACCAATATTAAAGTCACAAACGGAAAAATGGTTTCCGACGGAAATCACAATATTGTAGTAGGGGTAGCAATGCCCGGCTTAAAGGAAAGCATCGATCCTGAAGGGAAGCTTTCAGAAAAAGAAAGCAGTTTGGAAATTCCGGAATACGTAGAAGTAACGGCGGATGTGGAAGACTTTGAACTGGATATGACTTTATCTGTTGCTATGCCGGATATCTTATCGGATTTTAAGTTTTCCGATACCATAGATCTGACAAAGCTGGAGGATTCCATGGATGAACTGGATGATGCGGCAACACAGTTAGTGGATGGAACGGGAAGCTTAAAGGACGGAACGTCTACGCTGGAAAAAGGAACCGGGGATCTGCAAAACGGAATGAATTCCTTAAACAGCGGAATTTCCCAGTATGCGGCAGGGGTTTCCCAGCTGGCAGGAGGCCTGGGAGAACTGAAGGCAGGATCGTCCGCCCTTGCAGGAGGCGCAGCACAGGTCAGCGACGGCGTGAATACTCTGGCGGCAGGTTTAAATACCTTAACGTCAGCGCTGGAAACAAATATTCAGGAACAGACGGCCAACCAGGCGGCATACCAGGCAGCAGTGGAGGCGGATAAAGCTGCAGTGGCCAATGAACTGACGGCGTATACGGGAAATGTGGCCAATGCGGCAGCCAATGCAGCGGCTAATGCGGCAGCCCAGACAGTTATGCAGGAAATGATGGCGGCAGCTGCTGCAGGACAACAGCCCGATCAGGCGGCGATCATGGCAGCGGTACAGGCAGCAGTGGCAAATTCGGTTCCCGGAGCGGTAGGAACGGTGTCGCCGGAAGGAGTACAAAATGCCATTGGGACATTAGCTACCGACAGCGGAAATCTCGGCGGTGCAACAGGAGCTTTAACAACTTTAACGACCATCAGCGGGCAGGCGGATTTAAGCAGGGTTCCCGAGCTGGTTAAAGGGGCGCAGGATGTTGCAAACGGTGCGGCCACACTGGATGCCGGCCTCCAGACTGCATTAAACGGTGCCAATACCTTAAACGGCTCTTCCCAGGCCTTAATGGACGGAAGCAGCAAGCTGGTTGCAGGAACCGGGGAACTGGCAAAGGGCGTTAATGCGCTTTCAGAAGGTGCCGGGAAATTAAACGATGGCATGATCCAATTTGATGAGGACGGCATTCAGAAGCTGACCGGCGCGCTTGACGGGGATGTTTCCGCCGCTGTGGACAGGATAGACGCAGTATTTGACGCAGGAGAAAATTATTCCACATTCACGAAGCTGGCGGAAGGCCAGGAAGGGCGGGTTAAATTTATAATCCGTACAGGCAGTGTAAAGTAGGTGGTACTATGGTGCTTTTCATAATAGGCATTGGCCTTGCAGTGTATTTATATGGAACGGCGGTATGTAAAGGCGCCCTTTTGGGCAATATGGATAAAAAGCAGATCAGCCTTTCTCTTGGGATCTCCGCACTCTGGCAGATCGTTGTACTGACATTGGGAAATCTGACCGCCATAGAGCTGCACGCTTTGAATATTACCAAAAGTGAATATCCCGTTAACGCTTTTGCCTGTCTTATGATATTTGGCATCATTGCCCTTCGTATGCTGATAAATGCCATAAAAAATGAACCGGTTGAGGAAAAACGGGCTGAGACAAAGGGATTTTATAAACTGGTTTTCGGAATCTGCTTAAGCCTGGGGTTTTACACCTTTCTGACAGGCTTTGCGCTGGGGCTTTTGCAGATCCCTTTATTGCAGGAGCTGCTTTTTCTGGTGGGATTGTCTGTCGTGGCGGTATTCGGGGGCTTATACGCTGGCTACCGTTTGGGATACGGACAAAGGAATACCGCTTATATCTGCGGCGGCATCTGTCTGTTTGCAGGAGACATCTTATTGTTCTTCCAGTATTTTATGTCTTGACAAAAATAAAGATATTATTTACAATTTGTTTAATTTCAATTATATCTTTATAACAAAGGCAATGACAGGAACAAGTAAGATACAGGGAAACGCACAGAAAGCAGCCGGCTGATGAGAGGCGCGCGGGAAGCTCTATCCGAATACATCCTACAGCTGCACACCGAAGATTCCGGATGGGATGAGTAGGCTGTGACGGAAGATAACCGTTAGCGTATCGGCGTATTCCTTAAGGGTGTACGTAATGAGGCAAAAAGCGCGAGCTTTTTGTAAAGACAGGTGGTAACACGGGATTTTACCCGTCCTTTCAAATATGAAAGGGCGGGTTTTTTATGTACACGGGTTCCCGAAGTAAAAATGCCTGCAAAGCCGACGGGCGTTTGGTACGGCGGGCAGAGAAATATGAAAAAACAGCAAAAGGAGAAGAAAAATGACAGTATTTGATGAATTAAAGGCAAGAGGTCTTTTGGCGCAGCTGACGGATGAAGAGGAAATCAAGGAGCTGGTAAACAACGGGAAGGCGGTTTTTTATATCGGTTTTGACCCTACGGCTGACAGCCTCCATGTAGGACATTTCATGGCACTTTGCCTGATGAAGAGGCTGCAGATGGCCGGGAATAAGCCTATTGCCCTGATAGGAGGCGGAACGGCCATGATCGGCGATCCTTCCGGCAGAAGCGATATGCGTAATATGATGACGACGGAAACCATTGACCACAATTGCGAGTGCTTTAAAAAGCAGATGAGTAAATTCATTGATTTTTCCGATGGAAAAGCCTTGATGGTAAATAATGCGGAATGGCTCAGGGATTTAAACTATATTGAATTTATCAGAGATATCGGCGCCCACTTTTCCGTAAACCGTATGCTGACGGCGGAATGCTACAAACAGAGGATGGAGAAGGGCTTAAGCTTTCTGGAATTTAACTACATGATCATGCAGAGCTATGATTTCCTTTCCCTTTATGAAAGATACGGATGCAATATGCAGTTCGGGGGAGACGACCAGTGGAGCAATATGTTGGGCGGTACGGAGCTGATCCGCCGGAAGTTAGGGAAAGACGCTTATGCCATGACCATTACCCTGTTACTGAATTCCGAAGGAAAGAAAATGGGAAAGACACAGAAGGGCGCAGTATGGCTTGATCCCGAAAAGACTTCTCCTTTTGAGTTTTATCAGTATTGGAGAAACGTAGGGGATGCGGACGTATTAAAATGTATCCGCATGCTTACCTTCCTTCCTATGGAGGAAATCGAGAAAATGGATTCCTGGGAAGGCAGCCAGTTGAATACTGCAAAAGAAATCCTGGCATTTGAACTGACGAAAATGATCCATGGCGAAGAAGAAGCGGTAAAGGCCCAGGAATCTGCAAGAGCATTGTTTACAAGCGGAAATGCGGCCGATATGCCCACAGCCGTTTTAAGCGGGGAAGATTTTAAGGAGGATTCCATTGATATTTTATCCATTCTTGTAAAATCCGGTCTGGTTCCTACCAGAAATGAGGGCAGAAGAGCCGTAGAACAGGGCGGCGTCAGCGTTGACGGAGAAAAGATCGGGGATATCAAAACGGTTTTTACAAAAGACCAGTTAAAGGGCGAAGGCCTTGTAGTAAAACGCGGTAAGAAAAATTTCCGTAAAGTCGTTGTAGAATAGGAAGTGATTTTATGGCGCTTTCGCCGGTTGTGAGAATGCTGCTTATAAACGGAGTGGAAAGAGTGCTTCATGCACCGGGGAATCCAACCCATGAATTAAAAGAAATGACTCTGGTGCTGGATTACCATATGAACAGAGAAGAGATCGGAACATTGGCCAAAGATGTGGCAGGGGCGCTGAAGGCCCACAGCCACATCTTTGCCAACGTAAGGTGTAACCTGGTGCGCTGGCAAAAGGATGACGCCATACAAAATGAAGTCTGCCCCTTGGCAATAATACAGCTGGGGCGCTTTCTGGAAAATTATGAACAGATCGAAGAGGTTAAAAAAGCAGAGATCCTTTGTGACTATCTGAAACGGTTTCATGCCAGAAGCAGGCTGATCCTTGTTCTCAGCGATCTTTCCTATACCATTGAAGACAGGGAGCGTTTAAAAAATGCCCTTGTGCCCTTTTTAAAGTATAAGCTTTTGTTTGTCGGCCAAAATACTGTCAGTAAGCTGACGGAAGCGGGTTTACAATAGATAAAAGGGCCTTCTGCTGGCTGTCTGTGAGCTGTATTTTTCCCTGACATAGTGTTATCAGGTTCCGGTTTTTCAGGGTTTCAATGATGCGGTTTACTGTCCGGAGGGAACAGCCTGCCCTTACCGCCAGTTCCTCCCGTTTTACGGGAAGGCGGACGCTGCCGTTTACGGATTCATGGCGGCGGCATTCTGCCAGTAAAAGATGCAGACAACGGGTTTCGTAATCCATATATAGAAAACGGCGTTCAAAATTAACCTGTGCGGAGAGCTGTTTTGCAAGCATCCGCGTCCGGAGAAAAAGCGCATGGGCATCGGAGCTTATCCATGTGCGGTAGATTCCGGAAGGAAGGGAAAGGCAGACGCAGTCGGTACCTGCGATGACAGTTGCGGCACTGTATTTTCCGTCGGAAAACATTTCATAATCCCCTATGATCTCAAAGGGAGCAGCCTCAGAAAAGCAAAGAGGAAATTCCGTGGCATCTTCGTCCAAAATCTCCAGTTTTCCTTTCAATAAAAAATAAACAGTATGCGGGGGCATATTGGAGTGGATCAATACTTTTCCCTTTGGAATCCTGTTTATATTCAGACAGTCCTCTACAAGGGAGGGACATTGTTTAAAAAAGTGAGCAAGAAGGGAAAATATTTCCCGGGAGGCGCAATGGGCCCGGCAGTCTTTTATTTTCATAAATTACCTCAAAATATGACAAATGGCATTTTATTTTTATTTGACCTATCATATCCTAAAAATATGAAATTGACAACTGGTAAATTGCAACAATAAGGAGGAGAAAATGCCAACGCCACATAATGAAGCGAAAAAGGGGGAAATTGCAAAAACCGTATTAATGCCGGGAGATCCGCTGAGGGCCAAATTTATTGCCAATAAGTGGCTTCAAAATTTTAAACTGGTAAACCAGGTAAGGAATATGTATGCCTATACAGGAACCTATAAGGGGAAAGAGCTTACGGTAATGGCAAGCGGTATGGGAATGCCCAGCATGGGAATCTATTCTTACGAGCTGTACAAGGAATATGACGTGGATAAGATCATACGCATCGGAAGCGCAGGAAGCTATACGGATTCATTGAAGCTTTTTGATATTGTTTTAACAGAGAAGGTGTGGAGCGGATCCGCTTATGCGAAAACACAAAGCGGGTTTGAAGGAAATTTCCTGTTTCCCGAAAAGAAGTTAAATGATACAATTAAGAAAATGAGTGAAGTATTGGAAATTCCCATTGTCCGGTCATGCGTTCATTCCTCGGATGCCTTCTATCATGAACCGGAAGCGGATGATTATACAAAGATCAGGGATATCTATGGATGTCAATGCGTGGAGATGGAAAGCTTTGCATTGTTCCACAATGCAAGGGTATCAGGAAAGCAGGCGGCATGTATTCTGACCATATCCGATTCCCTTGTGACAAAGGAGCAGACCACGGCAAAGGAGCGGCAGCTCTCCTTTGAGAAAATGATCATGCTTGCTCTGGAATCGGTGGTCAGGTAAAAATAAAGTCATGATCAAACAATCATTGCGGATACTTCTAAACAGTATCCGGACAAAAAGGAGGAATTGTGTATGCGGTATAAAAGAATATTTCTGATTGTATTGGATTCCCTCGGGATCGGCGCCATGCCCGACGCAGCGGATTACGGGGATGCGGGAACCAATACCTTTGTCCATATTTGGGAACGGATGCAGGGACTTTCCATTCCGAATTTACGGAAGCTTGGAATGGGAAATCTGTGCCGGGTCACAGAAGATAAAGAAAGCCTGGGCTATCGGATGCGCTTAAAGGAAGCCAGCACCGGAAAGGATACCATGACCGGACATTGGGAAATGATGGGAATTTTGACGACAAAGCCCTTCCGTACCTTTACAGAGACAGGATTTCCCGCTGAGTTGATCAAAGAGCTGGAAGAAAAGTGCGGAAGAAAGATCATCGGAAATAAGGCGGCCAGCGGAACGGAAATCTTGGAAGAGCTTGCAGAGAGGGAAATACAGAATGGAGAACTGATCGTATATACATCCGCCGATTCCGTATTACAGATCTGCGGGAACGAAGAGACCATGGGAGTGGAAACTCTTTACCGCTATTGTGAGATCGCAAGGGAACTGACCATGAAGGAAGAATGGAGAGTGGGAAGGGTTATCGCCCGCCCTTATACGGGGCAAAAAAAAGGCGAATTCCGCCGTACCGCCAACAGAAGGGATTACGCCCTTGCTCCGGAAAAGAAGACTGTTTTGGATTTTCTGAAGGAAAACAAAGTTCCGGTAGTGGGTATCGGCAAGATCGAGGATATTTTCTGCGGTCAGGGAATTACGGAAAGCGCACATTCCAAAAGCAGCGTTCACGGAATGGAGCAGACCATTCAGAAGGCTAAAGAGTTAAAAGAGGGCCTCGTGTTTACGAACCTGGTGGATTTTGACGCTTTGTGGGGACACAGAAGAAATCCCGAAGGCTACGGCAGAGAAATTGAGTCCTTTGACGTAAAGCTGGGAGAGCTTCTTTCGGTTTTGGGAGAGGATGATCTTGTGATGCTGACTGCGGATCACGGAAACGACCCCACTCATACGGGAACAGACCATACCAGGGAGACGGTTCCCCTTTTAATGTATGCCAAATCCATGTCCGGTCAGGCGGAGCTTAAGGATTCCGATACCTTTGGAGTTATCGGGGCAACCATTGCGGATAATTTTGCCGTGACGCTGCCGGATTACTTAATCGGGGAATCCCTGTTGGATAAGTTAATATAATTACGGCGTTAAGAGACGAAGGAAAAATAAATGCCTATAGCAGAGATGTAATTTACAGCCTGCTATAGGCATATTTTATTCCGGCGGCAATACTCTGAAAAATACAAGTGCCCGAAAAAATACTGATTTCTACAAAGCTCCCTGATTGCTGATTACAAAATTCAGATGATAATATTCGGGAATAAAATAAAATTTGTTTCGGGCAAAGGGACGTTCCGTTTTGTCCAGGTGCAGCGCCTCGATCAAAATCAAAGGGGTGTCTAAAGGAATTTTTAAAAACTCGATCTCCATGGCGTTGGCGCGGATCAATTTGATCTTCATATCCATTTTCTTTGAGTAATGAAACAGCGTTTCCAGAATCACTTCTTTAATGGAGCCGGTATCAGACGTATTCAACTTCAATACATCAAAAAACATAGCGGGAATCTGGGTAAATGAATATCCCAGAACGGTATTTTCCGATTGAAAAACGCAGTTACATGCCAAAACCAGGTCGCTTTCCCCAAGAAAGAGACGGTCTCTTGCAATATCCGTAGGCGCTCCGTAATTGTAGGTTATGGCAGTTTCCGTAACCGGCAGCTTGTTCATGGTAAGAAGGGGATGGGTAATCTGTTCCCTTGATAAATGCTTGACGGCAGGAGCTACCAGGGTGCCTTTTCCCTGGGATTTAATGATCATGCCATCCTCATTAAGAATGGCCAGAGCCTGCCTTAAAGTATTCCGGCTGACCCCGTATTTTTGCGAAAGGGCGGTCTCCCCGGGAAGGGTCTCATTGGCCGGGTAGACGCCCTCCACAATATCCTTGTAGAGAGAATTGTACACCCCTATATAGGCGGGAATATTTTCCGGATGTAATTTCGTATTCAATAAAACATCTCCTATCTCATTTGAACTTGATAAACAAGTTGATTATATCATAAAAATCAATAGTTGACAAGAAAAGTAGTCTATGTTAGACTTTAATCATGTTGAACATGTTCAACAAGTAGGACGGAAAATAAGGGAAAGGAGGAGTAAAGAGAACAAGATGATTCGGATATGTAGCGACAAAGATAAAGAAGTACTGCTGCAGTTTTTAAAAAGCGATCCTTTGCTGCACACATATATTATTGCGGATATGGAGCGGTATGGATTTGACAAGCCATATCAGTCAATTTATATGATCGAAAATGAAAGTTTCTGTGAAGGCGTTTTTTTGAAATACTATAATAATCTGATTTTTTCAAAGACTGCAGAAAACATTGATCCGGAAGAGATCAGCAGATATATTTTCCCGGAAATTACAAATATAATGGGCGAACTGGAAGTAGTAAAAAAAGTTGCCGGATATATGGGAGTGACGGATCGTATGACGGTTCATAATCTGTACGCGCAGAAGAAAGCGGCAAAACTGCCGGACTGCGGTCTTTCGCATATACGAACAGCCGGACTGCAGGATGTGGACGTGATCTATGATTTTTTGATGAGCTTTCCGGAATTCAGGGAAACCTATGCCAGGAAGGAAATGATTGAAAACCGGATAGAAAAGGGAGAAGGAATTCATATCCTGATGGAAAAAGAGGGGAAAATAATCGCGCATGGAAACAGTGCCGCATCAACGGATGAGGCCTGCTTTCTGGGAGGAATCTGTGTTGCACCCGGCCGGCAAAAAAACGGGTATGCAGCGGCCATTGTGCAGGCTCTGTGTACAGAAATACACAAGCAGCACAGAATACCATGTATGTTTGCTCCGGAAGAAAAAGAATATACCGTTTTCCATAGGCTCGGTTTTGAAAAATATGGAAAATGGGGAACAATTCAAATGAAAGGAGATAACAGATGAATAAGAACAAATTAAAAGTCAGCGAAATTTTAGGCTATGCCGTGGGGGGCATCGGCGATGCAACCTCTTACAATTTTGTGATCGCGTTATTTTCATTTTTTATGACGACTATCGCCGGTATCAGCCCGGCTGTAGCCGGAATGATCATATCCGCAGGCGTTGTATGGGATGCGGTCACAGACCCCATTGTAGGATATTTGATCGATAATACGAAGGGAAGATACGGCAAAAGAAGACCCTGGATGTTAGGATCGGCCCTTCCTTTGGGGGCATCCATGATCCTGATGTTTTTGAAAGTGGATTTGCCACAGACCCAGAAGATCATTTATTACCTTATCATGGTATTTGTGTTCTGGCTGTCTTATACGGCATTTAATATTGCATACTATTCCTTCGGTTCTGTCATTACCGAGGACGACAGCGAAAGAGTTAAGGTTCAGGCATACCGGAATGTATTAAGCTATGTGGGCCTGTTCTGCGCCAGCTCCGTTCCTACCTTCGGCGTGGCAAAGCTGGTGGAAAGAGGATTTACAGACGGCGACGCCTGGTCCGTTATGGCGGCGGTGGCAGCAGTTATTTCGGTTATATCCATTGTCCTGATGTGGAGGTTTACAAGAGGCAAGGAATCCGTAGAGGAAGTAAGGGCTAACCGGGGAAAAATGAATGTGGGCGGATTTTTTAAAGACATTGCGAGCCTGATGAAGATGAAGCCGTATCTGCTTATCATTGCATGCGCGCTGCTTGCGAATGTTTATATGACCCTTTTCAATTCCAGCCTTTTATATTATGTCTGCTACAATATGGGACTGAGCGAGGCCCAGGCTTCCATGATGTTTACGACCAGCAATATTGTATCCATCCTTTTCAGCCCTGTTATTGCAAAAGGCGTTGCAAAGTTTAATAAGACGAATGTTTTCGTGGGAACAATGGTCTTCAGCGGATTGGTAATGGTTTTTACAAAATTTACAGGCATTCCCAATATAGCCATGGGATGTGCCTATGTGGCTCTTACCGGCCTCGGAACATGTGCATACTGGCTGTGCATCTTCAATTTCCTGTTCGATGTGGTTGATTACAATGAATTTAAGACAGGAACCCGCCGGGACGGAATCATCATGTCGTACTATTCTTTCCTGTTGAAGCTGGGCGGGGCTGCAGCTGCGGCTGTCCAGGGCATTCTTTTGGAAAAGAGCGGATTCAATGTTGAACTGGCCGTTCAGAATGAATCGGCCTTAGGTATGATCGGAACCATGTTTACGATCCTGCCGGGTGTCATTATGATCGGATCCGGTCTTGTAATGCTCTTAACGCCGCTAAAGGATAAGGAAATGGATCTTCTTAGGATCGAACTGGATAAAAAGCGTGCAGGGGAAGAATATTCCACCGAAAAATTTGAATCCATTATGAAGTAGTAAAATAATTGAAATATTAGAACAGGAGGAATGAAAATGAATCACAATAAAGCAGCAGTCGTTATGCAGACAGACTTTGGAAAAGGGATTGCCGTCTGCACCATGCAGGGGGTCTGTACCATGGTGGATAAGGAGCTTAAGATATTTGACTGTTCCCATGACATCAATAACTTTGACACATACCAGGCGTCTATTTCTTTGGATTATATTGTGGATTTCTGGCCTGCCGGCACCGTGTTTATATCCGTTGTGGATCCGGGTGTTGGAACCAGCCGCCGTGCCTGTGTGGCAAAACTGAAAAACGGAAGCTATGTGGTAACGCCGGATAACGGTACGTTGACACATTTGAAGGAACGGATCGGTATTGAGGAGATCCGGGTTATCGACGAAAAAACCAACCGCCTAAAAAATACGGAGAAATGTAATATTTTCCACGGAAGGGATCTGTTCGCGTATTGCGGGGCAAAACTTGCGTCAGGGATCATTACCTATGAAGAAGTGGGGTCTGCTTATGATGTAAATGAAATCGTGACCCATGAACTGGTTCCCTATAAGGTAGAGGGATCCGTGATCACGGGGATGATCGCAAATGCTGATTATCACTTTGGGCTGATCTGTTCCAATATACCTGTAGAAGTTTTTGAAAAGGAAAATATCCGGTATGGGGATTATGTGCATGTAACCATACGGAAAAAAGGAAAGGATATTCCTGCATTTGAAGGAGAAGTTCCCTTTTGCCAGTCATTTGGTTTTGTAAAAGAAGGAGAACCTCTGTTAATGGTAAGTGAATCATTGCATATCCAGGCGGCGTTAAACTGCGAAAATATGGCAGAAAAATATGATCTGCATGCGGGAAGCGACTGGATGATAAAGATAGAAAAAAGATAAGAAGAATAACAATTAAGAAAAGATAAGGAGAAAATGCTTATGAAACCTGTTATTGTAATGCAGTCTGATTTCGGAACGGATTCCGGGCTGGTATCATGTATGCACGGAATCTGCAAAATTGTTGATCCCGGTCTGGAGATATTTGATATTACCCATATCCTGCCCGCCTTTGATATCGAAGCCGCTTCTTTCTGCCTTCAGTATACGGTTCCGTGCTGGCCGGAAGGGACCATATTTGTTTCGGTGGTGGATCCGGGAGTCGGGACTGACAGACGGGCCAGCGTGGCAAAATTAAAAAACGGAAGCTATGTGGTAACGCCGGACAACGGGGCGCTGACTTATCTTGATCAGATGATCGGAATCGAAGAAATAAGGGAAATAGACGAAAGCGTAAACCGTTATCCGAAAACTATGGAAATCAGCGTTTTCCACGGACGGGACCTCTTTTCCTATTGCGCGGCAAAGCTTGCTTCGGGACAGATTACTTTTGAAGAAGTAGGGCCTGCATATCCTATAGAAGAAATGGTGCTGCATAAAACCTATCCGTCCGTTATAAAGGCTGAAGGTGTAGAAGGAAGCATACTTTGGTTCGATCCTTTTGGAAGCGCCGGCACCTCCATTAAAAATGCCGATCTTGTGCAGTGCGGTTTTAAAACCGGGGATAAAGCGACAGTAAAGATATACGACGGATCAGAGTTGCTGTTTGAAGGGCTGGTCCCCTATGAAAGATCCTTCGGATATGTGGAAAAGGGGGAGCCGGTAATCTTTAACGGTCTCACATCCTTTGCGACCATTGCCGTAAACGAAGGCAGTTTTGCGGACAGATATCAGCTGAAGAAGGATCAAGTATATAGAGTGGAAATACAAAAACTTTAACTGACCAAACAGGAACGACAGAAATGTTATCAATATAATCGTTAAGAAACGGGTTATAAAGAAAAATTGATTTAGGAAGACACTCCGGCAAAAGGATAGACCATTGCCCGGAGTGTTCTGTTTTTCTTATTTTACTACAATCCGGAAAATCCAAAGCAGGCATCTTTGACGAAGCGGAGTTTCCTTGATATAATGGGAAGAATATTTATTTTAGTAGGTGCCGTTTCGCTTGCAGCAGGTATAATTTTCTGGATCTGCTTGATATAGTATTACAGTACGGGCAGAGGTAAATCAATTAAGTGCAGAAAGGGGAAGTTACATATGATCAGAGAGATCAATAAAGATGATTATGACGGACTGATGAAACTGTATATGCAGCTTCATGATAATCCGTTTCCGCCTAAAGACGAAAAAATGCTTAATCTCTGGAACCGGATCTTAAATGATAAGGATCATCATATTATCGTGGCAGAAACAGACGGCAGGATCGTATCATCCTGTGTCTGTGTTATTATACCTAATTTGACCCATGGACAACAGCCATATGCCTTTGTGGAAAATGTTGTTACGGATGAAAATTACCGTAAGCAGGGTCTGGCCACAAAATGCCTGGATTATGCCAGAAAACTGGCAGTAAAAGAGAATTGCTATAAAATGATGCTGCTTACCGGTTCCAAATCTGAGGAAACTTTAAAATTTTATGAGCAGGCAGGCTATAACCGAAAGGATAAAACCGCGTTTATCCAATGGCTTTAATTTAACCTTAATATAATAAATAAGACCGTTTTATAGGACACCTCCTTTGTTAGACTAAAACCAGTAACAGGAACTTTTAGTTTGGCAAAGGAGGTTTGTTTATGAAAGGATATGTAGTGACAGACGGATATATGGGATTTACAGGAAGCGGATATATGCTTTTTGCAAGTGAAAAAGATTACAGAGAATATATGGAAGATGCAGCTTAAGAAAAAAGATATATAATGCAGGGACCGCTTTAGAATCTGCCTCAAAATGTAAAAAAGGTAAAAATCCTCTTGACAGAAACCATATTCGTGATATTATATAGATAATCTATATATAGATGGTCTATATAATGCCGCGTAATAAATAACCATAAAAGTGATTGAACACAGGAGGAAAAGAAATGCCGGTAGATAAGAGTTTACTTTCGGGAAGCACCACCATGCTGCTTTTAAAATTATTATCGGAAAAAGATATGTATGGTTATGAAATGATTGAGACCCTGAAAAAGCGTTCGCAGAATGTTTTTGCCTTGAAAGCGGGAACCCTGTATCCCTTATTGCATTCTTTGGAAGAAAAGGGATATTTGACAGTTTATGAAAGAGAAGCAGCGGGAAAAGTCCGGAAATATTACAGCATCACAAAAGAAGGAAAAGGTTTTCTGAAGATCAAACAGGAAGAATGGAAAGAGTATTCCGGCGCCGTTACCGGTGTATTGGGAGGTGTTATTTATGGAAATGCATGAATACCTTGACACCCTTTCGGAACAGATCCGCTGCAAAAAAGCCCGCCCCATGGTCGTGGAAGAAATAGAAAACCATATTAATGATCAGGCGGAAGCCTACATAAAAGACGGAATGGAAAAGGATGCGGCATGGGACAAGGCGGTTACGGAAATGGGAGATCCCGTAGAAGCGGGAGTGGCGCTGGACCGTGTCCACAGACCCAGAATGCAGTGGGAGCTGGTAATATTAATTGCATTATTGAGTCTGGCCGGCCTTGTAATACAAATAGTCATTTTCAAAACCGGGTGCCTTTCCAACGATTCCAATGTAACCACCGTCAGGGATGATTTTATCGTTAATGCGGTTTTGAATACTCTGATAGGCTTGGCGGTAATAGCCGTCGTATGCGCGCTGGATTACAGCTTTTTGGGAAAGCATCCCGTAGCGGTCTGGTGGGCCGGCTGTATCTGTCTTCTGGTATGTCATTTTGTGCAAAATTCTCTTCCGTATTCCCTGCGTTTTACCCTGGGTTATTACATTGTCACATTTATGACGCCAATGTTTGCGGCAGTGGTATTTTGCTACAGGGGAAAGGGAATGAAGGGGCTGCTAAAATGCATACTTCTTTATGCAGTGGCAATATTGACCGCTGTCCGGGCATTCTTAACTGCAGGCGGAGTAGTGGAATTATCCATAGCGGCTTTATTCATTTTAACAATTGCCATCCTGAAAGGATGGTTTGGGGAAAAGAAAGCAGGCAGACTTGCACTTATATGGATTCCTGCCGTAGTTCTCCCGGGCATTTTGACAGCATCGGCCTTCCGCACGGAAGGAGGAGCGCTTTTGAGCGATTATCAGGCAGCCAGGATCAGGGCAATCGTTACGCAGTCCGAGGAATCCTACTATATAAAAACAATAAAAGAAGAAATGGACCATGTCAGTCTTTTGGGTAACAAGGAATTGCCGCTTGAATCTCTTCCCGCAATCCAGAATGATTATGTGGTTACATCCATGCTGACTTATTTTGGCGTAATATTTACTGTGGCAGTTTTAGCAATCGCCGCTTACTTTTTATGGAAAGCCTTCCGGTTAAGCTTTAAGCAGAAAAATCAGCTGGGTTCCATGATAAGTCTTGGCTGCGTTTGCCTGTTGTTTGTGAAAAGTATGCTTTATCTGCTTTCCAATATAGCGGTTTTTAATGTGTTTGCCCAAATGAGTATGCCGTTTTTATCTTATGGATTGGGAAATGCCGTGGTCAACGGAGTACTGGTAGGATTATTGCTTAGCGTATATCGGAATACGGACATTGTTTCTGAAAAAAGAATAAGATCCCGTTATGTTTTCCGTTCTCCTATCCAGAAAATTTAATAAGATCTTAAAGGAAAGCCGGAAAAAGAGCCGCAAGACTGCTGCATATTAAAAAAAGCAGTCAATGCGGCTTTTTTTGTTGAAATTAAGGGTGACGATTTATATAATATAAAAAGTGTGTTAATATTATTTTGTACAGGAAAACAGCAGAAAGGATAAATCATGAGAACCATACAAGTTTCAGAAGTGACGCAAAATATTAAAGAGATGTGTATCGAGGCAAATCATTTTCTTACAAAAGATATGAAAAACGCCCTGGAAGATGCCTGTGAAAAAGAAGAAGCGCCGTTAGGGAAACAGATTTTGTGCCAGCTTCAGGAAAACCTGAATATTGCAGGAGAAGATATGATTCCTATTTGTCAGGATACGGGAATGGCGGTCATTTTTATGGAAGTGGGCCAGGAGGTCCATTTTGAGGGCGGTTTTCTGGAGGACGCCATCCAGGAAGGGGTCAGAAAAGGTTATGTGGAGGGTTTTTTGAGAAAATCCGTGGTAAAAGACCCTTTGATCAGGGAAAATACAAAAGACAATACGCCGGCAGTCATTCATTATGAGATGGTTCCCGGAGATCAGGTAAAAATAACGGTTGCACCTAAAGGGTTCGGCAGCGAAAATATGAGCCGTGTGTTTATGTTAAAGCCGGCTGACGGAATCGAAGGGGTAAAAAATGCCATATTAACAGCGGTCAAAGATGCGGGACCAAACGCCTGTCCTCCTATGGTAGTGGGGGTAGGAGTGGGAGGCACCTTTGAGAAATGCGCTTTAATGGCAAAAAAGGCCCTTACCAGGCCGGTAGACCAACATTCCTCGGTACCATATGTTAAAGAGATGGAAGAAGAACTTTTAGCTGAAATAAATAAAACCGGTATAGGACCGGGAGGACTGGGGGGGACCACAACCGCCCTGGCAGTTAATATCAATACTTATCCTACCCATATTGCAGGGCTTCCTGTGGCAGTCAACATTTGCTGTCATGTGAACAGACACAGCGTCAGAGTGCTGTAACAAAGAGGAAAATATATAGAAAGACTTACGAGGAAATAAAAATGGACCAATATATCAATGCACCGTTATCCAAAGAAGATGCCGCAAAAATGAAAGCGGGAGACTATGTTTATATTACCGGTACGATCTATACTGCAAGGGATGCCGCGCATAAAAGAATGTACGAAGCGCTGCAGAACGATCGGCCGCTGCCAATAGAAATGGAAGGCAACGTTATTTACTATATGGGCCCTTCTCCTGCAAGAGAAGGAAGACCTATCGGTTCCGCAGGTCCTACCACGGCAAGCCGCATGGATAAATATGCGCCTTCCCTCTTAGATCTGGGTCTACGGGGCATGATCGGAAAAGGAAAGCGGTCAGAAGCGGTCAAGGATGCCATTGTAAAAAACGGCGCAGTCTATTTTGCAGCGGTAGGCGGTGCAGGCGCTCTTTTATCTAAATCTATTCTGAAATCGGAAGTCATTGCTTACGATGATCTGGGAACGGAAGCGATCCGCAGGCTGGAAGTGAAAGATTTTCCGGTAATTGTCGTAATTGATAAGGATGGTAACGATCTGTATGAAACGGCAGTCAAAGCTTACCGGAAGGAATAGTACAAGGGAAAGTCTGCATGGGAATTTATCTGTCTGATTTGTGCAAGAGGGTATGAAACGACGGTTTAGGATCAGTTTCTTCCTAATATATATGTAGATTGGTTTTATAGAAATACCAGATATTGGGTTTGTTGGAAAGAGGTTAATATGCGCATTGCATTAATGGTTATTCGGAAATTATATTTGGTTCCTTTTATGTTTTTTAAATTATGGAAAGCGGGTAAAAAATATAACGGGGATTATATGCCGGGCTTTTTGGCTGCAAAAACGATTGCAACTCACGGGATTCAAGCCGGCAATATTACTATAGAAGTACACGGACAGGAAAACATTCCTTCAAAGGACGGATTTATTTTCTATCCCAATCATCAGGGACTATTTGATGTTCTGACATTTTTATATTCCTGTCCGAGACCCTTCGCTTTTGTGATAAAAAAAGAAGCGAAGGATGTCATTTTGCTGAAGCAGACCATTGAGGCAACGGGTTCCCTTGCCATGGACCGGGATGATCTGCGTCAGTCTATGCAGGTTATCAACCAGGTCGCAAAAGAGGTAAAAGAAGGCCGCAATTATATTATTTTTGCAGAAGGCCATCGGAGCAGAAACGGAAATAAACTTTTGGAATTTAAGGGAGGAAGCTTTAAAGCGGCGCAAAAAGCAAAATGCCCCATTGTTCCCTGCGCCCTGATCAATGCGTTTATTCCTTTTGATGAAAATTCCATACGTCAGGTAACGGTAAAGCTTATTTATTTAAAGCCCATGCTTTATGAAGAATACCAGCATATGAAATCCAATGAGATCGCAGATGAGGTAAAGCGGAGGATAGAAGAAGCGATTGCCAAATATGAATAATTACGGAAGTCCCAAAAGATGCCGAAAAACCCTGTAATTAGAAATACAGGAAAGATATAAGAAGAGATATAAGAAAAGATAATAAAAAGAGATGAAAAGAGATGAAAAGATAAACAAAATGAATTGACAAATAAAATTCACTTATGTATAATAATTTTTGCGTCACGAAATGGACGTAGCAACTTTATATTGGTAGAGGATAAAGTTCAGTAGTACGGAGAAATACTCAAGAGGCTGAAGAGGCGCCCCTGCTAAGGGTGTAGGTCGTTCACGCGGCGCGAGGGTTCAAATCCCTCTTTCTCCGTTTCGTTTCTGCCAGAAAAAAGTAATCTTGCTCTTTAAGATTCTTTTTTTTCGCTGTAATCCGGCATTGACTTTGGGCAGGAATGATGGTATTATGAAAGTCCCCCTTAAAAAGAAATGGGGAAAATAAAAAAAGTGCTTGACTA
>DEUB01000011.1 GCA_002362385.1 Lachnospiraceae bacterium UBA3273
GGATAAAACTACGGAAACTCAAGAATGAATTGTGGCTTGAAAATATAGGGAGTGTCGGCTATAATATTAAGGCAGTATGCAGGAGGTAGATTATGAAAACAAAAAGAATGTTTTTGGCGGCGGCAGCCTTAAGCTTATTGCTTAGCGGGTGCGGCGCGGTCAATGACGTGGACACAACTACTGTCGTGATAAAAAAAGATGGCGCTATTGAAGAAAATATTGTTACGGATTTTGATAAAGACTATTATTCCGTTGAAGGCCTTGAACAGATGCTTGGCGAACAGATCCAGGCATATAACCAGACGGCCGGAGCGGATACGGTAAAGCTTCTCAGTGTAGAAGAAAAGGAAGGGGAAAACCGGGTAAAGGCAAAGATCGCTTATTCAGCCGGAGAGGATTATTCACAGATTCACAACCAGGTGTTTTTTTGCGGGACGGTATCCGACGCTTATAACGCGGGATATGCCTTTGTGCCGATGATCGACCAGGAGTCGGGAGCGGCGGTTTCCGAAGGGGATATTTTGGAACTGGGGAGCAAAAAGATCGTCATTTCCGAAGAGGCGGTAAACATCAACGTTTCCGGAAAGATATCCCATGTGAGCGAAGGCGTGTCGCTTATGGATAAAAAGACGGCTGTTTTGCCTGACGACGGGGAAAAATTATCTTATGTCATTTATGAATAAAAAGAATTTCTGAAGAGATAAAACGAAAGCGGAAAGAGGAGAGAGAGATGGAAAAATCATTAGAAAAAATCGTAGCTTTGGCAAAGTCCAGAGGCTTTGTATATCCCGGCAGCGAGATTTACGGCGGCCTTGCCAATACATGGGATTACGGCAATCTGGGCGTTGAACTGAAAAATAATGTCAAAAAGGCATGGTGGCAGAAGTTTGTGATGGAAAACCCTTACAATGTGGGCGTTGACTGCGCGATCCTCATGAATCCCCAGACCTGGGTGGCCAGCGGACATCTGGCAGGCTTTTCGGATCCTTTAATGGATTGTAAGGAATGTCATGAGCGTTTCCGTGCGGATAAGATCATCGAGGATTACTGTGCAGAAAAAGGCATTGCATTAGAAAAGCCCATCGATGCTTTCAGCAAGGAAGAAATGCAGGCCTTTATCGCAGAAAAACAGATTCCCTGTCCTACCTGCGGCAAGCATAACTTTACGGAGCTTCGCGAATTCAACCTGATGTTCAAGACATTCCAGGGCGTGACGGAGGATGCCAAGAACACCGTTTATTTAAGGCCGGAGACGGCTCAGGGCATTTTCGTAAACTTTAAGAACGTACAGAGGACTTCAAGAAAGAAGATCCCTTTCGGTATCGGACAGATCGGCAAGTCCTTCCGCAACGAGATCACGCCGGGCAACTTTACCTTCCGTACAAGGGAGTTTGAACAGATGGAACTGGAATTTTTCTGTGAGCCGGGCACGGATCTGGAGTGGTTTAAATACTGGAGACAGTTCTGCATCGACTGGCTGAAATCCCTTGGCATGAAGGATGAAGAGATGCGGGCAAGGGATCATGCGCCTGAGGAACTGTGTTTCTATTCCAAGGGCACGACTGATATTGAGTTTTTATTCCCCTTTGGCTGGGGCGAGCTTTGGGGCATTGCGGACAGGACGGATTATGACCTGACCCAGCATCAGAATACTTCCGGACAGGATATGAGCTACTTTGACGACACAAAGGGCGAGAAATACATTCCGTATGTTATTGAACCTTCTTTGGGCGCTGACCGCGTGGTTCTGGCTTTCCTCTGCGCAGCTTATGACGAGGAGGAGATCGGCGAAGGCGACGTGCGTACCGTCCTTCATTTCCATCCGGTACTGGCTCCCGTTAAGATCGGCGTGCTGCCTTTGTCCAAGAAATTAAATGAAGGCGCAGAAGCCGTTTTTGCACAGCTTTCCAAGAAATACAACTGTGAATTTGACGACAGGGGCAATATCGGTAAGAGATACCGCCGCCAGGACGAGATCGGAACTCCCTTCTGCGTTACCTATGATTTCGATTCCGAGACCGACGGATGCGTAACGGTCCGCCACAGGGATACCATGGAACAGGAACGTGTTGCCATCAAGGACCTGGATGCATATTTTGCAGAGAAGTTCACATTCTGATCAATAAGAAGGAAAGCCGGTCCCTGCACAGTAAAGGCGCTGCAGGAGTATGGAAAGATAACGGCATGAATAAAAACAGGGGATACGTGGGGAAACCGTGTATCCCTTTTTTATGAGGAACGGATATGAAGGAAAAATATAAGGCCTTTATGGAAGGACTGCCAAAGGAAAAAAGGGAAAAGCTGGAGGCTTTGATACAGTTTATCAAGTTCGGGATGGTCGGCGGGTTTAATACCGTTTTAACTTATGTCATGGTAAACGTTATGTTCTATGTATGGGGGATCAATGAGCAGATCGGAAATCTGACGGCCTTTATCATCACGGTTTTTATTTCCTATATGGTAAACAGCCGGTTTGTATTTAACGAGACCGCCGGGAACCAGTCATTTTTAAAGGGGTTAGTCAAAGTATATATTTCTTATTCCATAACGGGGCTTTTCATAACGGGCGCATTGTTATATATTGAAAAAAATTTTCTGGCAATCCCACTTTATATCGGGTCTTTTGCGAATATTTTCATTACGGTCCCCATCAATTTCGTTCTGAATAAATTTTGGGCTTACAGGTCAAAAGGCGATAAAAAGCCGGAAATCAGGCAGGACCCCGGATGAAGGAAAAATTTGCCGCATTTTCATTGCAGCAAAAAAATATGTCAAAGAATTTCATAAATTTTTTGACATATGGAAGAAAAAATTATAAAATTATAAAGTTATAAATGCTATATAAGATGATTTTTGGAGGAAACAGACGTGAAAGCTTATGGAGTAAACGAACTGAGAAAAATGTTTTTGGAGTTTTTCGAGAGCAAGGGACATCTTGCCATGAAGAGTTTTTCTCTGGTGCCGCATAACGATAATTCTTTATTATTGATAAATTCCGGTATGGCGCCTTTAAAGCCGTATTTTACCGGGCAGGAGATTCCGCCGAGGAGGAGGGTAACCACCTGTCAGAAATGTATCCGTACCGGAGATATTGAAAATATCGGAAAGACGGCCCGCCACGGCACATTTTTTGAAATGCTGGGCAATTTCTCTTTCGGGGATTATTTTAAGCATGAAGCCATTGCATGGACCTGGGAGTTTTTGACGGAAACGGTGGGACTTGATAAGGACAGGCTGTATCCTTCCGTATATGAAAATGATGACGAGGCCTTTGAGATCTGGGAGAAGGAGATCGGCGTTCCCAAGGAAAGGATCTTCCGCTTCGGCAAGGAGGACAATTTCTGGGAGCACGGTTCAGGCCCCTGCGGTCCCTGTTCCGAGGTTTATTATGACAGAGGCGAAAAATACGGATGCGGAAAGCCCGGCTGTACCGTAGGCTGTGACTGCGACCGTTATATCGAGGTATGGAACAACGTATTTACCCAGTTTGACAATGACGGAAAGGGCAATTATTCCGAGCTGGAGCAGAAGAATATCGATACCGGCATGGGCCTTGAAAGGCTGGCTGCCGTTGTACAGGATGTGGACTCCATTTTTGACGTGGATACGATCCTGGCCCTGCGCAGCAAGGTATGTGAGCTTTCAGGGAAGGAATACAAAAAGGAATATAAATGGGATGTATCCATCCGTATCGTAACGGACCATATCCGTTCCGCCACTTTTATGATCTCCGACGGCATTATGCCTACCAATGAAGGAAGGGGCTATGTGCTGCGCCGTATTATCCGCCGTGCCGCAAGACATGGAAAGCTTTTAGGCATTGACGGGGCTTTTCTTTCCAAATTGAGCGAGACGGTCATTGAAGGCAGCAGGGACGGTTATCCGGAGCTGGAGGAAAAGAAAGAATTTATTTTTAATGTATTAGATCAGGAAGAGAGCAAGTTCGCAAAGACCATCGACCAGGGACTTTCCATTTTAAATGAAATGGAGCAGGCTATGGAGAAGGAAGGTAAAAAAGAGCTTTCCGGCGCGGACGCGTTCAAATTATATGACACTTACGGTTTTCCCTTGGACCTTACCACGGAGATTCTGGAGGAAAAGGGCTTTAGCGTGGATAACGCAGGTTTTGAAGCTGCCATGACTAAGCAGAAGGATAAAGCCAGAAAAGCCCGTAAGACAACCAACTATATGGGCGCCGACGTAACGGTCTATGAATCCATTGATCCAAGCATCACAACGGAGTTTGTAGGCTATGATAAGCTGACACATGAGTCAAAGATTACCGTCCTTACAACGGAAACAGAGCTGGCAGAGGCTTTGACGGACGGGCAGACGGGAACCATTATTGTAGAGGAAACGCCTTTTTACGCCACCATGGGCGGACAGAACGGAGACACCGGTGTGATTACCGTGAAGGACGGAGAGTTTGAGGTTAAGGATACCGTAAAGCTCTTGGGCGGAAAGGTAGGACATATCGGCACCGTGACCAGAGGAATGCTGAAGGTGGGCGATATTGCGACATTATCCGTAGATGCCTTAAAGAGAGGCGATACATGTAAAAACCACAGTGCCACCCATCTGCTTCAAAAGGCGCTCAGGACTGTTCTGGGCAGTCATGTAGAGCAGGCAGGCTCTTATGTGGACGGAGAAAGACTGCGTTTTGACTTTTCCCATTTTTCCGCTATGACGCCGGAAGAACTGGAAAAGGTAGAAAATATCGTGAATGAAAAGATCGCGGAGAATATCGTGGTCGACACACAGGTCATGACTATGGAGGAAGCGAAGAAAACCGGAGCTATGGCGCTTTTCGGCGAAAAATACGGCGATACCGTAAGAGTTGTTATGATGGGAGATTTTTCAAAAGAATTCTGCGGCGGTACCCATGTAAAAAATACGGGTGCCATCGGAGCCTTTAAGATCCTTTCCGAGTCCGGCGTTGCGGCAGGAGTAAGACGTATTGAAGCCCTGACCGGAAACGGCGTTATGAAGTATTACAAAGAGATGGAAGATAAGCTGCACGAGGTTGCCAAAGCCCTAAAGGCCACACCTGCAAATGTTGTGGAGAAGGCGGAGCATCTTTTGGCTGAGAACAAGGCTCTGCACGGCGAACTGGAATCCATGAAATCCAAGGCTGCGAAGGATGCCTTGGGCGATGTCATGAACCAGGTAACGGAAGTGAAGGGCGTGAAGCTTCTGGCTGCAAAGGTATCCGGCGTGGATATGAACGGTCTGCGGGATTTGGGAGACCAGTTAAAGGAAAAACTGGGCGAAGGCGTGATCTTACTGGCTTCCGATCTGGAGGGCAAGGTAAATCTGGTGGCTATGGCTACGGAAGATGCAATGAAGAAGGGCGCCCATGCAGGAAACCTCATTAAAGGCATTGCCGGGCTGGTAGGCGGTGGTGGCGGCGGCCGTCCCAACATGGCACAGGCGGGAGGCAAAAATCCAGACGGAATCGAAGCTGCCATTGCGGAAGCTAAGAAGGTGCTGGACGGACAGATTGTATAATTTAGGGGAAAATCCATCGCGTAAACTGAAAAAACAGTTGACGGATGCATATTTTGTGCTATAATTTTAAATGTGCATATATGATTGCATAATATTTTACCCAGCAGTCGTTTAACGTGAAGGGACTGAAGGGAGGTCAGGTGTGATTTATGTCAAACGTAATCGTAAAAGAGAACGAGACTTTAGATAGCGCTTTACGCCGTTTTAAAAGAAGCTGTGCAAAAGCCGGTATTCAGCAGGAAATTCGTAAAAGAGAACATTACGAAAAACCCAGCGTAAAACGTAAGAAAAAATCTGAAGCAGCACGAAAACGCAAATACAATTAATCAAATTCTCCGGCTTTTAGCCGGGGAGTTTCTTTTTTTACGGATATTGTGATAAAGAGTAGTCATATTCTTTTATGGAGAAGATTATGAAAATGTACATGACGGAGGTATATTATGTGGACACGTCAGATTTTGGGAACAGAATTGATATATCTTGTGGAATGCTTTATTTTATATAGCTTTATCGGATGGGTAGTAGAATCCTTATATATGTCCTTCTGTAACAGGAAGTGGACCAACAGAGGTTTTATTTTCGGCCCCTTTTGTCCTATTTATGGATTTGGAGGCGTTTTGGGGTACATAATCATGCATCCTTTGGGAGGGCATCTGATCGGGCTCTATTTTTTCGGCGCCGCTTTGGCCACTACCTTTGAATATCTGGTGGGGATCCTGATGAGAAAGGTCCTGCATCAGATCTGGTGGGATTACAACGAAAAGCCTTTCAATTACAAAGGGATCATTTGTCTGGAAAGCAGTATAGCATGGGGGTTTTACGCCATCATTATCGTCAAATTCCTAAACCAGAGGATGATGAGCCTTGTTACAAGGGTCCCTTTCAGAGTCGGCGTTCGTTTGTGCCAGATCATCATCTTATATTATTTTTTGGATTTTATTTATCATTTCTTAAAGGCGAGAGGACATGAGATAGATTTAAAAGCGCCGGGCAGAAAAATAAAAGATGTATATTATAATTTAAGGGAAAGATGGAGTTAGGTCCGTCTTTCCCTTTATCATACTCGGTATAAACAATTCAGTGATCGGTATCCCACTGAAAATTTTCCATACCCGCACCTAATTCAAAATGATATTTTGCAAGTCCCAGATCTGCTCCTGTGAAAATACCATTATCACAGGTTATTTTTACATACCTGTCATATCCTTTTATGGAAAAAGCCTGTTTGTTCAATGCAGTGGGGGCGAGCAATACGGCTTCAACACCCTTTCGAAACCACTCGGGCGCCTTTCCATCATAGCTGGCGATATCTTCATAGGATTTTGATTTGTGGGCTGTTCCCTGATTTGTTCCATAGCCTACGGCTATGATGCCGATCACTTTGTTTTTTCCGGCCTTTTCATTTAATTTTTTGCGATTAAAGGTTCCGCCTACCCACCATGTATTCAAACCCAGAGTCTGGGCGTAGAGCATCAGATCTGCGCCACAGTATCCAAGCTTCTCATCCAGGTTGGGTGTGTCTGGTCCGGACAGAACAAAGTAATTTTTAACGCCTTTTGCCAGAAACAATTTTATAAGGGCGTTGAAAGCGGAAGTGTCGTTTGTATTTAACCGGATCGTCAGATGAAATTTGTCATTATTTTCTTCAATTCGATAAATCAGCTGTTCCGTAACATCTGACTCCAGAGATATGTCCGTATATTTACGGACCGTATGTCTTTTTTTCATTGCTTCTTCCATTGTCATAAGCTGTTTTCCTCCTTGATCTGATTCATTCTTTTCGCTTTTTGTGTAACGGCGGCCAGTGTTTTCGCAAATTCGTCGGTTTCTTTTTGGGAAAGTTCTATGTTAATAGTTTCTAACCATTTTTTTTGAATCTGTGAGATCATATTGCGGTATATATAGGCTTCGTCAGTCAGATATATGTTTTTGGAGCGTTTATCGGAAACACCCGGTTTTCTAAGAATAAGTCCCTTTTTTTCCATTCCCTGTATGGTTCTTGCAGTAGCGGCCTTATCTATGCAGTATTCTTTTACAAGGTCATCCTGGGTAATGCCGTCTTTTCGGTACAGGGAGGCCAGGTACATAAGTTCCGTTGCAGTAATATTTGTACCCTCCAGTTCATGGTTGAGAAATAAATGAAATTGTCTGTAAAGGATGCTTATATTCTTTCCGATTTCGTGCATATTTCTTTCTCCTTGTTTTATGGATTAGAATATCACAATAATGTTGACATGTCAACTATTCTGGCAGGGATCGTACTTATAAAATTTATGTTATTAGTAGCTTTGCGCTGTTATTTTACCGAAAATATGCCGATAAGAAATAAAAGCTGTAAGTAAACGGATTTATATTATGAAACAACGAGGAGGCTTGTCTTATGTCAATGAATATAACAGGGGATTTTGTTCACGATTTCTTATATGGATCAAACGGTGCAAAAGAAAATAAATCGGAAAACAGTAAGGTATTGGATCATGATTCTGTCAATGACGGAAACCAAAAGACAGAAAGAGCGGATCGCTTTTTGGCGGAACACGACAGACTTTATGCGGAACAAATGGCTGCCGTTACCGAAAACATTGTGGAGGGAATGGCGGTAGCACAGGAAATTGCAAGGCGGATGTCTGGCGGGGCGAAGGTCTCGCAGTCTGATGAAAACAATCTGATGCAATATGATATGAGGATGTATATGGCGGCAAAAAACGCACAGATAATGGCTCAGAGAAAAAAGGATATGTCAGATGAATCCCTGATAGAGGAATTTGTAAAAAAGCATGCGGATGACAGAAAGGATTGGACGACTGAACTGAATGACAAATTAATAAAAGCGGACCTGGGACCCGGTGCCGATTCCGACGTATCCGAAAGAGGAATCGATATTTCTTTATGATCCGGCAGCTGCAGAACGGCTGAAAAGATAATAGAGATTACAGTCATAAAAAGCCCCTTTTCGTATTATGATAGTAGTAATAAAAGTTATGTGGTTTGGGTATGAAAAAATTATTTATAATGTTTTTAAGCTTCCAGTTAAGCTTTCTGGTTCTGGTCACGCCGGTACTCGGGGAAGAAACGCCGCCTGCCTACGATCTGAATGTGTCGGCTCCTTCCGCCCTGTTAATGGAAGCGTCCACGGGAACGGTCATCTACGAAAAGGATGCAGATATTCCGTTAAAGCCTGCCAGCATCACGAAGATCATGACGCTGCTTCTGACCTTCGAGGCCTTAGAAAAGGGACAGATCCATTTAGAGGATCAGGTAACTACCAGCGCTTATGCCAAGTCCATGGGAGGTTCCCAGGTCTTTCTGGATGAAGGAGAGGTCCAGTCTGTGGAAACCCTGATCAAATGTATCGCAGTTGCCAGCGGAAACGATGCGGCGGTTGCCATGGCGGAATATATAGCGGGAAGTGAAGAAGCCTTTGTGCAGATGATGAACGAAAAAGCAGCCGCCCTTAATATGACGGCCACCCATTTTGAAGACTGCTGCGGGCTGACGGATTCCGATACCCATATTACCAGCGCAAGGGATGTGGCGGTCATGTCAAGGGAACTGATTACCAAATATCCGCAGATTTATGACTATACTAAAATATGGATGGAAGATATTACCCACAACACGGCGAGGGGGAGCACGCCCTTTACCCTTTCAAGCACCAATAAGCTGTTGAAGCAGTATCCCTATGCCACCGGTTTGAAAACGGGTTCCACAAGCTCGGCAAAATACTGCCTTTCGGCTACAGCCAATAAGGACGGTATCGATCTGATCGCAGTAATCATGGCGGCGCCGGATTATAAGGTAAGATTTGAAGACGCCATTAAGCTTTTGCAGTATGGTTTTTCCGTCAGCCGGGTTTATCAGGATATGAACCAGGACGATCTGGGAATGGTGCAGGTAACGGGCGGCGTGGAGGAAGAAACCGGTCTCATGTATGAAAGCCAGTTCTCTTATCTGGATGTGACGGGAAAGGATTTAAGCCGGGTCACAAAAGAAATACGGTTAAAGGAAGAACACCGGGCGCCCATCAAGGCGGGAGACGTTGCAGGAGAGGCCATTTATTTTCTGGATGGAAATAAGATGGGAAGCGTGAATATCCTGTACCAGGAGGATGTTCGTGAGGCCAGATACATAGATTATCTGAAAATGATCTTCCGGATCTACCTGACCTGACGATCTGTCTAACGGGAGGATCTCTGTTCGACCTGACTTTGACGGACGTAGAGATCCGTGTTATACTATGGAACACAAAATCATGGGAGATACTGTATGAAGCTGCTTTATATATTGGAAGCGTTGGGAGTGCTGGCGGCTATGGCGGGAGGTGTTGTGATCTGTGACACTAACCGCTTTGTAGTTAGGAAATATACGCTCTCCAGCAAAAAGATAGATAGCCCTTACCACTTTGTCATGCTTTCCGACCTGCATGGGAAAAGCTTCGGAAAGGCCAATGAAAGACTGATGAAAGAAATTGACCGGATAAATCCTGAGGGCGTTTATATTGCAGGGGATATGATCACGGCAAAGCCGGGGAAGGATTTTAGCGCGACGGCGGCGTTTATCAGAGAGCTTTCGGAAAAATATCCGGTTTATTACGGAAGCGGCAACCACGAATACCGAATGGAGATTTATAAAAAAAAGTATAAAGATATGTCGGAGCGGTTTGAAACCGCCATCAGGCATAAAGGATTAGAGCGCCTCAAAAACCGGAAAATATCGGTAAAAAACCGGAATATTACCGTTTACGGCGTTGAGATCGACAGAGAATTTTACAAAAAGACCCATGTGCCGAAGATGACGGGAGCCTATTTGGAGAAGAAGCTGGGAAGGCCGGATAGGTCCCGTTTTAATATTCTGATCGCCCACAATCCCTCTTATTTTCCGGCATATGCGGAATTCGGCGCCGATTTAGTCCTTTCGGGGCACGTTCATGGAGGCATTGCCAGGATCCCTTTTTTGGGCGGAGTGATCTCCCCTGCCTTGAGACTGTTTCCCAAATATGACGGCGGAAGGTATCGGGAAGGAGAATCTGTCATGATCTTAGGAAGAGGACTTGGCACCCATACCATCCCTGTCAGATTCTTAAATCCGGGAGAGCTGGTGGAGGTCATAGTGAATCCCCGTTAAAATGTTTATCAGGAATTTAAACAATATCTTGTAATCTGCTTGCAATTACACCCAAGATGTAGTACTATAATCTGGCGCGGGTATTTGGCGGCTTAATAATGCCAAGCGGACATGCAGGTATGTCCCCCGGTTTTATGAATGTAATGGATAGTGAGAGGGATTACGATGTCTTTAGAGGTAAAATTACAGGTATTTGAAGGTCCGCTGGATCTGCTTCTGTATTTGATAGAAAAGAACAAAGTGGATATTTATGATATTCCCATTGTGGAGATTACGGAGCAGTATCTTTATTATATCAGGCAGATGAGCCGCGAGGATATGAATGTCATGAGCGAGTTTTTGGTTATGGCTGCAACGCTTATTGACATTAAATGCAGGATGCTTCTGCCCAAAGAGGTAAATGAGGACGGCGAAGAGGAAGATCCCAGGGCGGAGCTTGTTGAAAAGCTTTTGGAATACAAAATGTATAAATATATGTCTTATGAATTGAAGGACAGGCAGTTAGATGCCGGAAAAGTCTGGTTTAAAGAAAAGACCATGCCCAAGGAAGTGGCGGAGTATGCGCCGCCGGTGGATTATGAAGCGCTGATCGGTCAGACAAGCCTTTCGGGACTCAGAGAGGTTTTTGAATCCGTAATGAAGCGCAGGGAGGACAAGATCGATCCTATCCGTTCCACATTCGGCAAGATAGAAAAGGACGAAGTGGACATGGATGCAAAAATGGTCTATGTAGAGGATTATATCTTTATGCAGAAGAAATGCAGCTTCCGCAGTCTTCTTGAAAAACAGAATTCCAAGATGGAGGTCATCGTGACCTTTCTTGTCATCTTGGAGCTGATGAAGGTCGGGAAGATCATGATCGAGCAGAAAGAGGCTTTTAACGATATTTATATTACCTCAAAGGAGGCAGCATAATTGGAAAAGAATAAAATGAAAGCGGTGCTGGAGTCGGTTTTGTTTACCATGGGGGAATCCGTGGATACCGGCAGGCTTTCCAAGGTCCTGGAAATCAGTTCCAAGGAAACGGAAGCGCTTTTAAAGGAAATAAAGCAGGAATATGACGAGGACGAAAGCCGGGGAGTAACCCTTATGGAGTTAGAAGGGGCTTATCAAATGTGCAGCAAGCCGGATATGTATGAATGGCTGATCAAAATTGCCTCTGCTCCACGCAAATATACCCTTACGGATTCCCTGTTAGAGACTTTATCCATTATCGCTTATAAGCAGCCCGTTACGAAGATCGAAATAGAAAAGATAAGGGGCGTCAGTTGCGACCATGCAGTGAACAGGCTTGTGGAATTCGATCTGGTCATGGAAGTGGGAAGAATGGATGCGCCGGGAAGACCCCTTTTATTCGGCACTACGGAACAGTTTTTGAGAAGCTTCGGCGTTACCAGCTTAGAGGACCTTCCCCGCATGAATACGGACCGTATCGAGGAGTTCCGGGAGCAGGCGGAAAAAGAGGTACAACTTAAATTGGATATTTAAAGACCTGCCTGAATATACTGTAAAAAACAGTATGGGGAAAAGCACATGGGCAAGGGACTTAAGAAGGGCACAAGAAGAAAGGCAATTATCTTCCTGTGCTTTTTTATATTGTATTTGTGTACATACTTATTGACGGGATATTTTGTTACAGAGGCGGAAACAATGGCTTTTGGTACGGCTGAAATATCAGAGGCGGAAATTGCGCAGAGGATAACGTATGAAATGCTTCAGGGAGCGGGATTGGAAGTAACATATGGGACGGATGCTGCAAAGGATCCTGAAAACGGGCCGGGGCAGGCAGAAGAAGCGGCGGCAGAGCAGGAAGAGCTGCGGCTGTACGCAAAGGCGGCTTTGCTTATGGATGCGACCAATAACCGGGTCTTATATGAAAAAAACGGCTATGAGGTTTTACCCATGGCATCCACTACCAAGATCATGACAGCCATTCTGGCATTGGAATACGGCAATCTGGAGGATGAGGTAACGATTTCAAAAAAAGCGGCGTCCATGCCCGAGGTACATCTGGGCATGAGGGAGGGAGAGATCTACAAATTAAAAGATCTGCTGTTTTCTTTGATGCTGGAGTCCCACAATGATTCCGCCGTGGCCATAGCGGAGCATATAGGAGGGAGCACAGAGGGCTTTGCGGAACTGATGAACCAGAAGGCGAGGGATTTGGGATGTGAAAACACATGGTTTATCACGCCCAACGGACTGGATGCGGCACAGGGGGATAAGATCCATTCCACCACTGCCTACGATCTGGCAAAGATCGCTTCCTATGCGGTACAGAACGATCTTTTTGTGACCCTGGTGGGGACGGAGAGCCACAGCTTTTCGGAAAAGCAGAGCGGCCGGGGGTTTGTGGTCCATAATAAGGATCTGTTCCTGGGAATGATGGACGGGGCCATCGGCATTAAGACGGGATTTACCAATCAGGCAGGATATTGCTTTGTAGGTGCAGTCAGAAAAGATGACAGGACTTTGGTCTCCGTTGTGCTGGCAAGCGGATGGCCGCCCCATAAAACCTATAAATGGGCGGATACAAAGGAATTGATGAATATGGGCGTGGAGGATTACAGCCTCAGGAATGTGGAAGGACTTAAGATACCGGACAGGATAGCGGTCATAAACGGTGTGGAAGATGAGATTCCTTTAAATATGGAGTGGCAGGATGTGAGTATGCTTTTGGCGGACTGGGACGAGGTAGAAGTAACGGTAGATTTGAAAGAAAATCTGGAAGCTCCCGTGGAAAAGGGGGAAATAGCCGGCTATGAGAGGATCGAGGTAAACGGCCAGCTTTTTTATGCATTTCCCATAGAAACGGCCGTATCCGTGGAGGAGTACACCTATGATTACTGCCTGAAATATCTTGCAGAGTTATTCCTGTATGGCAAAGGAGGGGACGGGGAGGAAAAAACTCGCTAAAATACCGTAAAAATTGTTAAAATTATCTAGCCTGACTTGAAATTCTGTGTTATACTTCTAACGATGCGTTAATGGGTTTACTCTGCCCATTCGCAAAAATCGTTATTCTTTTAATTAATATAAAATGGAGGTTTGAAAAATGAGTAATTCTTCACAAGCGAGTCAAAGAATTGCAGCTTTACTCGATGACAACAGTTTCGTTGAAATTGGTGCAAAGGTTACTGCCAGGGCGACTGATTTTGATCTGAAACAAACCGAAACTCCGTCGGACGGCGTAATTACCGGCTATGGAGTGATTGACGGCAGTCTTGTGTATGTTTACAGCCAGGATGCTTCCGTGTTGAACGGCACTGTAGGCGAGATGCATGCAAAGAAAATTGCCAACCTCTATGATCTGGCATTGAAGATGGGAGCGCCCGTTATCGGGTTGATCGATTCTGCCGGACTTAGACTGCAGGAAGCAACCGATGCGTTAAATGCATTTGGCGAGATCTATATGAAGCAGACGCTGGCATCCGGCGTGATCCCGCAGATCACGGCAGTCTTTGGCGCGTGCGGCGGCGGACTTGCAATGATCCCTGCCCTGACAGACTTTACTTTTATGGAAGGAAATAAAGCAAAATTATTTGTAAATTCCCCTAATGCGTTAGACGGAAATTATACGGATAAATGCGATACCGCTGCTGCGGATTTCCAGAGTAAGGAAGCAGGCATTGTAGACGTGACGGGAGAGGAAAGCGAGATCCTGACCCAGATCAGGACGCTTATTACAATGCTTCCCGGCAATAATGAAGACGACGCTTCTTATGAAGAATGTACGGATGATTTAAACCGTGCCACTGCCGAACTTTCCGGCTGTGTTGGAGATACATCCATCGCATTGAGCGTGATCGCAGATAATAACGCTTTCTTTGAAACGAAGGCGGATTATGCAAAGGATATGGTTACAGGTTTTATTAAGCTGAACGGCATGACAGTGGGCGCTGTGGCAAACCGCAGCGAGGTATGTGACACCGAAGGAAAGGTCGTAGAAAAAACAGATGCGGTACTGACGGCTAAGGGCTGTGAGAAGGCTGCCGATTTCATCAATTTCTGCGACGCTTTCAATATTCCCGTGTTGTCCTTAACAAATGTCAAGGGCTTTGAAGCTACCATATGTGCTGAAAAGAAAATTGCAAAGGCAGTTGCGAAACTGACCTATGCTTTTGCGAATGCCACCGTGCCAAAAGTAAACGTAATAATCGGACAGGCTATGGGAAGTGCGTATGTGGCAATGAACTCCAAGGCCATCGGCGCCGATATTACAATGGCATGGCCTACGGCTCAGATCGGAGCTATGGATGCCAAGACAGCGGCACAGATCATGTATGACGGACAGGGCTCCGATGTGATTGCGCAGAAGGCAAAGGAATATGCCGATGCCCAGACAAGTGCACAGGGAGCTGCAAGGAGAGGATATGTTGATCAGATCGTAGAAGCAGCCGATACAAGAAAGTATTTGATCGGCGCATTTGAAATGCTTTTTACAAAGAGAGATGAACGTCCGTCCAAAAAACACGGAACTGTATAAGAAAGGATGATATAAGAGATGAAAAAATTCTTGTTAGTCTTAGCTCTTGCAGGTTGTGTTTTGGGGATGACTGCCTGCGGCAGTACGGAAGATGACGCCGGAGGGCTTTCCTATACCCAGGAAGCGATTGAAGACAATACCGCCAAGGTTTTTACGGCGTTGGATATGCTTGTGGAAGACGATGCGGTTGAAGAAGGGGCAGACCAGCTGGAAGCTGTAAAAAGCGGTACGGGAGAAATTCTGATTGCTGACGGTGCGATCTGGGAAAGCGCTCTTACCGAGATCGGCTCTTATGAGGGAATCGTAGAGGATTCCGTTTCCGCCGAGGGTACGGATGAAGCCTTTACCGTTTACTGTGAGATCAAGGGGAGTCAGAGAAATGCCCAGGTAGAGCTTTATTACACAAAGGAATTTGCGACGGTAACGATCTTCCCCGGTTCCATGATGATAAGCCCCAATTATACATTGGGAGAAAAGATGGAGAAGGCGGCGCTTAATACTCTGCTCGGCATGGGCACCGTATTTATCGTACTGATCCTGATCATGTTGATCATCATGGCGTTTGGAATCATTCCCAAAATCGAGAAATCCATCGCGGATAAAAAAGCTAAGAAAAATGTTAGTACAGATGCAGCGGTTGATAATACTATCGCGCAGATTGTTGAAAAAGAAGAGCTTTCCGATGATACGGAGCTGGTGGCTGTCATTGCGGCGGCAATCGCTGCATATGAAGGGGCGGCAACGACAGACGGCTTTGTAGTCAGAAGCATTAAGAGAGCAAATACAAATAAATGGCAGAGAGCCTAATATAGGAGGACATGAGAAATGAAAAATTATACCATTACCGTAAATGGCAACGTATATGACGTAGTAGTAGAAGAAGGCGCATCTACAGGCGCTGTCGCAGCTGCACCGAAAGCAGCTCCCAAGGCAGCACCCAAAGCTGCACCCAAAGCGGCTCCCGCAGTAGGCGGCGCACAGGGCAGCATCAAGATCGAAGCAGGCGCAGCAGGAAAAGTATTTAAAGTAGAAGCAAACGTAGGCCAGGCAGTAAAGAAAGGCGATACAGTCCTGATCTTAGAAGCCATGAAAATGGAAATCCCTCAGGTCGCTCCCGAGGACGGAACCGTTGCAAGCATCAATGTAAATGTCGGAGATCCTGTTGAAGCAGGTGCAGTACTTGCTACATTAAATTAATACAGACGATGAAACGTTTGTAAATAAAACAGGAGGTTAACGAGATGGAATATATTTCAAATACATTGAGCAACTTAATACATCAGACTGCGTTTTTCAATCTGACTTGGGGAAACTATCTGATGATCTTAGTTGCATGTGTATTTCTTTATCTTGCTATTGCAAAAGGCTTTGAACCCTTGCTTTTACTGCCAATAGCTTTCGGTATGCTGTTAGTTAATATCTATCCGGATATTATGGCTCCCATAGAATATGGAAAAGCCGGCGGTTTACTGTATTATTTCTATTTACTGGATGAATGGGCGATCATGCCTTCGCTGATCTTTATGGGTGTAGGCGCCATGACGGACTTCGGTCCCCTGATTGCCAATCCCAAAAGCTTTTTATTAGGTGCATCCGCACAGTTCGGTATTTTCGCGGCGTATTTCGGCGCGATCGCAATGGGCTTTAATGATAAGGCTGCAGCTGCGATTTCCATTATCGGCGGTGCAGACGGCCCTACTTCTATTTTCCTGGCAGGTAAGCTGGGACAGACGGCCCTTTTGGGACCCATCGCCGTAGCGGCATATTCCTATATGTCCCTGGTGCCGATCATCCAGCCGCCCATTATGAAGCTTTTTACTACCGAAAAGGAAAGAAAGATCAAAATGGGACAGCTTCGTCCTGTCAGCAAGTTAGAGAAGATCCTTTTCCCGATCATCGTTACGATCGTGGTATGTCTGATCCTTCCTACAACCGCTCCTTTGGTAGGTATGCTGATGCTTGGTAACTTATTCAGGGAGTCCGGCGTGGTAAGACAGCTGACGGAAACGGCTTCCAACGCTTTGATGTATATTGTAGTTATTCTGCTGGGTACATCAGTAGGCGCTACCACGAGTGCGGAAGCATTCTTAAACTGGGATACCTTAAAGATCGTAGGTCTGGGTCTGATTGCATTTGCATTCGGTACGGCAGCCGGCGTATTGTTCGGTAAGCTGATGTGCGTACTTTCACATGGCCAGGTTAATCCTTTGATCGGTTCAGCAGGCGTATCTGCGGTTCCTATGGCAGCCCGTGTATCCCAGAAGGTCGGTTCACAATATGATCCTACCAACTTTTTGCTGATGCATGCTATGGGACCCAACGTTGCCGGCGTTATCGGTACTGCAGTTGCAGCCGGAACCTTTATGGCGATTTTCGGAGTGTTCTAAGCGATAATGAAATAAATGAAAAAGCGCCGGGAAAAAGGCCGCGGCGCACCCTTATTGCGGGATGGCAATAAGAATATTATAAAAAATATGGAGGAAAAAGTAATGGCAAAACCTGTTAAAATTACAGAAACAATTTTACGTGATGCTCATCAGTCCCTGATCGCTACCAGAATGCCTACCGAGTTGATGCTTCCCATCATCGATAAGATGGACAAAGTCGGCTATCATTCCGTAGAGTGCTGGGGCGGTGCAACATTCGACGCATCCCTTCGTTTCTTAAAAGAAGATCCATGGGAGAGACTTAGAAAATTAAAAGACGGCTTTAAGAATACAAAGCTGCAGATGTTATTAAGAGGTCAGAACGTACTCGGCTATCGTCATTATGCAGACGATGTAGTAGAGCATTTCGTTCAGAAATCCGTTGCAAACGGTATTGATATCATCCGTATCTTCGACTGCTTAAACGACCTTAGAAACCTGGAAACGGCAGTTAAAGCATGTAAGAAAGAGGGCGGACACGCTCAGATCGCTTTGTCCTATACATTGGGCGACGCTTATACAGAGCAGTACTGGATGGATATTGCAAAGAGAATTGAGGAAATGGGCGCTGATTCCATTTGTATCAAGGATATGGCAGGCCTTCTGGTTCCCTATGAAGCAAGCAAACTGATCACTGCATTAAAGAGCGCAACAGAGCTTCCTATCCAGCTTCATACACACTATACCTCCGGTGTAGCAAGTATGACCTATTTAAAGGCCGTAGAAGCAGGCGTTGATGTGATCGATACTGCTATGAGTCCTTTTGCACTGGGTACTTCCCAGCCTGCGACAGAGGTTATGGTTGAGACCTTCAAGGGGACGGAATACGACACCGGATTTGACCAGGATCTGCTGGCTGAGATCGCAGACCACTTCGCTCCTTACAGGGAAGAGTGCTTAAAGAACGGCCTTTTGAATCCCAAGGTTATGGGCGTTAACATCAAGACCTTATTATATCAGGTACCCGGCGGTATGCTTTCCAACATGGTAAGTCAGTTAAAAGAGCAGAATGCAGAGGATAAATATGACGACGTATTAAAGGAAATCCCCAGAGTCCGCAAAGACTTCGGCGAGCCTCCGCTTGTAACGCCTTCATCCCAGATCGTAGGTACACAGGCAGTTATGAACGTCCTCATGGGCGAGCCTTATAAGATGGCTACCGGCCAGACCAAGGATTTGTTAAGCGGTAAATACGGCGAGACCGTTAAACCCTTCAACAAAGAGGTTCAGAAAAAGGTTATCGGCGACGCAGAGGTTATTACCTGTCGTCCTGCCGATCTGTTAGAGCCTGAATGGGATAAGCTGAAAGAGGAGTCCAAAGAGTGGGCAAGAAGCGACGAGGACGTATTGTCCTACGCATTGTTCCCGCAGGTAGCGGTTGACTTCTTCAAATACCGCAAGGCACAGGAAGAAAAGGTAGATCTGACACAGGCTGATACAAAGAACGGGGCTTATCCGGTCTAATATATGGTCCTATGATCATTTTGTAAAGGATAAATTAGAAATATTGAAAGACACGCTGTCGGAGGATGGCGTGTCTTTTTACTATTTTTATGGAGTTCTGTTTCTTATGGACAGATGTTGTTATTGAAAGAAAGAATATGATACAATAGCCATAATAGTTGCTTGAAATAGTTTTTTAGGTTTAAATAGAAATAATGTATAAGTAAAGGGGCAGGTATATGAATGAACAGAAACGAAAAATAGACTATACAGTTGTCTGTGTAAATGAATTTGCGCAGACGCATAACATTGGAGTAAAAGAGGCGTTTCAATACTTATTCCAATTTAAGGGAATTGAATTTATAAAAGAAAACTATGAGATAGAACATACTTTATCGTTTGAAACAGTATTGGAAGACCTTTTGGTACTATGTAAGAGGAATGGAGGAACTATATGATTTTATATCATGGGAGCAACATGAAAATAGAAAGTATTAATCTGGCGATGTGTAGACCATATAAAGATTTTGGAAGAGGTTTCTATTTGACAGATATGAAAGAACAGTCGGAGAGAATGGCGCAAAGAGTTGCCAGAATTTATGGCGGTTCCCCGGTTTTAAATGTATTTGAAATTCAAGATGGTTTTACAAGAATTCCGGATATTGTTATTAAGGATTTTGGAACCAGAACTTCAGAAGAATGGGCAAGATTTGTAATGAATAACAGGAATAAAACATTTGGCGATATTAAAGACAGCTTGTGTAATCAGGATAATAAGTATGATATTGTTATAGGACCTGTTGCAGATGATAATATGGCATTGTTGTTCCGACAGTATGAGAATGAAGTTATTGACTTTGAAACATTGTTAAAAGGAATGATATATAAAGAGACATCTTCACAATACTCTTTCCATACAGAAAAAAGTATTAGATTATTGAGAAAGGTGGCAGATGAAATTGAATAATCAGGAACAATTAATTGAATATGTGATTCAGGATATTATCTATATGATAACCACTGAGCAAAATATAGAATATGATGAAGCCATGAATCGGTTTTATAACTCGGAAGTATTTGAAAAGCTACAGGATAAGGAAACAGGGTTATATATGGAAAGTCCGGCTTATGTTTATGACTTATTTAAGGACGAGTGTAACTTTGGACATCTGGTTCAGGCAGAAATTTGAAAACCGGTTTACAATAAAAAGGAAGGAATGACCAATGGAAGCAGCAGATAAAAAAATAACACCCTATACCAGAAAGATAGCCTATTATGAAACGGACCAAATGGGCATTGTCCATCATTCCAACTATATCAGATGGTTTGAAGAAGCAAGGATTGATTTCTTGAGTCAAATCGGCCTTCCTTACAATAAGATGGAAGAAGAGGGGATTCTCATTCCGGTCTTATCCGTTTCCTGCGAATATAAGTATGCTATGCGTTTTGGGCAGCGGTTTCGGATTACCTTGCGCATCAGTTCTTTTACGGGAGTAAAATTCCATGTGTTATATGAAGTGGCCGATGAGGATACGGGAAAACTCCACGCCACGGGAGAATCCAGCCATTGTTTCGTAACAAATGATATGATACCCATCCGCATGAAAAAGGAGCATCCGGATATTTACCAAAGCCTTATGAGATATGTGGAGCGGGAACAGGATGGGAAAGAATAACTTGACAAATCTTTCCACATGTACTAACATAACGTATGTTATCAATTATTGTGCGGGAAATTGCTCCGCTGCGAAAGAGAAGGGATTAAATCATGGCCAGAAAGATCAGTATTACAAAGGAAATGCTCATAAACAGCGCATTTGAAATGGCAAAGGAGGAAGGGCTTAAGGAAGTGACGGCAAGAAAGCTTGCAGCTAAGGCCGGCTGTTCCACCCAGCCTATATTCCGCGTTTACAGCAGTATGGACGAAATGTATGACGAGGTTTACCAGATGGCGGTTGCCTATTTTTCGGAATACTATGGAAAATATCAGGGAAACAGCGATGTTCCTTTTACCAACTTAGGGATGGCGTATATTGAGTTCGCCGGGAAGGAAGTTCAATTATTTCGTATGTTATTTATGGAAGAGAAGCGGTGCAATGCTTCTTTGTTCGGCATCCTGAACGGTAAGACCGGGGCCCTTCACAAAGAGATATTAAGGGCAAAGGAACAGGGAGCGAAGGATCCCAGCGGGATTTTCATGAAGATGTGGATTTTTATCCATGGAGCTGCCGCTATGATGACTACCGGGGACTATGATCTTTCTATGGAGGAAACAAAAGGGCTTTTGGAGGAAGCATATGCATCCTTTATGAAATAGATAATTAAAGGGCAAAAGAGCCGAACAGGAAGGAAAAATACGGCCGGGCGGGTCAAGGTCATGGGGAAGCGGACAACGAGTAAAAAGCTTTGGCCATAGAAGAAACAAACGGAGAATAAAGGGAGTTACGATGACAGAGGAAACAGGTAAAAGAGAGCATACGGATATCATAGGGCTTATTAAGGAGCGTTTTGCCAAAATGAGCAAGAGCCATAAGAAGATCGCCGCCTATATTATGGATCATTATGACCAGGCGGTGTTTATGACGGCGGCGCAGCTTGGCAAGGAAGTGGAGATCAGCGAATCCACGGTAGTGCGCTTTGCATCCGGACTGGGATTCGAAGGGTATCCCGAATTTCAGCATGCGCTTGAAGCCTGGATCAAAAACGAATGGAACAGCGTCGCAAAGGTTGGGATGAAATACGGCAAGAGCACCCAGTCGGAAATCCTTACAAGCGTTTTAAATTCCGATATCGAAAAAATAGCCGATACTCTGCAGAATGTGGATGTGGCGGCTTTTGAAGCGGCTGTGGACATTATTCTCGGGGCAAGGCATATTTATGTGGTAGGCTTAAGGAGCTGTGAACCATTGGCGGATTTTTTGAGCTTTTATCTGACCATGATAAGGGGAGACGTTATCCTGATCAGAACGACCTCCGTTACGGAAATTTTTGAGCAGATGATAAGGATAGACGAAAATGATGTGGTAATCGGCATCAGCTTTCCCAGATACTCCATGCGTACCTTAAAGGCCATGGAATTTGCCAATGACAGGAACGCTAAGGTAATAGCCATTACGGATTCTATCCATTCGCCCATGAATCTGTATTCCTCCTGCAATCTGTGCGCAAGAAGCGATATGGTTTCCATTGTGGATTCCCTTGTGGCGCCGTTAAGTCTTATTAACGCCCTCGTGGTTGCCCTCTGCTTAAGGAAACCGGAGCAGGTAACGGAAAATCTGAAGGAACTGGAAAAGGTCTGGGGAAATTATCAGGTTTATTTAAATGATGAAATCAATTTTATTGACGAGGAGCCTGTTTTGAACAATCCCCTTACGAAGGAAGAATATGAGTAGAGTGATCGTGATCGGCGGCGGCGCTGCGGGTATGATGGCGGCGGCAGCGGCGGCGGACAAAGGGCATCAGGTTACCCTTTTGGAAAGAAATGAAAAGCTGGGCAAAAAGGTTTTCATAACGGGAAAGGGCAGATGTAATCTGACCAATGCCTCGGATATAGAAGAGATTTTTGAGCATGTTGTGACCAACCGAAAATTTTTATACAGCGCTTTATACGGGTTTGATAACCGTGCCTGTATGGATTTTTTTGAGGAAAACGGTCTGCGTTTAAAGGTGGAGCGGGGAAACAGGGTATTTCCGGCTTCCGACCATTCATCCGATGTGATCAGGATCTTAGAGAAGAAGCTGATGGGGCTTTCGGTAGAGATCAGGCTGCATACCCGGGTGGAAAGCCTTGTAACGGAAAGTCTTCTGACAGAAAACGGCTGTGATAAAAGGCGTATCAAAGGTGTCCGGGACGAACGGGGAAAATACTATGAGGCGGACGCAGTCATTCTCGCCACAGGAGGAGTTTCCTACCCTTCCACAGGATCTACGGGAGACGGACACAGAATGGCGGAGGAGACGGGACATAAGGTCACGGAACTTTACCCGGCCCTTGTTCCCTTAAAAGCCAGGGAAGACTTTTGCAGGGATTTGATGGGACTTTCCTTAAAAAACGTGACTGCAACCTTTAAGGAAGGCAAAAAGGTGTTATATTCGGAATTCGGGGAAATGCTTTTTACCCATTTCGGGGTCAGCGGCCCCATTATACTGAGCGGCGCAAGCGTTATTAACCAGAGGCTTGTCAAAAATGAAATACAGCTTTTTATCGATTTGAAGCCGGCGCTTACGGAAGAACAACTGCAAAACAGGCTGACCAGGGATTTTGAGGAAAACAGGCAGAAGCAGTTTAAAAATGCCTGCGGCGGGCTTTTTCCCGCAAGGCTCATACCGGTTATGATAGCCCTCTCAGGCATCGATCCGGATAAAAAGGCTTGTGAGATCAGTAAAGAAGAGAAAAGAAACTTTGCCCGATGCATTAAAGCGCTGCCCCTTACCATTACAGGAACCGGCGGGTACGAGGAGGCCATTGTGACCAAGGGCGGCGTCAGTGTGAAGGACATCAATCCTTCCACCATGGAATCGAAACAGGTTTCCGGTTTGTATTTTGCGGGAGAGCTTATAGATGTGGACGCTTTTACCGGTGGCTATAACCTGCAGATCGCATGGTCGACGGGAAGGCTGGCGGGAGAATCGGCGGCGGAATAGAGGAGCAGGAAGGAAGAGAAAAGTTATGAGTTACAGTATAGCGATTGACGGGCCTGCAGGAGCAGGAAAAAGCACGATCGCGAAAAGGATCGCAAAACAGCTTGGATTTATTTATGTGGACACGGGAGCTATGTACCGTGCCATGGCGCTGCATATTTTGAGAAAGGGCATTTCTCCGGAGGACGGAGAGGCTATCAGCAGGGCATGCGGGGATGCGGACATTACGATCCGTTATGAAAACGGGGAGCAGGTCGTGCTGCTAAACGGGGAAAATGTAAACGGACTGATCCGGACGGAGGAAGTGGGGAATATGGCTTCCGCAAGCTCGGTAAACGGCGATGTTCGCAAAAAACTGGTTTCTCTGCAGCAGAGGCTTGCTGAGACCGCCGATGTGATTATGGACGGCAGGGACATCGGGACCTGCGTACTGCCCCGTGCGGATGTAAAGGTATATTTGACGGCGGATGCAGGGGTGCGCGCTAAAAGAAGATATGATGAGCTGGTACAGAAGGGAGCTTCATGTGACCTTGATAAAATAGAACAGGATATTATCGATCGGGATAACCGGGATATGAATCGGGAAAACTCCCCCCTAAGGCAGGCGGAGGACGCAGTTTTACTGGATTCGTCGGATATGACCATTGACGAGGTCGTGGAAAATATTATCGGTATGGTGAAAAGACAGACGGATCAAAAAGGAAGACGATAGATGGATTTCCAAAGGAAAGCGGATAGAAGTATATCGGATAGAGCAGGATAAAACAAGGATCAGAGGGACGGACAGGGTATGGAGATCAGGCTGGCTAAAACAGCAGGCTTTTGCTTCGGCGTAAAACGCGCCGTGGAAAAAGTTTATGAACAGATTGAAAAAGGGAAAAAAATATATACTTTCGGGCCCATTATCCATAATGAAGCGGTTGTGGCGGATCTGGAGAAAAAGGGCGTAGAGGTCATAGAGGACGTGGAAAGTCTGAGGAAAATAAAGGAGGGCAGCGTTGTCATCCGCTCTCACGGAGTTTCCAGGGAAATATATGACATTCTTACGAAACAGGAATTGGAGTGCATCGACGCTACCTGTCCTTTTGTGAAGAAGATACACCGGATCGTGGAAAAGGAAAGCGGAGAAGGAAAGCAGATCATTATTATCGGGAACGATTCCCATCCGGAGGTGGAGGGAATAAAAGGGTGGTGCCAAAATGCCGCAATTGTGATAGAATCGGCTTCTCAGGCACAAAATCTCAAACTGCCCGAGAATCAAAAGGTGTGCACGGTCTCACAGACGACATTTAACTACAATAAATTTCAAGAATTAGTTGAAATTATTTCTAAAAAAGGTTATGATATAAATGTTGTAAATACGATTTGTAACGCAACTGAAGAAAGACAGACGGAGGCCGCAGCCATTGCGGAGGAAGTTGACGCTATGATAGTGATAGGCGGTACTCACAGCTCCAATACGAGAAAACTCTTTGAAATCTGCAAAGAGAAATGTGAGAACACTTTCTATATACAGACACTGGACGACCTGTACGGGAAGCTTCCCGGGGGGATCGGATCGGTGGGAATTACCGCTGGGGCTTCAACCCCGAATAATATTATTGAGGAGGTTCAAAATTATGTCAGAATTAACTTTTGAACAAATGCTTGAGGAGTCTTTGAAAACAATTAGAAATGGAGAGATCGTTGAAGGTACAATCATCGACGTAAAGCCGGATGAAGCTGTCTTGAACATTGGATATAAATCTGATGGTATTCTTACTAGAAATGAATACACGAACGAAGCTAATGTGGATTTAACAACAATTTTAAAAGCCGGCGACAAGATGGAGGTAAAGGTCATTAAAGTTAATGACGGAGAAGGACAGGTTCTCCTTTCCTATAAGAGACTGGCTCTGGAAAAAGGAAACAAGAGGATTCAGGAGGCTTTCGAGAACAAAGAAGTGCTCAAGGCCAAGGTCGCACAGGTACTGGATGGCGGCTTAAGCGTAGTTGTGGATGAGGTAAGGGTTTTTATTCCCGCAAGCCTTGTGTCCAACGTTTATGAAAAGGATTTGACCAAATATGCGGATCAGGAGATTGAATTCGTGATCAGCGAATATAATCCTAAGAGAAGGAGATATATCGGCGACCGCAAGCAGCTTCTCGTTGCAAAGAAAGCAGAGCAGCAGAGAGAGCTCTTTGAAAAGATCCATATCGGCGACGTTGTGGAAGGAACGGTTAAAAACGTGACTGATTTCGGAGCATTTATCGATTTGGGCGGTGCGGACGGACTGCTTCATATTTCCGAAATGTCATGGGGAAGAGTTGAAAATCCCAAAAAGGTATTTAAGGTGGGAGATTCCATCAAAGTCCTGATCAAGGATATTGAAGGGACCAAGATTGCCTTAAGTCTGAAGTTTGAAGATTCCAATCCCTGGAAAGATGCGGCGGATAAATATGCCGTAGGCAAAGAGGTAACGGGTAAAGTAGCCAGAATGACTGATTTTGGCGCATTTGTAGAGTTGGAAGAGGGCGTGGACGCATTATTGCACGTATCCCAGATTTCCAAAGAACACATTGAAAAGCCTTCCGATGTATTGACAGTAGGACAGGAAGTAACGGCTAAGATCGTTGATTTCAATGAAGATGAGAAGAAGATCAGCTTAAGCATCAAGGCGCTTCTTGCACCTGAACCTGCGGAAGCAGATGATGATGACGATGCGGATGTGGTTTCTGTCGATATTGATAAGGTTATTGCGGAAGAGTCCGAAGAAAGTGCTGAATAGATATGGCTTTGTTTGACTATGAACAGTTCAAGACGGCAGTCTATGAGCTGACCCATATTGATTTAAACTGCTACAAGGAAAAGCAGATGAAACGCCGGATAGATACGCTGATTGCCAAGAACGGCATTACGGGGTATGCGCCTTATGTTGAGTTATTGCGGACAAATACCCAGAAATTTGATGAGTTCGTCAATTATCTGACCATCAATGTTTCGGAATTTTACCGCAATCCCGAGCAGTGGGTATATATGGATAAGCAGGTAATCCCCCAACTTCTTAAGAGCTTTGGTTCGAAGTTAAAAATATGGAGCGCCGCCTGTTCTACGGGAGACGAGCCTTATTCTTTGGTAATGGCGCTGTCAAGGCATCTGCCTTTAAATCAGATCAGTATTTATGCCACGGATATTGACAATCAGGTGTTGGAAAAGGCTAAGGCCGGATTGTATAATGCAAAGAGCGTTGCGGCTGTGCCGGAGGATCTTAAGAAAAAGTATTTTACCCAAATAGGTCCTTCCTATCAGATTTCTGACGAGATCAAGTCCAGGGTAACATTTCAGAAGCATAATCTGTTAAAGGACAGTTATCCTAAGGATTGCCATTTTATTGTATGCAGAAACGTGTTGATCTACTTTACCGAAGAGGCAAAGGACGATATTTTTTCAAAGTTTTACCAGTCCCTGGCCCACAAGGGTATCTTGTTTATTGGCAGTACGGAGCAGATCATTAATTTCAAACAGATCGGTTATAGCAGGCGGGATTCATTCTACTATGAAAAGCCCTGAGGCAGATGGCAGGATGGTTTCCATTGAAAAGCATGTATACAGGAGTTGTTTTTACAGCTCCTTTTTCTTTTTTTGAAGAAGACAGGAAAAGTTTTCGACACTCAAACTAATGGGTGTAATTATCTACCAACTGTCTCTGTATTGGTAAAGGCATCTAATCTATACTATGATTAGTACATATAGTATAGGTGGTTTACTGATGGATGTAGTTGATTTCGGGAAAAGAATAAAGCAAAAGCGGGAAGAGAGCAGCCTTACCCAGGAAGAGCTGGCTGAAAAGACGAATCTGAGTGTGGGCTATATCGGGATGATCGAAAGGGGAAAGAGACTGCCGAGTCTGGATACTTTTGTTATCATTGCGGATGAGTTGAATGCGACGGCGGATGAGCTGCTATACAGTTCTGTCAAAAAGTCTTATAAGACCCGTTTGCAAAAATATGAAGAAAAGCTGGCTTTGTTGAACAGAAAAGAAATAAAAAAGGTCTGCTCTGTTCTGGATGTTCTGCTGGAGATCGAAGGCTGACCGGGGAACGGAATAGATTGATAATTTTGTATGCACGGACTTCTGTTATAAGGACATATGGATCGTTAAAACGGAAGAACGTGCATTTTTGTTTATTAAATTTAAAGGATGATGCGGATCATGAAAGATCATGCAACCTTTAATTTTATGGTTTTGTGTTATAGATATAAAATACCGGAAGGACTTGTAAACTTATAAGGGGAGGAGTGCTTGATATGTCAAAGAATGAACCGGGAAACCGTGGAAAAAACGGCGCTGTAATGATTGTTTCCTTTAGTGTCTTTGGGATTATGCTTTTGATGGCTTCGGGGTTATGCCTGTCGTTTATAGAATCTGTCAGAATAAGGAACAGCCTGTTTGGCTTTGTCTGTATTTTGACAGCGGTATGTATGGGGATACTTATGAGGCTGGTAACCGGAAACAAACTGTCCTTAACGGCAGTTAATGTGGTCAGCGGACTGATGTTTGTTGGGGTTATGGGCTCTCTTTTTTTTATGCTGTTTACCAAAGCTCCTGCTTCAATGCAGTTTATGGGCAATAACGCTTATGCGGCAGGTTATGTAAAAGGTTATGTAGGCAGCGGATGCGAAAGCAGGGAAGAGTGTATTCGGGAAGCCCTGGAAAAGAGAATGGAAGAGCAGGCCGGGGAAAAGGATTTTGAAGAGATTTACCGGATTGAGCGCGGCAATTTGACGTGGGTCTTTTTTGGAGGATCTAATGATATTTTAAAATTTGAATGTGTTCTGGAAGACAACGGGCAGTATTATATTTCGGGATCGTCAGCATTGGTTTACCATGGTTTTTTTGAAGAGCCGGCTTATAGTGATATAGAAACGGTCAGAAGTGACGTGGCTAATTGTATCCGGAATGAAAGGTGGAGAAGCGATGACACGCCGGTATGGGGCGTAACGAAAAACCCTAAAGGACCAGAGCTTTCTATTAATGGCATCAGGGCGGATTTTACACTGGAAGTTAAGGATGAGGAAGGACAAAGCTATTATTTCTGGGTCATTGAAGACATCGGGGATGTAAAAGACGCAGAGGATATTGAAAAATTGTCCATAGAAGGACTTTTATGAGGAATGGGCCATCATATCTAAAAGATGAAGGGCATACTGCCTGAAAATTTCGGGCTGCCTCTTCATATCCTCCGTAAGTTCAAAAAAGCATAGACTGTCTTCATAGTTCCGTTTGAAGATCGGCGTAAAAAGAATATCCCATTGCGGCAGGTATAAGGATTCCTTGCGCGTATAGCAGGTAGCAGCCTTTGCCTGGGTCCTGTGTTCTTTATCCACAAAGGTGGCAACGGATTTATGAAGGGCAACATCTTCCAAAGGAAGATAGTAGTAGTCCTTATAGTTAGCATAAAAATATTTCATTTCTTCATGGTAGAGAGGAACCTTTAAAAATCCTTCCGATCCTTCGGCACTGAAGTAACAGTCGGCTTTGTTCATGGCAAAGGATTTGGGAAAAGGGACGGTAAAACGGATCTTCATCAATACCTCATCCCGTCCGTTTCCGTTTTCATCTGCATAGTGGTTGGCCTGTACCTTTACCACGCGGAAAGGCTGCATGAAAATATCCGAATAGGACAAAATGGGAAGCAGCTTTAACATGCCCTTCATATCGTCCTTATTGTGCAGGATCAACAGCTCTTCCGTTTCCTTTGTGGGTTCTTCGCAGTAATTTTTGTATACTTCAATCAACTGGCCGCCGTCATACAAATCTTCCCTCTGGATGCCGAGAAATTTCTCCACAGTTTTTAACTTGCAGTTTTCCAGTCCCAAAAGCTTTTTATAGGGGGAAATCCTTTTATAGATGTCGATTCCTTCCATGGAATCAAAAGGGTGTTCCATGTTGTATTGCGCCGCCTTTGCCTTCATAAAAGGGATATCAAAGGTGTTGCCGTTGTAATGGATCAGGACGGAACGGTTTTGGCATAAATCGAAAAAGGCTTCCAGTACCTTTGCTTCTTCTTCCGGCTTTTGGGCGAAAAACTGTATCAGCCTGCCTTCCCCTTCTTCAAAATAAATACATCCAATCTCATACAGAGAAGCCGTCTTTGCGGAAAAACCTGTAGTTTCAATATCGACAAACAGTATATTTTTTAACTCGGAGATCTGATCTAAAGGGTAGATGTTAAGATCCAGAGTCAGGTTATCACGGTAAGTTTTCATTTTATATTCCTTCCTGAGCCAAAGTTGACCGCCGGCTGTTTATTCCCGCGAGCAACGAGCCAAGTGACTGCTTGCAGGCATTTGGCGACTGCCGCGAGGGTCATTTGATGATCGGGCCTGATCGACAAAATCTGTCTATTAATCATCATATCATATTTAAGATTTTGATTAAAGAATATTTTTGACCCTTTTCGGGTTTTGCTTCAGGTTTATTTTCGGACACTAAATGAAGATATTTTACAAGACATATGAAAAATTCTTATGTACAATAGATACAGCGGGAAAGGAAATAATAAAGAAAAAGCGGCAAAGAAAAAGGCTGTGAGGAAAAAGCTATGAGGAAAGAAACAAAGACGGTCGTATATGACGGGGAATTAAGGCTGGAGGCATACCGTTTTGAAGGAAGGAAGCAGCCCTTCCCCAATCACTTTCATGAATATTATGTCCTAGGTTTTGTGGAGGGCGGAAGGCGTGTGCTTTCCTGCAAAAACCGGGAGTACATCATAGAAAAGGGAGATATCATATTGTTTCATCCGGGAGATAATCATGGCTGCGTGCAGATTGACGAAGAAAGCTTTGACTACAGAGGATTTCACATTTCCAAAGAGACCATGGCCGAACTGGCAGAGGAGATCACAGGAAGGCGGGAACTCCCCGGGTTTTCCCAAAATGTCATCCGCGATGAAGAGGCGGCGGGGTATATGGGATTTTTGCATCAAATGGTAATGGAAAAAAGAGGCGGGCTTTTAAAGGAAGAAGCTTTGTTATTAGTGCTTTCCATGCTGATGGAGAAATACGGGCGGCCCTTTAAAATTTGTGTTCCCCGGTGTCCGGAGGAAATTGAAAAAGCCTGCGCTTATATGGAAGAGCATTTTGCAGAACGCATTTATCTGGAACAGATCTGCCGTTATGCAGGCTTAAGCAAATCCACGCTGCTTCGGGCGTTTACAAAAGCAAAGGGCATTACGCCATACCGATATCTGGAGACGATCCGTATCAATGAAGCAAAGAAGCTGTTGAAGAAAGGTGTGGCGCCTTCCGCAGCCGCCGTAGAGACGGGGTTTAGCGATCAGAGTCACTTTACCAATTCCTTTAACAGCATCATAGGCCTTTCGCCCGGGATGTACCGCCAAATATTTTTTCAAAAAAACAAGGATGAAAAGAACAATGAAGCATAAAGAAACAGCAGGTCATCTGGCGGCCGTTTTTACCGTAATCATATGGGGTACCACTTTTATTTCCACTAAAATACTGTTAGAGGACTTTAAGCCTCTGGAGATTTTGATTTTTCGCTTTATCATGGGATTTTTGGCGTTGGCAGCAGTAAATCCCCGCAGACTGAAAAATACCACCTTCAGGCAGGAGGCGGTATTTATGGCGGCGGGACTGTGCGGAATCTGTCTTTACTATCTTTTGGAAAATATTGCCCTGACTTATACAATGGCGTCCAATGTGGGCGTTATCATATCGGTTGCACCGTTTTTTACGGCAATATCGGCACATTTATGGATGAAAACAGAGGAAAAACTGCAAATAAGATTTTTTCTCGGGTTTGCTGTGGCTATGGCGGGTATTTTTCTCATCAGCTTTAACGGGGCAAAGCTTTCCTTAAATCCAGCCGGGGATCTGCTGGCTCTTTTGGCGGCTTTTGTCTGGTCCTGTTACTCTATCCTTACAAAAAAGATCGGCAGTTTTGGCTATCCCGTCATTCTTACTACAAGAAGGACATTCTTTTACGGTATTCTTTTTATGCTGCCTGCCTTGTTTTTTATGGATTTTAAACCGGACCTGTCGCGCTTTGCCAATCTGTCATATCTGTTCCACATTTTTTATCTGGGCCTCGGAGCCTCCGCCCTGTGCTTTGTCACATGGAATTTTGCGGTAAAGGTGTTAGGGGCGGTAAAAACAAGCGTTTATATTTATATGGTTCCGGTAATTACGGTCGTCACTTCTTTTTTGATCCTGAAGGAGAAGATAACTCCTTTGTCGGGAACCGGTACGCTGCTTACTTTAGCGGGATTGTTTATTTCTGAGTATAAAGGGAGAGAAAAGGAAGAATCGGGTGGAAAATCAAAATAGCAATGCCTGCAAATGCAGCGCTATTTTTAGAAAAACGGATATCCTTCTAAAATTTCTGAAATTCCGAACAACACTGCTTTGCCGGAAATCTTTACCCTGTCATTTTGCAGTTCCCCGTAAAGAATGCCTGTCCTCTCGGATGCCTGAAAGGCTGTGATCCTGCTCTTATTAAGTCTTTCTGCCCAGTAGGGAATGATCATGCAGTGGGTTGAGCCTGTGACAGGGTCTTCGATCACATCCAGTTCCGGAGCGAAGACCCGGGAGACGCAGTCGAAATCCTTTCCCTGTGCCGTTACGGCAATACACAATCCTTCCAGCTTCTGCATAAGCGGCTGATCGGGTTTAAGAAACGTAACCGCATCTTCCGAATCCAGTACTAAAAGCAGGTCCCTGTCCAGATAGGCGGCAATGGGGCGTACGCCGATGGCCTCGGCCATTTTATCGGTAACGGCTATTTCATGAAGCTGATATTTGGGAAAATCCATGGTAAAAAGACCGTCTGCAGTCTCAACGGTTATTTCTCCCGACATGGTATGAAATGTAATGAGACTGCACCCGGGTTCTATGTAATTAGCGATTACAAAAGCGGTTCCTAATGTGGCATGGCCGCAGAAGTCTATTTCCGCTTTCGGCGTAAACCAGCGCAGGTCATAGATCTGTCCTTTCTTTACGGCAAATGCCGTTTCAGAAAAATTGTTTTCCTTTGCGATATTCTGCATAAAAGCATCGTCCAGCCAGTTGTCCAGAATACAGACGGCAGCAGGATTTCCTTTAAAAACTTCATCCGTAAACGCATCTACAATATATTGTCTCATTTTATCTGCACCTTATTAAAAAATATTGGAATATAACGTTGTCCTGTTATTATAATATAATCCGCTTTTCATAAGAATACAATTCTAAAATTGCCTAAATAATCCAAGCCGTAAATTTATATTTTTTTATCAAACCTTGTGGCAAAGTGTTGAAAAAAATAGTATGATGGTATATGACGTAATGTATGTATCATATGCCGAATGTGTACATATAAAAGAGTAACAGCATGTACGCCGTCAATGGGACTTCATGAAGGCGCCGGCTGTTTCAAAGAATTACTACTTACATAGAAAAGAGGGAGAGTTTATGGGAGCAAGAGGGACTTTCACGGGCGGGATCCATCCCTATGACGGCAAAGACTTAAGCAAGGATAAGCCGATCAAGGACATACTGCCCAAGGGAGACTTGGTTTATCCGCTGTCTCAGCACATCGGGGCGCCGGCGGTTCCGGTTGTCAAAAAAGGAGATCATGTGCTGACGGGACAAAAAATTGCCGATGCTGCCGGCTTTGTTTCTGCGCCGATTTATGCAACGGTTTCCGGTACGGTAAAGGCGATCGAAAAAAGACGTGTTACCGTTGGGGACAATGTAAACGCCATCGTCATTGAAAACGACGGTAAATATGAGGAAGTGGATTACGGGGAATGTAAGCCTTTGGAAGAATTGACCAAAGAAGAAATTGTCAAAAAGGTTCAGGAGGCAGGCGTAGTCGGCATGGGCGGCGCCGGATTTCCCACTCATGTAAAGCTGTCGCCGAAGGAACCGGATAAGATAGAGTATGTTATTGCAAACTGTGCGGAATGTGAGCCTTACCTGACTTCGGATTACCGCAGGATGTTAGAGGAGCCCCAAAAGGTAATTGACGGTTTAAAATGTGTCTTGGCCCTCTTTGATAATGCCAAGGGCATCATGGCGGTGGAGGATAACAAACCGGACTGTGTAAAGATATTAAAGGAACTGACAAAAGATGAGCCGAGGATAACCGTGAAGGCGTTAAAGACCAAATATCCCCAGGGTGCGGAGCGTCAGCTGATCTATGCAGCTACGGGAAGGGCGATCAATTCCGATATGCTTCCCGCCGATGCAGGCTGCATCGTGGATAATGTGGATACGTTAGTTGCTATTAACAGCGCCGTCAGGGAAAACAAGCCTTTGATGTACCGCATCGTTACGGTAACGGGAGATGCCATTGCGGACCCCAGGAATTTCCGGGTGCGTATCGGCACCAATTACCATGAGCTGATCGATGAAGCGGGCGGATTTAAGGAAGATCCTGAAAAGATCGTAAACGGCGGGCCTATGATGGGATTTGCCATCTTCGATCTGGATGTACCCACTACCAAGACTGCTTCGGCGCTTCTCTGCCTGACCCATGACCAGGTTTCGGAAAAGGAAGAGGGCCCCTGCATCAACTGCGGACGCTGCGTGGACGCCTGTCCGGGAAGGGTTATTCCCAGCAGGCTTGCGGATTTTGCCGCCAGGGGAGATAAAGAGAGTTTCCAGAAATGGAACGGTATGGAGTGCTGTGAATGCGGATGCTGCAGCTTTGTATGTCCTGCCAAGAGGCAGCTGACCCAGCAGATAAAATCCATGAGAAAAATGGTCCTTGCAGACCGGAAAAAGAAGTAGGAGGAAATGGAAATGAGTGATTTAATGAAGGTTTCATCCAATCCGCATATCCGCTCAAAAGCCGGCACAAGCAAAATCATGCTTTGTGTTGTTCTGGCTTTAATGCCTGCTGCTGCTTTTGGAGTCTACAATTTCGGAATCAATGCTTTGCTTTTGATTCTCATCACTGTGGCAAGCTGTGTGTGTTCCGAATTTCTGTTTGATATGATATGCAAAAAGAAAAATTCTATCGGAGACTTTTCGGCGGTGGTAACAGGCGTGCTGTTAGCCTTAAACCTGCCGCCCAATGCACCGTGGTGGATCGGGCTTGTAGGCGGTGCTTTTGCCATTGTTGTTGTAAAGATGTTGTTCGGGGGACTGGGGCAGAATTTTATGAACCCGGCTTTGGGAGCCAGATGCTTTCTTCTGATCTCCTTTACCTCCATTATGACTAATTTTGAATGTGACGCCTATACAGGCGCAACACCCCTTGCGGTATTAAAAAGCGGTGGGAGTGTCAATGTATTCGATATGGTAGTGGGAAGGACTGCGGGAACCATCGGCGAGACTTCCATGATAGCCATTGTGATAGGAGCCTGCTTCCTGATCCTGTTAGGAATCATTGACTTAAGGATTCCGGGCAGCTACATTGTCAGCTTCATTATTTTTATCTGTATTTTTGGCGGCCACGGCATTGATTTTAATTATGTGGCGGCCCATCTTGCAGGAGGCGGATTGATGTTAGGAGCCTTCTTCATGGCAACGGATTACGTTACAAGGCCCATTACCATTAAGGGACAGTATTTATACGGCGTTCTTTTAGGTATTCTGACGGGGATCTTCAGAATCTTCGGCGCAGGGGCGGAAGGCGTATCCTATGCCATTATTTTAGGAAATATTCTGGTTCCCTTGATCGAGAAGGTTACGCTTCCCAAAGGCTTTGGGAGAGGAGGGGAAAAGATATGAAAAGTATGTTAAAAGAAGCAGCGATTCTATTTGTCATTACCCTGATTTCCGGCTGTCTTTTAGGATTGGTCTATGATGTGACCAAGGAGCCTATAGAAAAAGCGCAGGCTGCCGCAAAGGAAGAAGCCAGCAAGGAAGTATTTGCCGATGCAGCCTCTTTTGTACTGCGGGAAGACATTGATTCAGAGACAGCAACAGCGGTAGTAACAGAGGCAGGTTTTAAAGTGACCATAGACGAGGTTTCCGAGGCCCTTGATGCGGGCGGCGCACTTTTAGGATATGTGATTACCGTAACGGACCACGAAGGTTATGGCGGGGACATCCAGTTTTCCATGGGTATCAGGAATGACGGAACCTTAAACGGCATTTCCATTTTGCAGATTTCAGAAACGGCAGGTCTGGGCATGAAGGCGGACCCGGTATTAAAGGAGCAGTTTGCAGGGAAAAATGCGGCACAGTTTACCTATACCAAAACAGGAGCGGCTTCCGAAGACCAGATCGACGCTATTTCCGGGGCGACCATTACCACCAATGCGGTGGTAAACGGCGTGAACGCCGGGCTTACCTATTTTCAGACAGAATTGACGGAAGGGGGCAGCAAAAATGAATAAAGCGGGCGAGAGATTATTTAACGGCATTATCAAAGAAAACCCCACGCTGGTTCTGATGCTTGGCATGTGTCCGACCTTGGCGGTTACCACTTCGGCGATCAACGGTCTGGGAATGGGGCTGACCACTACCGTGGTGCTTGCCCTTTCAAACGCCATCATTTCCATGCTTCGGAAGATCATTCCCGATAAGGTAAGGATTCCGGCATTTATCGTTATCATCGCTTCCTTTGTTACCATTGTGGAGCTTTTGCTGGAGGGCTTTATTCCTTCCCTTTACAGCGCCCTGGGGCTTTATATTCCCCTGATTGTTGTAAACTGTATTATTTTGGGAAGGGCGGAAAGCTATGCTTACAAAAATCCCGTAATTCCCTCCCTTTTTGACGGTCTGGGCATGGGACTGGGATTTACCTGTTCCTTAACGATCATCGGTCTTGTAAGGGAGATTATCGGAGCAGGGGAAGCCTTCGGATTTTCCGTTATGCCTGATTCCTACATACCGGTCAGCATTTTTGTTATGGCTCCCGGTGCATTCTTTGTCCTTGCCGTTTTAGTTGCCATCCAGAACAAAGTTAAGATGGAAGGCGAGAAAAAGGGCAAAGACATGAGCAAGATTGGTTCCGGCTGCAGCGAGGACTGCATGAACTGTGGGGAATCGGGGTGCTCGGCGCGGAAATTTTACGATAATACAGAAAAAGGAACGGATGGAGAGAAAAAATCCGAAACAGATACGAAGGCAAAGGCTGATAAAGAAGAAATAACAGAGCAGCCGGAAAAAGAAGAAAAAGAGATAAAGACAGAAAAAGCAGCAGAGGAGGTAAGTGCAGATGAGTGAGTTGATTATCATTGCGTTAGGCTCTGCTCTGGTCAATAACGTGGTCTTAAGCCAGTTTTTGGGCTTGTGTCCCTTCCTTGGGGTATCCAAAAAGACCAATACGGCTGCAGGAATGGGAACGGCGGTCATATTCGTTATTACCCTTGCATCCTTTGTAGCGGCGATCATTTATAATTATGTGTTAGATCCTTTGGGACTTGATTACTTAAAGACCATTGTCTTTATTCTGGTAATCGCCGCACTGGTCCAGTTTGTGGAAATGTTTTTAAAGAAGTTCATGCCTTCCCTGTATGAGGCGTTAGGCGTTTATCTTCCTTTGATCACGACTAACTGTGCCGTTTTGGGCGTGGCATTGAATAACGTGCAGGATTCCTACGGTATTTTAAAGAGCGTGGTAAACGGCTTCGCCACGGCGGCAGGCTTTACCATCGCCATTGTGATCTTAGCGGGCATCAGGGAAAAGATCGAATATAACGACATTCCGGCTCCCTTTAAGGGAATGCCCATTGTACTTGTAACTGCGGGACTGATGGCAATCGCATTTTGCGGTTTCTCTGGCTTGTTGTAGGAGGTGTGGCAGATGAATATAAGTGGAATATTGATCGCTGCCGCTTTGGTAGGCGGAATCGGATTGTTTATCGGTTTGTTCTTAGGCGTAGCGGGAATCAAGTTTAAAGTGGAAGTGGATGAAAAGGAAGAGGCGGTTTTAGCGGTCCTTCCCGGAAATAACTGCGGCGGCTGCGGTTTCGCAGGCTGTTCGGGGTTAGCGGCAGCTATTGCGAAGGGCGAGGCGGAGGTAGGCGCCTGCCCCGTAGGCGGCGAGCCGGTTGCAAAGCAGATCGCAGAGATCATGGGTGTGGATGCAGGCGAAAGCGTGCGCATGACGGCATTTGTGAAATGCCAGGGCGACTGCGGCAAAACAAGCATGGATTACGACTACAGCGGCGTAGAAGACTGCGCAATGCTCAGTTTTGTGCCAAACGGCGGCCCCAAATCCTGTAATCAGGGATGTCTTGGCTACGGAAGCTGTGTAAAGGCGTGTCCTTTTGACGCCATTAAAGTGGTTATGGGCGTCGCCGTGGTGGATAAAGAGAAATGTAAGGCATGCGGGAAATGTGTGGCAGTATGTCCAAAGCATTTGATCGAGCTGATTCCTTATGATTCTAAATATGCAGTGGCCTGCAGCAATACGGAAAAAGGTCCCGTGACCATGAAGGCATGTGAGGTGGGCTGCATCGGCTGTACACTCTGTGCGAAAAACTGTCCCAAAGAGGCGGTTACCATCGAAAGCTTTAATGCCCATATCGATCAGGATAAGTGTGTGGGCTGCGGCATCTGCGCTTCCAAGTGCCCGAAAAAAGCAATTGTTGAGGTATAAGCGGACAGATCCAAGGCAAAGCTAAGAAGGGATACGAAAGAGGAAAACAAATGCAGAGAATGGATGCAGCAGAAATCTAAAGAGTAAGCCGGGGAGTTGGAGCCGGAAAGGACGAAAGAAAAGAACAGAGCGAGTAAAAAGACATATTAAAAGAAAAATCAGAACAGAATGAGAAAGAATCAGAACAAAATCAAAGGCAGGTAACGGTTATGAAAACAGAAAATGTCTGGGAAAAATATAGTGATAAGCAGTTAAAGGAATTGGAGAAGCTCAGCGCTTCCTACAGAAAATTTCTGGATGCGGGCAAAACAGAACGGGAGTGCGTCAGTGAAATCGTAAACCGCATTGAAGATGCGGGCTACGTTGAACTGGAAAAAGCCGTAAAAGCAGGGCGTAAATTAAAGCCCGGCGATAAGGTATATGCAGTCAATATGGAAAAATCCGTTGTTATGTTTCATATCGGGAAAGCGCCTATAGAGGAAGGCATGAATATTTTAGGCGCCCATATCGATTCTCCCAGGCTGGATGTGAAGCAGAACCCTTTATATGAAGAAGGGGACTTTGCTTATCTGGACACCCATTATTACGGCGGGATCAAAAAGTACCAGTGGGTAGCTATCCCCCTCGCACTGCACGGTGTGATCGTAAAGAAAGACGGTACGACAGTGATCGTCAATACAGGGGAGGAAGAGGACGATCCGGTATTTTTCGTTTCGGACCTTTTGATCCATCTTGCCGCGGAGCAGATGGAGAAGAAAGCCAATAAGGTCATCGAGGGGGAAGCTCTCGACATTATCGTGGGCAATAAGCCCTTAAAGGGAGAAGAAAAGGATAAGATCACTGCGGGCGTTCTCAAAATTTTGAAGGATGAGTATGATGTGGAAGAAGAGGATTTTATTTCCGCAGAGCTGGAAATCGTTCCGGCGGGAAAAGCGAGAGAAGCAGGTTTTGACAAAAGCATGGTCTTGGCATACGGACAGGATGACAGGGTGTGCGCCTACAGTTCTTTAGAGGCAATGCTTTCTATCGGGACTCCTGCAAGGACCGCATGCTGCCTTCTGGTGGACAAAGAGGAGATCGGCAGCGTAGGGGCGACGGGAATGCAGTCCAAGTTTTTTGAAAATATTTTTGCCGAAGTATTGGACTTAATGGAGCAGTTTAGTGAGCTTACCTTAAGGAGGGCGCTTGCAGCCTCCAGAATGTTATCTTCCGATGTCAGCAGTGCTTTTGATCCCACCTATGCGTCAAGCTTTGATAAAAAGAATGTGGCGTATTTAGGTCACGGCATGGTATTTAATAAATTTACCGGTTCTAAAGGAAAATCCGGTTCCAACGATGCCAATGCGGAATATCTTGCCCAAATCAGAAAGATTATGGATGATGCAAAAGTTTCCTTTCAGACAGCGGAGCTTGGAAAAGTGGACTTGGGCGGCGGCGGAACTATTGCCTATATCCTTTCTTTATATGGCATGAATGTTATCGACTGCGGTGTGGCGGTTCTGAATATGCACGCTCCTTTCGAGGCAACCTCAAAGGCGGATCTTTATGAGGCAAAATGCGGCTATCAGGCATTTTTGCAGGCGGAATAGGTAACCGTCGGCAAAGCGGCTTCTAAGCTTAGAAAAACAGCTGCATAAAAGAGGGATTCATGGCACAATTCAAGGAACAGCCGCAGGAAAGGATTATAGACGAAAAATGACAATCGTAACACTGAAAAAGGGAGAGGGCAGGGCGTTAAAGGCCGGCGGAAGCTGGATCTTTGACAATGAAATCGCTTCTGTTGCCGGAACCTTTGAAAACGGGGAAATCGTCATGGTACATGATTTTGACGGTTTTCCTCTGGGACGTGGATTTATCAATACAGCCTCCAAAATCCGTATCAGGATGATGACCAGACAAAAGGAACAGGAAGTCGATGAGGCTTTTTTGTATAAACGGGTAAAGGATGCCTGGGAATACCGGAAAAGGACGGTGGATACAAAAAGCTGCCGGCTGATCTTCGGAGAGGCGGATTTCCTGCCGGGAATGGTAGTGGATAAGTTTGAGGATGTTTTGGTGGTGCAGTCTCTTGCTTTGGGAATCGATAAGCTAAAGCCCCTTATTCTGGAACAGATCCAAAAGGTCCTGTCAGAGGACGGCGTTTGCATCCGCGGGATTTATGAGAGAAGCGACGCCAAGGTGCGCAGGCAGGAGGGGATGGAGCCTTATAAAGGATTTATCGGAGAACCCTTTGATACAAATGTGCAGATTACAGAAAACGGCGTGAAATACATAGTAGATGTAAAGGACGGGCAGAAGACGGGATTTTTCTTAGACCAGAAATACAACCGCCTTGCGATTCATAAATTATGTAAGGATGCCAGAGTCCTTGACTGTTTTACCCATACCGGCTCCTTTGCTTTGAATGCAGGAATTGCAGGCGCAAAAGAGGTAACGGGTGTGGATGCTTCGGAGCTTGCAGTTAAGCAGGCTCAGGAAAACGCTTTATTAAACGGATTACAGGACAGAGTCTCTTTTATCTGTGAGGATGTGTTTTCCCTGCTTCCCCGGTTAGAGGAGCAGGGAGAGAAGTATGATGTGGTCATTTTAGACCCGCCTGCTTTTACAAAATCCAGGAATTCCATTAAAAATGCGGTAAAGGGCTATCGGGAAATCAATTTAAGGGCCATGAAACTGGTAAAAGACAGCGGTTTTCTATGTACCTGCTCCTGTTCCCATTTCATGGATTACGAGCTGTTTACAAAGACCGTCGGACAGGCTGCTAAAAACGTTCATAAACGTCTAAGGCAGGTGGAATACCGGACACAGGCTCCCGACCATCCCATTTTATGGGCGGCGGATGAGTCCTACTATCTGAAGTTTTATATTTTTCAGATAGTGGATGAGAGATAGGAAAAGAATTATTTGACCCATAGAGGAAGAATGCGACAGTGGATAGAGTTGGGATCCCGCTGTCGCATTTTGTTATTTCTTATCTGGTGGAGTTGTATCGTTGGTTAAGCCGCCTATATAATCTAAAGACACATGATAGAATTTAGCAAGCGTAATCGCTAATTCAAATGGCAGCTCTCTTTTTCCGGTTTCGTAATTGTGATAAGTAGTTCTCTGCATATGAAGTATATCGGCAAGTTTTCTTATGGACAAATCGCTATCTTCCCGTAAATCCCTGAGTCTCGGATAATATCCCATGCTGCATCACCTCGTTGACAGTGTACAACAAATGATGTACAATTATGTTTAGTGTCCAACATATGATGGACAAAGTAAAAGGAAGGCATTGGATAATTGACGCATTTATGCGGATTTGGACGTTTTGCAAATGCCTGATTTCACAAAATAAAAGGAGAGAAAACAAAGATGAAAAAAAGATTTATTAAAGCGTTTTTAATTGGTGCTTTTGCATTGGGTACATTGTCAGCCTGTGGAAATTCCTCACAGGATAGTGCTGATACCATGACTCCTTCTGCAGAAATTGCAGAGGAAACTGATAATCAGGAAGAAACTGATGAGCTGGTCGAGGAAGAAGAAGCCGAGGCTGAGTCTGACGGACAGGAAGAAGCCGATGCGGCTTGTGATGCAGGGTATAATTGCTTGTATGGTAAGGATGGAAAGGAAATCAATTTAGAAGAGGCGTACACTAACTTTAATCATGCTTTAGAACTTGGCAATACAGAAGCAAACTTTTACTTAGGTTTACTATGTGATTGGTACAGTATTCCTGAGAAGGATTATGAAAAGGCAAAGGCATATTATGAAGCGGCGGGGGAAGATAATTCCGGTGCCCAACTGGCTTTGGGCTTTTTGTATTATAATGGAGAAGGTGTAGAGCAGGATGTGGAAAAAGCACAGGTACTGTTTGATGCTGTTATCGAACAGGGAGATATGGGAGGATATCTGGGCAATGCTGTCATAGCTTATGATAAAGGAGATTATACAGTCGCTCTTGAAAATTGTAACAAGGTTTTGGAAGGAACAGAACAAGTATTTCTTGCAGAGGCAATGGGTAGTATCGGTGCTTTGTATTTTCATGGACAAGGGATAGAACAGGATTATGCACAAGCCTTGGAATGGTATAGAAAGGCCGCTGATTTAGGGGAGACGGATGCGATGATTAACATTGGCGGTATGTATCTTTATGGACAAGGGGTAGAGCAGGACTATACACAAGCCTTGGAGTGGTATGAAAAAGCGGCTGATTTAGGTAAGGAAAATGCAATGGGGTGGCTTGGCTATTTGTATTATAATGGATTGGGCGTAGAACAGGACTATACAAAAGCTTTGGAGTGGTTTAAAAAGGGGGCTGATTTAGGAGAACCAAGCGCAATGAATAATCTTGCTGGTATGTATTATTATGGACAAGGGGTAGAACAGGACTATACACAAGCCTTGGAGTGGTATGAAAAGGCGGCTGATTTAGGAAATACAGACGCAATGAAGAGTCTCGCCGGTATGTACACGGATGGCAGGGGCGTAGAAGTGGATATAGATATAGCGCAAGAATGGTATAATAAAGCCGAAGGAGCAAAATAAGTGAAATATTATAAATAATTATCTGGTATTTTAAGTTAGATGAACCTGCAGGATGCAATATTAGCAATGCAGCAAAAAATATTCCTGTATAGTTTCGTTTTAATTAATCAAAACAATCATAATCAAAGGAGAAAATTTAATATGAGCTATAAAGCACAAGAAAATCTCATGAGAAGTGTAATCAGCAGCCTGAAGCCGGGAGAAAAATTTTGCCTTAAGGATGTTGTTTCCGGAGCGCCTCCGCAATTAGGTACTACACTTTTCAAAGAAGTAAGGAACGGCGATATACCGAATGTAAAATATGTGGGTAAAATAAATGGTGTTGAACAATATGAAAAGCTGTAAGACGGCATAGTGCAAAACAGTCAGGGGTATTCCAAAAAAAGTATTTTGGAAGCCCCTTTTTTATTCAGAATAAAATGTTTCTTTTCACTTCATATTTGTGATAAACATTAGATTGTGGTATACTCATTAGTAAAAAGAAGCAAGTGAGAGACAAAAGACACAAACAAGGAGAAAGAAATGAAAAGAGCGATTATTACCGTTTTAGGAAAAGATACAGTGGGTATCATTGCCCGGGTATGCACCTATTTGGCGGAGCATGAAGTGAATATTCTGGATATTTCCCAGACCATTGTACAGGATTATTTTAATATGATGATGATTGTGGATATGGGGAAATCCACGGCGGATTTCGATACGGTGGTGGACGAACTGGCAGCTTTGGGCGAGGATATCGGCGTTATGATCAGATGCCAGAGGGAAGACATTTTCGATATGATGCATCGTATTTAACGGGAGAGAAGCCATGATTAATTTTTATGAAGTAAACGAAACCAATAAAATGATCGAAAAGGAAAATCTGGATGTCAGGACCATTACCCTCGGCATCAGCCTTTTGGATTGTATCGATTCCGATTTGGAAACCCTTCGGAGCAATATTTATAATAAGATAAAAGAAACGGCTAAGGATCTGGTAGCCACAGGGGAAGAAATCGAAAAGGAATTCGGAATCCCCATTGTCAACAAAAGAATTTCAGTTACCCCCATAGCCCTGGTTGGCGGGGCTGCCTGCAAGAGTCCCGAGGATTTTGCAAAGATCGCAAAAACCCTCGATACGGTGGCAAAGGAAGTGGGAGTCAACTTTTTAGGCGGCTATTCCGCACTGGTGGCAAAGGGTATGACAAAGGCGGATGAGATGCTGATCAAGTCCATTCCCCTTGCTTTATCAGGGACAGAACGGGTGTGCAGCAGCATTAATCTGGGCTCCACCAAAACAGGCATCAACATGGATGCAGTGAAGCTTATGGGAGAAATCGTAAAGGAGACTGCCGAGTATACAAAGGACGACGGCTCCATGGGCTGCGCAAAGCTGGTTGTATTCTGCAATGCGCCTGACGACAATCCTTTTATGGCAGGAGCTTTTCACGGCGTGACGGAAGCGGATAAGATCATCAATGTAGGCGTTTCTGGTCCGGGAGTTGTAAAGACCGCTTTGGAAAAGGTGCGGGGGGAGAATTTTGAAGTCCTCTGCGAGACCATTAAGAAAACGGCTTTTAAGGTAACCAGAGTAGGACAGCTTGTGGCAAAGGAAGCCTCGCGCATGCTTGGGATTCCTTTTGGAATCATCGATCTGTCCCTTGCGCCTACACCGGCTGTTGGGGACAGCGTCGCGGATATTTTAAAGGAGATTGGTCTGGAACATCCGGGCGCACCGGGCACTACGGCGGCCCTTGCCCTTCTAAACGACCAGGTAAAAAAGGGCGGCGTTATGGCGTCTTCTTATGTGGGAGGCTTAAGCGGTGCATTTATTCCTGTCAGTGAAGACCAGGGAATGATCGATGCGGTAAATGCGGGAGCCCTTACCTTAGAGAAGCTGGAAGCCATGACCTGTGTATGCAGCGTGGGACTCGATATGATCGCCATTCCGGGAGACACGAAGCCGTCCACGATTTCCGGCATCATTGCCGATGAGATGGCCATTGGTATGGTAAACCAGAAAACCACCGCAGTCAGGATCATTCCCGTTATCGGAAAGGGCGTGGGGGAGACTGTGGAATTCGGCGGCCTTTTGGGATATGCGCCTATTATGCCGGTCAATCAGTTTGCATGTGATAACTTTGTGAACAGGGGAGGAAGGATACCGGCTCCTATACACAGTTTTAAAAATTAGGGAAAGAAAGAGCCGGCAATTACCGTTGCCGGCAGCAGGGTATTTGATCTTTATTTGAAAAATTAATATGAGTTGGAGGAATATGCATGTATCATTGTCATGTTTGTTTTTATCTCTTGGGAAAACAGCCGGGATTTTATGATTTTATAAAGAAATCGGAACCGCTTGCGCATTTTGAACATGAGTTTCTGGAAAGTGAAGAACCGGAAAGAGAACAGATAGACAGAGCTGATGTGATTTTTGCCAATCTGCAGGGAATGGATGTAGAAAAAGTCCTTGCGCATTTAACGGCTTACAGAGAAAAAGAAAGGGAAATTATTCTGATTGCGGATAAAGAGCAGACGGCAGGGCTGGTTTGTAAGGATCTGCCGGATGATATAGCAGACATATGGAGCCTTCCTATGTCGGAAGAAGAACTGCATTTCCGCTTTTTAAGATGGCAGAGGCTGTATAAGAAGGATAAGGATTTCTGGCAGACCCGGAATTTTCTGGATGCCACCATAAACCATGTGCCTCATCTGATCTGGTATAAGGACAAGGAAGGCGCTCATGAAAAGGTCAACCAAAGCTTCTGCAAGGCGGTAGGTAAGACCATGGAACAGATAGAGGGCAGGGGGCACTACTATATCTGGGATATTACGCCGGAGGAATACAACAAAGGCGAATATGTCTGTATGGAATCCGAATATGAGGTCATGGAAAAAAAGGAAACCTGTATATTTGACGAAAGTGTAAAGATCGGCGATGAAATGCGTGAGCTGATGACTTATAAGACGCCCTTGTTTGATCTGGACGGAAGCGTTATGGGGACGGTAGGAGTGGGAATGGATGTTACCCAGGAACGGCTTTATGAGCAGATGATCCTAAACAATGCCAATACGGATTTCCAGACCGGCCTGTATAACAGAAGGTATGTGTACCAGTTCATGGAGCAAAAGGGAGAAGCGCCCCTGACCGTGTTTTTCCTGGATTTGGATAACTTTAAAGAGGTAAATGACAGATACGGTCATCAGGAGGGAGACAGGCTGCTTCTTGTTACAACAAAAGCACTTAAAAAATGTATGCCTGATGATGTGATCGCCAGGATGGGCGGCGATGAATTTCTGGTTATCCGGCCCGGCGAAATTGCAGAAACTGAAATGGAAGACAAAAGAAAATGGCTTCAGGAGCAGCTTGACATGGTCTACATAAAGGATAAACATTTCGGTAATGTATCCGCAAGCATCGGCGCGGCGTATTCGGAAAAGGGGAACCGGGATATCGATCTTTTGATCGGAGAGGCGGATTCCTTTATGTACAGGGTTAAAAATGAAAAGAAAAGCCGGAGATAAAGGGGTTTTAATGCGGTTTTTGACTACATATCCTGTTGAAAAAATATAACGGAACGGATATAATAAACATATCGGGATGTAGTATGGACTTTATAGGATGTAAATAAATATATCAATATGATAGGCAGGGGTTTGGGGCTTATGGTAAAGACAAGAAGAGAGGTTCTCATCGTAGAAGATCAGAAACTGAATCGGGATATGCTGCAGGATATACTGGCATCGGACTATGAAACAGTTTGTGCGGGAAACGGTCTTGAAGCAGTGAACATTTTGCTGGAGGACGGAGAAAAGTTTTCAGCGGTCCTTCTGGATATTCTGATGCCTGTTATGGACGGATATGAAGTAATGCGCGTTATGCAGAAAACTCCCCGTTTGTCCAGGATGCCTGTTTTGGTTACCAGCCAGGCTTTTGAAGAAGAATACGAGTTGAAGGCGTTAAATATGGGCGCCAGCGATTTTATCTCCAAGCCTTATAACGGCGAGATATTAAAAAAACGTCTGCATAATCTGATCCAGATGCATGAAAATGCGGCTGCGGTAGGGGTTATGGAAAAGGACAGCCTGACAGGTCTTTACAGCAAAGAGGGATTCGGACATAAGTTAGGGGAAATGTTAAGCGGCGGGACGGATGTTCCTTACGATATTGTTGCCCTTGACATTGAGCATTTCAAATTATTCAATGACACATATGGCGTGGATGAGGGAGACCGTCTTTTAAAGTATGTTGGAAACCATATCATGAATGAGAGCGGCTTTTACCGGGGTGTCTGCTCCAGGGTCTATGCGGATCAGTTTTTGATATTCTGTGAACGGCTGGACGGTAATTATGCAATAAGAGCGGTAGAGGATATCAACCGCAGCATGGAAAATTACCCTCTGGACATGAAGGTGCATGTAAAGGCGGGCGTATACCAGATTCATGATATTTCCGTACCGGTAAACAGTATGTGCGACAGGGCGTTTATTGCCGTTAAGGCGGCAAAGGGGCTTTATGAAAAGGATGTGGCATATTATGACGATTCTATCCGGGAAAAACTGCTATTAGAGCAGCAGATCGGGGACGATATGGTCCGTGCCCTAAAGGAAGAGCAGTTTGATGTGTACTTCCAGCCCAAATACAATCTGCTGACAGGAAAGATGGCGGGTGCGGAAGCGTTGGTAAGATGGCGCCATCCCGTAAAAGGATTTATGTCTCCCGCAGAGTTTATACCGATTTTTGAAAAGAACGGCTTCATTACGGAACTGGACATGTATGTCTGGAATAAGAGCTGTGAATATATAGCCAAATGGCAGAAGAAATACGGGAAACTGGTCTCTCTTTCCGTAAATGTTTCCAGGAAGGATATTTATAAGCAGAACCTTCCGGAAATTCTAAAGGATATTGTGGAGAAAAACGGACTGAAGCCGGAGATTCTCCATTTGGAAATTACAGAGAGCGCCTATACGGAAAATCAGGAACAGCTGATCTATATTGTGAAACAGTTGAAAAAGGAAGGCTTTATCATTGAAATGGATGATTTCGGAAGCGGCTATTCCTCATTGAATATGCTGGCGGAGCTGCCCATCGATATTTTGAAGCTGGATATGAAATTCCTGCAGAATAAAGGCGAACAGAGTAAAAATGAAAATATCATGAGTTCCATTGTGGAACTGGCAAAGAAGATGCCCGTGTTATAATAGGGCT
>DEUB01000005.1:0-46885 GCA_002362385.1 Lachnospiraceae bacterium UBA3273
AATCGGAAATCGGAATAATCCAGAAAATTCCGATATCGGAATTTTCTGGAAATGCAGGTTTTAAACGATGGATTCTGGACTGAACGTTCCGTCGGCTATCTTGCCAGAAGTTTTGACCACCTGGAACGGGGAGAGGATTATGGCAGTACGAAAACGGTGATCCATATCGGTTTTTTGGATTTTGACCTGCCGGGAATCCCGCCGGAATTTTATGGCACATATAAATTGTTAAATGTCAAAAATAATGCGGAATATAGTGACAAATTTGTTTTGTCTGTGGTAAACTTAAGGCATATAGACTTGGCAACCGAAGAGGATAAAAGGTATTGCGTTGACAAATGGGCTGCGCTTTTTAAAGCGTCTACATGGGAGGAGATTAAAATGATAGCAGGAAAAGATGAATATTTGAATGAAGCATCATCCGAACTTTTTAAACGTCTGACGGATCTGACGGTACAGGAGGAATGTGAGGCCAGGGAACGGTATTACAAAGAGAAACAGTATATGGTGGATTTGGAGAAAAGGATAAAAAAGGCTCAAAAAGATCTGGCGGAGAAAAACAGGGACCTGGCGGAGAGAGATAGAGATCTGGCGGAGAAAAACAGGGACCTGGCGAAGAAAGACAGAGATTTGGCGGAGAGAGACAGAGATTTGGCAGAGAAAGACAGAGATCTGGCAGAGAAAAACAGGGATCTGGCGGAGAGAGACAAGGACCTGGCAGAGAGAGACAAGGACCTGGCAGAGAAGCGGGAGGAAAACAAAAGATTGAGGGAATTGTTGGAACAAAATTCTATACCTTATTAAGGATCACTTTTTATTTTTTGCTTATGATTGCAAATTTGCAGGGGAATAGTATAATATCAGATAAAAGAAACAGAAAACGGATGTAAAGAAAGGCGGAGTTTAAAATGGCAAAGATCGGCGTATTTTTGGCAACGGGATTTGAAGAATGCGAGGCACTTCTGGTAGTGGATATCGCAAGAAGGGCGGGGCTTGATCTGAAAACGGTATCGGTTACGGGAGAAAAAGAGGTTACCAGTTCCCACAATGTAACGGTAATTGCAGATCTATTGTTAGGGGAAGTTGATTTTAAGGAAATGGACATGATCGTTCTGCCCGGAGGAATGCCCGGCACAAAAAATCTGGAAGCCTGTGAACCGTTGATGGAACAGGTGGAGGCGTTTTATAAAGACGGTAAATGTATCAGCGCTATTTGCGCAGCTCCCAGCATTTTCGGACACAAAGGATTTTTAAAAGGAAGAAACGCAGTATCCTATCCGGAATTTGAAAGCCATTTGGAGGGAGCGGAGGTTTCCCGCAACAGTGTAGAGGTTTCGGAACATGTAACGACCAGCAGAGGATTGGGAACGGCGATCGATTTCGGACTTGCTATTGTGGAGCGTTATAAAGGAAAAGCGGAAGCGGACAGAATCGCAAAGGCGATCGTATATCGCTGAAAATATAAAGCGGGAAGAATGTATGATTCATTCCTCCCGCTTTTGGGATTTCAGGTTTTATGAGCGAAGCTTAATTACTTCATCTGCTCTTCCTGCTTTTTGATCATCCTTCTAACCATTTCACCGCCGATAGAACCAGCTTCACGGGATGTTAAATCGCCGTTGTAACCTTCTTTTAAGTTAACGCCAAGTTCGCTTGCTACCTCTGTTTTGAAACGGTCCATAGCTGTTTTTGCTTCCTTTTTGCTTGTTCCAGATGCCATTTTTTTCACCTCCAAATTCTTTGTTTTCTTAAGATAAGTGCTTTGACACTTACCTTAAGAAAATTTTTCTTTTGGCTCGTGCCGTCAACTTATCTTGGCTTTAGTATTTGCCAAGTCATTTTTTTTATAATGGTAACTTTTGTAAAAAAATGTGGTATGATGACTTTTAGGAAAATGAGAGAATAAAAGACATACAAAGACAGGTCTTTGGGGGTGGAGATATGTCTGCTGCTCCCACGGAGGTAATAATGGAAAAAGAAACTTTGTTTTATTTTGCACCCTTAGAAGGCATTTCATGGTATGTGTACCGCAATATGCAGGCAAAACATTTTAAAGCGGCGGATTATTATGTAACGCCTTTTATTGCGCCCAATCAAAAAAGGGAGATCAGAAATAAGGATAAACAGGATGTTCTGCCGGAAAATAATAAAGGGATGCGGATCATTCCCCAGCTTATAGGAAACCGGGCGGATGAATTCATAGATACTGCCAGGCAACTGAAAGCCATGGGATATCGTGAAGTGAATCTGAATTTAGGCTGCCCTTCCAATACAGTCGTTGCAAAAGGGAAAGGTTCCGGCTTTCTCGCAAAAACCGTGGAGCTTGAACATTTTCTGGATGAGATTTTTAACGGTCTTTCCATGGATATTTCCGTAAAAACCAGACTTGGCAGGTACCATGAGGAAGAGTTCTATGAGATCCTTGATCTATTTAATAGATTTCCCATTAAGCGGTTAATGATTCATCCCAGAATTCAAAAAGAATTTTATAATGGAAAGCCTCATATGGAGCAGTTTGCCTATGCTTATGAAAACAGCGCAAATCCTTTGTGCTATAATGGGGATATTTTTACGGCTGAGGATCATAAAAAACTTGCAAAAGACTATCCGCAGCTGGATGCGTTCATGCTGGGAAGAGGGATGCTTTCGAACCCTGCTCTGTTAGAGGAAATATATGGAGAGGGAAGGGCGGATAAAAAAAGAATAAGGGCGTTTCATGATGAATTGCTTGCGGCATATGAAGAAATACTGTTTGGGGACATTACGGTGCTTCATAAGATGAAGGAGCTGTGGCATTATATGGTGTGTATTTTTGATCGTGGCGAAAAATACGGTAAGCAGATACGCAAGGCAAAAAACCTGACGGAGTATAAAGGGATCATAAAAGGATTGTTTGCGGAATGCCAGATCGTTGAAGGGGCGGGATACAGGGTTTAAAGGAATATTCTTCCATGACTTAAAAAACAAAACCACCCACTTCGGGTGGTTTGTTTTGGGACTTCCTGTGCTAGTATACTAATATGTGTAAAAGTTATCGGATAAACACTAAAAAGCCGTTGTTCAAGGGGGGACGCGGCTTTTTTTGCAGGATTAAATATCAAACATTTCCTGCATGATCCGTTTCCCGTTTTCTGTTTTGAAAATTTTTTCATATACGTTTCTGCATACTTCCTTTGGACTGTTTTCCTCCTGAAGGTTTACAAGAAAGTCTGCTTCTACCAGAATCTGATAGTCGGGACCGTCTATGGACTGGTAAGTATGATGATGGCCGATCAGGTAGCAGATCCTTTCTATATCCTCCGGAAGAAAATCCAGATCTGTTAAAAGCTTTTTGGCTTCATCGGGTCCAAGTTCTTCCTGGATCCTGCCGTCACACCTTCCGTAAAGGCGTTCTCCTTCCCGTATGCCGATATCGTGCATCAGAGCGGCGGCCTCTAAAATAAAAAGCGTGTGAGGGTCTAATTGCTCTAAAGAGCCGATGAGGCGGCTGTAGGCGTGGACTTTTGTAAAATGCTGGATCCTTCCGGCATCCTTAGACATATAAGAGATCATGGAAGAGAACAGGCTGCTTACGGCTTGTTCCATTGGAAGGATATGATTTGATAAATGCATCTGGGTTCTCCTTTTCCGGTATCGTGTTTCTGATTCTTTTGATAATTCGTTAAAGCGTTCTGCTACAGAGAAGTGTATCAAAAACGGGAGAAAAATTCCACAGGATCCAGGGAAATTTTACAGAACTATGGTGCAGGTAAAACGGCAGTGTGTTAAAATATGAAATGAAACAGGATAATTCGAAGGATACGTTCCGACGGAAAATCAGGAGGTTAAAGGTTGAAAGAAAATCTTTCAACCTTGATTTGAGGGTCAAATGAACATGCAAGCACGTTCGCTTGACCCATGGAGGCAAAAATGAAGAGAAAATGTTTAAACATGGTGCTGGCGGCCATTCTGTCGGCGGCAGTCCTCTGCGGCTGCCAGGGGACAAGGGAAACGGACGGATCTCCGCAAAAGATGCAGGAAGAAACCGACGGCGCTTTGGTAACCGTCAGGATCGCTTCCTTAAAAGGACCTACTACTATGGGGCTTGTAAAATTATGGCAGCAGCAGGATGAAGGTGCCGCCGAAGGTGATTATGAGTTCCGGATGATGACCGGAGCGGATGAGATCATGCCCCGGATGATTAAGGGAGAAGTGGATATTGCACTGCTTCCGGCTAATGCAGCGGCGATCCTTTACCAAAAGAGCGAGGGAGCCGTATCGGTTATAGATATCAATACCCTTGGGGTTTTGTATATGGTATCGGGGGACCGTTCCATTAAAAGGATTGAGGATTTAAAGGGGAAAACGGTTTATCTGACAGGAAAAGGGACCACGCCGGATTATGTTCTGCGTTATCTGTTGGCACGTCATGGGATCGATCAGGGCGATGTCAAGCTGGAATACAAATCGGAGGCGGCAGAGGTGGCGGCCCTGTTAAAAGAAAATCCGGACTGTATCGGATTGCTGCCCCAGCCCTTTGTAACGGCTGCATGCATGCAGAATGAAGCGCTTTCCGTCGTCTTGGATCTGGATACGGAGTGGGCGGCATTAAATGACGGACAAGGTGTGGTAACGGGCGTAACGGTAGTAAGGAAAGACTTTTTAAAGGAGCATCCGGAAGCGGTAGATATTTTTCTAAAGGAGCATCAGGACAGCGCACGGTTCGTAAATGATAATGTAGAAGAAGCAGCGGGAATGGTTGTGGAAAGGGGTATCGTGGAAAAAGCGCCCATAGCAGTAAAGGCTATACCGGCGTGCCATATTACCTGTATCAAAGGAACGGAAATGAAAGAAGCCCTTTCGGATTATCTGAAAATTCTGTTTGAACAGGATCCGGAGTTTATCGGCGGTCTTATGCCGGAAGATGATTTTTATGAGGTCAGATAATGAGCAGGTTTGTTTTTCGGAATTTCGGGCAGAATGCAAAAAACAGGATAAAGAAAATCTCTATTCTCATTATGTGGCTTTTGATCTGGCAGACAGGGGCGGCGCTCATAGACAATGACATCCTGCTTGCAGGGCCGGTGGACGTGGGAAAAGCATTAGGAAGGCTTTTGATCACGTGGGAATTTTACAAAATATGCATGGCATCCCTTTGGAGGATCCTTGCGGGATTTTTAATGGCATTTGCATCGGGAATATTGGCGGGGGGCCTTTTTTACGCCCTTCCGCCGGCAGAAGAGCTGTTTGAGCCGGTGCTCTCCGTTATGAAATCCATTCCTGTCGCCAGCTTTGTAGTGCTGCTTTTGATCTGGCAGGGGGCGGATGATCTGTCTGTCTGGATCAGCTTTTTTGTGGTTTTTCCCAATGCCTGTGTCAGTATGAAAAACGGTCTTAAGGCAGTGGACCGTCGTCTGCTGGAAATGGCTGATATATTTAAGATCCGCGGTTTCAGAAGGCTTCTTTACATTTACAGGCCTGCACTGATGAGGTTTTTGTCATCAGGCATGGAGATTTGTGTGGGAATGGCTTTTAAGTCCGGCGTTGCTGCAGAAGTTATCGGGATTCCGGATTTTTCCATAGGGGAGAGGATCTATATATCCAAAATTTATCTGGACACACCGGGGCTTTTTGCATGGACCATAGTCCTGATCTTTTTAAGCTTTCTGGTTGAAAGGCTGGTCTTAAGAGGCATGGCGCTGTTAGCCGGGCCGGTAAAGGCATACGGAAGAAAAGGTGCTTTGGGGAAGGCGGAAACCTTGGCAAGGGAAAGCGGCAGGCGGCAGGAAAGCAGGGAACAAAAGGAAAGGGACCGCTCTCAGGGGACCAATGGGACGGAGAAGACGGAAAATGCAGTAACGCTTTCCCATGTTTACAAATCCTTTGGGGAAAAAGAGGTGCTTTCCGACATAAACATGGAGATAAAAAGAGGAGCGCGTTATGTGCTTACGGGACCTTCAGGAAGCGGTAAGACCACGCTGCTTCGGATAATAGCGGGACTGGAACAGGCTGATAAAGGAAAGACAGAAGGAAAAGCAGAAACGGCATTTCTGTTTCAGGAAGACAGGCTGCTGGAAAATGAATTTACCATAACAAATATTATGTTAACTAAAAATAAAAGGAGCAGGAGTAATAAGAGCAGTTATAAGGCGGATGGTAAAGACCGGGAAGGATGGTATGAGGAAGCGGCAGCAGAGATCCTGCCTAAGAACTGCCTGTTTTTGCCGGCTCATGCATTGAGCGGAGGAATGAAGAGGCGGTGCGCACTGGCAAGGACCCTTTTTTACCAAATGGATAATAAGGACGCCGTCTGTCTTTTGGACGAGCCCTTTGCGGGACTGGATGAGGAAACAAAGAAAAATACGGCTGAATTTATTAAAAAATATCTGATGGGCAGGACCTTGATCGTGGCAGCCCACGACGAAAAGGACGCAGAGCTTTTGGGAGGCAGTATATGGAATGTGCAAAGGAATTACCTCTAAAGTGATTTATGGCAGAAAGCGGTAAAGGTGTGGGAAACATCAGGAAATTCAATGGGAAAACAATGAAAAATCAATGAAAAGGCAAAGAAAAAATGCTAGTATTTTCCTTGCGTTTGTGCTATAATGCTAAAATGACTGTGAGTATGTATAGACAACCACAAATGTTTGTAGGAGGATAAATGAAAGAACATGAGCGTAAAAGTTGAAAAATTAGAGAAGAACATGGCAAAGCTTACAATTGAAGTACCTGCGGAGGAAATGGAGAAAGCCACGGAAGCTGCATACCAGAAAAATAAGAACAGTATGAGCGTACCCGGCTTTCGTAAAGGGAAAGTGCCCAGAGCCATGATCGAGAAAATGTATGGAAAGGGCGTCTTTTTGGAAGAGGCGGCTAACTCCGTGATTCCCGGCGCATATGAAAAGGCATATGATGAATGCGGCGAAGATATCGTATCTTCCCCGGAAATCGATGTTGTGACTTTAGAACCCGGACAGACATTTGTATTTACGGCAACCGTAGCATTAAAGCCCCAGGTTACTTTAGGAAAATATAAGGGTGTAAAAATTGACAAGGTTGAGACAGAGGTAACGGAAGAGGAAGTAAATGCCGTTATCGAGAGAGAAAGAGAAAACAACAGCCGTACCAAATCCGTTGAAGGACGTCCCATAAAGGATAAGGATACAGCGGTTATTGACTATGAGGGATTTGTTGACGGTAACGCTTTTGAAGGCGGGAAGGGAGAAAATTACGATCTGGTCATCGGCTCCCACTCCTTTATCGATACATTTGAGGAACAGCTGATCGGTAAAAACGCGGGAGAAGAGGTTGAAGTAAACGTAACCTTCCCTGAGGAATATCATGCCAAGGAACTGGCAGGAAAGCCTGCTGTATTTAAAGTAACCATTAAAGATATCAAGGAAAAAGAACTGCCTGAGCTGGATGATGAGTTTGCAGCGGAGGTTTCGGAATTTGATACTTTAGACGAATATAAGGCGGACGTCAGGAAAAACCTTTTGGAGAAGAAGGAAGCTGACGCTAAGAACCAAAAGGAAATGGCTGCCATTGAAGCTGTTATTGCGGATGCAGCTATGGAGATCCCGGATGCCTATGTACAGACCGTACAGAGACAGATGGTGGATGAATTTGCCCAGCGTATCCAGATGCAGGGGCTTTCTATGGAGCAGTATTTAAAACTGACAGGTTCCAATATTGCTATGATGGAGGAACAGATCAAGCCCCAGGCCTTAAAGAGGATCCAGTCCAGACTGGTTTTAGAGGCAGTTGTGGAAGCAGAGAAGATCGAGACAAGCGAAGAGGACTTTGAGAAGGAAGCTGCAAGACTTGCCGAGGCTTACAAGATGGAAACCGATCAGGTCAAGGAAATGATCGGAGAAAAAGGCAAAGAAGAGATCATGAAGGATCTGGCTGTTACAAAAGCGGCGGAATTTGTTACCGAGAATGCAAAGGAAAAGAAATAATAACAGAATAAACATTTTTAGTATGGCAAGGAGGAGTTCAAATGAGTTTAGTACCTTATGTCGTTGAACAGACCAGTCGGGGCGAGCGTTCCTACGACATCTATTCGAGGCTTTTAAAGGACAGGATCATTTTTTTGGGCGAGGAAGTAACGGATGTGTCGGCAAGCATTGTTGTCGCACAGTTATTGTTTTTAGAGGCTGAGGATCCGGATAAAGATATCCATCTTTATATCAATTCCCCGGGAGGAAGCGTAACGGCAGGCATGGCCATCTATGATACCATGCACTATGTAAAATGTGATGTCAGCACCATTTGTATCGGTATGGCTGCCAGCATGGGAGCGTTTCTTTTAGCAGGCGGCACGAAGGGTAAAAGACTGGTGCTTCCCAATGCCGAGATCATGATCCACCAGCCCTCCGGCGGTTCCCAGGGACAGGCAACGGAAATCGAGATCGCTGCGAAGCATATTTTAAAGACCAAGGATAAATTAAACCGTATTCTCGCCGAAAACACGGGGAAAGATTTGGAAGTGGTTGCGGCGGATACGGAAAGAGATAACTGGATGAGCGCAAAAGAAGCTTTGGAATACGGTCTTGTTGATAAGATCGTGACTTCCAGACAGGCTGAGGAAGACAAAAAATAAAAAGGAAGCAGGAGCATAATAAAATGGCAGGAAGAATCCCCCAGGATAAAATCAGATGTTCCTTTTGTAATAAGACACAGGATCAGGTCAGAAAGATGATCGCCGGTCAGGACGGGGTCTATATCTGTGACGAGTGCATTGACCTCTGCTCTGAGATTATGGAAGAAGAGTTTGAGGAAATGGAAAAGGACGACAAAATGTCCATTAATCTCTTAAAGCCGATTGAGATCAAAGAGTTTCTGGACGATTATGTGATCGGACAGGAAGAGGCGAAGAAGATCCTTTCCGTTGCAGTGTACAATCATTACAAAAGGGTTACGGCAGATAAAAATCTAGATGTAGAATTACAGAAAAGCAATATTATCATGATCGGGCCTACCGGTTCCGGTAAGACTTATCTGGCACAGTCGCTGGCAAAAATCATCAATGTGCCTTTTGCCATTGCAGATGCTACGACGCTGACAGAAGCAGGCTATGTAGGCGAGGATGTGGAAAACATTCTGCTGAAGCTGATCCAGGCGGCGGATTACGATATTGAAAAAGCCCAGTACGGGATCATCTATATCGATGAAATTGATAAAATAACCAAGAAGAGCGAAAACGTGTCCATTACAAGAGACGTTTCCGGCGAAGGCGTGCAGCAGGCGCTTTTGAAGATCATAGAAGGGACTGTTGCAAGCGTTCCTCCCCAGGGAGGCAGAAAGCATCCTCATCAGGAGCTTTTGCAGATCGATACCACCAATATTCTGTTCATCTGCTCCGGCGCCTTTGACGGCCTGGAAAAGATCGTAGAGGCAAGGCTTGATCGAAAATCCATCGGTTTTAATGCAGAGATCGGAAGCAGGAGCGACAAGGATTTAGGAGAACTGTTTAAAGATGTTACGGCACAGGATCTGGTAAAATACGGTCTGATCCCCGAGTTTGTAGGGCGTGTGCCTATTACCATTTCCTTAGACGGACTGGATGAGGAGGCTCTTGTTAAGATCCTTACGGAGCCGAAAAATGCATTGATCAAGCAGTATCAGAAGCTGTTTGAGATGGACGAGGTAGAACTGCTCTTTGACGACGATGCGGTAAAAGAGATTGCGTCGTTAGCCATGAAGAGAAAGACGGGAGCAAGGGGACTTCGTTCCATTATTGAAGGAGTTATGATGGATGTGATGTATCAGATCCCCTCGGACGATACGATTGCAATATGTACCATTACAAAGGGCGCGGTTTTAGGTCAGAGTGAGCCGGAAGTCATCAGACGCGAACCCTTGAAGAAAGCAAGGTAATCATAAGACGCCGCCGTAAGGCGGCGTTTTGCGCATATTATTTTTATGCATATGACCTTACGGATATAGGAGAAAAAGAGCGATGGTAATAAAAAGCGTAAATCTGGAAACGGTCTGCGGGATCACAAGCACCCTGCCCCGAAATACATTGCCCGAAATAGCCTTTGCAGGGAAGAGCAATGTGGGAAAATCCTCTTTGATCAACGGGCTGATGAACCGTAAAAATTATGCAAGGACTTCGGCACAGCCGGGAAAAACCCAGACGATCAATTTCTATAACATCAATGAGGAATTGTACTTTGTAGATCTGCCGGGATACGGTTATGCCAATGCAGCCGTAGAGGTCAAGGAAAAATGGGGGAAAATGATAGAGCGCTATCTGCACACCTCCAAACAGTTAAAGGCGGTGTTTCTGCTTATAGACATCAGGCATGATCCTTCGGCAAACGATAAGCAGATGTATGACTGGATCGTATCCAACGGATATGAGCCGATCATCATTGCGACGAAATTAGATAAGATCAAGCGTTCCCAGACAGACAAACATTTAAAGGCTGTAAGGACAGGCTTAGGAGCGCCGGCCACAAGTATTTTGTTACCGTATTCTGCGTTGACCAGGCAGGGGAGGGACGAAATTTATGAATGCATTCAAACACTATTGTAAGATATTCTTAAATATTTTAATTCCCTGTGTCAGCCTGATCCTTTTGTTCTGGCTGGCGCCTAAGCTGGTTTTGTTCTTTATGCCCTTTGTACTGGGATTTATCCTGGCAAAACTGGCAAATCCACTGGTGGCCTTTATATCAGAAAAGTGTAAGATCAGAAGAAAGGCGGTTTCCGTATTTGTTATCATTGTGGTTTTAGGGATCGTTGCTCTGATCATTTACGGAATAGGAAGCTTTTTGGGAAAACAGCTGTCCGGCTTCATTTTGGATCTGCCGGATACATGGAAGGCCGCGGAGATAGAGATCAGGAAGGCGGGAGCCCATTTTACCAAATTATTTGAAAGGCTTCCGGCAGATTCCCAGGAAAAGCTTTTATCCTTTCAGTCTTCTTTGGATGTGTATATATCGGAGATCATTTCCAAGATCAGTACGCCTACGGTAACGGCCATCGGAAACGCGGCAAAGCATATTCCCAATGCGGTCATTGGAATTATCATGTGTTTCCTTTCCGCATATTTCTTTATAGCGGATAAAGATTACATGGGAAATTTCCTGAAAAAATATATGCCGGAGTCCCTTTTAATGAAGTGGGATCTGGTGTGGGGAAGTTTAGTGCGTTCCGTAGGGGGATATTTTAAGGCGCAGCTCAAGATAGAAGTGTGGATGTATCTGCTCTTATATCTGGGACTGATGATAGCAGGGGTCAAATACGCCGCCCTTGTAGCCCTCGGCATTGCTTTTCTGGACTTTTTCCCGGTTTTTGGGACGGGAACGGTTTTGGCGCCCTGGGCGGTTATCGAGCTTTTGAACGGGGATTATGTCCAGGCTGTCATTTTTATCGTGCTCTGGGGTGCGGGGCAGCTGTTGCGCCAGATCATCCAGCCAAAGATCATGGGGGACTCCATGGGAATGCCGCCCATCCCTACGCTGTTTTTGCTGTATATCGGCTGGAAATTAAACGGCGTCTGGGGAATGATCATCGCCCTGCCTTTAGCCATCATTATTTTGAATCTGGATGAAGCAGGGATATTTGATCAGTTTAAAATGAGCTTGAAGTTTCTGGTAAGGGATGTAAATCGTTTCAGGAGATTTAATTCTGACGATGAGGATTTTGAGGCATAGAAATTTTGCAAAGGCGGAAGAACGGATGCTCCGGAAATATACGGTCGGAACGTATGATATAGGATTTTAGAAAGGGGAATGATGATGAAGATCACGGTTTATAACTGCAGGGCCTTTGATGAACTGGAAAATTTTAAGAGAATGGAGAAGGAGACGGGGGTGGAAATCATCTGCTGTCCTGATGCGCCTGATCTGTCCAATGTTCATCTGGCGAAAGGATCGGAAGCGATCGATATCATTACTTCCAAAATGACAAGGGAATTGATTGAAGCTTTTGCGGGGATCGGCGTAAAGTATATCGCAACCCGTACCATAGGCTACGATCACATAGACAGGGAAGCCTGTGAGGAATTTGGGATCCATGTGAGCAATTCCCCTTACGGCCCTAACGGGGTGGCAGACTATACGGTCATGCTGATCCTCATGTCCGTAAGAAAGGCAAAGAGGATCTTACAAAGGGGAGATTTACAGGATTACAGCCTGATGGGGAATCTTGGAAGAGAAATGAAGGATCTGACCATAGGCGTTGTAGGAACGGGAAATATAGGAAAAACGGTTATAAATAATTTAAGTGGATTCGGATGCAGGATTTTGGCATATGATTTATATGAAAAGGAAGAGGTAAAGGCGTTTGCGGATTATGTGGATCTGGAAACGATCTTTAAGGAATCCGATGTGATCAGTTTCCATACGCCCCTGACAGATGATAATTTCCATATGATCAACAAAGAAAGCATCGGGAAGATGAAGGATGGGGTTATCCTGATCAATACGGCAAGGGGCGGGCTGATCGATTCTGAGGCCCTGATAGAGGGCCTGGAAAGCGGAAAGATCGGCGGAGCAGGTCTGGATGTGGTGGAAAATGAATTCGGGCTTTATTACTATGATCACAAAAACGATGTGCTCTCTAACCGCAGTATAGGGATCCTGCGCGCCATGCCCAATGTGACTGTGACCCATCACATGGCTTTTTATACGGATAACTGTACCAAAACAGTGGTAGAGGATTCCGTTAAGAGCTGTATATTGTTTATGGAAGGGAAGGAAAATCCCTGGAAGGTTTATTGAGCGCATGGATAAAGAACGACAAAATTACAGATTTCTGATCCAATATGAGGGATGCAGGTATTCCGGCTGGCAGAAGCTTTCGGGAAAAGAGCAGACCATACAGGGAAAGCTTGAAAATATACTGGAAAAAATGACGGGGGAGCCTGTCACGGTTATCGGCTCCGGCAGGACAGATGCAGGAGTTCATGCAAAAGGCCAGGTGGCGAACGCCCATCTGGCAGTAAAGCTTTCGGAACAGGAAATCCTTGAGTATATCAATAAATATCTGCCGGATGATATAGCGGTTCTGGAAGTGACAAGAGTGTCAGATGATTTCCACAGCCGCCATCACGCTCTGGAAAAGTGCTATTTGTACAGGGTTTCCACGGCACAGGTTACGGATGTATTCAAAAGGCGTTATGTGTATGAATATGGAAAGGGCAAAAGAGCTTTGGGTGGAGAAGGAAGGCTGGATCTGGACGCTATGAGAAAAGGGGCGGCTTTTCTTACAGGAGAACATGATTTCCAGGGCTTTTGCGGCAGGAAGATAAAAAAGAAATCAACAGTCAGGAAGATTTATTCCATAGAGATAGAGGAAGATGCGGGAGAAATCCGTTTTTATTACAGGGGAAACGGGTTTTTGTTCCATATGGTGCGGATCATGACGGGAACGCTTTTGGAAGTTGGTAGGGGGGAGCGGAGTCCGGAGGATGTGAAAAGGATTTTATCTTCCAAAGACCGGGCAGAAGCGGGAGAAGCTGCGCCGGCAAAGGGATTGATCCTTTTGTGGGTAAGATATGACGAGGCGGAAGAGAATTACGGAAAGCGCAGTAAAGCGAAGAAATAAATAATGAAATAAAGCGATGAAATGAAATAATGTAACAGAACATGAGTTGTAGAGGACAACGGAAATTGGGAGAGAAAAAAAGTAACAAGGGAAGGATAATTTCCCGTATTGTATTAATCATATATTTATGTGTTCTGGTCAGGCTGATCATTTTTAAATATCCCATACCGGTTTTGCGGGGAATCATGGATGAGTGGGAATTGAGCAATGCCAAGGCGGGAGTGGCAACGGCTAATCTGACTCTTTTTAAGACGATCCGTATGTACATCAGGTATTATGACAGGATCAACGGCTTTGACAATCTTTTTGGAAATGTGCTGGCATTTATGCCTCTGGGAGTTCTGATACCTGTGTCATTTCCGGGAATTGACCGCCTTTGGATCGTTCTGCTGTATTCTTTCTGGCTGTCCCTTTGTATCGAGCTGTTCCAGCTGGTCAGCCATTTCGGGGTTTTTGATGTGGATGATATTCTGCTGAATACCTTAGGGGGAGTGCTGGGGTTTCTTGTTTTTTGGGTGGTCCGGCTTGTGTACCGTAAGGTCCGGAAAGAGAAGTGAAACGGACCAGGGTCTGAAGAATATATAGGTGTGAAAATGAATGTAATGTGAATGTAAAAAAGAATGTAAAATATGGATGTAAAAAATGAATGTAAAATATAAAGATGACAGTAAAAAGTGATAGATGAAATAGTATTGACAGGAAAGTACACAATATCATAAGGAGAGCGTTATGAAAAGCCTTCTGAAATATTTAAAAGGTTACAAAAAGGAAAGTATACTGGCCCCCTTATTTAAGATGCTGGAGGCTTCTTTTGAACTGCTGGTGCCCCTTGTTATGGCGGCGGTAATCGATAAGGGAATTGAAGGAAACAACAAAAGCTATATCGTATCCATGTGTTTGGTTATGATTCTGTTGGGGCTTATTGGTTTTGTCTGCTCCATAACCGCCCAGTATTTTGCGGCAAAGGCGGCTACGGGATTTGCCAGAAAGCTGCGATATGAGATGTTTTCCCATATCCAGAAGCTCAGTTATTCCAAGCTGGACACGGCGGGAACAGCAACCCTCATTACCCGTATGACCAGCGATGTGAACCAGGTGCAGAGCGGAGTAAATATGTTTCTGCGCTTATTCCTGCGTTCCCCGTTTATTGTGATCGGCGCTATGGTCATGGCTTTTTACGTGGATGTAAAGGTGGCGGTTGTCTTCGCCGTGGCGATCCCGGCCCTTTCACTGGTTGTATTCGGCATTATATTTGCCAATATCCCTCTTTACAAAAAGGTGCAGAACGGATTGGACAAGGTTCTGTTAATCACAAGGGAAAATTTAAACGGTATCCGCGTTATCCGCGCTTTTAACCGGGAGGCGGAGGAAATAGAGGATTTCGATGAAAAAAATATTGCCCTGACAAAGATCCAGCTGTTTGCAGGGCGCATTTCCGCTTTATTAAATCCCATTACCTATGTGATCATCAACTTTGCCCTGGTCATATTGCTTTATAAAGGGGCGGTAAGGGTCGATACGGGATATATTACCCAGGGAGATGTGATCGCCCTGATCAGTTATATGTCCCAGATCCTCATAGAGCTTGTGAAATTGGCCAATCTGATCGTTACCCTTACCAAGGCGGCGGCCTGTGCTTCCAGGATCCAGGGAGTCATGGAGATTCCGGAGGGAATGGAAACGGAAGGAGAACGGAAAGAAGGAGCGGAGAAGGAAACAGGAGAAGAACAAGATGAACAAGGCAGAACGACAGAGAGTAGTAATATAGAGGAAACAATGGAAAATGACGAAGCCGTCAGATTTGACCATGTGGGCTTTACCTATGAGGGTGCGGGCGGCGAAGTGTTGACCGATATGGATTTTAGTGTAAAAAAAGGAGAGACCGTCGGCATCATTGGAGGCACGGGCTCCGGCAAATCCACGCTGGTGCAGCTTATTCCGAGGTTTTACGATGCGAACACTGGCAGCGTCTATGTGGACGGGAAAGAAGTAAGGGAGTATGAAATAGAAGAACTGCGGGATAAAATCGGAATGGTGCCTCAGAAGGCGGCTCTATTTAAAGGAACCATACGGGATAATATTTTGTTTGGCAGAAAAGATGCAACGGATGAAATGATCGAGGAGGCCATCGACGTGGCCTGCGCAAAGGAATTTATAGAAGCAAAAGAAGGGGGACTTTCGGCAAAGGTAGAGCAGGGCGGCAGGAATCTTTCGGGAGGTCAGAAGCAGCGGCTTACCATTGCCAGGGCTTTGGTAAGAAGGCCAAAGATCCTGATCTTAGACGACAGCTGTTCCGCTTTGGATTATGCCACGGATGCTGCGCTGCGGGCCGGGATCAAGAAGCTTTCCTATCATCCCACGGTATTTATCGTGTCCCAGAGGACGGCGTCCATCCAGTATGCGGACAAGATCATTGTGTTGGACGACGGAGAGATCGCAGGCATGGGCAACCATGAAGAGCTGCTTAAGACCTGTCAGGTATATCAGGAAATTTACGACTCACAGTATAAAAAGGAGGGTCGTTAGAGATGAGAGGAAAAAAGACGAAAACCATAAGGAAGGTATTGCACAGAATAAAGAAATACTGGTTTTATCTGGGGGTCTCCCTGATATTGACCATGATCGCGGTGGCAGGGACTTTGTACCTTCCCATTTTGACCGGTAAGGCGGTTGATCATATCGTGGATAAAGGACTGGTGGATTTCGAAGGACTTTTTGCTATTTTTAAAAATATGCTGGTCTTTATTGCCGTTACCGCTTTGGCCCAATGGCTTATGAGCCTGTGCAACAACCGCATGACCTATTGCGTTGTACGGGATATCAGGAAGGATGCTTTTGAAAAGCTGGAGATATTACCTTTAAAGTATGTGGATGACCATCCTACGGGGGAAATCGTCAGCAAGGTCATTGCCGATGTGGACCAGTTTGCAGACGGGCTTTTAATGGGATTTACCCAGTTGTTTTCAGGGGTTATGACTATTGTCGGCACCTTGGGTTTCATGCTTTCCATTCATGTGGGCATTACCCTGGTGGTAGTCGTTATTACGCCGATTTCTTTGTTTGTGGCAAGCTTTATCGCAAAAAAGACCTTTGATATGTTTAAGGAGCAGTCCATTACCAGAGGGGAGCAGACCGCCCTGATCGACGAAATGATAGGAAACCAAAAGGTTGTCCAGGCGTTTTCCAAGGAAGAGGATGTGATAGAGCGGTTTGAGGAAATTAACGGCAGGCTGGAAAAGTGTTCCTTAAAAGCAACTTTCTTTTCCTCCATTACCAATCCTGCCACAAGATTTGTAAACAGTCTGGTGTATACGGGAGTGGGCATAACGGGAGCCTTTGCGGTTTTAAAAGGATTTCTGACGGTAGGGCAGCTTTCCAGTTTCTTAAGCTATGCCAACCAGTATACCAAGCCTTTTAATGAAATTTCCGGTGTGGTAACGGAATTACAGAATGCGTTGGCATGTGCGGCAAGGATTTTTGAGCTGATCGAAGAAAAGCCCCAGGTGCCAGATAAAAAGGATGCTCTTGTGCTGGGAGAGGTAACGGGGAAGGTAGATCTAAAGGATGTAAGCTTTTCCTATGTGCCGGGAAAGAAGTTGATCGAGCATTTGAATCTTTCGGTAAAACCCGGGCAGAGGGTTGCCATTGTGGGACCTACGGGCTGCGGAAAGACTACGGTCATCAATCTGCTCATGCGTTTTTACGATGTGGACAGGGGAGCTATCAAAGTGATGGATCAGGATATCCGGAATATTACCAGGAAAAGCCTGCGGTCTTCTTATGGTATGGTCTTGCAGGATACGTGGCTGAAATCGGGAACCATTCTTGAAAATATCCGCATGGGTAAGCCGGATGCTGCGATGGAGGAGGTTATGGAAGCGGCGAAGGCTTCCCATGCCCACAGCTTTATTAAAAGGCTGCCTAAGGGGTATGATACAGTGATCGGAGAAGACGGCGGAAGCTTGAGCCAGGGGCAGAAGCAGCTTTTGTGTATCGCCAGGGTCATGCTGTGTCTGCCGCCTATGCTGATCCTGGATGAGGCTACTTCTTCCATTGATACGAGGACGGAATTAAAGATCCAGAATGCTTTTGCGAAAATGATGAAGGGGCGGACCAGTTTTATTGTGGCGCACAGGCTGTCTACCATTAAGGAGGCGGATGTGATTTTGGTCATGAAGGACGGGAATATTATCGAGCAGGGGAATCATGGGGAGCTTTTGGAGAAGGATGGGTTTTATGCAAAGCTTTATAATAGTCAGTTTGCAGTGTGACGGGGAAAAGAGGGGGAGGCCGACTTACCGGAAAGGGCTTCGGGCCTGCGGGAATCTTTTTTGTTTTTCAAGGAGCGGGCTGCAGATAAAGGGTTTTCTAATGAACTGTGCAGGGGTTGTCTGAGAGGGACGGGGCCGCCGTCAATGCGGCATCCATGCCGCGTGACGGCTAAATTGCCATCCATGGCAATTTCCCCTGGTTGTGGAACAGTTCATAAGAAAACTCTTTATCTGCCGCAGGCTCCTTGAAAAACAAAAAAGATTCCCGCAGGCCCGAAGCCCTTTCCGGTAAGCGGCCTTTTGTTTGCCACAAAACAACTATAAGATTCTCTTTCCGCCAAATGCGTGGATCGTTCTTGTCCCTTTGGTAACCCTGCCGTGGTGGGGGATTCCTTTTGGTATTAAAAGTTCGTCTCCGGAATGTAATATATGTTCTTTATCATCGAATATCTCTACATATTCTCCAGAAACACAGAATACATATTCATCAAATTCATGTACGTTTTCTTTTGAATCTCTATCAGAATAGTATGTCCAGAAGCAGATCTGGCCTCCGTCTGCACCTTCATAGTAATACCCGTCGATATCCGGAGTGTTTTGTTGGGAGCTGTCAATGTGATTCAATTGATTCTTCATAAAATCCGGGAATTCTTTCATAATAGGTCCTCCTTCATAAAATCTGGTTTTGTGTTTGATTATACGGTATCCGGCTGCCTATGGCAATGTGTAATTATTATTCGGATTTAGAAGGCATAGAATTCCGGACAGGGGAAAGATGGGCGGGGACGAGGGATTTGAATAGCGTTTGGGCACGGACCGCGATCGTAAGGGAGGTAATTCCCGAGAAGAGGATTACCAGGTATTCCCTTCCGGGGAACAGGTCGAAGAGGATGCCGTAGAGGGCGTTTCCTAAGGGCTGGGCACAGGTGGAGAGGGTAAAGATCAGGGCGATGACTTTTCCGATCAGATGAGAGGGGGTCTCGGTCTGGACCAGGGTCAGCATCTGCACGGTAAACAGGGTAGAGAATATCATGATCAGAAAGCAGCAGAGGGTAATGATCCCGTAGTTTATCATGGGGGAGGCAATAAAGAAGATGGAAGCGCCCATGGGAAAGATGAAGAGGGTACAGGTTATGAGCAGGTTTCCGGAATTTCTTAAGGAAAGCTTTTTTGAAAAGATACCTGCGCCGATTCCGCCGAAAAGTCCGCCGGCAGCCAAAGCGCCGGAAGCATAGCCGTAGAGACGGTTGGAAAGGGCGTAGGGAAAGTCCAGGACTTCTGTTATGAGATAGGGGAGTCCTACTAGGATCATGGAGGATAAAAACAGGTTGATGCCGCAAATGGTAAGGAGGGTTTTCCCGATAAAGGGCTTTTCTTTTTTGATAAAGGCAAAGCTTTCGGAAAAATCCTTTTTGAGGATCCGGGGAAGGCTTGCTTCACGGGGCTGTTTTTCATAAGGTATTTTAATAAATATTTCCATCAGGGCGGAAATGAAAAAGCAGGCTGCACATACATAGAGTACGGGATAGAGACCATATGTACTGTACAGGATGCCCCCTAAAACCGGACCGGCCAGGGAGGAAAAGGAGCTTATGGTGTTAATGACCGAATTGGCGGCCATAAAGTTTTCTTTGTTTACCAGAACGGGAATACTGGCCTGTACCGAGGGCTGGTAGGCTCCGGCAATGCCGTACAAAAGCATCAGGACGGTTATGAGCAGGGCAATGAGGTTTAAGGAGCCCATAAGCGCTGAAAAGGTCAGGACGATAAGGGTGGTAAAAAAATCCAGGGCGACCATGATATTTCTTTTATTGACTCTGTCTGCAATGATCCCTCCTATGGGAGTCAGAAGGATGGAGGGAATGATGGCGCATGCGGTTACTGTTCCGTAAAGGGCGGGGGAGCCGGTCACGTTTAATAAATAAAGGGGGAGCGCAAAACGGATGGCGGCATTGCCGAAAAGGGAAATGATCTGGCCTATGACCACCAGGGTAAAGTCTTTTGTAAATAATTTTTTTGTCTGATTCATTTTTATACCTCCGATTTTCTATAGATAATATTTGTAAATCAGTTTTTTGTCCACAGTTTTTATTTTTTTTGATACCGAACGACGGTATGTAAAAGGTTAAAATATATGCTTGCGCTTTTTTCATAAAAACGCAAGCCGGTATCATGTCGTTCTTGCCTTACGCTATTTGTTCTTTTGATAAAGGACAGCCAGTTCCTGTAATCTTTTAAGCAATTCATCATCTAAAACATCCAGTCCGAAGCCTTTCATCATCTGTCCGAATATCATGAATTTTTCATAGGCTTCTTCGGGGGTATTGTCAAAGATCATGGGATTCATCCAGATGTTTGCGGTCAGCATGATCAATTCCGCCAATGCCTTAGGATGTTCCGTCTGAATGGAGCCGTCCCCGATGCCTTGCATGATAATGGGTAAAATATAATTGGGCGCGGCTTCATCCATGGTCTCACGGAGAATACTGAAAAGAAGCCTGGGATTATCATGAAGATCGGGAGCTACGGTAAAGATCTCATCCTGGACCGGCCTCATAATAGAATCCTTAAAGATTTTCTTCAGCTTTTCCTGTCCGTTTAAATCCTTCTGGTCCCGGATATACGCCAGTATGTTGTTGGATTGGGAGGTCATCCTGTCCGTAACTGCCACAAGGATATCTTCTTTTGACTTAAAATGATGATAGATGGCCCCCTTGCTGAGTCCCCCCAGGTTATCAATGATATCCTGAATGGAGGTGCGTTCGTAGCCTTTTTCCATGAAAAGGCGGTAGGACACATCCAGTATTAAGCTGACCGTTTCTTCGGGATGTTTATTCCTTGCCATATATGCCTCCGAAAGTCAAGTGCTTCTGCCCGGTAAGGGATCCTCTTCCCAGGCGTTTCAAGTTTGCCGCCCCGCTGTAGGAAGCAGGGGCTTTGATTAATACGTACCGACGGTATGTTTAAAATAGCACAATAGAAATCATATGTCAAGCCGGCAGATTGAACGGTTTGAAATCGCCGGCAGTTTAGACGGTTGGCGCTTACCAAATGACGGAGTATAAAAGGCCGAAGCATGTTATTTTTGATAAGGATCTTTAATGTCGGAAAGGCCCAAAAGGTAGTCTGTGGAGCAATGAAAATATTTTGCCAGCTTGATCAAAACGTCGGTGGGAATATCCCTTGCCCCAATCTCATAGTAGGAATATGCGACCTGGGAACAGTTTAAATATTCCGCCACATCGGCCTGTCTTAAATCCATATCTTCCCTTAAATTCCGAATACGTTCATACATAATATCACACCCTAAGAATTATTATGCTTAAAACAAATTGTTATATTGATTTATAAAACAAAATGTTTTAAAATGTTTATAAAAAAGAAAAAATATATTGAGTACATAAGAGGATGGTTTTGTGAAAAGAAAAGGGATTTGCAGTGTATTTATCATATGGTTCTGTGTCGGATGTCTATTTGGCTGCGGGACAAAAGAAAAAGAGGCGGACGAGAGCATCATGCTCCATGCGGGAGAGGGAGTGTGGGAAATGGAATACATATGGGAAGGAAGCGGAAATATCCTTTGGGATAAAGAGGTTCCTGCGGTAAGCTATATTTATGACAGCCTGCCTGCGGAAGAATACTTGAAAAGGGAAATTAATCCGGCTCCTGTGGTTTTGATTGCAAACAGCAGGATGGGATATAAAATAAGGCTGGGAACCGGACAAAGCTACCGTATGAGAAACGGGGACCGCCTTTTTATGAATAAAAGCGGCGATGTGGAAATATATACGTCGGGCGTCCGGGTCGAGAAGAAAAGCTTTGACTGCCGGGAGGATATCTGCGAGGTATGCAGGGAATATGAAGGCGGGATTATTTGGACGCCGGATAAGGGGAGGGAGCTGCTGTTTTATCAAAGCACCAGACAGAAAGGTAAACTGTATATTACCTATTTTTAATACCTTTTTAAGAAACCTTTTAGGATTCGTCCATACTTCTGACAAAATTTAGTGGTAAAATCGTCTTATCAGGAAAAGAAACGAGGTATTTAAAGTGGAGGAAGAGCAGGAAAACAGTACGGGGGCGGAACTGATTCCATTAAATATCCCTGACGGAGATTATGACATGCTTGTCATTCCTTATGAGGACGCTACGGCAAATCTGCTGGTCCGGTTGAATACGTTAAACCAGGATTACCGGCTAAAATACAAAAATTATCCGATTCATCACATTCAGAACCGGATCAAGCACAAAAAAAGCATTGAAAAGAAGCTGATCAAGAGAAATTTACCCGTGTCTGCGGAGGAAGCCAGGGAAAGCCTGACGGACATTGCAGGAGTCAGGATCATCTGCTATTTTGAAGAGGACATTTATTCGGTGGTTTCCCTGATCAAAAAACAATCGGATATATTGATGCTCATTGAAAAGGACTATATAAAAAACCCCAAGCCAAACGGCTATATGAGCTATCATCTGATCATCGGAATGCCCGTGTACCATACGGACGGAATGGAATATTATCCTGTGGAGATCCAGCTTCGGACCATGGCGATGGACCTATGGGCGAGCATGGAGCACAGGATCTGTTACAAGGAGGAAGGGATCGGACCGGAAAAGCAAAAAAGGTTCCGGGATATTTCGGCAGAACTCAGGACCATGGAAAATGAGATCAAAATGATGATCTCGGGCTAAATTAAAGGGAAAAAGATCCATTATAAAAAAATAAATCAGATTTTAATAAAAAAACACCCGTTTTTACCATATACGGTAACTACGGGTGTTTTTTTTATGCTAGAATGGCAGGAACTGGAAATTTTTACAAAGGAGAAAAGAGATGAAGAAGAAAGTTTTAAAAGTGCTGACAGGCATTGGGGGACTCGGCATTGCTTTTTGCATTGCCCTGGGCACGTCAGCCGTGGCAGTGTCTGCGGAGACGGAGTACGAGTATGATGATTTAAACCGTTTGACGGAGGAAAGGCATGATGACGGAACGGTTATTTACTACAGCTACGATGCCAATGGAAATTTGCTGGATGTAGAGGTAAAAGACGGTAATGATACAGAAAATAAAAAGCCGGATGAAGGTTCTGACCAAAATTCCGGCGGAAATCAGAATAATAATGCAGGAGGACAAGGAGGAGCAGACTTAGGAAACGGCGGAAATCATGACGGGGAACGCAACCCGGAAGACATTGGAAAGGGCGAAAACGGCAAGAGTGATAGCGGTCAGGAAAATGTTTCGGAAGATTATGGGGAAAACGGGATAAAAGACCCGTCGGAAGACAGCCGGGAAGGAACCGGAGGAAACGGTTTTGAAAGCGGCGTCGGAGACGAAAAGGCGGAAGGCGTTTCTGAGAACTCTGGCGGGAGAGGGGCAGTCATTGCAAAGGCTTTGACGGCGCTGGTTGTTTTGATAGCGGCTGTTTCCGGAGGGATTTTTATCTGGAAGAAAAAGAAATCTACTGAAAACGAAAGATAAATGAAAGAAAATGAGGGGCAAAATGGGAGCAATAAAGGTAAACAAAAGAAAAACGGCGGGAGTTTGGAAAAGGATTCTGGCTTTAATGCTGGTAATCTGCTGCCTGCCTTTCGGGGACTATGTACAGGCTTTTGGTGCGGCGATGCCGGAGGCGGGACAAAAGGGTGTAGAAGGCACGGCGGAAAGTGTGCCCGCATCCGTCAGCGGAAATTTTACGGATATGCAGCAGGATGTTCCAGAAGGCGTTCAAACGAATGGGCAGGAGAACGGACAAGCAGATGCGATGACAGACGGAAATTCGCAGGCACAGGGGGAAGAAAGTCCTGACAGTCGTGTCATGGAATTTGAAGATATGACCGTTACGGAGGATCTTACCTTAGAGGCTGATATGGAAACGGGAAATCTGTTTTTGATGCAGGGGGAACTGAATCTCAACGGATATACCCTGACCGTTCACGGGGATTGTATACAGCCCGGCGGCAGTATGGCCATTAACGGGGGGAAACTCATAACGGAAGGGGATTACAGGATCCAGACGCGGACGGCAGTGGAAGGCAGCGCTTCGGGAGAAGGGGCAGATTATGAATATACCTACAGCACAGGGACCCTGACCATGACCGACAGCCGTGATTATGTGCAGGTGTTTGGAGACTTTGTGACGGATTCCGATAAGAACCATGCAGGACTGCTTTTGGACGGGGTTTTAGAGGTTCGGGGAAATTTTACACAGCTGAATACCAAAAGCAATTATAGTTTTCATGCGCTGCAGAACCATAAAGTATACCTTACGGGAGCACCGGGAAAAACAGTGAGTTTGGTTTATGATCCACCATATAACGGTTCCCGGTTTGCAAATCTGGAAATCGACCTGGATATGTACCATGGGACGGAGGGAGAAACGGCGTCCGGGACGGGCAGAAATGCAAATGAGGAAACGGAAGCAGACGGAGAGACGGCATCCGGGACGGGCGAAAATTCAAATGAAGGAACGGAAGCAGATGCAGAAGAAAGCGGGAATGAGCCGGATCTGATATTTATAGGAGAGCCTTTTGTAGCGGGCTGTATCGTGGAAAAGGAAGCAGAAGTAAAACCTCTTGTTGCGGGAAGCATCAGGATCGGGAGCAGTACCAGATTTGAAACGGGATATTATTGCGGAGATATAACACTCTTGTCGCCGTTTTCAAATTATAAAGATCTTGTTATAGACGGAAACCTAAACTGCAATAAAAAAACCCTTTCTATATCATCGCATCTGACTGTAAAGGGAAATGTATCCATGCTGCCCCGGCTGCAAATGGAATCAGGAAGGCTGACAGTAGAAAAGAACTTGATCATAGAAGGCAGCAGTGCGGATGATTACGGCTTGAAGATGAAAAATGCTTCCGATTATATAGCGGTGGGCGGAGATTTTATATATCGGGCAAATCCTTTAAAAAGCCGTGATTATATTACCGCAGGAACCCTGGAGGTAAAGGGGGATTTTAATTGCGAGACAAAATTCTGTGCAACGGCGGAACACAGAGTGCTGCTTTCGGGAACGGAATTGCAGAAGATAAGGATGACGGCTGATTCAAGATTCCATATCCTGGAGCTGCAAAATGATAGTGAAGAAGGCGTTTATGCAGAAGATGCAGTTGTAAAAGATATTCTGATCAGAAACGGGTGCAGATTTACTTACGGCAGTATGGAGGGAGAATTTGGCTGGACCCTTACCGAAGATACGGTAATAGAGGGCGATTTCGTATTAGTGGATGATGTTCTGGATTTAAACGGATATACCCTGACTGTAAAGGGCGATCTGATTCACGCTAACGGAGAAATTTTTATCCATGGCGGCAGGCTTTTGGTAGACGGCGATTACCGCATGCAGATGAGAAAGGGAGAAGCGGGAAATTACAATTACGAAAATTCTGCCGGCATTTTGAAAATGACGGATATGTCGGATTATATTTGGATAAAAGGCGGCATGTATGTGCAGACAAGTCAGTCATTATCCGGACTTTTGACAGAGGGAACCATTGAACTAAAAGGGGACTTTTATGATTTTTGCCAGTCGTCTACGGATAATTTTGCAGCATCGGGAAGCCATACGATGTATTTAACGGGGAATACTGTTCAAAAAATCAGTTTTGAAGGAAATGGTCCCCTTAACTGTATTCAAAATTTAAAGGTTGATAATGCAGCAGGTTTGATTTTAGAAACGGCTGTAGTAGTAAAGGGCAATATAGATATTACAAGTGACATAGAAGTTAAGGGAAGACTGATTGTTGATAGGACTACAACCTTTTCCGGCAATGTATACCGGGGAGATATCAGTGTAAGAAATCTGGAGTGGACGAGGGATTTTGTTGTAAAGGGAAATTTGTATGTGGGCCTGACTTTAAAGGTTTCTTCCTGCCGGTTAACGGTTGAGGGGGATGTAATTGCAAATAACAGTACGATTACAATGAATAAAGGGGAACTGATCGTCGGCGGGGACCTGTCTTTTCAGCGCACAAGTAATTATGGGACGGTCTACCTTGATATGAGAAATGATGAAGATCATATATTGGTAAACGGCAACTTTGATTACTATGCGATACGCAGTTTTATAAGCGCAGGCACTTTAGAGGTAAAAGGCGATTTTACAACAAATTCACTATTTTCCGCATCAGGAACCCATAGGGTCATTTTGTCGGGAGATGAAAAGCAGACGATTACCATGGCGGATAATGCCAGGTTCCATATATTAGAGCTTAAGAATTACGGCATGGAGGGCGTCTGGACGGCAAGACCCACCCTCAACTACGATATCCTGATCTCCAACGGCTGCAAATTAAATTACGGAAACCTTCAGGGTAACAGCGGCTTTACCTTAAACAGGGATATGGTAATCGGGGAAGATTTTATTTTAACGGACGGCGTTCTTGACTTAAACGGTCATAAGCTGACCATTAAGGGCGATTTCTTACATGCAGGGGGAACAGTCGAAATAAACGGCGGAACCCTGGAGGTACAGAAAAACTACAGGCTCCAATGGCGGGAAGAAATGGATGGAACGATAGTTTACGGTGCGGGATACGGAAAACTCCTTATGAGTTCTGATGATGACACCATTGTCATAAATGGAAGCTGCATTGTTGAGCCCTCGAAAGTGACGGGAAAAGGCGAAGGGGAATCCCTTAATGCCATGGACGGCTGGATTACGGGCGGAAGGATTTCTATAGGCGGCGATCTGGGGCAGCTTGGAAAAGAAGCTTTTATTGCCGGCGGCACCAGTACGGTATATCTGAACGGAAGTGCAAAGCAAAGTGTGGCGGGAGCGCAGGATTTTAAAATCCAAAATCTTGTCATAGAGAATACTTCCGGGGAGGGCGTTTTCTTTTTAACGGATGTGCAGGTGGAGGAAAGCCTTTCCGATCCGAATAAAAAGGCTTATGGACAGGGCTGTATTGTTACCGCCGGGGCGGATGTATTGGAGGACAGCGTATTTGGCGGCAACTTAAAAATCACAAAAGCGGAAACCCTTGCCCGGGATCTGGAGATCGGAGGCAGTCTGTACATAGAAAACACTTTTAATCTGGACGGACACAACGTTTCCATAGGCGGAGATTTCATTGTGGGTAAGACGGGCAGCCTGATCATGGAAAATGCCCTGGATGTCATGGCAGTGGGCGGGGATATGAAGTATTCTTCGGCAGCAGGCAGCATTATGAGCGCAGGCATATTGCAGGTGGAGGGAGACTTCACAAAAGCTTCAGGCGCAAGGTTCGCGGCAGGGGGAGAGCATGTAACCGTCCTTTCCGGAAAGGAAGGCGGGGACGGAGGCCTTATCCCCCAGAATATTGATTTTTCGGGCAGCGACGGCAGCAGGTTTCACAAACTGATACTGAAACAGCCTTTTGCAGAGGGCTATGTTTTTGTTGTGCCGCCGGAGCAGATCGCGGACGAGGTTATTTATGAAGGGGATGAGCTGCAAAGGCCGGGACCGGTTACTTCTTTACAGGTAACGGGACAGACGGTCAATTCCATAACCATAAGCTATGAAGGTGCGGCTTCTTTAGGGGAAATTGCGGGCTACAAAATCTATCGGGACGGCAGACAGGCAGCCATGACGGAGCAGACGACCTATACAGACGGCAGGCTGGAAGCGGATCGGGAATATGTTTATAAGGTTTATGCCGTGGATGCAAATGGAAATACGGCGAAGGTTTCCCCGGAATGCAGGGGTAAAACCCTGACGGATGTAACGCCGCCTTCTGTTGTACCCGGACTTGCGGTGTCGGGAAGGACCGGCTCGGCCATTACCCTTTCCTGGAATCCTGCAGCGGATGATTCCAAGGTCTGTGGATATAACGTTTACCGGAACGGCGAACTGATGGCAGAAGGAATTGAAGCTACAGAATATAAAGACTGCGGATTGGCAGAAAACACATTGTATACATACACTGTTACAGCCGTTGACGGAGCAGGAAATGAATCCCCGCGCTGTGAAGGGGTGGACGGCGCCGTCAGTATGCCTAAAATACTTTCCGTAACGCCGGAAGATTATGAAAGCATAGGCGGAGAAAGCGTGACCCTGCGGGTTACCTTTAAGGATGCAGGCAGCAGTACGGGAAACAGGGTGGATATTGCCTTTTATGACGGAGATAAGGATATCTGGAAGGCCGTAACAAAGGTTTCCCTGGGTCAGAGCCGATTAAACGATACAACTCTTTATGCGGAAACGGAATGGGATCTGACTGCCCTGGCAAAAGACGGGGATGTGGACGTAAGATTCCGGGTAACGGATGAGGACGGAAATAGCAGGGAACAGGTGGTAACCTATTATCTGGACAGGAAAGCGCCCGAACAGGTAACGGGCATTAAGGTTTCCGATGAAGGCGGCACATTAAGGGTAAAATGGGACCGCTGTCTGTCTGCGGATACCAAGGGATATCTGGTTTACCGCATGGAAGAAGGGACCGGAAAATATATCATAGCGGCTGATATTGAAAACGGGGATATTACCGCATGGACGGACAGGGATGTAGAGACGGGGAAGGTCTATATTTACCATGTCCGTGCTTATGATGCTTTTGACCAGAAAAGCGTTTTGTCCGAGAGAGTCAGCGCCACCGTGGGACAGGATCAGGAAGTTCCACGGATACTATCTCTTTCTCCTTCGGGGGGAAAGGTCAGCGGGCAAAAACTGATACATGTGTCAGGTATAGATAACAGAGGGCTTTCGGAGCTTCGTTTGTATATCAGAAGCCAGGGGGAGGATGAATGGAGTCTGCTGGGATGGGCGGATGTGTCGGATAAAGGTGCGGAAGCCGGCTGTCATATTACGTGGAATACCCTGGAGTACCCGGACGGAAATTATGAATTAAAGGCGGAAGTCTCGGATACGTCCGGAAATATGAACGAAAAGGAATTCATCCGCTTTTATCAGGTGGATAACAGCGGCATCGGAAAGATCATCCTGGGAGAGGTTTCTTCCACAAGTACGGCAGTGCAGCTGACATGGGAAGATGTGACCGAGGAAGATTTCGGCTATTTTGCCGTGGAGCAGCTCATTGACGGAAACTTCGTACAGGTTGCCAGGGTAACGGATAAGCTGGGAGCCAACGTGGAAAATTTAAAGCCCGGTACGGAATATACCTTCCGGGTTGTGGGCTATGATGTTTTGGGAAACAGAGGAGAGGCGTCGGATATGATAAAGGTGCGGACCACAGAGGACGCCATTGCGCCTTCCATCCGTTCCATTGAGCCTGCACCGGGGCGTTTCGGGGAAAAATTGTCCCTGAAGATGAAGGTTTTGGATAATGCGGCGGTAGGGAGCGGAACGTTTTCCTATTCCCTGGATAAAGAAAATTATACGGTATTGGCAAGCCGGGACGGACAGGGAGGAAAAGAAGAAACATTCTCTTATGAATGGGATATTTCCGCTCTTCCCGAGGGAGAAGTTTATGTTAAATTTGAAGCCATGGACGAGGCGGGAAACGCCAATGTATTAGCAGAGGGAGAGGAAATCATATGCACTTATGTCATAGACCATACGCCGCCGGACAAAATAACCGGAGCCTCTGCCGAAGGCGGAGAAGGATTTATTCATTTATCTTGGAATGAACCCCTTGATGATGATATTCAGGCATTTATCATTTACCGTGCAGGGAACGACGGCGTTTACCGCCCTATTCAGAAGGACTGCAGGACAAAGGATTATTATGATGTGGACCTGGAGGCGGGAGATTCCTTTACTTACCGGATCAGCGCAATTGACACCGCGGGAAATGAAGGGGAAAAATCAGACCCTGTAAGCGGCATGGCGCTGCGGGACGAGGAGGCTCCCGTTGTAACGGGAATATCCCCGGAAAAGGGAAGCAGACAGGGCAGCAACGTAACCTTAAAAATCTTTGCAAAGGATAATGCGGCTCTTTCCGCGGTTGTGGCGGAATACAGGGAAAAGGATACGGAAGAGCTGTGGAGGGAGATCGGCCGGACGGAAGGGACGGAGCGGTACATCTACAGCCAGATGGAATGGAATACGGAAGGCTTAAAGGAGGGCTGCGTTTATGAAGTGCGGGCAAAAGCCGCAGATAAAGCGGGGAATGTCAGCGAATATGTATACAGTGAATATGACTTTGATTTGACTGCGCCTGCTTCTCCAAAGCTTGAGGCAGACAGCGGAAGCTTCCGGGTGGAATTGTCATGGAGTGAAAACGGGGAAGAGGACTTTGATATTTATAAAATATACCGTGCGGAAGCAGGGTCTAATCATTATGTCTGCATCCAGACTACGGAGGAGAATGCTTTTATCGATATGACGGTGGAACCGGATACGATGTACACCTATAAGGTGGCAGCCTGTGACATTTACGGGAATGACAGCGAAAGCAATAAGGCTTCCTCCTATGGAAACAGCATCGATACCATTGCGCCGGAAGCTGTTTTGCCGGAAAATATCATGGGCGTTTCCGGGCTGGAGCTTGGATTTGACGGAACCGCATCCTTTGACAATGTAAGGATCGTTACCTATGAATGGGACTTCGGGGACGGAAGCGGCAAAAAGGGAACAAGGCCCACCCATATCTATGAAAAGCCGGGAACCTATACGGTTACCCTGACAGTTTCCGACGCATGGGGAAATCAGGATAAGACGACCACAAATGTGATCATCCGGGATAAGGATAATAACGGAATGATTACCATAACCATAACGGATGAAAGCGGTAATCCCCTGCCCTATGCTTATGTGTATACCCGGATCGGAAACAGCGACGAGGATATTTTAAACTTACGGGCCGACGGCAGCGGACGGGTGCGCGTTGCGGCAAAGGAAGGTATTTACCAGTATGCGGCCTATGCGGAAGAATATCTTCCCAAGGAATCCACCTTCAGAATTGACAGCGGCAGCAGCAATACGGCTGTGCTGGGGCTGGAAAAGGGCGAGGTCATGACCGGGGAACTTGAGGTTCACAGGATGGAACTGCAGGAACTGGTCGAGGCGGGCGTGGATCTGTCGGCCCCTGAGAATTTCCATACCTTTACCTTTAAGAGCACCTTTATTTTTAGGGAAAGTCCCATTCCTGTCGTGGTAGAGTATGTGGGAAATATGCTGGCCGGTAGAAGAAAACCCCTCATAGTATATGAAGTGGAAAACAGAAAATATAACGGTGTGCTAAATATTTCCCTGATACAGCCCAAGGAAGAGATAATTGATCCTGACAAAGAAAAATATGTGCCTACTATCGCTATTTTGCAGGTAACCCAGTCCGTTTCCTGGCTGAAGGAAATGTATGGGGTAAACCTGACCATTACCAATCATTCTGGAGAGGGCTTTGATATCGAGCATGCTGTGGCGGATCTTTCCCTGCCCGAAGGCGTTTCCTTGGCGGCCACAAAAACGGGGCAGACTTTGAGCCAGCCTATGGAAGATATAAAGGGAGGAACAAGCCGGACCGCTAACTGGGTAGTAAAGGGAGATGTGACGGGCGAGTATACTCTAAAGGCGTCCTTCCACGGGGTCCTTATGCCCTTTGAAGCCAATCTGGACGCAGATTTTGAAGTGGAGAGCGAGTTTGAAGTGGAAGGCGGTAAGGGACTTCATATCTATGTAATGCCTGAAAACGCCTATTATATCGGGGAATCCTATTATGTACAGTATAAGATCGTCAATGAATCGGACAGGACGTTTTATAATCTGACCACGACCTTGGGAGAATACATACAGCCCCAGGTTGTGCAGGAAACCCTCATTTTGGATCCTGAGACGGGAGAGGTAACAAACAGGATCAAGAATATGAGTGGCATGACTTACCGTTCCGCCGCAGCTGCAAAATGCAGGACGGCTCCTGTCATGTACCAGGGGGACGCCATTGAAGTGGGCGTATTTGCGCCGGGAGACACTCTGTACGGAACTTATTGTGGGGCACCATTAGGGGCTTCAGGGGATCCGGACGAGGTGTATTTTCAATTGGTTGGTTCCCTTACACAAATCCTGGAAGGGGAAAACCTGGGCGTGAAAGTAACGACGCTGCCCATTGCCAGCCACTATTCCAAAAGCAAGGCCACAGTGGCATTAGACCCCTTTGCCGGATACTACGGAGACCCCATAGATACCGTTACAGGCGCTTTCACACAGGAAATGACACTGCTGTCGATCGGAGGCGGGGACACCATATCCATGGATCTGTCCTACAACTCCATGCTGGCAGGAGAAAAGGGAAGCTGCGGCTACGGCTTTGCCCACAGCTATGAACAATCCATTGAAGACAGGGGGAACAGCCTGGTGCTGCATATGACCCCTTATTCACAGACCACATTTTTAAGTACGGATGCGGCGGAAAACAAAGCCACGGGAACCTGGGACGGGGACAAGGTCATCCTTTCCGACACCGCAGCCTATTACGGGGATTTCCTGCCCGTTACCACGGATATGGAAGGCTACCGCATTGAGAAAAAGGAAGAGGGCTACATTCTCCATATGGGCGAAGAAGGCGGAGAACTGACCTTTGATACGGAAGGCCGGATCGTGGAATTAAAGGACACCGATGAGCGGACGGTTTCCCTCCTTTACGGAGATAAGACCATGACCGTTACGGAGAACGTATCGAAGGAAAGCCTTTATGTTACTTATAACGACGAAGGATTCATTACCACCGTAAGGGACGACCACGGCAGGATGAGCGCCCTTACCTATGACGGGGAGGGGAACCTTTCTTCCTATACAGACCCCATGGGGAACACAGCCCGTTACGAATACGATCCCGCCCACAGGATGATAAAAGCCTATGACGGGGAAGGCTGCGCCTATGTCTCCAACGCCTATGATGAGGAAGGACGGGTCATTTCACAGGAGGAAGCGGGGAAAGGTCCTGCCGCAAGGCTTTCCTATGAGACGGTGGGAAACAACACGAGGATCACCATAACAGACCACAACGGGAATACCACCAGCCTTACAAACGATGGCAGGGGAAACCGCATAGAAGAAATAAACGGTGCGGGAAGTAAAACCACCTACCTTTATGACAGGCAGGGGAACCTTTTAGATATCTGGGACCATTACCATAACAACACCGCCTATGAATATGATGAAGAGAAAAGGACCACCGTAGTCTATGACACGGCGGGGAACGTGACCCGCTATCACTATGATGAGTCGGGCAACATGACCATCCTGACAGGAGCGGACGGCAGCATGGCGCACTATTCCTATGATGCAAAGGGAAACATCACGAAGATCACGGAGCCTTCCGGGGCGGTAACGTCTTATACCTACGATGCTTTCAGCCGTGTGGTAAGCGAGAGCAAAACGGACTGCGGCGCCATGTACTATGAATATGATGATAAAGGGCGCATTGCAGCCGTTACGGACTATAACGGCAACAGGAGCACCCTGGAGTATGATGAATACGGGAACCTATCCCGCGCCACGGACGCCTGCGGCGGGGTAAAGACTTATGTCTATAACGCCGATGGATGGCTTATGAGCGAGACCGATGAGGCAGGCTGTATCACGGAATATACTTATGATAAGTGCGGCAGGCAGCTTAGTAAAACAAGACGGGACGAGGCGGGCACACAGGTACAGACGTCGTCTTATACTTACTATGAATCAGGACTTTTAAAAAGCGAGACCGACCCGGAGGGCGGGGTTACGACCTATGTCTATGACAATGAAGGACATATTTTATCCGTGACCTATCCCGCAGGGACAACGGATACCTATGCCTATGACGCAGCCTACCGCCAGACCGGACAGAAGGACCCGGACGGGACCATCCATGCCTATACCTACGACATGCTTGGGAATAATACCTCCGTTTCCTTAAATGACAGGACGGTAACTTTTGAGTATTATCCTAACGGGAAGATCAGGAAACAGACCAATGAGGACGGAACATGGCTCCTTTATACCTATGACAAGAGATGGAACTGCATCCAGGTCACGGATAAGGACGGCGTGGGCATGAGCTATGCCTATGACGGCATGGACCGCTTAATAAGCGAGAGGGACGCATTAGGAAATACCACCCGCTATGAATATGACACCCAGGGAAGGATGACTAAAACTACCGACCCTAACGGAAATCCCACCACCTATGAATACGACGGCAACGGAAACTGCATCCGCATGGTAAATGCCCTTTCCCAGACGACGGAAATGGAGTATGATAAAGCTGACAGGCTCATCCGCATTACACAGGAAACAGATGCGGGCAGGATCAGCGCAGGCTATACCTACGACAAAGCAGGAAGGGTAACGGCCGTGACCGATGAGGAAGGCAGCACCACCCGCTATACCTACGATGTGTTCGGAAATGTGCTGACCGTGACGGACGCCCTTGGAAATCCGGTGGCCGCCAATACTTATGATAAAACAGGCAACCTGACCTCCACTACGGACGGAGAAGGGACGGCCACGGGCTATGCCTATGACCGTGCGGGAAACCTCCTTGCCGTGGCGAAATGCTTAAACGGGGAAGAGGAGACTTCCTATGCCTATGAATATGATGAGAATCTGCGCCTTACAAAGACCACCGATCCCATATCGGGCACCACGACTCAGGAGTATGATGCATATGGGAATATCATATCCGTAACGGACGCCATGGGAGGGACCACCCGTTATACCTATGATGAAAGAAACCGCATTACCTCAGTCATTTCTGCCCTGGGAAATCAGGAGAGCTATACCTATAATGCACAGGGGCTCCTTGCAGGAGAGGAAAACGCAAGGGGACAGAAAGCGGCATATACCTATGATAAAGCAGGAAGGCTTACCGAAAAGAAGGATGAAGCCGGGACCATTACCTATACCTATGATAACAACGGAAACGTGCTGAGAGTTACGGAAGAAGACGGGGAAGGGAACAAAGAGACCATCAGCCGTACCTACGACGCCCTGAACAGGGTAACAAGCATGACGGACTGCCGCGGGAATACGGTAAAGTACGGTTATGACGAGCTTGGGAACCGTATCAGCCTGACCTATCCCGGCGGGGAGATCGTCCGCTACAGCTACTATAAGAACGGAAACCTAAAGACCGTTACCGATTGGGAAGGAAATGTTACCTCCTATGAATATGACGGCAACGGCAGGCTCCTAAAGACCACCCGTCCCGACGGAAGCGTGGAAACCCGTACTTATAACAAGGCGGGGTATCTTACGGACACCCTGGATGTTACCGCCGCCGGGGAGGAGATCAGCCATTATACTTATGGCTATGACGGACGTGGCAATATCACATCCATTGAAGGAAAGGATAACGGAATCCCGGGAATAACTGCCGGTGCGGTCATGACCTATGATGAGGACAACCGCCTTACCGGCTATAACGGGGAAACCGTGACCTATGATGCAGACGGCAACATGCTCCACGGGCCTTTACAGGGGCAGATGGCGGACTATGCCTACGACTGCCGCAACAGGCTCATAAGCGTAACTGCGGCGGACGGGAAGACGACCCGTTATGAATATGATGCGGAGAATACCCGCACTGCAGTGGAAACGGAAGGAAGAAGGGAAGAATATGTAACAGATACCGAAAGCACTTACAGCCAGGTGCTGGAGGTTAAGGTATTTGAAAAGGAATCTGCCGTTCTCAGTGCAGGGGCAGGAGATTCAGGATCTGCCGGCAGCTTAGTAAATACAACTTCTTATGTTTATGGACTCGGTCTCATCGGGGAAGAAGGAAAGAACGGCTGGCTGTACTACCACTATGACCACCTGGGTTCCACGGCAGCCCTCACGGGAAGTGACGGGGAAGTCCGTTTAAGGTTTGCTTACAGCGCCTACGGGGAACTGACAGGCATTACTGACGGCACAGGCAACAGTCTTGTGAAAGGGGAAGACGGGAAGATAACATCTTCCATGATCTCCGGCGCAGTATCGGAAACCGGGATCCGCTTCTTATATAACGGACAGCTCGGGGTAACCACAGACGGAAACGGCCTGTACCATATGAGGGCGCGGTATTACAATACGGATATCAAACGCTTTATCAACCGGGATATTTTAACGGGGGATATCACAAACAGCCAGAGCTTAAACCGCTACAGCTACGTACAGGGAAATCCCGTGAGCAGTACCGACCCCTTTGGTCTTTGTCCCTTAGGATTTTTAAACCTTGACTGGTCCACCATCGGACATGCCCTGCTGGACGTAGTGGGAATATTCTGGGATGGAGCTGACCTTATCAACGCCATGTGGTATAAGGCGGAAGGCAATGACTTTATGGCGGGTGTATGCCTGTTATCGGCACTGCCTATGCTTGGAAGCTTTGCAGGCGGGACGATCAAGGCTGTTGCGACAGGAACGAAATATCTCAATAAAGCGGAAACGGTGGCAAAATACCTGACGCTGGGAACGAAGCTTGTATCCCACACGGCCCAGGCGACCATGAGCGGCATTGATACGTATTATGCTGCGGTGGACGCTTATGATGCATACCAGGCGGGAGAATTGGGAGCAGAAGAGATCATCAACCTGGGACTGGCAGCTACGGGTGCGGTCCTGTCTACAGGAGCGGCAATAAGCAGCGGAAGAGGCCTGTATAAGCTGATGGGTTCCGACGGCGTAGGCTGTAAGGTTCTGACAGGAATAACGGGAGAACCCCACTGCTTTGTGGCAGGAACACTGGTTTCCACGGAAGATGGACAGAGGGCCATTGAGGAAGTGGAAGCCGGGGATAAGGTCTGGGCTTATGATGAGGAGACAGGCGAGAAGGGATTAAAGGAGGTAGAGGAGGTCTTTGTCAGTGAGACGGATAAATTGATCCATGTGGAGACTGACAGGGAAGAGATAGTAACCACGGAGCTGCATCCGTTTTATGTGGAAGGGATTGGGTTTGTACAGGCGGGATGCTTAGAGGAAGGCTATGAGCTTAAGTGTCTGGATGGCGGCAGGGAGACCATAACAGGGATAAGGGTGGAATGGCTGGAAGAGGCAGTCACAGTCTATAACTTTGAGGTGGCGGATTACCATACCTATTATGTAGGGAATGGGGATGTGCTGGTGCATAATAAGTGTGCGAATCCGAGTGGGAGTGATACAGAAATAATATTACCTAGTAAACCTCATACAAATGGAACTGAAGGTCATTGGGAGACTATTTTAGAAGAGGTAGAGAGTATGAAGGATAGTGGTAATTATAGCAAAATATATGTTAATAAAGGATTGAGTAATGAAATTTCAGGAGCAAGACCTAATAGAAGACCTGATATTATGGGAGTAAGGCATGATGGATTAATTGACCAGGTAGAAGTTCCGAGTAAAACAGATGTACCAGAACTTCTAATTGATCGAATGATTGATAATCAAAGAATTATGGGTAATAGGGCTGGAAAGATTAAAATAAAGAATATAGGAGGAGATTGATTGGAAACTAATACAATATCGATAACATTATGGGGAAATGGACAAATAAAAGGGAGATGGTTGGAGTGGTACAATGACGTGGGAAGTATATTTAAAGAATTAGGATATAAAAGAACGCATATTGGAATACAAAGTAATTCATATGCAAATAAAAAAATTGTTACTGTAACACGTAAAGAAACTCAAATATTGCAACTGTTACAAACTGGGGAGAAGCCAATGAGCATGTCATGCTATTCTTTGGATAAAGAATACAAGCAGGCATCATTTGATTATAATATTATGGCTGTTAGGCACAGTAATTATCTTACCCTTATATTTAATGAGAGTGATTCAAAAATAATAGATATGAATAGTGTAGTGGTAAATTTAAAGCAATACATTGAATTTGAGTGTGGAGAGATATATCAAATGGAACGGAATGAAATGCCATTAATTTATGCAGCAAGGGCAAATCCACCAGATGCATTCAAATCTTTAAAAGTTCTTGATAAATTTTAACAGGAAATCTGCAAGCGGTATGGCCATGGAAATATGCAGAAATAGATTCTTATAGACATTATACAGGACCACGGCCATAATAAGAAAGAGAAAAATGAATAAGGAAATGTCAGCGAGACTGATAAGGAAGAGATAGTAACAACGGAGTTGCATCCGTTTTATGTGGAAGGGATTGGATTTGTACAGGCGGGATGCTTACAGGAAGGCTATGAGCTTAAGTGTATGGATGGAAACAGAGAAACCATTATAGAGGTAAGGGTGGAATGGCTGGAAGAAGCGGTAGAGGTTTATAACTTTGAGGTGGCGGATTATCATACCTATTATGTTGGGGATGGGGATGTGCTGGTGCATAATAAGTGTGCGAATCCGAGTGGTAGTAATGGGAATACAAATACCAAGACATATCAAACTTATACAAAATATAATCCAACTACAGGAGAGATTTATTCTGGCAGAACTAGTGGGACAGGAACCGCATTCGAAAATGTAAGGAAGAGAGATATAAATCATCATATGAATGGTCAAGGATTTGGACCTGCTACACTTGATAAAAGTTCGTCCAATTATAATGCAATTAGAGGTAGGGAACAGATGCCAGCCAACTAGAATACCGTGGTATTCAAAATAAAAGTAAAAGAATGGAGAGGATTAAGTATGGATGATGTTTTAAGCTATTTTGGAGAAAAATTGATTAATGAGGTAAGAGATAGGACAATACGTAGATTTGATATGAGAATTACTGGTAAGATGAGAGATGAAAATTCACAAAAATTGTTTAAGGAAGTTAGTGAAATGGATGAAAACTGTATCAGGCTAATAAGTAGAATTATACCTCAAGTGGTAGATCTATCTATTCATAACATGCTTTGTATGTTCGAAGAAAATCCAGAGATGGAGATACAGGTAGAAAACGAATGTATAAATAAAATTAGCGATGGATTAGCAGGGGAATTATATACTGAGGATGGTTGGATACAAAGATTTTCTAATCAACGATATGAGGAGATATAAAGTAGATCTAAATACTTTAAAAATAGTATTATATTATTTTTTGTATGTTTGTAAGTTGAGAAGAGTCGTTATCTATGCAACTGGTAATATGTGTTATGGTACGGTGGGAAAATGGTAGCACAGTAAGTGCCTAATTTCGGGGTAGGTTTCATCTACCCACCATATTCTTTATAATGATTGGTAGGAAACGCAAGCGTTTTGCTCCATTTGAAAGGCTAAACGCAAGTGTTTCACTCTATCCTAAGGAGCCAGTCACTATGCAAAAACAAATTGTCAGAAAAGATGAGCAGATCAAACTCATCATGGAATGCCGTCAAAGCGGTCTTTCCGATTATCAGTGGTGCCAAAAACAAGGCATCAATGCAGGTACCTTTTATAACTGGGTCAGCAAACTGAGAAAAAGTGGCTATACCATCCCGGATTCCAACAGTAAATCCGAAGGTGCTGCGGCTGGTCAGGATGTTGTCAAAATTTTACGGGTACAGTCCTTTCTACAGGAGCCGCAGTAAGCAGTGGAAGAGGTTTGTATAAGTTGATGGGTTCTGATGGCGTAGGCTGCAAGGCAGTTACCGGCATAACGGGAGAACCCCACTGCTTTGTGGCAGGTACACTGGTTTCCACGGAAGAAGGACAGAGAGCCATTGAGGAAGTGGAAGCCGGGGATAAGGTCTGGGCTTATGATGAGGAAACAGGCGAGAAAGGATTAAAGGAGGTAGAGGAGGTTTTTGTCAGTGAGACGGATAAGCTGATTCACGTCGAGACTGATAAGGAAGAGATAGTAACGACGGAGCTGCATCCGTTTTATGTGGAAGGGATTGGATTTGTACAGGCGGGATGCTTATAGGAAGGCTATGAGCTTAAGTGCCTGGATGGAAACAGAGAAACTATTACAGGGATAAGGGTGGAATGGCTGGAAGAAGCAATCACAGTCTATAACTTTGAGGTGGCGGATTAGCATACCTATTATGTAGGGGATGGGGATGTGCTGGTGCATAATAAGTGTGCGGATCCGAGTGGAAGTGACTCTAATACTTCTGGAGATAGTAAAATCACAAGAAGGCAAGCAATCAATTTTGCAAAAGATAGAGATTTCAAAATAATACAGCAATGAGATCAAAGTGGAATTCCGCGGAAATGAAACAGAAAAACCATTCCCAAAAGCTATATTATCATCAAAATACGGAATAATAAATATAGCATATTATCATCTTTTTTATGATTGGGAGGGCATGCCCGTGGAAAGCATTCTGTGCATAGATATTCCCGTGCAGATGATTTCCTGCACGGACACAAATGGGAAAATCACTCCCATGAAATTCCGCTTTTGTGACAGAAACGGCGAAATCATTACCATAAACATAGATAAGGTTCTTTCAACGGATCAGGAACACAGTTCCCTTGGAGCAAATTTCGTCTGCTCGGCGCCGCTGTATGGTACACAGCGCACGTTTCATCTGCGCTATAATTATTTTGCCCATGAATGGCGCATGTCAAGGATTGGCGGGTAACTTCAGTCCCTTTCAAGATACCCAAAGACAGGACTTTCTATTTCGAGAATATCGTTTATGGGAATGACCGTGCCGTTTTCCATAACGATGGTATGTCCTGTTTCGTTAAATTTCTTTACAGTTCCCAATACCTGATGATAAGAGCCGCCGACTTTTTTCTCGTCAGGAATAAAATAGGTAATTGCAGTCTCCGGTTTTAGTGAAATGTATTCTAAAATGATTTGTAACCGGTCGTTTAATTCCATTTTCCTGCTTTCATCGAGTATCGGCCTTGCATCCGTAAGACGGGCAGTTTCAGCAATTGCCGCTTCATGGCCCGTTAACGCGGCAAAAGGAGAAAACTGGGCCGCCCTGTCCCAGGGAGACATTTGGGGATGCTTGGCGGATACATGGTGGGGGAGATTGATAATATCGTCGTAGTTTCCCATTTATGCCTTATGCCCTCCAATCTGATGATTTCTTTCCATGGTCGTTGCGCCTTCTTCCAGATTCATTCCCTTCAAAATGGCATTTTTTCCGTATTTTTTCCGGGCGGACAGGATCGCTTCCTGAATGGCCCGTTCTTTTTTTAGTTTGGTTTCATTTTCTTTTTTCTGCTTTTCCAATCCTTCGTAATCCGTAAACAGGTCCATCTGGATAAAAGAATCCTGTTCTTTCTCCTGCGCGGCGGATTCGTCGATCAGATGGTTTGCCGTCACGTTGATTCTGCGGACAAACATTTTTTTATTTACGATGCGTTCATACAGCTCCATGACTGCATCCATGATCAGCCTTGTGGAGGAGGTCATCTGCTCTAAATTGGCGGTGCCGTGGGCATGCTTTGGAACCCTGCGGCCGTAATGGTCTATCGTTATTTCGCCTTTATAGTTTTTGCTGATTTCGGGATTTGTCAGATTCTCAATATCATATCCGATGGTAAGGACGATCTGGTCCGTAACCAGCTTTTTTTCCACCAAGTCCAGTACAAGAAGGTCCGTCATTTCTTTCACGATCAGCTTTGCTTTATCGCTGTCATAAGGACATTGTAATACCTGGCCGGAACTCAAACAGTTGGTTTTGGGCTGATACTGTTTTACAAGGTCAAGGGTCGTAGGCTCCCATCCCCATGCATGGTCGATCAGAAGCTCCGCGTTTACGCCGAACAATTTGTAAAGCAGATCTTCATTATAACAGCTCTGGCTGTCTCCTATGGAGCATCTTGCGATATCGCCCATGGTAAACATGCCGTTTTCAGCCAGCTTTTTGGCATATCCCGGTCCGACCCGCCAGAAGTCAGTGATCGGTTTATGATCCCAGAGAATTTCCCGGTATAGCCGTTCATCCAGTTCTGCGATCCGGACTCCGTTTTTATCCGGCTCCACGTGTTTGGCCACAATGTCCATGGCAACCTTGCATAAATACAGGTTTGTCCCTATCCCGGCCGTAGCTGTGATCCCGGTCTGTGTAAGAACGTCCTGCATTATCTTTGCGGCAAGTTCCCGTGCAGAAAGGGAGTAGGTTTTAAGGTAGGCGGTAACATCCATAAATACCTCGTCGATGGAATATACATGGATGTCCTCCGGGGCTACATATTTTAAATAGATCTTGTAGATCCGGGTGCTGTATTCCATGTAATGGGCCATGCGGGGCGGGGCAATGATATAGGAAAGTGAAAGTTCGGGATGCTCATTCAGTTCTTTTGAGAAATAAGATTCTCCGAAAAACTTATGTTCGGGAGCTTTTGCTCTCCTTGAAGCGTTTACTTCTTTGACCCTCTGTACAACCTCAAACAGCCTTGCCCTGCCTGAAATGCCAAAGGATTTTAAGGACGGGGAAACGGCAAGGCAGATAGTTTTTTCGGTTCTTGCTGCATCTGCTACCACCAGGTTTGTGTCCATAGGGTCTAACTGTCGTTCCACGCATTCCACGGAGGCATAAAAAGATTTTAAATCGATTGCAATATAGATGTGTCTTTTTCCCATAATCCTTTATACCTCCGATTCTATTTTATTGTTTCCTGTCTTATTGGTTTATATATTACCATATTCAAATTTATTTTGCCATTTGGGGATAAAAAGCAATTCTCATTATTCGATTTTATGAATGGAAGTCCGCTTTTCCGGCTATAATATTGACAATAGTTCGGTAAACCGATATATTGATAAAAGGAGGGAAAGCTGATGATTATTAATGAATTACTCCAAAAAGAAAATATGTCAAGATATCGTCTGAGCAAGGAAAGCGGTGTAGCAATGACGACGATTACTGACATTTGCAGCGGGAAGGCCGAGCTTGATAAATGCATGGCCGGTACTTTATATAAGATTGCACGGGTTTTAGGTGTGACAGTTGATTCGTTATTAGAAAATAATAAAGAGAGAGCTGATGATTATAGATGCTCCTTTGAAACATTCAAAAGTAATATCTGTCATCAGGTAAAGGATCTTGGGGATATTGACTTTATAATTGAAACTCTTGAGGCAGATGAAATCAGAAAGTTGTATGACAGACAATGGTATCGTGAATCATTGTACCTTTTGGCAATGATTGATTATTTGTCCAGAATAAACAGTTTACCGATTTGTACCAATTATAATGACATTCGCAGTCAGAAGTTAGAGAAGCCGCATTTTCCGGCTGGTATCGAAGTATCATATGCCGCTACGGGAGATGAAAGCATAAAAAATAAGGCTATGGAAAATGCGATACCGGAATTCATGAGATTTAATATTGTGGAAAGTGAGGTACGTAATGTCTGCTGATAAACCATTTACAAAAGAAAATCTTGATAATTGTTTAAAGGAATTGGCAAAGGAGTTTCGTAAGAAAAATGGGAATAAAGTTCCGGCTGAGATTATATTGATCGGAGGAGCGTCTATACTGATTAATTATGGATTCAGAGAAATGACTTACGATATGGATGCAATTATTAAGTCGTCAAGTGCCATGAAGGATGCTATTAACACGGTGGGGGATAGACTTGGACTTCCCCTCGGATGGCTCAATACAGATTTTGTGAATACAGATTCATATACACCAAGATTGACGGGATATTCAAAGTATTATAAGACGTTTTCTAATATTTTGCAGGTTCGTACAGTTTCCTCAGAGTATCTTGTTGCGATGAAGCTGATGGCCGGAAGGCAGTATAAGAATGATTTATCAGATATAGTAGGTGTTTTGATAGAACAGGAAGAACGAGGAGATGCTCTAACGCTGGATAGAATAAAGAAAGCGGTTGTGGACTTATATGATTACTATGATAAAATTCCGGAAAACTCTCGTATATTTATTGAATCTATTTATGAAAAAGAGGATTTGAGAGCATTCTATAAACAGTGTAGGGAACTTGAGGAGGAAAATAAAGATATTCTGTTAGGTTTTCCCAATGATTATCCGGGTATGCTAAATGGTAATAACCTTGCAGACATATTAAAGGCTGCAAGGGCGAAGAAACAAAAAAAGGAAAAAAGCGGCCAGCCCCAAAGCCGAACCGCGATCCCCTTTACACAATTATTATGATACGGTAAGATGATAGGAAAGTAAAAGAAAATGCGTCGTCAAATTTTGACAAAACGGACGGGACTGCGATCCATACAGCAGGGAATAAATAGAGAAGTATGATAGGGAGCGAAAATGAAATGGACTTTAAAAAACTGGTAGATTCCCCGGAGTATGACTTTTTAAGGGAAAATCCACGGCTTGGCAGGCGGATCATTCTTATGGGCTTGGGGGGAAGCTACGCATACGGAACAAACAATGAAAACAGCGACATTGATTTCAGGGGAATTACCCTAAACCTGCCTTCGGACCTGCTGGGGCTGACGCAGTTTGAGCAATATGAGGATGCCAAAACGGATACGGTAATTTATGCTTTCAATAAGATCATACGCCTTCTTTTGGAATGCAATCCCAATACCATAGAGCTTTTGGGCCTGGACGAGGAGCAGTATCTCATTAAGACGGCGTTGGGGCAGGAACTGCTTGACCACAAGGATCTGTTTTTATCCAAAAGGGCGGCAAAGTCATTTGGGGGATATGCAGGGGCACAGTTAAGAAGGCTGCAGAACGCCATTGCAAGGGATTCCATGCCCCAGGCGGAAAGAGAAGGGCATATTTATCGTTCAGTCAAAAACGCCATGGAAGATTTCAGGCGGAAAAATGAGCTTTTTGACAAGGGGAATATTCATATTTACATAGATGAGTCGGCTAATCCCGGGCTGGAGAAAGAAATCTTTATAGATGCGGAATATAAACATCTGCCCCTTCGGGACTATGAAAATATGCTAAGCGCCATGAACAGTGTTGTAAGGGATTATGATAAAATAGGAAAGCGCAACAGGAAAAAGGACGATGACCATTTAAACAAACATGCCATGCATTTGATCCGTCTTTTTATGATGGCGGTGGATATTCTGGAAGAGGGCGAGATCAGAACCCACAGAAGGGATGATGTGGAGCTGTTAAAAAGCATCAGGAGGGGAGATTTCCAGAAGGAGGATAAAACTTTTTCCGAAGATTTCTATGACCTGCTGGCTGATTATGAAAAAAGGCTGGAAAGGACCACAAACAATTCAAGGCTTCCGGATAATCCCGATATGGAAAAAGTGGAGCGGTTTGTGGAGTATGTAAACAGGAAAGCAATAGAGGATGATTTTTCATGAAAGATATAAGGAAAGAAATAGAAGAAAAGCTTTCGGAAATAGAGGAAAAGGAGCATGTTACCGTTTTATATGCCGTAGAGTCGGGCAGCAGGGCCTGGGGCGTGGAATCCCCGGACAGCGACTATGATGTGAGATTTATCTATGTAAGGCAGGAAAAGGATTATTTGAGCATCAGGGAAAAAAGGGACGTCATCGAGTGGCAGTTAGATGAAGTGCTTGATATAAACGGCTGGGACTTAAAGAAGACCCTATTGCAGTTCCACAAGGGAAATGCAACTTTGTTTGAATGGGCCAATTCTCCGGTGGTATACAAGACTACGGAGGTATGGAAAGAAATATATGGTTCCTGCAGGCAGTATTTCTCAAAAAAGGCGGCATTATATCATTATTACGGTACGGCAAACAGTACATTTTTACAATATTTGCAGAAAGAAGAGGTAAGATATAAAAAATATGTCTATGCCTTAAGGCCTTTGCTGGCCTGCCGGTTTATTGAAGCGAATAACGGTATCCCGCCCGTAAGCTTTAGGGAACTTTTACGGCAGGAGCTGCCGGAGGAGTTAGCCGCAGGGATAGATGAAATGCTGAAGATAAAAGCCGGGAGTGACGAAAAGGCTCTGCATCCCCAGCTGCCCGTGATCAGAAAATATATCGAGGACGAGATCGTCCGGTACGGACAGCTGTCAAAGGAAATGGAAGACGACAGGAGGCAGGAGTGGGAAACGCTGGATACCGTGTTCTTAGAGAGCCTTAAAAGCACAGCGGAAAAGCCATAAGGAAACGTCAAGTAATCTGTGAGAAGCCGGCTTGGTTAAAGTTATTATTCATGGAGGCAAAAATGAAGATCACAATGTTAGGTACAGGAAATGCGATGGTAACGGAGTGCTATAATACCTGTTTTGTCATAAGCCGCGGGGAAAGCAATGGAGAAAGGCATTTTCTGGTTGATGGTGGCGGGGGAAACGCCATATTCCGACAGTTAAAGAGTGCAGGATATGATTGGATGGATATGAAAGAGATCTTTGTTACCCACAAGCATATCGACCATATATTGGGCATCATCTGGCTGGTCCGGGCAGTCTGCCAGTCCATGGGGCAGGGAAATTATGAAGGGGAAGTGAATATTTATGCCCATGATGAAGTCATTGGACTCATAAAGGACCTGACAGACCAGCTGCTTTGGGAGAAACAGACCCGGTTTATCGGTAAGCGGATCCATCTGATTACCGTTCATGACAAAGAAACACGGGAAATCAATGGCAGTAAAGTGACGTTTTTTGACATACAGTCTTCAAAGGATAAGCAGTTTGGGTTTTCCATGGAGCTTAGCGGCAAAGAAAGGCTGACCTGCTGCGGGGATGAGCCTTATAACGAATGCGAAAAAGAATATGTGCAGGGCAGTAAATGGCTGCTGCATGAGGCATTCTGCCTTAGCTCACAGGCGGATATCTTTAAGCCCTATGAGAAGCACCATTCCACGGTAAAGGATGTCTGTGAGCTGGCAAAGGGCTTGGGCGTTCAAAATCTGATTCTTTATCATACTGAGGACAAAAACATACAGAACCGGAAGGAAATGTATTATGAGGAAGGCAGCCGGTATTTTCATGGCGCCTTGTATATCCCGGAGGATCTGGAAAGTCTTCCATTATGACAAAAATATATCCGAATATGGTAAGTTGGAAGAATATGGGCGTTGTTTATCCATAAAAAAGATGCTATAATTTTTTTTACAAAGAATCTGGTTCAGAGCAGAAGGAAAGGTATTACTTTTTACAAAAGATAAAATGCTCCGGATCAGGTTCTTTTTATTTCCGGACAGGTCCCAAACCCCTTATAATTGCGACATTTGTCGATATTTTGCGACCGACAATGATAGACATTTTCATAGGTAAATGGTACTTTAATTACATAACCGTGCAGGATATTACATAATAAGTGCAGAAAAAGGAAAAGGGGAAAAGAAAAATGGTGAATGAACTGACAAAGCGCGTGGAATTGGAGAAATATGTGACCAGGATTATGCTGGATTTGGGAGTTCCCGCACATTTGAAAGGATATCATTACGTCAGAGAAGCTATTTTGATTTCCGA
>DEUB01000005.1:47172-47605 GCA_002362385.1 Lachnospiraceae bacterium UBA3273
TCCGGAAATTGCAAGAATATACAAAACAACACCGCAGAAGGTGGAAAGAGCAATACGAAATGCCATCGAAGTATCATGGACAAGAGGGAATTGTGAGACAATGGAAGAACTTTTCGGGTACTCCCATGATTCGGGAAAGGGAAGACCTACCAACAGTGAATATATTGCCAGAATAGCAGATAAGATCCGTCTCGATTATAAAGTGGTAACCATTGCGTCGTAAAACGATCATATTAAAAATACCCGAAGCATGCACGGTTGGCTTCCGGGTGTTTTTAGTTGCTTTTTCTTATCTTGTCTGACGGTCGGTTTCCAGCACCCGGGGTTTCGTTTTAGCACAATTTTCGTTGCAGCTTCTGTTTATTCTTTTATTTATGTATTCCTTTTTTCGCCTTTTCTTTGTTTTTCATTTTCTTTCTCCTTCCTCTTTTTT
>DEUB01000005.1:47904-48218 GCA_002362385.1 Lachnospiraceae bacterium UBA3273
TTTTCTTTCTCCTTCCTCTTTTTTTTCTTTCCTTCTGCATGTTTTTCTTTCTTTTCTGGTCCCTTTCTGACTATTTTCTGATCCTTTTTTTTCCACTTCTGATTCCTTTCTGATTTTTTTGCGCTGCAATTTCTGCTGCTTCTTTTTTCCAGGTTTTTTCTTTCCCTCTTCCCTTTTCTTTTACGTTTTAATTTGAATCAAAGAAATGCAAATTGTTCATATTGTAAATTAAAACAACAAAATATACAGCAAAATAGTTTACATAAGATATATTTACATAATATCAAATAGTAGTAAAAATAGAAAATTATAAA
>DEUB01000064.1 GCA_002362385.1 Lachnospiraceae bacterium UBA3273
AACGTGCGCCGCCAGGCGCACGATGAAAATGTAAAAGCGGATTAATATACTCCGCTCTTACAATTTTTCTGATGGGCTTTGATTTTTTTCATAGCCCATTCATAATGGCTGGCCGTAACGCTGACAAAATAAGAGCCTAACGTGCTTCCCCCTACCCAGTCATAAACTCCCTTTGAAAATAATTCTTCATTTGAAAAATTTTGTGCCAGATCTATTACATCTTTATGGGACTTTTGAAACATTTCTTTTGCTTCCTCTAAAGTTGTATCCTGATGCTTTTTCCAGAATTCCATATTTAATTTTCCATATGTTTTCCAGTTGTAGGGTCTGGGAATAAAAGGCTGCGGATCTCCCTCTTTGTTGACGCAAACCCAGTTTAACAAGAGCTGGTGCCATTCATAAAGATGGATCAAAACATCCCTAAGGTTTTTATCCCTTCCCCAATGAGCCTCTTTTTTCTTTTCATCTCCTGAAAAATCAAAGGGCGTTGATAATTCTCCTTCTGTCATCCCGGCAATCAGAGCATTCAATTTCTCATATTTTTCTTCTCCTGCATTTAGTAAATCAGATTTTGTGGTTGGTCTGCCCATGTAAATTTCCTCCTTGATTGCATAACAATAGCCATTTTTGTTTTTTACAGATAAAAAATATTTTCTGTTCCCATATCCGGCTTAGATCCATATTGACCGGTCGGTTTTTAAAGCCATTATAATACCCGTAATATGACATCTGTCTGTCATATTACGGGTACTTTTAAAACAATTTCATTCTTCTTTATCCGGATATTGATGCTGCATCATTAATAATCTTCATCGGCAGCCGCATTTCCGCCGTCATTTTTATTATCCTTATCTTTATCCAGCACTTTCGCTCCTAAAGCTCCCGCAAGCACAGATTTAATATCAAATCCCAGACTCTGGGTCAGACCTTCCGTGATCTGTGTGGTGGATTTGGTAATGTCTTCTACCAGCTTAGCCGTATTCCCTTCGCCATACATGGTAATCCTGTCGATGCTCTCCAAAGGCTTCGCCACATTGGCTGCAATATCCGGCAGGATGTTGAAGTACATTTCCAGAATGGAAGCGTCCTTCATCTTAGCCATAGCCTCCGCCTTTTTGTCAATACCTTCGGCTTCCGCAATAGCCTTTGCCTTAATTGCCTCAGCTTCTGCAATACCCTTTGCCCTGATACCTTCCGCTTCCTGTTCAGCCTGGTATTTTTTCGCCTCCGCATTGATCCTCATGGCTTCGGCTTCTCTTTCCATCTCAAACTTCCGGGCTTCCGCATCCTTCTGTCTCTTGTAAAGCTCTACGTCCGCCATCTGCTGCTGTCTGTACTTATCGGCGTCCGCCTGCTTCTTAATGGTTGCGGAAAGTTCCTGCTCTTTTACTTCCGCTTCCTTTTTCTTTAATTCGATCTCCTTTTCCTGCTTAGCGATATTGGCTTCCGCACTGGTTACCTCAATGGTCTTACGCTGTGCTTCCTTCTGGATCTCATAAGCCGCATCCGCTTCCGCCTGCTTGATATCGGACATTTTCTTAAGCTCTGCCTGTTTGATGCGCAGCTCATTCTGCCTTGTGGCAATATCCGTATTGGCAAGGACCTCCGCTTCATTTGCCGCCTTTTTCGCTTCCGCCTCTGCAATGGCAACATCTCTGTCCGCCTGGGCTTTTGCGATAGAAGCGTCCTTCTGGATCTGGGACATGTTGTCCTGACCTAAAGCTACGATCAGGCCCTTTTCATCATCGATCCTCTGTATGTTACAGGAAATGATCTCAATACCCAGGGCGTTCATATCGTTCTGGGCTTTTCCCTGGACCTCATCGCCGAATTTCTTACGGTCTGTACACAACTCTTTTAATTTAACCGTACCGATGATCTCACGCATGTTACCCTGTAAGGAATCTGTCAGGGCTACCACGATCTGTTCCTCCCGCATATTCAGGAAGTTCTTCATTGCTAACTTAATGCCGTTCTCATCGGTTTTTACCCTGATCTTGGCAACGGCATCAATATCAACGCCGATAAAATCCAATGTAGGTATATACCCGTTGGTCTTAATATCTACACTGATCTGTTTTACGATCAGATTATCCTTTCTTTCTAAAAAAGGAATCCTGATGCCCGCCCGTCCTATCAAGATCTTGGGCTCTTTTTTAAAGCCCGAAATAATGTAGGCGATATCCGGCGGAGCCTTTACGTACCCGCTGGCTAAAATAGCCAGGATCACAACTACAGCCACTACGATGGCAATGATAATTCCAATATCCATTTTGTTTGTTACCCCCTTTATAATCATTAGTAAATTAGATATGCGTCAATATATTATAACATTACTGTTCCTTTCTTTTCAACAATCTTCCCGGCTCTTACTTTCATTAATTTCTTTTGTTTTCCCCTGCCTGCTTACCGCCTTTTTTATGTGAAATAGCCGTTTATTTGACAAATATAAGGTAAAACTTCCAATAAAAAGCGAAAACCATGGCAAATATTGTTAAATATACCCAACAAAATCTTAAAAATTTCAATGACAAGAAAAAAATATTCTATGTTATTTCCCGGACACCCTGCATATACTGTCAATATGAACAATAAATGTGCTAAATGCGCATTATCAGAAAGGAGAAACTTATGAAGAAAAAATTAGCTTTAGCGACAATGGCAGCAATACTCAGCTTTTCACTTGTTGCCTGCGGAACGGACGCAGGCACTGCACAGCCCGATGATGCGGGTACAGCGCCGGAAGAGACCCCTGCAGCACCGGAAGAAACTCCCACGGCAGACGGCGGGGCTTCATCGGATGTAGCAAACAAAGATAAACCTCTGGTATGGTTTAACCGCCAGCCTTCTAACAGCTCTACCGGAGAATTAGACATGGCAGCCCTCACATTTAACGGCAATACATATTATGTGGGGTTTGACGCAAATCAGGGTGCAGAGCTTCAGGGAACAATGGTTAAAGAATACATTGAGGCAAATATCGATCAGATCGACCGCAACGGCGACGGCGTTATCGGCTATGTTCTTGCCATCGGCGATATCGGACACAACGACTCCATCGCACGTACAAGAGGCGTCCGCAAAGCCCTCGGCACAGCTGTTGACAAAGACGGCAACATCAACAGTGATCCCGTAGGTACCAACACAGACGGATCTGCATCAGCCGTACAGGACGGAACCATGGAAATCAATGGAAAACAGTATACGGTTCGCGAGCTTGCTTCCCAGGAAATGAAGAATTCCGCAGGCGCTACATGGGATGCTGCTACGGCAGGTAACGCTATCGGCACATGGTCTTCTTCCTTTGGCGACGACATTGATATAGTTGTATCCAACAATGACGGAATGGGAATGTCCATGTTCAACGCATGGTCCAAGGATAACAACGTTCCTACCTTTGGCTATGATGCAAATAACGATGCGGTTGCAGCCATTGCGGAAGGCTACGGCGGAACCATCAGCCAGCATGCGGATGTACAGGCATATCTGACACTTCGTGTTCTTCGTAATGCACTTGACGGCGTTGACATTGATACCGGTATCGGTACGGCAGATGAAGCAGGAAACGTTTTATCCAGCGATGTTTATGTATACAATGCAGACCAACGTTCCTACTACGCATTGAATGTTGCGGTTACTGCTGATAACTACCAGGACTTCACAGATTCTACAAAGGTTTATGAGCCTGTATCGGCACAGCTTGATGAAAGCACACATGCAACAAAGAAGGTATGGCTGAATATTTACAATGCTTCTGATAACTTCTTAAGCTCAACTTATCAGCCGCTGCTTCAGAATTATGACGATCTTCTGAACCTGGATATCGATTACATCGGAGGCGACGGACAGACAGAATCCAATATTACCAACCGCCTTGGAAATCCTAACCAGTATGACGCATTTGCTATCAACATGGTTAAGACCGATAACGCAGCTTCTTATACCGCATTACTGAGTCAGTAATCTTTATCAGGTGCCGGGAGGTTTCTTCCGGCACCTGAATCCTAATGGCGTATGGCTGAAAACGGTAATTATGAAACAGATACAGGAGTAAAGGCTGAAAGAAAATCTTTCAACCTTGATTTGAAAGTCAAATGAACATGCAGGCATGTTCGCTTGACCCATGGAGGCAAATATGGCAGATAAGAAAAATGACATTGTCTTATCAATACGCGGTTTGAGCAAGTCCTTCGGCAGAAACAGGGTTTTAGACCGCATCAACCTGGATGTGAAACGCGGGACGGTTATGGGTCTTATGGGCGAAAACGGCGCAGGAAAATCAACGATGATGAAGTGCCTTTTCGGTACCTATCAAAAAGATGAAGGCAAAATCTTTCTTGAAGGAAAGGAAATTACTTTTTCAGGCCCCAAGGATGCTCTTGAAAACGGTATTGCAATGGTTCACCAGGAGCTAAACCAGTGTTTGGAAAGAAATGTGATCGATAATTTATTCCTCGGACGCTATCCTGTAAACTCTCTGGGAATTGTTGATGAAGGCAGGATGAAAAAGGAAGCGTTCGAACTCTTTAGAAAGCTGGGCATGACCGTGAACCTGACCCAGCCCATGCGGAATATGTCCGTATCCCAGAGGCAGATGTGTGAAATTGCCAAAGCGATTTCCTATAATTCAAAAGTTATCGTTCTTGATGAACCCACCTCCTCGCTGACAGTGCAGGAGGTTGATAAGCTTTTTGAAATGATGCGTATGTTAAAAGCACAGGGTATCTCTTTAATTTATATTTCACACAAAATGGATGAGATTTTTGAAATATGCGACGAAATATCCGTACTGCGTGACGGCAACCTGGTCATGACAAAAAACAGCAAAGAAACGGATATGAACGAGCTGATCGCGGCTATGGTAGGCCGTTCCCTTGAAAACCGTTTTCCTCCGGTGGATAATACACCGGCTGAAGTTATTTTATCCGTTCAGCATCTGTCCACAAAATTTGAGCCTCACTTACAGGATATTTCTTTTGATGTAAGAAAGGGAGAAATTTTTGGACTTTACGGTCTGGTAGGCGCCGGACGCACGGAGCTTTTAGAAACCATATTCGGCGTGAGGACCAGGGCGGCGGGACGTGTATATTTCAACAACCGGCTGATGAATTTTACCAATGCCAGGGAGGCTATGGAACACGGCTTTGCCATGGTCACGGAGGAACGGAAGGCAAACGGTCTGTTCCTGAAAGGCGACCTTACTTTTAATACCACCATTGCTAATCTGGAACAATATAAATCGGGAATTGCTCTTTCGGATTCCAAAATGATAAAAGCCACTGCAGAAGAAATCAAGATCATGCACACAAAATGTATGGGACCGGATGATATGATCTCAAGCCTTTCCGGTGGAAACCAGCAAAAGGTTATCCTGGGGAAATGGCTGGAACGCAGTCCGCAGGTATTCATGATGGATGAACCCACAAGAGGAATCGATGTAGGCGCAAAATATGAAATTTATGAATTGATCATTAATATGGCTAAGAAGGGAAATGCCATTATAGTTGTTTCTTCCGAAATGCCGGAAATCCTGGGCATTACAAACCGGATCGGCGTAATGTCAAACGGACGCCTTTCGGGTATTGTCAATACGAAAGAAACAAATCAGGAAGAACTTCTAAGACTTAGCGCAAAATACCTATAAAGAGGGAGATGAAAAAATATGGCAAATAATAACGATGTAATTCTTACGACGGAACAGGAGACACAGCTGCGTCAGCCCATTGAAGATTACGTTGGTAAGATTCAGGCAGAGATCGATGGTCTCAGGGCGGATGGAACGCAAAAAGTTCTCTCTCTTCAAAGTCATATTGAAAGAGTAAAGCGGGACGCTGCTCTTACAAAGGAAGAGAAGACAAAGATAATTGCCGAAGACAGGACTGAACTGGAAAAGGCAAAAGCCGTAGAAGCAAAGAACAAGGATGCAATTTCAAAATTGATCGCTGATGCGGAAAACTATATAAAGCAGCATTTCAACCAGGATTACTACGAGCACGTAAAGAAAAGCTGCGGGCAGGAAAAAATTGCGGCAAGGGAGAAATACCGCCAAAAAACAGCAGAACTGGAAAAAGAACATCAGGCGACGATTTCAAAGCTTTCCGACCATCAGGAAATAAAGGACGAAAAATATGTTTACAAAAACCGGCTCTTTGACGCCAAAATGCAGCTGGAAAAAGAACTTCAACAGATAAAAGACAGAAAACATGCGGCATATGCCTATAAATATCATCTGATCGACCTTTTACGCATGTCGAAATTTACCTTTATGGAAACACGGGCGCAGAAATGGGAAAATTATAAATATACCTTTAACCGCAGGGCTTTTTTACTGCAGAACGGTCTATATATCGCCATCATCCTAATTTTTATCATGTTGTGCATTATCACTCCCATTGTAAAAAATGCTCCGCTGCTTACTTATAACAATGTTTTAAATATTTTACAGCAGGCGTCGCCCCGTATGTTCCTTGCCCTCGGGGTAGCAGGATTGATCCTTCTTACGGGTACGGACCTTTCCATCGGCCGTATGGTCGGTATGGGTATGACGGCAGCCACCATCATTATGCATAAGGGGATCAATACAGGGGCTGTTTTCGGACATATATTTGATTTTTCGGGTCTGCCTGTTGCGGCAAAGGTAATTCTTGCATTGGTTGTATGTGTGCTGTTATGTACATTCTTTACTACAATTTCAGGGTTCTTTACCGCAAAATTCAAAATGCACCCCTTTATTTCCACCATGGCAAATATGCTGGTTATTTTCGGACTGGTTACTTACGCTACAAAGGGTGTGTCATTCGGCGCCATTGAATCGGAGATCCCCAATATGATCATTCCGAAGATAAACGGATTCCCCACCATCATTCTCTGGGCGGCGGCGGCAATTGCAATCGTATGGTTTATCTGGAATAAAACCACATTCGGCAAAAACCTCTTTGCCGTAGGCGGAAATCCGGATGCTGCAGCGGTTTCGGGTATTTCCGTATTCCGCGTGACCGTGGGAGCCTTTGTTTTGGCAGGCATTCTTTACGGTTTCGGTTCCTGGCTGGAATGCGCGCGAATGGTCGGTTCCGGTTCCGCCGCTTACGGTCAGGGCTGGGAAATGGATGCCATCGCGGCCTGCGTAGTAGGCGGTGTATCTTTTACCGGAGGTATCGGTAAGATTTCAGGCGTGGTTGTGGGCGTATTTATTTTTACGGCGCTTACCTACTCGCTGACTATCCTCGGTATCGATACAAACCTCCAGTTTGTATTTTCGGGTATCATCATCCTGGTAGCCGTAACGCTTGACTGCTTAAAATATGTACAGAAAAAATAAACCTGAATCGTCATCAAAAGAGCCGGATCTTTTCTTCTGGCTCTTTTGGTATTTTTAAATTTTCGCTGATATTTACATCACGGAAAGCCTTTGTTATAATATTGCAAAGTCGGTCGGAAATGTCAGCGCTGGGAGAAAAAATATGGATAAATATAAATTGCTTCTGGTAGATGATGAAGAAGAGGTAATACAGGTCATCATGAAAAAAATCTGTTGGGAGGAGCTGGGATTTTCCATAGCCGGATATGCCAATAACGGCATAAAGGCTTTTGAAATGGTGGAAGAACTCCAGCCCGACGTTGTGATGACGGATATCAAAATGCCCTTTATGGACGGTATGGAATTATCCAATCGGATCAAAAAGGAATTTCCAACCATCAAGATCTTGTTTTTTACGGGATTTGATGAGTTTGAATATGCCAAGGAAGCCATCCACCTTGAAGCGGAAGACTATATTTTAAAGCCTGTCAATTCCGTAGAATTGACCAATGTATTTACTCAGCTTAAAATGAAATTGGACCAGGAAATAGCCGAAAAGCGCAATGTAGAAATTTTACAGCAGTATTATCTGGAGTCCCTGCCCCTTTTACAGACTAATTTTTATACTTCACTGATCGAGGGAAAAATCCGTGAAGATGAAATTTCCAAGTACCTTTCCGATTATCAGATCGTATTTTCGGGACCTTTTTTCTGCTGCCTCGTTATCCATACTTCATCCAGTCAGATACCAAAAGATATGAATCCCCTGCTTTTGTCCGCATCCGTAACCAAGCAGGCCAGGGAACGTCTGGCTGAAAAATGGCAGGCAAAGTGTTTTTCTTATCTCGGCAATACTGTTTTGATACCGCAGTTAAAGAATGAAAAGGAAGTTTCGGCATTGACCGATGACTGTGACAAATTTTGTAAGTATGCCTATTCTATGATCGAGGCTGTGGTTACCATAGGGATCGGCAGGGTCTGCGAAAGCATCTCCCAGCTGCCGCAGTCCTACGCCGGAGCAAGGGAGGCTGTATCTTACAGGGTAATTTACGGTTCCTCAAAGGCAATTAACATAAAGGAAATCGCTCCCCGGGAGATCAATAAATCCGGTCCGGCAAACGATACGGAATTATCCGGCCTTTTCAAAATGATCCGCTTAGGCTCTGCCCCGGAAGTCATCAAGGCTGTGGATAAATATTTAAATCATACTCTTTTTCCGGACAAATCCCTCCAGCAGCATAACATAGACATTATGGAACTGATCAGCGCTTTATATCAGTTTTCGATCAATAACGATATTACTGCGGAAGGTTTTTCAGAAGATATGAAGGCTCTCTATGACAATCTTCTCGAACTGGAACCGGATGCGCTGCGCAGATGGCTTGTGGACACCTGTCTCTCCTTCCGGGAGAAATTGATCAGCGTGCGGAACAAATCGGCACAGTCCTTTGTAGACAGCGCTAAGGAATATGTTCGCAGCCACTACACCGATGAAGAGCTTTCCTTAGACAGCATCTGCAAGGTTTTGGGCGTATCGAATTCTTATTTTTCCACTCTTTTTAAAAAGAAAACCGGACATTCTTTTGTTACCTATCTGACGGATTACCGCATGGAACAATCTGCCAGACTGCTGATCGAGACAAATGAAAAAAGCTATATCATTGCAAAAAATGTGGGATATGCGGATCCCAATTATTTTAGTTATGTATTTAAAAGGAAATTCGGGGTATCTCCTTCCAAATACAGAGAGAGGCATGGGGAAAGTGAAAATTAATCATCTGCGGCACATAGAAAAATTAAAACCCCGGGGAATGCAGTCCCTGATCATGATCGCTTTCTCCGCCATATCCATTTCCGTCATGCTGATCTTGGGAATTGTGCTGTACATCCGGTTTTCTGCTTTATCCCGTCAGGAAATCATACAGAATACGGAAAAACTGATGGAACAGACCAAGGAAAATCTGGAGGATTATCTCATCAGTATGCGGCAGATATCCGATGCCGTTTATTATAATGTCATAAAAGAAGAGGATTTTTCCCACCAGGATAACAATATCCAGCGGGGAATGAATCTGATATATGAATCAAATCAGGATAATCTGCGGAGTATTGCAATATACAATAACTACGGCAGCCTGATGGCGGCGGAACCGGTGGCATTACAGAAAGAGGACCCCAACGTTACCAGGCAGGACTGGTATCAGCAGGCTATGGCAAAGGTGGAAAATATGCACTTTTCCACACCTCATATCCAGAATTTGTTTGACGATACCACAAGGCGCTATTATTGGGTAATCTCCTTAAGCCGTGTGGTCGATCTGACGGATAACGGCATTCCCTTGTCCGGCGTCTTGCTTGTCGACATGGATTACAGCAGCATATCACGAATGATGAAGCAGATCAACACATCGAATAACGGCCAGTACTATTATTTATGTGACGGCAGCGGACAAATTATCTATCATATGCGGCAGATGCAGATCAGCAACGGAACTTTTAATGAAAACAGCGAAACGATCGCCAAGTATAAGGACGGTGTTTACAACGAAACCCTTGACGGGGAACGCCGTACAGTCATTGTCAATACAATCAGCTATACGGGCTGGAAGCTGGTAGGGGTAATCCCTGATTCCACATTTACCAAAGATATGTTTAACGTCAGGTACTTTATTCTTATGCTCATGCTTTTAATGGGAATGATGTTAGCAGTGGTTAACCGTATTGTTTCCTCAAGGATCTCCAGCCCTATTTTAAAATTGGACGACTCGGTACGGGAATATGAAGCAGGGGAAAAACCGGAAATTTATATCGGCGGTTCCCCGGAAATCAGGCATCTGGGATACTCCATACAGCATTCCTATGAACAGATCGACAACCTTATGCATGAAATCGTCCTGGAACAGAATGAAAGACGGAAAAGCGAGCTGGATGCACTGCAGAGCCAGATCAATCCCCACTTTTTGTATAATGCGCTGGACTCCATTATCTGGATGGTCGAAGGAGAAAGAAATGACGATGCGGTATTTATGATATCAGAACTGGCAAAGCTTTTCCGCATCAGCCTTTCCAAAGGACATACCGTTATCAGCGTGAAAGACGAACTGCAGCATGCCCAAAGCTATATGAACATCCAAAAAATCCGTTACAAAAACGCATTTTCTTTTGTTTTTGATGTGGATGAAACGATTTATTCTTATTGCACCGTAAAACTGGTTTTGCAGCCCATCCTGGAAAATGCCATTAATTACGGAATCAACAGTATGGATGACTGCGGGGAAATTAAAATAACCGGAAGACTGACAGACGGAAATATTATTCTTTCCGTATCGGATAACGGGATCGGCATGTCAGAGGAAGAGGTAAGCCTTTTACTGACGGACAGCACCCGGATACATAAGCATGGTTCCGGCGTCGGTCTTATCAATGTCAATAACCGTATTCAGATTCTTTTTGGAAAAGACTACGGCCTTATAGTCGAAAGCGAATTGGATGAAGGCACGACTGTTTCCATCCGCATTCCGGCAATTGCCTATACGGAAGAAAACAAAGAAATACTCGAAAAGGGATACATGTTCAGCCATAAAGAAATCTTTGACAAGGAATTACAGGATAAACAGGAATGAAGAACAGCAAAAAACTATTTATTTTAACTGAAATCGTTTTGGGCGTCATGGTGGTCATACTGGCATTCATCATGATACGGGAAAAAAACGGCAGGGACCTTAAAAAAATCTCCGTGATCGTGCAGCATTCCGATGACAGCCAATGGTCCGCATTCAAATACGGTCTCAAAATGGCAGCTCAGGATAAAGGGGTCGACGTCTTTATTGTGAATACAGGAAAGACCCTGACCGTTGAAGAGGAACTTGATATCATAAGGGATGAGATTGAAAACGGTGCTGACGCAGTGATCCTTCAGCCTGCTCCGGGAATTGATGCAGAAAAATCATTGAAGAAGATCAGAAACAGGGTTCCTGTTATACTGGTGGAATGCGCCGCCCGGGAAGACGGGGAGTCATCCGGCATTCCGGCCGTAAAACCTGACAATTATGCCATGGGCAGGGCGCTGGCAGAGGAACTTCTAAAAGATTACAGCGGCAGCTTAGAAGAAAAGACCCTGGGCATCGTTATGGAAAACTCCAATTCGGAAGCTGATGTCAGCCGAAGGCGTGGAGTAGAAGATGCTTTAAGGGATACCGGCGCCGATGTTCTCTGGTCTGTTTCCGATTCCTTCGGGGAAAATGAAGAAAATTCCCTGGACAAGCAGTCCAAGGTAGATATTGTCATTGCTCTTGATGATAGCAGCCTGACAGCGGCCGGGGAATATTCCCTCCATAACAATCTCCACGGAGCCCTGGTATACGGAATCGGAAATTCTACAGAAGCAATTTATTACCTGGATACGGGAATCGTCCAATGCCTTATTGTGCCCGATGGATTTAACATGGGTTATCAAAGCGTGACGGCGGCGGCAGAAGGTCTAGGATATCCTTTTTTTGAAGTAAAAAGTGAAACCGTTTCTTACTTTGTGATCCACAGAGAAGAATTGTTTTCTCCCCAAAATCAGGAAATTATTTTTACAATGAGTCAGTAAAGCCTTTGGATAAAAGAAAGTGAGCAGTTTTTATGAGAGCAAAAAAGATCCATATATCAGCTATCCTTTTTTTCCTGTGTATATGTTTTTTATGGGGCTGTGGAAAACAGCAGCCCGCGGCCAAAAACAAGCTCTATGTGGGAATAACATATTATGACCAGAGCGATACCTTTTTAAGCCAGTTAAATACCTGTCTCAGGGAACAGTTTGACCAACTGGAAAACGATGATCTCGAAATTACCATCGCAGTCCGGGATGCGGCAGGCTCGCAGCGGACACAGGATGACCAGGTAGAGGAACTGATCGACGCCGGCTGTAATATCCTTTTTGTAAATCTGGTAGACAGGACAGACCCTTCGGAGATCATTGATATCGCCAAGGAAAATAATGTTCCGATCGTATTTTTTAACCGGGAGCCTGTTGCGGAAGACATGATGCGCTGGGATGAATTGTATTATGTGGGCGCAGATGCAAAGCAATCCGGCACCATGCAGGGCGAAATGGCTGTAGACGCCATACTTGCAAATAAGCGGATAGACCGGAACAGGGACGGAATCATCCAATATGTGGTACTGGAAGGAGAACCGGGTCATCAGGATGCCATTATCCGGACGGAAAGCGCCGTGAATACCCTGAAAAATAACGGCATCCAGCTTGAAAAACTGGGCTATGGCATTGCAAACTGGAATCGCGCCCAGGCCCAGAACCGGATGATGCAGATAATCGGCCAGCATCAGAATGAGATCGAACTTGTTTTGGCAAATAATGACGATATGGCTCTAGGCGCAATGGACGCTTATAAAAAATTAAATTACACCGAATCCGCCCTGCCTGTATTTTTTGGAATTGACGGCACGGACGTAGGCCTGCAGGCAGTTGCGGATTCGGAGCTGACCGGAACGATATATAATGATAAGGAAGGACAATCCGCAGCTATGGTAAAGCTGGCCGTTGCCCTTATTTCCGGAAAAGGGCTGGAAGAAATCGAATTTCAAAATGACAGATATATTTATCTTCCCTATTCCAAGGTTACCATAGATAATGTGGATGACTTTATGGATAGGAAAAAGCAATAATTGTTTTTGTCTTCTAAAATTTATTCATACCGCAGGGCTTCGATAGGACTCATCTTTGCCGCCTTATTTGCCGGATAATATCCGAAAAATACGCCGATCAATACAGAGAAACCTACGGAGAATACAATACTGCCCATGGACGCCGCGGCTTCATATCCCAGCAGGGAAGTAGCGGCGGTTCCTAATAAAAGTCCCAGGACAATTCCTATAAACCCGCCTGTTAAACATATGACGATCGCCTCTGTTATAAACTGCAGCCGGATAGAACCGTTAGAAGCGCCCAATGCCTTTCTCGTTCCGATTTCTCTTGTCCTTTCAGTAATGGACACCAGCATGATATTCATGACGCCGATCCCCCCTACCAAGAGGGAGATCCCTGCAATAATGGAGATTGCTATGGATATGGTAGATAACATTTTTGTCATTTCCTCCATCATATCCTTCATGCTGGTAACGTTGATCTCATAGTTTTCGTTTCTTGTGTAATACACATTAAAAAAATACTTGATGTCTTCCATAAAACTGTTATTGTCCGTACCTGCGGCCGTGACCACAGTAAACTGCGTATAACCTTCTTCCGAATGGTTCTGGCTTTTTGCCGCCTTTAAGGGAAGATATACTTCTGTGACAATATCCTCTTCCGACTCACTCATAAATACTGCGTCTTCGTCATATTTGTAAATACCCACGATGGTATAACCATAATATCTGTTACCGATGTTAATATCTACCGTATTTTCCAATGCAGCGTCATAATCTCCTCCGAACAGCTTATCCACAAGCTTATTCGATACCACTGCTACCTTTCTCCCCTCCTTTTGATCTCTCTCCGTCAGACTCCTCCCTGCTAAAAGCGTAAGCTTATTGATCTCTAAGTATCCTTCGTTGACCCCGGTCATACTTACGTTTGCCGAAAGCTGTCCGTCCTCTGCGGTTCCGCTCCCCGCAGATTCACTGATGGACAGCGTATCGATCTTCTCCCCGTAGGCATCCTTAAAAGCATCCAGCATTTCATCGGTAATATAATCCTGTTCCGTCATCGCCCTCCTGTTTCCGGCGCCAAACCGCATTCCTTCCGCGGTTACTTCTCCTCCGTTGCTTTTTTTCTTTAATCCCACGGTCAGATTGTCGGCTCCCATTTCATGCATGGAGGAGGCAACGGAAGTATTCAGGGAATTACCCACCGTCATAATGGCAATTACCGAAGCAATTCCGATGATAATTCCCAGCATCGTCAGAAATGCCCGCATTTTGTTAGATTTCAACCCTGTGAGGGCCAGAAGGATATTTTCGGCAATCAGCATGTTTCCTTTCTCCTTTCCCCTGTGATCTCCCCGTCCTTCATGGTAATGATCCGTTCCGTTTCCGCCGCAAGCTCCTCAGAATGAGTGATCAGAATGATCGTCTTATTCTGCTCCTTGTGAAGCTTATGGAAAATATCCATGATCATCCGTCCGGTTTTGGAATCAAGGGCGCCTGTAGGTTCGTCGGCTAAAATAATGGATGGATCGTTTGCCATGGCCCTGGCAATGGCAACCCTCTGTTTCTGTCCTCCTGAGAGTTCATCGGGATTATGGCTCATGCGGTCTTCCATTTCCACCAGGGAAAGCAGTTCCTTTGCCCGCCTGTTCCTCTCCTTTTTTGCCATCCCTCCATACAGCATGGGCAGCTCCACATTTTTCAGGGCGCTGGTCCTCGCTACCAGATTATAGGTCTGAAAAACAAAACCGATCTTTTTATTTCTGATCTTTGACAGCTCTTTATCCTTCGCCTTTTCCACATCCAGCCCGTCCAAATGATAACAGCCGTCTGTGGGCCGGTCCAAGATACCGATAATATTCATAAGAGTGGTCTTTCCGGAACCGGATGCCCCTACAATGGAAATAAATTCCCCTTTGTATACCTTCAGATCCAGACCGTGTAATACTTCCAGCTCGTTTGGCTGATTTACGTAAAAGCTCTTACGGATATTCTTTAATTCCAGCATGATTTCCCTGTTTGTTCCGCCGGCCCCGTCATTTGCAGTATCAGCGGCATGATTTAACATATTGCTCATAGTTTAAAATCCTCCCCCGCCGGGGCCTCCTGCCGGCGCTCCTACAGGTCCTTCTTCTGTTTCGATCGTTACCGCGCCGCCCGGTCCTTCATATATAAATTCCGTTTCTTCTCCAAACATAAATCCGCCTTCTGTATTGCTGCTTTTGGAAATTGTTGTTACGACCTGCATCCCTTCCGTCAGTTCATCGCTGATGATCTCAACATAATAATCGCTTTCCATTCCCTTTTCCACAAAAATCTTCCTGAAAGCTCCCGTTTTCCCGCCTGCATTATCCGTATCTGCAGAAGCGTCTGAGAAATTTCTATTCCCGGGACCTTTGCCTGTTGGATTACCATTTTCGGAATCTTCATTCCCGTGATTTCCAGTTGGCTCATCCAGCACTTCTATGTAATTGTTTCCTTCTTCATCCGTCTGCACACAGTCATAGGCAACAGCAAAGACATTTTCTCTGGAATCCAGGATAATGCTTGTTTTTGCAGTCATGCCCACCCGCAGCCGTTCGTCATAGTCTTCCAGATCGATTCTGACCTTATAAGTGGGGGAAGTATTGGCCGTTCCCGTGTTTCCCCCTGAAGAAGCCGTACTGTTCGGTGTTGGCGCAACAAAAGAGACCGTTCCCTTAAGCTGTTCATCTCCCGTGGCGTCCGTTTTAACGACCGCTTTCAAATCTTTGCTGATCTTTGAAATGTCGTATTCGTCCACGGAGGCCTCTACAACGAAGTGTTCCATATCCTGAATAACAAACAGTGTTTCCCCGTTATATACGTCCCCCTCTTCCACATTTATTGCAGTGATCACACCGCTTATGGGAGCAGTAACCACCGTTTTTCCCAATTTCTCTTCCGCCTCCTGAAGCTGGTCCTCCTGGGTTTTCTTATTGTTGCTTTGCTCTAACGCTGTAATTTCATAATTATCCTGGGATTTTTCAATCTGTTTCGCATTCTTTTCATTGGAAGACGTCTGAGCGTTCAGCCTTCCGTAATAAGCTCCGTATGCGGCGTCTGCCTGACTTTTATATTCCTCATAAGACGCCATGGCCTGGCTTTCTCTCTGCTTTGCTTCCGCCAGTTCATTTTCCGCCTGGCTTAAAGGCGTTTCATACTTAGCAACTGCATCCTGGTAACCGGCCCGGGCATTTTGCAAATTGTCATATAAACTGCCTGTCAGGTCTATATCCGTAACAGCTGCAGCTTTGTCATATTCCGCCTGCGCATTGTCTAATGCCGCCTTTGCATCCGAGACCTTCATCTGCCAGCCTTCACTTTCCGCCTGAGCTTTCAGGCTGTCATACTGATCCTGCGCTGCGCTGACTGCCGCCTGGGCGTTTTGATAATCAGTCAATGCACCGTCCCGCTTGGAAACCATCTGATTATAATGATCCAATGCGGTATTTACATCTGTCTTAAGCCCTGCTGCCTCCGATGCATATGTTTCTTTTGCATCCGTCACAGCATCTGCCGCATCCTCTAAAGTTTTTCCGTTCTTTAAATTATTTAAAGCCGCATTATCCTTTGCAGTTTCCAGTTCCCTTTCCAGGCCGGAGCTGTCAAAAGTAACGATCACATCTCCCGCATTGACATAGTCCCCTACGCCCACATTTACTTCCTTTATTTCCGTTCCCGTTAAAGATGTGGTCACACTTCTTTCATCCCTGCTGGCAATATTTCCCGTAAGGCTTACGGATGAAGTCAGATCCATCCTGGTAAGAGGCGATGAAACGGGTTCATTCATTACGGACACGTCTTTTATTACATTCAATTTTTTATAGAAATGAATGCCCAACATAAGGAAAACTATAATAAGTACCACAGATACCGAAAATATTTTATGCCGTTTTAAAAATCCTCCTGTTTTTGATAATAACTTTTTGGGGAAAATTAAATTTTCCGTCATTAAGGCTACCTCCTTCGTTGTAATTTATAAAAATTTTATTAAAAAGTTGTGTTTTGCTTTTTAAGATTGTGTGTTTTATCTATGTAATTTTTGTGTTCAGAATGTGAAATCCAAATTTTTTTCCTATAGAATACTTAATTTTATGAAATATACTGGAACTTGTTTTTCTATCTTGTTATAATTTAAGAAAACATGGTCATATTTTGCATTTATAAGCCGGGCCGAAATATCAATTTAAGAGAGGTATTTGTTATGGAGTATATTTTTGAGGGTAAATTTTTAAATGAAGAAGAGAAGAAATACATCACAATTCCTTTTAACGTGTGGGAGATATGCGAAGACAATGTAGGAAGAATTCCCGTACATGTTACGGTAAATGATAATATGACCTTCGACTGTAACCTTTCCCCTTTGAAGAACGGTTATTATAACATTCCCCTGACCGATGAACAGTCGGAAGGGCTTACGGAAAACGCTTACTGTTCCGTTGTCTTTTCCGTAAACGGAAGGGAAAGCTGTGAATTAAAGGCCAGTCCTTACTCCTATGAAAATCCCATCCGGAAAATCGACGGCATCAACATCATCATCCAGCCATGGGACGGTCTTTGCGGACAAACCTGCTTTGCCATGATCGCCGGCATTACCATTGAAGAAGCCAGCAACGTTATGCATTGCAGAGAGTGGCAGGCAAATATGGCAAAAATCGTTTCTTCCTTAGATTATGTGGGAATCAGGCATTCCAACAAGATCATTTATACAAGAGGGAAGGATGTGGAGCTGCCGAAATGCTGCATCATCATGGAAAACTTAGGAAGGTTTAGCCACTATCTGGTAGGCTATGACGGCAAATACTATGATCCCAATAACGGCATCATGCCTGAGATCGATAAGGCCAATATTAAAGGTTATCTGGAGATCATATGTGACTGAATCAGCCGGTAATTTTCCCGTCTTCGATTCTTAGGATATAATCAGCTCCCCGGGCCACGGTCAGATCGTGCGTGACCACAAGGACGGTTTTATGATAAGCAGTATGTATTTCGTGTAAAAGTTCCATGACCTCAGCGCTTGTTCTCTGGTCCAGGTTACCGGTGGGCTCATCACAAAGAATAATGGACGGGTCATTCACAAGCGCCCTTGCAATCGCAACCCTCTGTTGCTGTCCGCCGCTTAACTGTGCAGGCGTATGCCCGGCCCGGTCTGCAATTCCGAGCTGTTCCATCAGCTCAAGGATATAATTTTCATCTACCATCCCGGATGCAAGAAGAACCGGAAGAACAATATTTTCCTTAACGCTTAATTCATCCAGCAGGGAAAAATTTTGAAATACAAATCCGATTTCATCCCTCCTGGCCCTGGCAAGCTGCCGCTCCCTACAGTCCGACAGACACATATTATGAATGTATACCCTGCCGGATGTGGGCACGTCCAGCCCGCCCAAAAGATGCATAAGCGTGGATTTACCGCTTCCGCTGGTGCCTGTCAGCGCTACAAAACTTCCTTCTTCTATACATACAGAAACGTCTTTGAGCGCTTCCACGCTCTGTTTTCCAACTTCATAGGTCTTACATAAATGCTCTGTTCTAAGCGCAATATTTTTCATAAACAGGTTCCCTCCTTTAAAATATCTCCGTATCAATCGTCTCAGCAATAATCTGCTTTCTCATATACCGTATCTGCGGAACGGTCGCCAAAAGTATCAGTGTCTCAAAAACAAGTACGATTACCAGAAGTACCGCAGCCGGATGATATGCAAACAGGCTGTAACGAAATGGCACATTATGATACCACGGCACGCCCGTTTCCGTTATAATATAAAGCCCTGCCCATGCCCCGGTATCTATCTGCCGTCTGACATAATGAAAAAACATTTCGCACAGGAATACCGGAATGACAGCCAATCCCCCTGCCAGCAGCGGATCCGCCACATTCTGCTGCAGAATCAGGCGTTCAATCTGCGGCAGCGACATTCCGACAGCCCTCAACCTTGCAATCGTCCGGGAATGCAGTTTTATCCTGCTGTAAAATTTTATTCCGGAAGCAAGCATTCCCAATAAAATCAGCATAAAGATCATGATATAATAGATTGTCATAGTGTTTCTGATGTTCGCCTCCATCTTTTCCCTGATTTCAAAAGAAGATGCATATGTGAGACCGCTGCATGTTCCGAGCATTTTATAAAACGATTTATTTGCCTCTGAAAGCTTCTCTTTATCCCCTACCGCAAATTTTACTTCCGTAAAAAGCCGGTCGGGAAGTCCCCAGCCTGCAAATGTTTCCGGAAGGCATAGGATACCCGGGGAATAAAATTCATCCGTGTCTTTGCCGCTTCTTATAAACTCATGGCTGGGCAGCAGATATTTTTCACACAGTTCTTCATCGTCCAGAACGATTACCGCACCGATTTTCGTCTCAAAGTCTTTTCTTTTTCCAAAAGCAAAGGATACATAGCGCACAGTGCTTCCGCCCGGATCCTTCACATATTTCAGATAGGACGGCTTGACATAATCAAAAGGCGAAAAAGACAAAAACGGATAGCTTTCTTCTTCTTTGGAAAGTATAATGTCACTGAGCGGCAACGGATCCCCAACATGAAATGCCCGTGCCGCGGTCTCTTTCAGTCCTGCAGGAACGACGAGCAGGACCTCCTCGCCGCTTTTTATTTTTTCCACGTTAATCTCCCCGTCTGTTACATAAGGAGAAAGAGCGGCAAACTCCTCCTGCAGTACACCGATTGTAGAAAGGGCATAGATGTTTTCGTCCGGATAATATCCTATCTGTTCCAGCATGGCGTTTTCTGCTTCATACTCGGTCCGTTCATAGGAATCTTCTGATGTTTCGTACGCCTCATATTCCCGCATATAAAAAGGCTCCATCAAGGCGCTGACCGCTTCGGGCGTACTGTCTTTCGGATACACAAGCCGTGTGGATTTGTTGACCATACGTGCAAAAGCACTTTCCATAAAGTCGCTTTGGACAAGACTTTGGTAGGTATTTGGATCTATCCCGTAATCATGATGGTTTTCAATTAAAAACACATAGGGTCTTGCCATATTGTTCTTTTCTGCTGTAAAATCCCAGTACCCAAGCCCGCTTTCTGTCAATTCACTCCGGTATTCCGAGTTTTTGAAATCCGAATATGACCGGAAATAGTTATAGCCGAAAAAAGCCGCACAGCTCATAATACTCATAATGATCAGAACAGACCTGTCGTGAAAATGGATATGCCTGTTTATCACATTTTTATATTTTATTTTTGTGAAATCAGAAAAGTGTCGTTCGAACCGCCGTGTTTTTTTACGGAAATCCATGCTAAAAACGGAAACCGGAGCACTGCATGCCATTTTCCAGAGCGGCAAAAAAACAGCGGTTACACTGCTGATGCCAATAACTGCTGCTGCATACTGCAACGGCTGCAATGTAACGGAAACGACATAAGGACTCACATAAAAACCAAGAGGTATTTTCGTGCCACTATAAGCATTCATTGCATGAATCAGGAAGTAATGAAGCAAACTGCCCGTTATCAGTCCCATGATGAGAAATAAACCCGTCAAAACCATAAGTTCCGCAAATAGATAAAGAAAAGACCCCTGCTTTGTCATACCTATACTACGTAGAATGGCAATTTCGCGGGAACGTCCCATAATGATATTTTGCACAAGACTGTAAATGGATACTGCAACAATAATGAGAATCAGGAACGCAAACAGTGGGATGAGCACGGAGGAATAAAAATCTTTCCAGATGTTACCGTCCCGGATTGCAGAAAGCAGGCTTGAAACGTTGAGTTCTCCATATGTATTGCTGATGTGGTCGGACATTCCTAAGATATAGGAATATGCATATGCTCTTCCCGCCGGGATTTCATAGCCCTCCAGTTTTGAAAAACCGGAATGTGCAATTAAAGACGCAAGCTCATTGATCTTTGTTTCCGTCTGAATATAAACCGTAATCAGAGTGCTGTGAAAGATATCTTTTTCGCTGTCTGAAACATAAATTACAGGTACATTGTATTCTCCTTCTCCTGTTTTTTTATTTTCCACTTGATGCATGGACGGATAACGGTAAAATCCGCCAAGGGAATCTGCGGATGATACCTGGAAAATACCTGAAATAGTATATTCCCGTTCCCCTATCTTTTGATGCCTGATGTCATATAACGGCAGTGCTATTTTCTCCCCTACAGCCGGCGCAATTCCAAATTTTTTTGCAATATTTGCATCAATGGCAATTTCCCTTTCATTTTGCGGATAATTCCCCTGTATACAGGTCATATGATACATCTCGGCGGATTTCCGATCCGGAAAGGATGCCACTTTATACTGCAGGTCTTCATCCATGCCGGCATACCCCAATTCCCTGTAAAACCCATAAGCAGAAACATCCGAATGTTCCGAAATCAGAGAGAGATCCGTTTCTTCAATACAATAAAAGACGGCGTCATAATCCCCCAGTAATTGAAGTTCCTGTTCCAGCACGAGAGCTTTTTCACTCCGGACATAAAGACACGAAAAACAAAGGGCTGCCGCTCCAAATGTACAGACGGCAGCCATTGTTAAAATCCTCTTTTTGTGCCCCTTCCAATACAGAAAAGACAATTTGGTAAAAAACAAAAACTTTTTAACACTTCTTATCATTTTTACTCCTTTTCCAAATTCGGTAAACAGTAGTTTCTATCATAGGCGCCGGTCTTACCAAAGGAAATCAGACCGTCTGTCCCTCCGCTGAGAAAACGCAATCTGTTATACAGCCGTATAATTAATTATACAAACGTATAATATCTTTGTCAACTATATTTTTATTACCCGCCTTATACATTTTATAACAATTAATCTTAGGCGGGTCAAAATCCAAAAGCTTTATCCTTTTCAGCTGTTTTTTGGCAATATATGGAGCGGCAATGCTTTCCGGTATAAAACTGATACCGTCAAATTCCAACAGATAGGGGATCAGCTTTGTGCTGTTATCTATTTCAAAGCCAAACTGATAATGGGGCGGAAACAGTTCTTTTATAAACAGCCCCACCTCCTGTAATGCGAAATTACAATACAGATACTTAGAATCCACAAGTTCCTTCTTTGATATTCCTTTTTCATATCTGCCGTTTTGAAAGCCCGTAGCCAATATCAGGTCGTCTACTGCAAACAACTCGCATTCATATCCCGCTTTATAAAAGGGAAGATACGCATATATCACATCCAGCAGGTCATCCTGCAATGCTTTTATCAGATCGGAAGAGTGTCCTATGGTAACCTTAACCGCATTTTGGGGGCAGGACTTCATATAATCCCTGATCTTTGGAAAAAGATGACATTCGTATATGGTATTGGTCGTCCCGATCCGCAGTACATCAGGATATTTATTTAAGGAATTTATATCCCGGATGCCTGTGTCCGACAATTCCACAATTCTCTTTGCATAGCCCAAAAAGGCCTCCCCTTCCGCCGTGAGCGTTACCTTTCTCTTATTTCTGAAAAAAAGCGGTCTGCCCGTTTCCCTTTCCAGCTCTGCAATGCGGTTTGTTACCGTAGACTGGGCTATAAAAAGCATATCCGCCGTTCTGGTAAAATTTCTGTGCTCCGCTAAAGCAATAAATGTCCGTAAGTTTTCCGTATCCATATAGTTCCTCTTATCATATTTTCGAATTATTGATATTCATATAATCGCATTTACAGATATATTATCATGATGCTATGATTATGGCAACAAAGCAGTTGTGGGGAGGAACTTATCATGCATCAAATATCGTTACGGCAGGTTGACCCTGACAATCAAGACTTTATCCGTTTATGCAGCGAACTGGATTTATTTTTGGATATTGCCATAGGCGGGGAAGCCAAACGGGAAAAATATAAAAAATTCAATTACCTGGATACCATGGACTATGTAATAGTCGCTTATGATAAAGAGAAGGCCGTAGGCTGCGGGGCCCTTCGTAAATATTCGGATACGGACGTGGAAGTAAAAAGAGTTTTTGTGCGGGAAAACTTCAGAGGACAAAATCTGGGCGGACGTTTGTTGGAACAATTGATCTCATACGCCGGGGAATCCGGTTATAAACGTCTCATTCTTGAAACCGGGAGCTTTTTGCAGGCTTCTCTTGCCCTGTACTCCCGGTACGGATTTGAACGGATCGAAAATTATGGCGCTTATAAAAACATGGAGGAATCCCTGTGCATGGGCCTTAATATTGAAAAAGGCAGTATACGCTACTGCCGTGGCAGATGGATCTCAAAAGAGGATCTGAAAGAACTGTTTGAATCCGTAAACTGGATGTCGGCCCAGTATGCAGACAGGCTCTCCAAAGCCTTCAAAAAAGCGGGAACGGTTATTTCCGCATGGGAGGATAATAAATTAGTCGGTCTTATTGAGGTTTTGGATGATAAAGAATTGACTGCCTACATCCATTATCTATTAGTACATCCTTCCTGCCAAAACCGGGGAATCGGCGCGTCCCTGATAAAACGGGTAAAACAGATTTATAAAGACTATCTCTATCTGATTGTAATCTGCGAAAATAAAAATATCGTTTCCTTTTATGAAAAACAGGATTTTTCGGAAGCGGAAGGAACCACAGCCTTGCAAATTATCCATTCTCCGGCAAATGGTTAAACAGCATTATAAAGTAAACATATACCGGTATTTTCTCATTTGATTTCGCAGTATGTTTTCCACCCGTTTTATTTCTTCCTCTTTGTAAAAAGTTTTGACTTCCTTTAAGATGTCTGTCAGAGCTTTGTGGGAAAGATGAAATTTTAAACTGCTGCCAAAAAGCTCCTCTGCCGCATCCGTCTGTTCATCAAAATCTCTGCTAAAGGGCTTTGCCTCAATAATATTTCTGCACTCCTCAAAATCCTTTTTTATGGGATAAGCTTCTCTCGTATCGGAAAAAAGAGAAAGTCCCATATCAAAAAAGGGACAGAAACCATATTCCTTTTTTTCAGAATGGTAGAGGAGTGCAATATTATTGGTATGACGGTCCTCATTTAAGAAGAACGCATCTATCTCCAGCATTTGGGTAAGATATTTTCCGAAGCCTCCTAAACCCGTAACATTCTCTATCAGCTCTGTGGTATATAAGATCCTCTGTTTCACATCCGAGATCCGCCCCAATTCTTTTGCCAGGCTGAATCCGGTATATTGCCTGGATAAACGCTCTAAGGTTACCAGTTCTTCTTTTTCCCCGCGGAAATTTCTGCTCTTACAGCCACGGTAGCTTTTACCTTTATAAATGATGGTAACCGGCTCATATTCTACAAAGTTTTCTATATTGGAATATTGAAGCAGGCGGGTTACCACTATTTCGGAAAGGCTTTCAAAGCCGAAAGCATCCGCTTTATACCAATATCCGTCCGCTTCCCATTTTAACTGATTTCCTTTGGAAGAATGCCCGGTTCCGGTCAGAATATGCTCTTTTTCTATTTCTATTGTTTCAGCATTCATTTTTACTTGTGGTCCGATTATCTGAAAAGACAATTGGATTTTCCTTTCTTTAAAAATTAAACCGCTTCGGAATCAAGATACCAAATCTTGATCCACTGCGCATCTTCCGCCATTCTGCCCCGGGTCTTTTCTATAATGGAAAGGGGATCGTAAAAATCCAGCTCCAGATCTTCCAATATGAGGGAAATCCCTTCTCTGGTCCTTGGAAAACACCGGCTTTCCAAGAATTCTTCGAAATCATTCCAGGTCGGTTTTGCCTTGATCCCGAATGCCCTGTGCAAAAGATCATCCGTTTCATTTTGAATGGCGATCTTCTGCTCCTTAAAATCTACCAAAATTTCGGTGCAGCATTCATCTTCACACATAAAATCCATCCGCATGGTATAATCCCTTACATTTACATTCCGAAAGCGCTGATTCAGCTGAGCCCACTTGCGTATGGTCTCACAGATAAATTCTTCTTCGGATTCTTTTTTGTTCAGATGACCGGACAGTGCCTGTCTGGAAATTCCGTATTCCTTTGCCAATGCCGTAACGCTCTCTCCCCCGTCGCGGCGTTTTTTGATCTCATTTAACTGTTCTTTTGACAAAGCAGGTTTTCTTCCTGCGCCTCTTTCATTTATTTTCCCCATAGACGGATTCCTCCTCTGTCCGTTTTCTATATAATATATTATCCAGCCTTTTGATCATTTTACCAATTATTTTCTCATCCGTCAATAAATTAATTAGTGTCTGTTGATTAAGCA
>DEUB01000014.1 GCA_002362385.1 Lachnospiraceae bacterium UBA3273
TTTGGCTTAATCAGCAGACACTAAGTAAGCAATAATTAACAGTTATCATGGCAATATCTGTAAAGAAAAAACCCTGTTATTTTCGTAAAATGAAAGGTAGCAAAAGTGCCCTTGGGCACAGGCACCCAGCAATATGGGAGAAGGAGACAGGGTATGAGAAAGAAGGATAAAATAAAATTTTCCGCCGGTCTGGCAGCTCTTGGGCTTTCGCTTGTTATGGCGGGATGCTCTAAGGGAGGACAGGCACAGGAAAGCAGTGCGGAAACGGCGCAGGCGGCGGGAAACAGCGATGCGCAGGCAGAGTGGGAAGAAGAGGACAAACAGACTCTGCGGTATGTATTTGACAGGGATTTTGGGGGCAGGGCTGGCGTATGTGTGCCCATGGCTGCCCTGGGAGACGAGGAACGAATGGGTATTGTAGAATCCCAGTTTAACAGTGTGACCATGGAGAATGAGATGAAACCGGAATCTCTTTTGGGGAGCAGCCCCAATATTGGGGAAGATGGATTCCCGGTTCTGGATTTTACCGTTTCGGATACCATATTAAAAGAGATTAAGGCATATAATGACACGGTGGGAATGGATGAGAAGAAAATATCCGTAAGGGGCCATGTGCTGGTATGGCATTCCCAGACGCCGGAATGGTTCTTCCATGAGGATTATGATGAGAACAAGCCCTATGTTTCCAAGGATGTTATGCTTGGAAGAATGGAAAATTATATCAGGCAGGTCATGGAGCATTATGACGGCGCGGACAGTGAATTTAAAGGAATGATCTACGCATGGGACGTTGTAAATGAAGCGGTAAACGATTCCGACGGCGGCATGAGGACGGATTCCTCCTGGTTTAAGGTATTTTACAGCTTTGATTATGTGGAGCAGGCCTTTGTATATGCCAATAAGTATGCACCGGCGGATGTGAAGCTTTTTTATAATGATTATAATGACACCAATGCCAAAAAGGCGGATGGAATATGCGCCCTGATCGAACAGATCAAGGCAAATCCCGAGGCGAGGATCGACGGCATGGGAATGCAGGGGCATTATGACATGAATTTTTCCGCTTCCGAGTTTGAGGAAAGCGCAAAAAAATATGCGGCTCTGGTGGATGAGATACAGATCACGGAGCTGGATATGAAGTCCAGCACGGATTATGACGGGACGAATCAGGAAGAGGAGTACCAGAAACAGGCGTATGTGTACAAATCCCTGTATGATACCGTGATCAGACTGAAAAACGAAGAAAACATTCCCATAACGGCCATTGTATTCTGGGGAACGGACGACGGAAATTCCTGGTTACAGGATGCTAACTCCGTGGGAGGATCCGCCGACGGCACAAGGGCACAGTGTCCTTTGCTTTTCGACGCTTCTTACGAAAAGAAACCCGCGTTCTGGGCATTTGTGGACGCTGCGCAGTTAAAGCCGGTCATTCAGAAGCTTCAGGTGTCCCATAGGGAAGATTATGAAGGCGTTGTGGAGACCGTATATGGAGACGGGGAAACGGAAGTGAAATTCCAGCCCATATGGAATGAAAACGGTCTTGGCATCCGGGTCATGGTAGAGGATGAAACGGATGATGGGGAAGACAGCGTGACGGTCTATGCCGGAATAAAAAATGAGAGCGAAGGAATGGAGGACGTGCTGGTCAATACGGTTTCCAGGACGGAAGGTACTTTGACGGACAAGGGATATGAAGCCGTCGTATTGATTGAGGATGAAGGGCTTGAGGCATTCGAGGAAATTGAATTTGATATCCGTGTCAACGACGGCGGAAGGCTCCTTTCCTGGAATGACACCAATAACGACCAGGATAACAGCAGGGAATCCTATGGAAGGCTTGTCTTAAAGCCTTTTGCAACTATCTGCCGGGGAACGGCAACGGTAGACGGCGTTGAGGAAGACGAATGGGAAAAGGCACAGGAGCTGGAACTGACGGTAGCGACCAAAGAAGGCGGACAGCCCGAAGCGTCGGCAACGGCCAAGGCCTTGTGGGATGAAGATGCCCTTTATGTCCTGGTAAAGGTTACGGATCCCAATTTGGATGTGTCAGGCTCCGAAGTACATACCAGGGATTCGGTGGAAGTGTTTGTCGATGAGAAAAACGACAAGGCGGACGGCTATAAGACTGACGACAAGCAGTACCGCGTCAATTGTGAAAATGTCCACTCCTTTAACGGAAGCACCTGCAAGGAGGACTATATTGTTTCCGAAACCGTGAAAACGGCGGACGGCTATATGGTGGAATTGGCGATACAGTGGACGGAGATCGAGGTCCAGCCCGGTACGCTGATCGGATTTGAGGTACAGGTCAACGACTGCAAGGGCGGTGCAAGGCTCGGGATGCTGAACTGGTATGATACGACCAATACCTGCTGGTCCAGCCCGGCTTCTTACGGAACCGCCAGACTTGTGGAAAATGAATGATTTGACAAGCGTCCTATTTACAGTTAGAGTGGAATAAAAAAGATATAAAGGAGCCGCTGCATCGAAACGGGTGTGCGGCTTCTTTTTTCGGATAAGGAAATCGGCACTGCCGTCCGTTTCTTTCAATGGGAATAGATGAGAAAAAATATTATTGTTTTCTGTCACACAGGTAAGAATCTGTTGTCTAATCAAGTAGTGGAGGTAAAATCTATGAATAAAAAAACTAATGAAGAATTACGGGCACTGGTGGATAAAGCCGTGTCCGGGGACAAAAAATCCCTTGAGGAACTTGTGGCAGATGTACAGGATATTGTATTTAATCTGTCCTTAAGGATGCTTGGCACATTTGCGGATGCAGAGGATGCCACACAGGATATTTTGTTGAAAATGATAACTCATCTGTCCTCGTTCAGGGGGGAAAGCGCATTTACCACGTGGGTATTCCGTATTGCCGTAAATCATCTGAAAAACTACAAAAAGCATATGTTTGCCCAACATCCTTTGAATTTCGAGTATTATGGGGATGATATTAAAAACGGGAAAATACAGGATTTGCCGGATCTGTCCCAGAACGTGGAAAGGGATATCCTGGCGGAAGAGTTGAAAATGTCATGTACCAATGTGATGCTGCAGTGTCTTGATGTGGAAAACCGGTGTATTTTCATACTGGGAACCATGTTCAAGGTCGACAGCCGTATTGCAGGAGATATTTTGGAAATGACTCCGGAAGCATATCGCCAGCGGCTTTCACGGGTACGCAGAAAGATGGCGGATTTTCTTATGGAATATTGCGGAGAGTACGGAAGCGGCAGATGCAGGTGCAAAGGCAGGATAGATTATGCGATACAGAGCCGCAGGCTGGATCCGATGCATTTGGCTTATACAGCTGCCACGGAAATTCCTGTTAATACTATGATCGAGGTAAAAAACGCCATGGAGGATATTGATGACTTATCACAGGACTTTTCATTCTGCAAGCCTTATGAATCGCCCGAAAATACAAAGAGGCTTTTGCGGGAATTTTTGGACTCTGCACAGTTTGGAGTCATAAAAAATTCATAAAGGAGACGACGGCTTATGAATATACAACTTATTACAGATTATTTGTCGCGGTTAAGCGTCAATAATAACCGTGAATGGTATCATGCCAATAAAGAAGATTATAAAAGGGCGAATGCAGAATTTGAAGAATTATTGCATATCCTGATATTGGAAATCGGTAAATTTGACAGCAGCATCCTGCATAACGATCCTAAAGATCTTACGTTTAAGCTGGTAAGGGACACTCGTTTCAGCCATGACAAATCTCCTTATAATCCTGCTTTTCGTGCCCATATTTCTTCTAAAGGAAAACTGCCTGTTCCTGTTGGATATTATCTCATGATAAAACCCGGTGGTCAGTCCTTTTTGGGCGGCGGTCTGTTTGCGGATATGTTTAAGGATGCGACTGCAATGATAAGGGATCATATCGTCCAAAACGGCGAAGAATGGGAAAGGATCATTCACGAACCGGTGTTTGAAAAGTATTTTACCGTACAGGGGTCTGCATTAAAGAATGTCCCGCCGGGGTATGAAAAGGAGCATCCGCAGGCAGAATGGCTGAAGTTTAAGAGCTGGTATCTGGAATATCCCCTGAGGGATGAAGAGTTAATGGACGCGGAAGTTTTTCTTTTAAAAGCGGCGGAGATTTTTCGGGTCATGAAGCCCTTTAATGATTACCTGAACAGGGCGCTTAAAGGATTTCAGATGCCTGTGAGACGGTAAAAATGCTAAGATCAACTAAAATGCTTTTTAGGCATATCCAGGTATAAAAACCAAGTATTTGATATAGAACACAGCCCGAATTATAATGTAGGCATAGAAAAAAGTGCAGCCGCTTTTTTCTACGCCTGCATTTTTTATAGTGTAAATCGTCTGCAAAAACACCCCTTACGATTTCAGGGAACAGTTTGCAGGGCAGAACAACAAAACATGAAATTGGAGGAAAATATGATGAAAAAATTCACAGCTTTACTGTTTGCCTTTTTGATGACCGCATCTCTTACGGCCTGTGCCGAAAATAACGAACAGGCTGAAAATATTTCCCTTGATGTAGAGGGAAGTGTGTCAGAGGAAACAGCTGCACCGGAAAGCAGTACAGAAGGATCCGGACCGGAAAGCGAACCTACGCAGCCCCATGAAACGGAAGGGACAGAACCGGCTGATGCGGAAACGGCTGATTCGGAAACGGAAGTAAAAAAAGTGCTGGTGGCTTATTTTTCCGCTACCAACACAACAGAAGGCGTGGCAGAACATATTGCAAACGGCCTGAACGCGGACCTTTATGAGATCGTCCCGGAGGAACCATATACGGATGCGGACTTAAATTATAACGATAACAACAGCCGCAGCACTATTGAGATGAACGACCCTTCCGCCCGCCCGGCCATCTCCGGTTTTGTGGAAAACATGGAACAATACGATATTGTGTTCATCGGTTATCCTAATATGGAGCAAGGTTTTGAGAGTGTATTGTGTGCATAGCGTTTGAAAATAGCAGAAAATAGGAACTGTATACACAAACAGAAAGAAAATTGTGTATGGTGTTGATAAGAAAGAGGATTGGAAGAAACGCCTTGAGATGAGACGAAATTCCAGTTCTTTTTTTATTTCAATAAAGGGGAGGTATTGATGGATTATATAGCAATGATAGAAAAAGTAAGAGAGGAACTGCTACAGGAAGTGAACCAAAGGTGTGATGATCTGATCCGGAGGTATCAGGAAGAGGAGCAGGGGATCTCTCCAAAGATTGAAGTCCGGGAACGTACATTGGCATGGAGTTCTCCAGCTACATTGAAAGGAAAGTATCCTGTCGCCCTGACATTTGCATCCGGTGAGGCTGTGCTGACACCTACATGGAAGAAGGTAGTCCAAACTATCCTGAAACATTGCAACGAGCAACCGGACATGCACGAAAGGCTGATGCAGCTTAGGGGCAAGGTGTTCGGAAGACAGAGGATCATACTTGGAAAAGTCCCGGAGGAGATGGATGTACCACTCCAGATCGATAAGGACTTATACTTTGAATCAAAATTTGATACGGAAGCATTGCTGACAATGATGGAAAGAAAAGTATTGGAGCCGGTTGGCTACGATTTTTCCGGGATCCGGATCCAGTACCTGGAAAGGAAAAGAGTGATGCCAGAAATCCAGGATACAACGCAGCGTGAAAACAGGGAAGATATGTCGGAACCAATGAAGATGAATATGAGTCAGATATGAGAGCAAAAAGGAGTGGGCGTGATCCCATTTTATTCTCCTGATAATAGTGGAGATGAAAGGATGGGAGCTTTATGATGCATTACAGGGATGTTGCGGATGTCCTGGATCGGGCAGAAGAAACAAAAAAACAGCACTGAGATCGGAAATGGATACAGAAACAGATAAGAAAGCGTTGGGAGAAGCCCTGGAACTGGTACGGCAGGCAGGTGAGAAATGCCGGTCAGCACAGAATGAATTTTTGCAGGAAACTGTATTTTCGGGAATACGGATGCAGTAACAGGTTCCAGGTATCTTGATTACTTTGCTCGATTTTGAGGGAAAGTTCAAAAGGGAGGAGGGGAAATTGTGCTTTTAAAAGAAAAACAGATGGTAGAGCGGATCATGGATACGGATACCATGGGATACGCTTATGTATATCCCGGAGAGGCTGGCAACAGGGAAGAGTACATGGTCGCGCTGACAGCAGAAAACCTGGCCAACCTGATCGGAGGGAAGGGAACAGATGCCCGGCAGATCATCGTGACAGATGTGATGGACCGGCTGGTGGTAAATTCCAGACTGGGGATACTGGATACCTGCCTGGACCAGAGGCTGTGTGGTGAGATCATCCGCCATCTGGCACCGATCCAGATGGATGAGAAGGAGGCTGGGGAGGTACTGGCGGTAAGCCGGGATGCAGCAGAAGAATACTTTCTGGAAGAAGAACGGGAGGCCACTATGGCAGAATGCTGGATGCAGTAGAGTGATCCGGCGCAAAAAAGAGGGAAAGCGAGGGAAAAAGATATGGGATGGATACTGGGGCTTGCAGCAACGGCAGCAGTTTTTGTGGCGGGTGCAGTCGGGCTTGCCTGTGTGGCAGTGTGTAAGATCAGTCAATGCCAGATGGACTAAAGATCCCGGCCATCATGCCGGACAGGAGCAGATCAGAGAGAAAAGGAGCAGATTATGGTGAAACAGATTAAAAAAGAGGAACTCCGGAAGATGCATGACCGTGAGGGACTGGTCCTCCAGGGATGCGGCGGAGACCTGAAGGAATGGGTAGACGGGATCAATGAGACACTGGAGCAGGAAGGGATCCTTCCAAAAGGAAAAAGGCTGGATGATGTGGCAGTTTTCCGGAACGGGGGATCGACCAACCTGCTCTTTTTCTTTGGAGAGGAAAAGCTGGACATCGGAAAGCAGGCAGTCTGGAGGCTTAAGACCCATCCCCAGTGTGGCGGCACCTGGATGTCCGACTATGTGAACAACCGGCTGGGAGGCTTTCTCCGTGAAGCTGTGGCAGAGAAACCAAATTGTGCGTTGCTCGGTGAGGATGGAAACATCGTCAACCTGATGGGGATCGCCGCCCGCACACTGCGGGAAAACGGGATGGAGGAGAAGGCAGAAGAGATGATGAAGCGTATTACAGGAGGAGAATGTCACGATTATTATGAAGCATTAAGTGTGATCGACCAGTATGTCACCATCACAGGAAAAGAAGAAGGGCCGGAGACTGGCGGGCCGGTGATGGAATGACCGGCAGATAAAAGGCTGGCTGAAAGGAGGTAATCATGGAAGCAAGAAAACCGATCCTGAAGATCCTGTACGAGAATACGGAAAAGCCCGTCAATCAGGTCTGGCTCACCTTTCCGTTTTCCGGCAGAGAGAGACCAGAGCAGAAGATGCTCGCACTGACTAAAGGGCATGAGGGGGAAAGCAGCATCCCATTCCGGATCGCCAGAGTGGAATCCGCTATCCCCAACCTGGGCCAGTATCTGCCTGCAGACGGGTGG
>DEUB01000059.1 GCA_002362385.1 Lachnospiraceae bacterium UBA3273
TAAATCGAAAATCGGAATAATCCAGAAAATTCCGATATCGGAATTTCTTGGAAATGCAGGTTTTAAATAAGGGTTTTTGGCCTGAACGCTCTATAGGCTACCTTGCCAGAAGCTTTGATAATTTAAACCGGGGCGAAGACTATATCTATACCAGATCCGCAATACATATCGGATTTCTGGACTTTGATCTACCGGACATCCCACCTGAATTCTATGGCACATACCAATTATTAAATGTTAAAAATCATTCGAAATACAGTGACAAATTTACTCTGTCTGTGGTAAACTTAAAACACCTAGATATGGCAACCGAAGAAGATAAAAAGTACCATATTGACAAGTGGGCAGCCCTTTTTAAGGCTGCGACATGGGAGGAAATAAAAATGATCACAGAAAACGACGAATATTTAGGGGAAGCTTCATCGGAGCTTTTCAGGCTCTGTGCAGCCGATGCAGTCCGCGCAGAATGCGAAGCAAGGGAACGTTATTACAAAGAACAGCAATATTTTAACAATCGTATATATGAGTTAGAAAAAAATTTAAACCGGAAGGATACGATTATTTCTCAAAACACGCAGACCATCCATGCGCTGAATGCAAAAATCCAAAGATTAGAAAAATTATTAGAAAAAAATATTATCCCGCAAAAGAATCAAGAAAGCCTTCCGCAGTCTTAAGATCCTCCGGCGTCGTGAGCTTGATATTTTGATAGCTTCCTTCTACCAGCCTGACCCTTTTTCCGGAAAACAGTTCCACCACTATAGCATCATCCGTTATGGCGATCCCTTTCCTAAGCAGCTCTTCTTCCCTTAAAAGCAATTCGCCGTAAGCCTTTTTTATCAGGGAGCATGCAAAGATCTGAGGCGTCTGGATCTGCCACACAAGGCTTCTTTTGGGGGTATCCGCCGCAAAACCTTCTTCATCGCTGATCTTTATGGTATCCTTAACGGGCATTCCCAAAACACAGGCGTCATATTTCCTCGCCTCCCCAATGCCCCTTTCTATCATTTCCGGTGTGGCAAAGGGTCTTGCGCCGTCATGGATCAGCACGTAATGACCTGCATCCCTTATATCATCATCTATGGCATCCAGCCCTTTCGCAACAGAATGATACCGCTCTTTTCCGCCTGTCACGATCTTTTTTACCTTTGAAAAACCATAAGCCTCCACGATCTCCTTTTGACAGTACGCTGCCTGTCCCTCTCCTGTTACAAGAACGATCTCGTCCACTATGCTCTCTTCAAAGTTTTTCAGGGTATAATAAAGAACAGGCCTGCCCGAAAGCAGTAAAAACTGCTTGGCTGTGTCAGAACCCATTCTCCTTCCCTGCCCTGCTGCTAATATGATGGCAGTTGTCTTCATGATAGTCTCCGTTCCGCGTCTTCCGTCTATGCCGCAAACAGCAATAGAAGCTCCGCTTTCTTTACCTTATCTCTCTCCCAGCTTCAAATTGGGGACGGCATTCAGATCATACCCGCTCCTCATCCCTTTGATATACTCGTAATACCCCGCCACGCCGATCATGGCCGCATTGTCCGTACAAAATATCGGAGAGGGGCAGTAAAATTCAATATCTCTTTTTTCACAGGCTTCTTCAAAGGCTTTCCTTAAGCTGGAATTAGAAGCAACGCCGCCTGCAATGGCAAACCTGCGAAAGCCAAACTCCTCTACCGCAGCAAGCGCATGCTCCACCAAAACATCTACGACCGCTTTCTGGAAAGAGGCCGCCACATCCGGAACATTGACGACTTCGCCCTTCATTTCACAGGAATTGATATAATTTAAGACTGCCGATTTTAATCCGCTGAAACTGAAGTCATACCGGCTGTTTTCCACCTTTGCCCTGGGAAAATGAATGGCGTCGGGATTTCCTTCCTTTGAAACCTTATCGATCTTAGGCCCTCCCGGATATCCCAGACCTATAGCCCTAGCCACTTTATCAAAGGCTTCTCCCGCCGCGTCGTCTCTGGTACAGCCCAATATTTCATATTCCCCGTAATCCTTTACCACCACTAAGTGGGTATGGCCTCCGGAGACTACCAGGCATGCAAAGGGAGGTTCTAACTCCTTGTGCTCTATAAAATTCGCACTGATGTGCCCCTCGATGTGATGCACGCCTATCAATGGCTTATTCAAAGCAAAAGCAAGGGCCTTAGCAAAAGAAACGCCCACTAACAGCGCTCCCACAAGGCCGGGTCCGTAGGTTACCGCAATACCGTCCATTTCCTCTAAAGATTTTCCGGCTTCCTTTAACGCGGTTTCCACAACCTGGTTGATCTTCTCAATATGCTTTCTGGATGCGATCTCCGGCACAACGCCGCCGTAGAGCGTATGCAGGTCGATCTGTGAAGAGATCACATTGCTTAACACTTCCCTGCCGTTTCTGATAACCGCTGCCGCCGTTTCATCGCAGGAACTCTCTATCCCTAATATATAAATATCTTCCGCCACTTTCCGCACTTCCTATTCGCTGTCCTGTTTTTCCCATCCGTATATTTTGTAATGGCCGTCTCCATCCTTGCGCAGTATGAAGCAAAGCGTCGTCTTATAGATCAGGGAACTCTGTTTTATATCATAAATGCAATAAAGCCTTGCCCAGTCATAGCCATTCTCCGTAAAGAATTCCACATCCATACTGGAAGAAGGGGAATAGCCGGAAATACTTCTGCCATTTAATCTGTACTCATCGATATCCTTTTTCAGCAGGTCCAGATACTCTTCCTCTGTCTGGTTGGCAACAAGCTCATCATCATAGATCTCTCTCATCTTTAACGCCAGATCCTTCAATTCCTCATCCGTATGCTCTTCATTATAAAAACACTGGGTAATTTCACTGAAATACTTAACTACCTCTCTGGGAGAAGGAGGGTAATTGGACTGAAGATTTCTGGACAGCGCCTTCTGCGTCATGGTCATGACCTCTGCAGCCGCAGGCTCTTCCTCTTTTTTCCCGCTGTTATTGGAAAGATAAAAATAATACCCCACGACCAGACACGCAAGAATGATCAGCAAAATTGTGCCTTTTGTTCCTTTAAATCTTTGCATAGGCTTTCCTCTCTTAAAAAGACTATTGTTCTTCAAAATCCAGTTCCACTGTCTGGCCGTCCTTTGCCGCATATGCCCTCGGAAAAATACGCTTTACTTCCTTCATATATTCCTCCGGCCTTGTTAAGGACGGACTGTAATGCGTCAGCCACATAAGCTTTGGTTCTGCCTCGGCAGCGATCCTCGCCGCCTCATAAAAGGTCATATGCTTATATTCCCTGGCCTTAGCCTTTTTTTCCGGTTCCCCGTACATTCCCTCTAAGATCAGCAGGTCCGCTCTTTTGCTGTGCCAGCATATGGCGGGCGTGGGCCTGGTATCCGTACAATAGGTTACCTTGATCCCTTTTCTCTCTTCCCCCATGACCATATCCGGTGTATAAGTCCCTTCCGGCGTTTCAACGGTTTCGCCGTGTTGCAGGCGGTTCCAGCAGTTTACGGGAATATTCAGCTCTTTTGCCTTTTCCACCATAAATCTGCCTTTGCGCTCGATTACCAGACTATAACCATAACATACCACATTATGGTTCACTCTGAAAGCATCAATATGAAATCCGTCAAACTGAATGCTCTCCTCCGCCTCTGTAAGCTCTTTAAACCGTATTTCAAAGGGAAGCTCCGGCGCAATGACCCGAAGAGAGGAAACCACCCTCGAAAGCCCCTTGGGACCTATCATCAAAAGAGGTTCTGTCCGCTCCGCATTTCCCATGGTAAGGAGCATGCCCGGAAGTCCGCTGATATGATCCGCATGATAATGGGTAAAACAGATAATATCAATGGGCTTGGGACTCCAGCCTTTTTCTTTCATTGCGATCTGGGTCCCTTCCCCGCAGTCGATCAAAATACTTTTTCCGTTGTATCTGGCCATCATGGATGTCAGCCACCTGTAAGGCAGGGGCATCATTCCTCCGGTTCCCAACAGACACACATCTAACATAATTTATAAAAGCTCCGTTTCCTCCTGCAAAGAGACGGGAATCTGAAAAGATCCTATCCATTCGTCATAGCATGGCTCACACAGATCAAATTCGTGGATCTCCCCGTCCTTATCGGAAAAATAATCAAAAAGCTGTTTTCCTTTAAAGCAGCCTTCTTTTAAAATACCGTTTTCCACGGTCAATTCCCTGCCGCACCTGTTGCAAATTACCTTCTTGAGCTTCTCATTATTGTACTCTCTCATAACCCTCCACGTTCCTTTCCTTCTCATCTTAAAAGTTTTTTGCAAATTGATTCGATCATGAACCAATTTCATTATATAAGAACATGTGGTTTTATTCCTAGCGGTAATTATTGCAACTGCTGCCTATCTTTTCCACATAATCAGCGCATCTTCAACAGGTTTTTCATAAAATTTTTTACGGATCCCTTCCGTTACAAATCCCATGGATTCATAAAGCGCAATTGCAGCTTCATTGCTCTTTCTCACTTCCAGAGTGACAGCATCCGCTCCCGCTTTCCTCAGTTTTTCTAAAAGCACCGCCAGCATTTTCCCGCCGACGCCCTTTTTTCTGTGCAAGGGTTCCACCGCCACCTGGTTAATGTCCGCTTCATTTAAGATCACATATGCGCCGCAATATCCCAAAACCTTATCCCCGTCCCTTGCCACCACATAGACGGCGTCGGATCTGTTCAGGTTCTCCTCAAAGGACTTCTTTGACCACGGCATGCTGAAGCATGCGGCTTCCATAGTGCTGACCTGTTCTAAATCTTCTTTGCGCATATCATCGATCTGAAGCATTTTCTTTTTCCATCCGTTCCCTCTCCGCCTGTGACAGCCTGAGATATTCCGGTTTATGGGCAGACGCCGTAACGGCTTTCCCTTCCTCAAAGTACTGCTGCGAAAGCACAGCCAGGGAAGAGGCCCTCTGTCTGTTACAGTTAGCAGGTGCAAACCCAAAAGGCACCTTCATTTTTTCCTCAATGGCAGACCTCAAAACGGGGACTCCGTCTCCTAAAAACATGACATATTTACCCATTCCGTTTAATTCTTCCATAACGGAATCCATATCTGCCGCAAACTGTTCCTTTAATACCCTGAAGCAATAAGCGCCTTCCTGTATTTCAAAGGTATAAAAACCTGTATAGACCTGATTTCTTCTGGCATCCATAATGGGACATATGATCCCCGCAAAACCAAAAAGATTATATGCCATGGCGTCTATGGTGGGAATCTCCACAATAGGCGTATCAAGAGCCATTCCCATCCCTTTCGCCGTTGCCGAACCGATCCTTAAGCCCGTAAAAGATCCCGGTCCCGCCGCTACGCCTATGGCGTCTATGGTCGACAGATCCAGATTTATCATTTTCTTTACTTCTTCCAGCATGGGAAGCAGCGTCTGTGAATGGGTCTTTTTGTAATCAACGGTATACTCCGCGATCAAATGTTCCCCTTCTGCCACCGCTACCGTGGCCACCAGCCCCGAGCTGTCAATCGCTAATACTCTCATAATTGCGGTTCCTCCCGAAAGGTTATCCTGCGATAATCAAAGCCCTTTTCCAGATCCTTTTCTATGGTAACCCACACTGTTTCCGCCGGCATCAACTCTTTGATCAGACCGGCCCATTCCACAAGACAAACGCCTTCTCCGTAAAAATAATCCTCATAGCCGATCTCATCCATTTCCTCTAGATCCCCGATGCGGTATACGTCGAAATGGTAAAAAGGAAGCCTGCCGCTTTCATAAACCTGCACAATGGTAAAGGTAGGGCTGTTTACCTGCTCTTTTACCGAAAGTCCTGCCGCAACGCCCTTTGTGAATACGGTTTTACCCACTCCCAAATCTCCCAAAAGAGCATATACCGTTCCGGGCTTCGCCTCTTTTCCTATGGAATAGCCTGCATCAAAGGTTTCCTGTTCGCCGGCAGTTTCGATCACTGTTTCTTTCCTCATATCCGTCACGCTTTTATCTTTACTTTTTGGGGATCCATATGGGTAAAAATAATCCGGATCAGCCCCTCCGCATTTTCTCCCAGATCTTTTCGGGGAAATATGGATGCGGAATTTTTGCCCGTATAGAGAATGATGCTCTTGGAAGTGGAAACGGCCTTTATCATATCCTCCCACTTCTGCATCTGCCTTGTTTCTCCCTGGGAAACCTCCACCCCGTTCTCATAAAAGGCGTAATGCAGGGGATTTCTGAAGCTTTCCTGCAAAGACTGCTTCTTTGCTGTCAAAAAAAGGCTCCATGGCAGATACAGAATGATAATGATCCCGCATATTAAATAAAGGACGCTGATCCCTTTTACAAAATAAACCGTTATCATCAAAACGCCGATAATCGTGCCAAGCATTCCAGAAAAGGTTGTATATACGTGACGCAGAAAATAATCATAAAGAACGGAAGCATTCATGTGAATGTCCACTTCATAAAGGGCATCCCCCTCAGGCAGAATCCCCGGAATCTCTTCCGGCCGGGTTTCCCCTGACTGATTTTGTGTATGCTCCGGCTGCTCCTGTGTACCGCCTCGCTGCTCCTGTGCATTTCCGGTTTGCCCTTGTGTACCGCCTTGCTGCTCCTGTGCGTTTCCGGGCTGCTCTTGTGTACCGTCTGACTGCTCCTGCACTTCTTCCTGCGTTTTTTGTTCTTCCATCATATTGTGTGTCTTCCCTTCCTTATTTTTCCTCATAAGACATAATCACACAAATACATTATACTTGATTTGGCAAAAATCGCAAGTTGAATCTGTTTTTCAAAGGATTTTCAAAAAATTGAAAAGCTGCTGAAAGAAAAGCCGTATATAAATGAAGATCCTTTACGGATAATAAAAAGGGAACAGCCCATACAAACGGCCGCTCCCTGATCCTTTCATGCTTTTATTCATGCTTTTAAGGCTTTTATTCGTGCCTTAAGGCTTCAATAGGGCTTAACTTCGCCGCCCGCTTTGCAGGATAAATACCGAAGAAAATACCCACTCCCGATGAAAACAGACTGGCTATGATGACTGTTTCCACGGAAATGCTTGCCTGCATATCCATAGCCGCGCATACGGCCATCGCGCCAAGGGCGCCCAAAATAATGCCGATGATCCCTCCTAACAGGGTAATGATGGCGGATTCAAATAAGAACTGTGCCAAAATAGACCTCGTTCTGGCTCCTAAAGCCTTTCTGATACCGATCTCCCTTGTCCGCTCCGTTACGGATACCAGCATGATATTCATAACGCCGATGCCGCCTACCAACAGGGAAATTGCCGCTACAAATACAATAAATACGGTAATGGTGCTGATAACGTCGGTAATGGACGACATCTGGTCGCTGAAGCTTTCCATCAGGATGACGCCCTGCCCCCTTACCTTATGGCGGATCTCCATCAGATTAATGGCCTCCGAAGCAATTTCTTTGGAATACTCCGGTTCCCCGATAATATAGATAACGCCGTATTCTTCCGGTTTGTCATAAAACGCCTGTCCGAAGGTGGTAATGGGCATCTCAAATTCTACCTGCTCGTAATAATTCATGGCGTTTAAAAGGCCGGATGCATTGTCCGCACGGATACCCACGATCCGCAGCTCCACGGTATTATTTCCCACTGTCATCTCAAAAGTCTTGCCGATCACATCCGTTGTCCCAAACATGGACATTGCGCCGCTCTCCCTGAGCACGCACACTTTGGCGCCGCTCTCCACATCATTTTTTGTAAAATACGATCCTTTTATGATCGCTTCCGACGCCGTATACCGGAGCGCCTCATTGCCGGCGCTGACATAAGCCACAAAATCTCCTTTGGGACCCAGGGCGCTGCCATAATAGCTGTCCTGAAAAGTGGCCCCTTTGACATGCTCAATCTGTTCTTCTATGGCCCTGATATCCTCATCATCAAAGGTAACCGCATCGTATTCCTCATTGGAATTGGAATAGACTGCCACCTGTCCGCCCGCTATGCTGTTTAACTGGTCGCTGATAGAGCCCGATACGCCGTTTCCGATGGAAATGATCATGATAACGGAAGAGATTCCTATGATAATGCCTAACATGGTCAAAAAGGAACGTCCCTTGTTGCTCCGGATATTTTTTAATGCCATTTTTATATATTCTAAAAGCTGTCCCATAATAAGCGCTCCTACTCCTCTAGCATGGGAGTTACCTCCATACCTTCACTTAATTCCCCGGTAACCTGGGTAATGACCTGTTCTCCCGCACTAAGTCCCTTTACGATCTGGATCTGTGTATCGGAAGAAATCCCTGCTTCCACATCTTTTCTAAGAATCACTCCGTTTTCCACCACATAACAGAAGGCTCCCTTTGTATCATAATTCACACATTCCACCGGCACTAAAAGAGCATCCTCTACCGCATCGCTTTGGATCTTGACCTTTGCCTCAATGCCCAGATAAATATTCCCGTCCGGATCGTCAATATGGATATCCGCCGTAACCGTTGCCGAGCCCTGGGCGTTTGCCTGTGCCATTCCGTTGATCTTTGTCACGCTCCCCGTATAAACAGAGCCGTTAACGGTAATTTCCGCCTTTTGTCCCACACGGATCTGCGCCAGATCATATTTGTTCACATTAACGGAAACCTTCAGATCGTCTGTGTTCTGCAGCGTAAACAACTGCATCCCCGATGCCACAGTCTGCCCCTCAACAGCGTCCACCGAGGTAATGACACCGTTGAAATCAGCTTTCACGCCTTCTCTTGCGGTTTCCAAGTCGTCATCCGCCTTCTCCTTGTTCAGATCATTCAATTCCCGTAAGACCGACTGCTGTGCGCTCTGGCTTGCCAGGGAAGGATTTTCAATTTTTTCCGCCTTGTATTGCTGGGCAAGGGCTTTATATTCATTCAGGTCATTACTGCACGTGGCAACCGCCCCCTCTAACGCCGCATAATCATACTGCGCCATCTGCCCTGACAATTCATTTAACCTCGCCTCTCCCTGGGTAATGAGATTGGCAAGCTCCGGATTCGGCTCTGCATTTTCCGCCTGCTGTATTTTGTACTGGTCTACCGTGGCTTTTAATGTTTCATACTCTGTTTTTACCGCCAGGGCCTGATTGTAATCCCTGGATGCGGATTCCAGACATGCGGAATAGTGATTGACATACTGCATGGCTTCGTCGTAATCCTTGACCGCCTTTGCATAATCGCTCTGGGATTTCTGAATGGTCTGCATAGTGGCGTCGATTCCATAGCCCTCCGCCTTTGCCTGCAGCTCGCTTTCCCTGCTGATCTCCTCTAATGCCTCCAGATCGTATGTCAAGAGCATATCCCCGGACTTTACCAGATCTCCCGGCGCCACTTCCACCGTTGCGACCTCTCCCGCTACGGGCGCAAAGTAAACCTTGGTCTCTTCCGTCATGACCGTACCCGAAAAATCCATCTGCTGCACCAGATCCCCGCCGGAAACCGTGGCTACCGAAACGGGCATCGCCATGGAAGCGCCTCCCATAAGCGCCGCCCTTAAAATGACGATCCCCACAAGCACCAAAACGATAATTCCAATGAGCCATTTTTTCTTTTTAATCCATTTCATTTTCATAGTCCCTCTCAATCTTTCCGTCTTTTATCCTGATGACCCTTTTTGCCTGGGCCGCAATTTCATTGTCGTGGGTAATGAGTATTACCGTCCTGCCCTCTTTATGCAGTTCTTTTAAGATCTGAATGATCTCTTTACTGGACCCGGAGTCCAGATTTCCCGTAGGCTCATCTGCAAGTATGACAGGTGGGGCCTGGGCTATGGCTCTGGCAATTGCCACCCTCTGCTGCTGCCCTCCAGACATTTCCGAAGGCTTATGCCCCATCCTTTTGGAAAGTCCTACTTTTTCAAGGGCTTTGACCGCCAGCTCATGGCGTTCCCTTTTGCCTATCCCCCTGTAAAGCAGGGGCAGTTCCACATTTTCCACTGCCGTAAAGCTGGGAATTAAGTTAAAGCCCTGAAAAATAAAACCGATCTCCTGATTACGGATGTCGGAAAGCTCGTCGTCCGTCAATCTTGAAACATTCTGTCCGTTTAAAATGTATTCCCCGCTGGAGGGCACATCCAGACATCCAAGCATGTTCATCAATGTGGATTTTCCGGAGCCGGACTGCCCGATGATCGCCACGTATTCTCCGGTATTGACGGTAAGGCTCACATGGTCAAGTGCCCGGACCTCGTTTTCTCCCGGATTATAGACCTTGCACAGGTCTTCGATCTGAATCAATATACTCACAAATAATATTCCTCCTTGCTCTGCCGTCCATAGTATGTACCGCATCTTTCGATACTTTATTTTACACCCGTTGTATGGCTGTATTACTGCATTAATGTATTATTTGCTTAATACACTAATATATTTTTGCCCTCTTGTCAAGTACAAAAACATTATAAAGAACCGTTTTCTGCTTTTCCATATAAGGAGACTTACATTTTCAGCCCCTGTCTTACATTTTTGTAACATAACTGCTACTATAAAAGAAAAGTATTTCAGGTAATACCTTAAATGGAAAAAACGCTTGTAATTAATATATATCTATATTATTATTTTTGAATAGGTGGAGGTGGCGAAAAATGGCGACAACAAAGGAATTTATTGAATATATCTGCGATCAGATAAAAACGTGCGGCAGCATCCGTTACCGGAAGATGTTCGGGGAATATATGGTCTATGTAAACGACAAACCCCTTCTGCTGGTCTGTGACAGCACCGTTTATGTTAAAAATCTGGACTGCATCAGGGAAAAAATGAACGAAGCCGGCGCAGAGCTTGGAATCCCTTACGAAGGAGCCAAGGAACATTTTATTCTGGACACAGACAACGTCTCACTTTGTCAGGAGATCATCGCTATCCTGGAAAAAGTCACTCCTGTTCCAAAGCCCAGAAAGAAAAAGGCGGATAAACAAAAAACGGATAAACAGGGTTGACAACAAATATTTTTTGCAATACACTATATGCAAATAAGGCAATTCTTCGGGGTTGGGTGCAATTCCCTACCGGCGGTAATGCGCAAGCTAGTCCGCGACCCATGTAAATGGCTGATTTGGTGCGATTCCAAAACCGACAGTATAGTCTGGATGAGAGAAGAAAGTCAGGCAAATCCAATATTTATTGATTTGACTTTTTTGCATGAATGAAAAGCAGATATGCTTTTATAACGCCCCGATGAATATTCATCGAGGTATTTTTTTGTGCAAATAACCGGAATATCTTTCCGGCTGCGAAGAATCGTCCTTACAAATTGCGCACAGGCAATGACCTGACTGCGCCGAATTGAAAGGAGATCACAGTCATGAGTAAAACGATGACAAAAACAGTTACTGACAAACCCGTTTCAGGAAAAGATGCTTTTAAGAGCAGCTCTTCCGTAAAAACAACGGACATCCGTAAGATCACAGGCATCGGCATGCTTTCCGCTATCGCCTTTGCACTGATGTTTCTGGATTTTTCCGTTCCCTTTATGCCAAGCTTCATCAAAATGGACTTATCCGAGCTTCCCGCTCTGATCGGCTCCTTTGCCTACGGTCCCATTGCAGGCGTCATCATCTGCCTGATCAAAAATCTTATCCATCTTCTCATATCCAGCACAGGCGGCGTGGGCGAACTGAGCAACTTTATTCTGGGAGCATCCTTCGTGCTTGTTGCGGGACTGGTTTACAAATTCAAAAAGAACCGCACCGGCGCTTTGATCGGTTCCGTTGCAGGGGCTTTGATCATGGGGATTTTCAGCGTATTCTCCAATTACTTCCTGGTATATCCCATTTACTACAATTTCATGCCGGAAGAAACCATTTTGGCGGCGTATCAGCTGATCTTCTCCGGAGTGGACAATATTCTGGAATGCCTGATCGTGTTTAACATGCCCTTTACCTTTGTGAAAGGAATATTGAGCGTTGTGATCACGTTTTTGATCTATAAGAGGCTGTCGCCGATCTTGAAGGGGACGCATTAGAAGAAAAACAGGAACTTTAACTTATATTTTTCCAGCAGATAAAATCCGGGGTCCTTTTCCTATTTTTGAGAAGAATCCCGGATTTTGATCATTGTGTGATTTCAAGGAGTTTCTTGTTAATACGGTTTTGAACATCAAGATAATAAGCCATTTCTGCAGTATTCAGCTCTTCACTCTCCCATGCCTCAAAATCTTTAATGGCTTTAGCATACTTACTCATATAATCTGCATAATCCGACAGCAGTTCCAGATCCGTTCCGTCTGACTCTGAATATTTTTTCATGAAATCGCAGTAATCGAACAAAATTACCAGGAATCAATAAATAGGCTTACTTTATCTATATCAGTAGTCATGAAATTTATTTAACATTTTAATCTAACTTTCAATGCTGGACGGCTCAAGCAAAAAATCATAGATATTTAAAGTTAAAATTCCATGTTCATTATAATGTTTCGGAACTAAATCCTTTGTTATAATAATTTTCTTAAACGAATCATCAATTTTTCGAAATGGTCTTGTTTCCTGTATTAATTTCCCCTCGTCAGGAATAGAGTATGCCGACTGAATATAATATCTCACAGAACCCATATTGCATACGAAATCAACTTCCAATTGTTTTCGCATTACCTTTCCATTCCTCTTCTCCGCTATTGTTACGACTCCCACATCAACATTGTAACCACGCATACGAAGCTCATTGTAGATTACATTTTCCATTGAGTGGGTCTGCTCAAACTGCCGAAAATCAATTCTTGCATTACGAAGTCCCAGATCCGAAAAATAATATTTCTTTGGAGTTTCTATATATGCCTTTCCTCTAATATCATATCTCTGAGCTGATTCGATCAAAAAAGAATCCTCAAAACAATCAAGATATTTCTTAACTGTATTTGAAGTAATTTTTGATTTTTTTACCGACCTAAAAGTATTCTTCAGTTTTTCCGGATTGGTTAAAGACCCGATGGACGAAGAAAGAATATTTAACAGGTCTTCTAATTCCCCTTTATTTCTAATCTTATTTCTGTTATATATATCCCTAATATAGATTTCGCTAAAAAGGTTTTTAAGAACTGCCGCTTTATCATTGACCCCCTCGCGAAGCACCACCAACGGAATCCCACCATACAGCATATATTCCGACAATCCTTCGTATTTATCGCCTTTATATACTGACATAAACTCAGAGAAATTCAGAGGATACATATGAATCTCATCACCGCGTCCTGCAAACTCTGTAATAATATCTTTCGATAAAAATTTGGCATTACTTCCGGTCACATAAACATCAATATTATCTTTGCGCAGATAACTATTCAGTACAGACTCAAAACAGTCGAGCATTTGCACTTCATCTAAGAGAAGATAATACATACCTTTATCTGTAGTTTTTGAACGAATATACGCCATAAATTTTTCGGGGTCAATTCGCCTTTTTCCCTTTTCAACTTCAATAAGATTTTCTCCTATAAGATAAAGATCATCAGCAGAATCAAATGCAAATCGGATAATATGATTTTCGTCCACATCCTGTTCAATAAGATAATTATAAAAAATGGTATTTAACAGATATGACTTACCGCATCTTCGTATGCCGGTAATTACCTTTATTAATCCATTATTCTTTCTGCTTATCAGCTTATTCAAATAAAAATCTCTCTTAATCTCCACGCAAATTGCTCCTTAACAAAAGATTTTTGCAACTTTTAGCATTTTTCTTTTCTATTTTATCACAAGCCCAAATATGAATCAACTTTATGTTCCGTTTAAGCAAAAGATTTTTGCAACTTTTGCACATTTTCTTTCTTATTCATATTTACCTTTCATCATATGTATCCTTTAAACAAACATCTTTTCAAGCATGGATTTTTTAATATTTTTCAGCTTTTTTAACTGCCGCTGATGAAGGGTTATAAGGTGGTCAAGAACAGCAATATATTTACCAATTGCCTTTTGTTCCTCATAACTTGTATAAGGAATTTCAATCGTTTTCATTCCAGAAATATCAATACTTCGTCCATCCCTAATTCCATATACATGAGGTTTCAAATCCATATCAATAAATCTTTTTGAACGAAAATACGAATAATAAAATTGGGAATCCGTACTTTTTCCATGAAATGTATGATATGCCGGACTTATAATACCCGTATTTGTAGCCATTTCAAGGCCCCCTTCGAATGAACGAAGATGGACAATAAAATCGCCCTTATTTACCATCTTATAATTTGATAAATTAGCTTTGTCATACATCAAACTACGATCAGACTCATCCCTACGAATCGTGCCCCCACCTTGAATAATCATAAGAGCAAACAATTCCTGATGATTCTTTTCAGAGTATTCTTCAAATACTTCCCCCAGCTTACGCTGTTACCAAGCTGTTCTGCTTTTCTAATATCAACCTATCAATATCATCAAAAGCATTTTCCAACCTTTCAACATGATACCTCTCATACATTTCATATATAAAATCGGTAAGTTCTAATTCATCCCATTTTCCCAAAATTTTATCAGCAGAAGTATTCTTATAATCAGCATAATGTTCCAATAAAAAAATGAAAAACTCCATTTCTTTTGCCATACTAATCCCTCCTGCTTAAATAAAGAGAATTTTGAGGACTCCCTGTTATCTGTTCACTCTCCCACTCTTTATTCATAAATTTTATTTCCTCGATAACATTGTCAAATTTCCAGTATAGTTCCTAAGCAAAACACTTTACCAGGCATGTTCCCCCGTACTAATTAAACTGTCAATATCCATAAAAGCATTTTCTATTCGCTCTGTATGATATCCCCAGTAATTATCATAAATTTCCTGAGTAATGCCACATTTATCCCACTCTTTTAAAACATCACTTGTTTTTGCATTTTTATAAGCTGCATAATATTCCAGTAAATACATAAAAAACTGCATTTCATCTGTCATTTTATTCACCCCTTATATAAATCGAATTACATGGATCTCCCGTAATCTTTTCAGCTTCCCAAATTTCTAAAATCGCTCCTGCACCATACAATGTCAAACCACAATCTTCATCTTCCAACATTTCATGCGTTTTAGAAAATACAAATTCTCTCAACGCATCCATCAAATTATATCCATATTTTTCAGCAATCATTTTGACCACTTCTTCATTATAATAGTCTATAACTTCCGGATCTAATTTTTTCATACTTCAACTCCTTCCATAAAATTTAGAATTTCTAATGAGCGCTCTGTTTTAAAAGCATATTGATCCTTTAATTTTTGTGGAAGCAATAATTGTATTGCTATATCCTCTGAAAAATATCCTTTCATATAATTATTAACCGTTCGAATCGCCTGATCGTTCGCTACTGGTCCTATCACAATATCAAATTTACCAATTGTCGGCATACCTATACGATTTGCTGTAATATATCTAAGCCAATCCTTGTTAGCTTCTTCAAATAACAGAATATCTAAACTTTCCATTATAGATTCTTCAATCTGAAAAACAGAGACTAGAGGCACATTTCCCCCTCTGTTTTTTGCAGTACGAATTGCCCATTTTCTTGCCTGTTCAAAATCACTGGTAAGATAAAATCCAGCTCCGAAATCTAATAATCTTTTTGAAGGAATAAGGCATGGCGCTTTAACTTCCACATTACTTCCATGATACAATTTCATTATTTTGCAATCCTTTCTTATACAAACATCTTTTCAAGCATGGATTTTTTAATACTTTTCAGCTTTTCTAACTGCCGCTGATGAAGGGTTATAAGGTGGTCGAGGATGTCAAAATATACTGCTATTTTTTTCTGTTCCTCATAATTTGGTACTCTCAAATACATCTTAAGTAAATCCGAAAAGGACAATACCTTCTGTCCTGTTCCTATGCATGTATATCCAATTTCACGCACTACCTCGTTACTATTATTTAACACTAAAGAAATAGAAAATGTATCATTATCTTTACCACAAAAAACAGGATAAAACTTACTGATAATACCTTTATCACAGCATTTGTTGATGTTGAATGTAAAGTCAATACCATCACTTCTATTTCTGTACGTACAGTAATTTCTCAGCAATACATTATAGCCGTTTCCTTACCCCCAATAAAGATAAGACTAAGTTAATTAGTCATCATCACTTATCCATCCACTGTTCCAACATATGCCCTCTGCATCTGATGGTCCATATCTATAGCTGTGCACTCCGCTAAAATTTTCTTAACTAAAACCTCATCGTCAGCTGGATCCTCTTCTTTGCCAGATCCACGCTTACCACTTCCACTTCCACGATATCTCCTACGCTGACCACCTCTAAAGGATGCTTGATATAGCGGTCTGTGATCTTGGAAATGTGTACCAGCCCATCCTGATGTACGCCGATATCCACGAAGATTCCGAAGTCAATAACATTCCTTACGGTTCCCTTTAACCGCATTCCCGGCTTTAGATCCTCCATTTCCATGACGTCGCTGCGAAGGATAGGTGCAGGCATATCCTCCCTGGGATCTCTGGAAGGCTTTTCCAATTCCTTTGCAATATCCTTAAGGGTCAGCTCGCCGATCTCAAGCTCCGCCGCCAGAGCCTTTAATTCCCTGCTGCCCTCTTTGGGAAGGTTAAACTTTGCATGCCCCACATCCCCCAAAGTGAATCCTGTTTTTGTAAGGAGCTTCTTTGCCGCATCGTAGGATTCCGGGTGGACGCTTGTGGCGTCTAAGGGATTCTTCCCTCCCCTGATGCGTAAGAACCCGGCGCACTGTTCATAAGCCTTCGGCCCTAGTTTTGCCACCTTCAAAAGCTGCTTTCTCTCTGTAAAAGCGCCGTTTTCCTCCCTGTATTCCACAATATTTTTGGCAATTACCTTGGAAATGCCTGAAATATAAGATAACAACGGCGCTGAAGCCGTGTTCAAATCCACACCTACGCTGTTTACGCAGTCCTCTACCACGCCGGTCAAGGCTTCATCTAACTTCTTCTGGTTCATATCGTGCTGGTACTGGCCTACGCCGATGGATTTAGGATCGATCTTGACAAGCTCCGCCAAAGGATCCTGTAATCTCCTGGCAATGGAAGCCGCGCTCCTCTGGCCCACGTCAAAATTGGGGAATTCCTCCGTTGCAAGTTTTGATGCAGAATAAACAGAAGCGCCCGCCTCATTGACAATAACATAAGAAACCGGCAGTCCTGTCTCTTTTATAAATGACACGATGACCTGTTCCGACTCCCTGGAAGCCGTGCCGTTTCCCACAGAGATCAGGGAAACATGGTATTTCTCTATTAATTTCTTTAATTCCGCCTTGGCCTCCGTCACTTTGTTCTGGGGCGCCGTAGGAAAGATCACTTTAGTCGCCAATACCTTCCCCGTTTCATCCACCACCGCTAACTTACAGCCGGTACGAAACGCCGGATCCCAGCCCAAAACAACCTTTCCTGCAATAGGCGGCTGCATTAAAAGCTGCTTCAAATTCTTGCCGAATACGTTTATCGCTCCCTCTTCCGCCTTTTCCGTCAGGGCGTTTCTGACCTCCCTCTCTATGGAAGGCGCAATGAGACGTTCATAGCTGTCCTTTACCACTTCCTTTAAAACAGGAGTCGTGACAGGATTGTCGTTTTTGATCACTTCCTTCTCCAGATAGGCAATGATCTGCTCTGTAGGAGCTTCTATTTTGACACTCAGGATTTTTTCCGCCTCGCCCCTGTTTAAGGCAAGGATCCTGTGTCCTGCAATTTTTCTGACAGACTCTGCAAAATGATAGTACATCTCGTAAACGCTCTGGGCCTCTTCATCCTTTGCCTCGCTGACAACAACGCCCTCGTTTTCCGTCATTTTCCTGATCTTTGTCCGGTAATCCGCTTCATCGGAAATCCCTTCCGCCAAAATGTCTTTCGCTCCTCCGATGGCTTCCTCCACGGTAGAAACGCCTTTTTCCTCATCCAGAAAGACCTGTGCCTCTTCCTCTATGGATTTTTTCGTCATCTGTAAATAAATAATATTTGCAAGAGGCTCTAAACCCTTTTCCTTTGCGACGGATGCCCTGGTTTTCCTTTTGGGCTTATAAGGGCGGTACAGATCCTCCAACGCTACCATAGTCTGGGCCGCCAGAATCCTTTCCCTTAATTCCTCCGTCAGTTTTCCCTGCTCCTCAATGCTTGCAAGGACCGTTTCCTTCCGTTCCTCAAGCCCTCTTAAATATAACAGTCTTTCATGAAGGTTTCTAAGGACTTCATCGTTTAACGCTCCCGTCGCCTCTTTCCTGTACCGGGAAATGAAGGGAATGGTATTTCCCTCATCAATAAGCTTCACGGCAGCCTCCGCCTGCCACTTCTGTACCTTTAATTCCTCGCTCAATACTTTTATTATGTCCATCTCTTAATTCCTGTCTCCATAAACCAGACGGATATGCTTCATCCTTACATATCCGTCCGGCTCACAAATTTTCTTTCTTTTATTTTTTCAAATTCTTTTTATCTTTCACGCTTTCCCGAAAACCTTTTGGAAGAGTCGCCCGACGGCTCCGGATCATGTCGTAAAAGCTTTTGTTTTAAAATTTTTATTTATTTTCCGCCATGAGATAAATAAGGGGCGAGTTCCAGTAAACCGTAACCTCGTTGCAGGAAAAGCTCTGTGCATTATCCACATAGCATTTTGCGGGAGCCGTTCCCGTCATGGTAGCTTTTGCATAAGGATCCTCCAGGTTGCTGTCCGCTCCGCCTACCAGCATGCCCGCCATGGACTGATCCAATACCTGGGAGGGTCTGTGGTGGGTGTGTTCGGGAGACAGACTTCCGAAGCCTGTAAGGAAGCAATAGGAATTTGCATTATTGCCGAACAGATAGTCCAACTGCGCCTTTGCAAGGCTTTCGTATTTGTCGTTTCCGTTAATATCATCCATCATCAAAAGCAGCATACCGTTATTGGCAATGCTCATGTTGCTGCCCCAGGGATAAGTGCCGCTTAAAGAGCACTGATAGGTATCCGCCTGGGTGCTTTCCAGAATCCCGTTAACTGCGTATTCCAGCTTGCCTACAACGGTTTTGGCATATTCTTCATCGGTATAACCGCCGGTCAGGTAAGCATAGCCTCCGTAAAATCCTACCTTTTCCCAGCCAAGGCCGCCCTGGATGGACGCATAAGGGATCGCCGTCAGGATCTCTTCATACTTTTCATCCTTTGTAGTCTTAAATAACTCCGCATAAGCCCAGTATCTTTCATCGGTATCCTTTGCATCGGGATATTCCCCCGTTACGATCTCCTCAGGATTTACAAAACCGTCTCCGCTCTCGCTTCCTTCCAGATAAGCCACCGCTTTTAAGGACGCCGCCATACAGGTATCCGCAAAATCACTGTCCACATCTTTATAAATTCTCGCCGCCATCGCCATGACCGCCGCAAAGTCTCCCGTTGCGCAGTTGGAAATGGGAGAAAGGATCAACTGATCCGTCTCATCCTCCGGCATAACGGTCTCGGGGAAATTAGCGCAGGTTACCTTATGGTAAACGCCGCCCGTTGCCGGATCCTGCATTTTTAACAGCCAATCCAGTTCATATCTGGCTTCATCCAGGATATCCGGGGTGCCGTTTCCACTCTCCGGAATGCCCGCATCATCTCCAAAGGCCTGGGGATATCTTTCATATGCCAGCATCACATCCGCCACCGCTTTCGCTCCGGATACCACATAGCGGCCATAGTCTCCCGCATCGTGCCAGCCGCCGGAAACATCCACGGTAGAACTGCTGGCGCTTCCGTGAACCACTGCTCCGCCGTCATGACAGACAGGGTGTGCAAAATCCCCTGCGTATTCTTCGGTCAGTTCCACGCCGCAGCGCTGCAGATAAAGCATCCTTACCGCCGCATCAAAAGCTTCGTCATATACATCGTCTCCAATGGTAAACTCATAGGATTCCCCGCATTTTTCCCCTACTACCTTATAAGTGCCCGGAGTCTTTAATTCACTGAAATCTCCGCTGCTTTCCGTCTCGCGGGTATTGTTGTTTTTCTCTCCTGCTAAAAGAGTGCCCTCAAATACCGTCTCGCCGCTTTTTACATCCACAACGCTGAAGGCGCTGTCCATATCCTCGCCGCGGAATACTGCGATCTTCTCGTCGTCAGGCCGGTAACCCAACTGGTTGATCTGGATATCCGGCGTGTCGATGGCCGCCTGGGGCAGGGCACGGTTTGTTTCGTCGATACAGTATAATTCAAAATTATCAAAGAACACGTCATGGGCGCCTATATTTTCATCGGTGCTCCCGTAAAGCCCCATATTAAAACACAGCCTGGGAGCCGGGTCGCTGCCCTCTTCCATGGTAAAAGTAAAATCATAATGTTTTGTCTCCGGCGTCAGTGCGATCCCTTCCCCCGTATATGCGTGATAATCTCCGCCGTTGATCTGGATGCGGTATTCCACTTCCCTCTCCACGGAAGCAGACGCATCAAAAGACAGCTCATACACACAGCCTGTCTCAAGGGCAAAACCGTCATAGAATACCTGGACGCTGTGCTCCTTGGTGCCAAGGGTAGTGATCTGAACCTTCAGCCTGCCCTCTTCGTCCGCCACAATAACTGCATTGCCGCCGTTAAAATAAGTGTTCCACTTGGTTGTCCCATTGGAAAAATCGCCGTTTTCAATCATGTTGTAACCCATTAAGGATTCCACTTCTTCGGGTTCTTCGTCCTCTTCTGCCTCGGTCTCTTCTTCCTCTGCCGGCTCATCGGGCGTCTCCGGCTGCTGTTCCTCTTCTACAGGCGCCGCCGCTTCCTGCCCACCGCTGCCGCAGGCAGTCAGTCCCATGACCATACTGACGCACAAAAACAGCGCCAAAATCTTTCTTTTCATCATCCCCACATATCCTCCTCAATGCAGTTTGTTATTCCAGCCATGATAAAGCTGTTACTATTCTTCATTATATTCGAAAATAGGTCTTTATTCAATGCGGAAATCGTGATAAAATAAAAGTAATTATGGAGGTGTGTTATGGATTATAATAAAGGCCCTGCGCAGCTGCCGCCTCGTCCCAGATTAAATACAAACGGCTTTCTGGCGGCATCTTTTGTATGTACTATGCTGGCTTTTATAACAGAATGCTCACTGCCTGTCTGCATGGTTTTTGCATCCCTTACCGTTTTGTTCGCAGTTCTTTCAAAAGGGAAACAGTTAAAAATGCATTCATTCGCTAAAATGAGCATAGGAATATCCATATTCTCACTGGCGCTCAGCTTTACCGTTACCTTTTTATCTTTTTACAGGGTTTTAACGGATCCGGCTGAACGTGAAGATTTTAACCAGATTTATGAACAAATGTATGGTATTACTTTTGATGAAGCTTTAGATGAGATCCAACAGTTATTTTAATTAGGAGGTGTCTTTTATGAATCTTCAGATTTCAAACACAGGTTATCAATACGGCGGTTACGGAAATTCTTACGTGGGCGTTTCTGATGCAGGCGGTAAGGAGCATTCTCCCATACTGAATCCCGGAGAGTCCACCGAAAAAAAGCCCGGTGCCAAATCCTCCCCCGCAGAATGTGAAACCTGTAAAAACCGCAAATACCAGGACGGTTCCGACGAAATGGTCTCCTTTAAATCTCCGGCCCATATTTCGCCCCAGGCGGCGGCATCGGCAGTGCGCGGCCACGAGCAGGAGCATGTCTCCAACGCATACAAAAAGGCGGCCACAAATAACGGCAAGGTCATTCGTGCAAGCGTAGCCATCCATACATCCGTCTGCCCGGAATGCGGACGTTCCTATGTGTCCGGCGGAACCACTTCTACGCAGATCAAATATTATAACGAAGAAAACCCTTATCAGAAGGCGTTAAAAACACAGGATGCGACCAAATACAGCGGTATGAACGTCGACCTGGCCTGCTGATCGGAAAGGATATACTATGAAAACATCTTCGCCTCAGTTAAAGGCAGATGCCAGGGGACATCTTACCGGAAGATACGGGGTTGTCATTACCGCTTATATGATAGCCTCCCTTCTTACCAACATTCCGTCCCTTATTTTTTCTTACACTCTGAATACCCGGACATTGGCCGGCTCTTTGATGGATGTAAGCGTTACTTTAATATTGAACTTCCTTCTTACCATTTTCCTGGTGGGACAAAACCATATCTGTCTGCGCTATGCCCGCAGCAGCGAACCGGTTCCCGTGGCGGAAATGTGGTATGGCTTTAAAGGCAGGGCGGATGAGATCATCATTACCTATTTTCTTTATTTCATCCGTTTCCTGCTTTATTCCGTGCCCTTTATCGCTATGCTGGCAGGTTATCTGCTTGCAGGCTCCCCGGTCCTTTTTGGGGTCTTGGCCCTTATCTCTCTTATTTTTATGACCATTATGTGGATTCGCACGGAGCTTGACTATGCTTTGATCTTTTTCCTGATCATTGACTTCCCCAATGAATCTCCCGGGCAATTGCTAAAACACAGCCGGGAATTGATGAAGGGCAATAGAGGCAGGCTTTTCTATCTGCAGATGAGCTTTATCGGTATGTACCTTTTGGCGCTGTTTTCCTTTGGTCTTGCCATGTTCTGGGTATACCCCTACACCAGAATGACATTTACGGAATTTTATATGGATGTAAAGAAAGAAAAAGAAATAACCCCTGCAACAGATACCGTCGCAGAGGCTGTTTCCTAATAGACTTAATGACTGACCAGAGACCAGTTATCAAAAACCTCAATACCCAGGATCTCAATACTAAGCCCTTCCACATATGTCGTTTTCCCATCGGAATTCAGGCCGGTCATTTCATGCCAATCCGTAACACTGTACAGAATCGCTTTATACGTCACAGAACCTCCATCCAGATATTGCACCGGAACAGGAAAGAGCAAGATGGCTGCCACAACTCCGGCTGCTATAAGCACTTTCTTTTTCGTACTCTTTTTCATCCAAATCCCCTTTTATAAGTATTCTACCGGTCTCATTTTATTTCAACTGGAAATTCCGCGTCTGATCCTGTAAACGGTTAACCTGTTCAAACAGCTCTGTGCTGACCGTTGCAGACTCTTCACTGTTAGCGGAATTTGTCTGTACCACATCCGAAATCTGTCCAAGCCCTTCCGCCACCTGTGAAATGGAAGCAGCCTCCACCTGTACCGCATCGGTAATGTCATCAATGGCACGATTGGACTGGGTAACAAGCTCAAGGGTTTTGTGCAGGGACGTGGAAACCTCCTCCACGATCTTATTGCCCCTCGCAGCAGCCTGTACGGAATTTTCGATCAACTCCTTGGTGGCCTTTGCCGCCTCTTCGGACTTCGCCGCAAGATTGCGGACTTCCTGTGCTACCACAGAAAAACCTTTTCCGGCCTCTCCTGCCCTTTTGGATTCTACAGCGGCATTCAATGCCAGAATATTGGTCTGAAGGGAAATATTCTCAATAGTAGAAATAATTTTTTCAATCTGCTGGGATGTCGTACTGATATCCGTCATGGCGCCAATCAGAATCTCCATCTGCTGACTGCTCAAATTTACCTGTTCTCCCGTAAGATGGGCATTATCCCGCATATCGGAAGCCATCTTAATATTCTGATTCGCACTTCTGGACAGATCCGCCAAAGTAGTAGAAAGCTCTTCCACTGCACTGGCCTGCTCTGTCGCCCCCTGTGCTAAGGCCTGCGACCCGTCGGAAAGGCTTCTGGCATAGCCGAACACTTCATGCTCTACCTTCTGGATGTTGGAAATAGCCATGGAGAGCGATTCCGTAAAGCTGTCAATGGAATCCGAAATGGATTGGAAATCCCCGATAAAGGGCACCGAAGTGGACACATTGAAATTACCTGCGGAAAGTTCACTCATAATACGGTTGATATCTTCTATGTACTGACAGGTCTGTTCTATGGACTGCTTAAGCGTTTTTGACAGATCTCCTATTTCGTCATTGGCTTTATAATCCAGTTCCAGTTTCATGCGTCCTTCCTGCAAAGGCTTTGTCTTATCCGTAATAATGAGGATCGGCCTTACTACGCGCCGCAATATATATATTACAAGGCATATGAGGCAGAACAGCGCTAAAACCAAACCGCCGGCCGTAACGATATGCATAGTCATTACGGTCTGCCGCATATGAGCCGTACTCTCGTCGTTCAATACCGTTCCCCGTTCTACCACCTGATCCAGAAGTCCTACCAGAACACCCAGATTTTTAAGAATTGTTTCCTGATAATATTCCCGGGCTGCTTCCGGATCCTTTTCCAATAAATCCAATACATATATGGCTGACTGATGAAGTTCCTTATGGAGCGGTTCCATCTGATTTCGAAGTTCCAAAATGGTCTCATCTTCCGTTCCCGCCTCGCCGTACAGCCATTGCCCCAGCACACAGCCTGTATGGTCCGTGCTGCCGGTAAATTCCGTACCGCTGTACAGGGCGTTGCTTAAATTAGCCGACCATTTATAATGCGCCACCTCTGCCTGTTGCGCCCTCTGCAGCACAGCATTTACCTGAACATTGAATTCCTCTGAATCCTCCATATTCATGATATTTTTAGTCGTCATCACGCTGAACGTCAAAACGGCTAAAAAGGTCGCCGTTACCAGAATACCAACCATTACTTTTATGCTTTTCCTCATTTTGTTTCTCCTTTTATTTTGTATGTGCGACAATAACCACAAAATCCTTCCGGAAATAATAAAATTCCGGCTTTGCCTTATGGTAACATAGCCGTATTGGGGTTATCCTGCCATAAAACAAAGCCGGAATTGCTTACTTCAAAGAATTTTTGTATCTATCCCCTCTTAATGATGATATGAAAGGATAAAAATAGTATTACGGTTCTTGAATGAATTGTAGCATAGCTGTTATTTTATTTCAATCATTAAAAAAAATTATTCACAAATCAATTTTTGGAAAACTCTCGTTCTTCCCTGCTGTTTTGGTCCTGCCGGTGCCTTAATCTTCTTTTACCGCATTCCACTTCAGGTACTCGTTTATAAACAGATCCAGCGCCCCGTCCAAAACCGCATCCACATTTCCCGTTTCCGCATTTGTCCTGTGATCCTTGACCATGGTGTAAGGCTGCATGACATAGGACCTGATCTGATTGCCCCATCCGATCTCCGTTACCTCCCCGCGGATATCGGACAGTTTCTCCGCATTTGCTTCTTTTTGGAGCATATAAAGCTTCGCCTTTAACATCTGCATGGCCTTATCCTTGTTCTGGAACTGGCTCCGCTCGTTCTGGCACTGTACCACGATCCCCGTGGGAATATGGGTAATACGGATCGCCGAGGATGTTTTATTGATATGCTGTCCTCCTGCGCCGGAGCTTCGGTAGGTGTCGATGCGCAGATCGTCATCGTTGATCTCCACATCCACGTCGTCTTCAATATCCGGCATAACATCCAGAGACACAAAAGAAGTCTGGCGCTTGCCCTGTGCATTAAAGGGCGAAATACGCACCAGCCTGTGGACGCCTTTTTCGGATTTTAAATACCCGTAGGCATTCTCTCCGTTTACCTGAAAGGTCACGGACTTGATGCCCGCTTCATCCCCGTCCAGATAATCCAGTACCTCGATGGAAAATCCCTTCTTTTCCGCCCATCTTGTATACATACGGTACAGCATGGACGCCCAGTCGCAGCTTTCCGTGCCGCCGGCCCCTGCATTCAGCTTTAAAATCGCATTATAGCCGTCGTATTCCCCGGAAAGGAGAGTCTTAATGCGGATGTTTTCCAACCCTAAGATCAATTCATCCAGCTCCTGCCTGATCTCAGGTATCATTTCCGGGTCATTTTCCTCATAACCCATTTCTATTAAAACTTCAATATCTTCATATTTTGTTGTCAGGGCTCTACAGGTCTCCACATCATCCTTTAACCCCTTGCACTCTCTTGTAAGCCTCTGCGCCCCTTCTGCATCGTTCCAGAAATCGGGCGACTCCATCAGCTTTTCCAGTTCTTCTATCCTTTTGACCTTATTCGCCAGGTCAAAGTGAATCCCTTACTTCCGCCAATGGTGTCTCATATGTCAAAAGCTCCTGCTTCATCTGATCTAATTCGACCACTTTGCGTCACCACCTTATTTATAAATTACATGCAGCGCATCTTTATTTTTTGCCTGCCTCTGCTGATATATCTGTTCCCATATCGGCCGCCAGCCTCTGGCCTTACTCCGCTGTTTTACCGACCGTCTCCTGCTTAAGCTCTGCCGCAGCAGTTTTTATACTTTTTACCGCTTCCGCAGGGACAGGGATCGTTGGGATATATTTTCGCGTTTTCACGCTTCATGGGCCCCTTCACGCCTTCATCCTTATTCGTGCTGGTAACCTGGGCAACCTGCTCCCTCTCCACCTTCTGCTCTACGCGGACGCTGAATAAAAGTCTGACGGTATCTTCCTTGATGTTTTCCGTCATGGCGTCAAACATTTCGTAAGCGTTCATCTTATACTCTACGATAGGATCCTTTTGTCCGTATGCGGCAAGGCCTACGCCCTGACGCAGCTGATCCATATCGTCAATATGGGTCATCCATTTTCTGTCGATTACCTTTAACAAAATAACGCGCTCGATCTCACGGATGGCCTCCGCATTGGGAAATTCCGCTTCCTTGCTCTCGTATAACTTGACCGCTTCCTCCTTCAGCATATGAAGAAGTTCGTTTTTCTTCATCCCCTTGACCATACCGTGGTTTAGCTGCTTAACGGGGATAATGCTTCCAAGCACCTGATGAAGCTCCACAAGATCCCAGTCGTCGCTGTTCCCGTCATCGGGAATGCACATGGAAACAGAATTTTCCACGATATCCGTGATCATCTTGTAAATGGCGTCGCGCATGCTTTCGCCGTCTAACACCCGGCGGCGTTCCGCATAAATGATCTCCCTCTGCTCGTTCATGACCTGGTCATAATCTAAAAGGTTTTTACGGATGCCGTAGTTGTTGCTCTCAATTTTCTTCTGAGCCTTTTCAATGGCCTTTGTAAGAGAAGAATGCTGAATTTCCTGCCCTTCGGGAATGCCCAGGGCATTAAATAAAGCCATGGTCCTTTCTCCGCCGAACAAACGCAGCAGATCATCCTCTAAGGAAAGGAAGAATCTGGATTCCCCCGGATCTCCCTGACGTCCCGAACGTCCTCTTAACTGGTTATCAATACGCCTTGACTCATGACGCTCCGTACCCACGATCTTAAGTCCGCCTGCAGCCTTTGACTCGTCATCCAGCTTAATATCCGTACCACGGCCCGCCATATTGGTGGCAATGGTCACATGTCCGTGAATACCTGCTGCCGCAACGATCTCCGCTTCCAGTTCATGGAACTTGGCGTTCAAGACCTTATGGGGGATCCCCTGCTTGCTCAAAAGCCTGCTGAGCTCTTCCGATGCGTCGATATTGATAGTGCCCACCAGTACGGGCTGGCCTTTTTCATAAGAGGCTTTTACCTCCTCCACGACCGCATTCAGTTTTTCCTTCCGGGTCTTATAGACCACATCCTGCATATCGATCCTGGCTACCGGTTTATTGGTAGGGATCTCGATAACATCCATGCCGTAAATATCGCGGAACTCTTTTTCTTCCGTCAAAGCCGTACCTGTCATGCCGGCCTTTTTCTCAAATTTATTAAAAAAGTTCTGGAATGTGATATTAGCCAGGGTCTTGCTTTCACGTTTTACCTTTACATGCTCCTTGGCCTCGATCGCCTGGTGCAGTCCGTCGGAATAACGGCGTCCCGGCATGATACGCCCTGTAAACTCATCGACGATCAGCACCTGGTCGTCCTTTACCACATAATCCTGATCCCTTGTCATCAAATTGTGCGCCCTGAGGGCTAAGATCGTATTGTGCTGGATCTCCAAATTTTCCGGATCCGCAAGGTTTTCAATATTGAAGAAACGCTCAACCTTTGTGACGCCTTCGGCGGTCAGATTGACAGTCTTGTCTTTTTCGTTGACAATAAAATCTCCCGTCTCTTCCTGCTCTATGCCCATGATGATATCCATTTTGGACTGTTCTTCCAGATCCTTACCACGCTTTAACTGCAGGGCAAGCATATTGCAGGCTTCATAAATCCGGGTGGATTTGCCGCTCTGACCGGAAATGATCAGGGGCGTGCGGGCTTCGTCGATCAAAACCGAGTCCACCTCATCGATAATGGCATAATGCAGATCTCTGAGCACCAGCTGTTCTTTATAAATGACCATGTTGTCACGCAGGTAATCGAATCCCAGTTCATTATTGGTCACATAAGTAATGTCGCAGGCATAAGCCTCCCTGCGCTCGTCGGATTTTAAGGAATTTAAGACAACGCCTACTTTTAATCCCAGAAATTCATGTACCTGTCCCATCCACTCCGCATCACGCTTTGCCAGATAGTCGTTGACGGTTACCACACATACGCCCTTTCCCTCTAAGGCATTTAAATATGCGGGAAGGGTGGATACAAGGGTTTTTCCCTCTCCGGTACGCATCTCTGCGATACGCCCCTGATGAAGGATGACCCCGCCGATCAGCTGTACCCTGTAATGCTCCATATCGAGCACTCTCCTGGCCGCTTCCCTGACCGTTGCAAACGCTTCGGGCAAAAGATCGTCTAACGTCTCTCCTTCGGAAAATCTGTTTTTATATTCCTTTGTCTTGTTTTTCAGTTCCTCATCAGACAAAGCCATCATGGAATCCCTCAGTGATTCGATCTTATCCACAATGGGGTAAATCCGCTTCAGCTCCCTTTCGCTGTGGGTGCCGAATACCTTTTCTACAACATTCATTTCTGTCGCTCCTATAATTTCAGGGAACAAAAATACTTCCCCTTTTTAGACCCTAATGCTTATTGTAACAGATTTAACTATGGGATTCAACCAAAAGCCCTGTGACCATTCCATAAATTTTTTATGAACAAAGTGTAAAAGGAGGCAGGCTATGCCTTTAAAATTTTAAACGTGACCCTGACTACGAACAGGTCCGCATCCGTTTCCCAGGAAAATTTGCCGCCGCAGGCCTCGGTAAAGCTCTGGGCAATGGAAAGCCCCAAACCGCTGCCGCCGTCGGTGCGGCTTTGATCTCCCCTGGCAAAGCGTTCCGCAAAATCCTTGTCTTTATCCAGTTCCTGCAAAGAAATATTCTTAACGCTGGCTACGGCCAGAGCCCCCTCTGTCCCAAGGGCAACATACACTCTGGAACCTTTCAGGGAATATTTAATGGCATTCTGGAACAGGTTCTGGAATACCCGATACAGACGCTGGCCGTCGGCCATGATCATCACGGGCTCCTTTGGAAGCTCTGTGCGGAAAGAAACGCCGCTGTTTTGGATCTGCTCTTCCATATCCGCCATGGTCTGTTTTATAAGTTTCACAAAATCCAGTTCTTCCATCTGCATGGGCAGCTCGCCTGAGGCGGCTTTGCTTACGGCAAAGACATCCTGGACCATATTGTTGAGCCTCTGGGACTTCTCGTCGAGGATCTTTATATAGTCTTTGATATGATCCGGCAGCCCCTCCTCCTGTTTCAGGATCTCCACATAGCTGATAATAGAAGTCAACGGAGTCTTGATATCATGGGAAACATTGGCTATCAGTTCCACCTTCATGCGCTCGCTCTTCATCTGTTCATCCACTGCCATTGCCATACCGTGGCGGATATCCTCCAGCCGGGCCATGGCGGTTTCCAGTCCACAGTCTGCTCCGGAAATGTCTGCACCGTCGGTTCCACAGTCTTTCTCTCCGTCCCGCGCCGCCCCATAATCTCCGTTCCTGATCTGCGTAATGCGGTCGGACAGCGCTTCCACATCTTTAGCAACTTTCATATTTTCCTTACCGTATAAATACTGCAATATGAGGAAAAAAACCGTTCCAAGGACAGATATGAGCAATACGGCGATCAACGCATATTCTCCTCTTAAGACGGTACCGGCCGCTGCGCTTCCTCCAAGCATCAATATCCCGTAAAGGAAAGCCCCAAGGAAAACCGTCTGATTCCGGCGGGCCATCTTCCGCGACAGGGGAAGGTGCAGGTTTTTGGCGCTGAAAGCACGGTAAAGCTTTGCCGTAAGACTGCAGCGCCATATTTTTTTATTATACTTAAAATCATTATAAAAGAGCCATAAACTCCAGAACAATACGATCCAAAACAGGGGCGGAATACTTTCTGCCAGCTGTCTGCCCACAAAGAAGGCTTCATCCAGACCGTACTCGTATTCATAGGCCCATCCCCATTCTCTCCACTGATCATAACCAAATCTCAGCCCCAGAAAGATCGGCGCATAAAACAGGCCGAGAAACAGGAGTATCTTGAATTCCAGCCAGATCTTCCCCTGAAAGCGGGCAATTCCTTCCGCCGCTTCATGCCGGCGTTTTCTGCCAAGGAAAGCCCCAAGCAGCAAAATGCATCCAAGGCCCAGACCTATAAATCCCTGTAACATTATCTCCCGGCTTTGTAAGAGATTTACGTTTATCCAATAGAGGCCGTTATCATACTGTCTTGACCCGCCGTTGTCATAAAAGCCTTCCGAATAAAGTACGGGCTCTTTGGCTACGGCAATGCAGACAGCCGCCTTTTTCACGGCATCTCCTGCCTGGAAATTGGTATAACCGGGCAGATACCAGTCGCTGTCTTCATGATAATAGCCGTCTCCGTACACATCTATTTCTTTGCCGTCCTTAAATATGCTGGCCTTTTCTCCGTCAAAATACAGAAGGAAATTGTAGCCCTCAGGAGCGGCGGGAGTCCCGTCTGCGGAAAAAAGGTCCCCATTGTCATACAGCACTTCGCCGTCGTATAGGACCGCATAAAGAAGATTCTTATCTCCCTTGATGCTGTCATGATACCTATCCGCTATCTCCTTCTTCTGCTCATCCGTAAGACGCTTTATCTGTTCCTTTCCCGGATCAGGCACATAGGAAGCCTCTCCCGTGCTCCGTCCTTCCCGGATATCCTCCTGCTCTATAACGTCCTCCACGATTTCGGAATAGCTGTATTCATAATCGTCAAAATACCCGTCATAATAGTCCGCATAGCCGCTGCCGCTGTAATAATAATATCCGTCATAGCAGACGCCGTTGCCGTATTCCCATGCGCCGGGCAGTCCCTCCCCGCCTGTGGCCATGATCAGTAAATTTTCCAGGCGGTTTACCACATACCCCCGGAATCTCTCGCTTTGCTGGTAATCATTCTCTAAAAGTCGGTCTAACTGCCATATCCGCACATCAGAAGGCTTTGCCCTGAAAATGCCCGATATGCTCCCCAGGCTTAAGCTGATTCCCAGAAAGAAAGTGAGAAAGCTAATGATTCTTTTCCTGTTTTTCCATTTTGTATCCAATGCCCCACACCACCTTAATATATTCTGGCTCTTTCGGATTCAGCTCCAGCTTCTCACGGATCCGCCGGATATGCACCATTACGGTATTTTCCGATACGACGTTATCCTCTTCCCAGACTCTTCTGTAAATTTCCTCCGCCGGAAATACACGGCCGGGATTTCGCATGAACAGGTCAATGATCTTTATTTCCGTAGCCGTAAGTTTGACCGGCTCTCCGTCTGCGTAAAGTATTTTCTCCTCGGTATTATAAAGCAGGCGTCCGTTTCTGATCTCGCCGGCCCTGTTTTCGGCGTGGATGTCTCCCAGACTGGTATATCTGCGGATCTGGCTTTTTACCCGGGCTGCCAGCTCCTGGGGATTATAGGGTTTCGCCACATAATCGTCGGCGCCCATGGACAATCCCAGTACCTTGTCGCTCTCCTCGCTCTTTGCACTGAGGACGATAATAGGGATGTTCTGTTTTTCCCGGATGCGCATGACCGCCGACAAGCCGTCTAACTTCGGCATCATCACATCGATCAGCAAAAGCCTTACCTGCTCCCTGGACAAAATATCAAGGGCTTCCAAACCGTCATAGGCCTTCAGCACCTCATACCCTTCCTTTCTTAACAGAATGTCAATGGCTTTCACGATCTCCCTGTCATCGTCGACTACCAGTATACGTTCTCCCATTTCATTTACCATGCCTTTCCGCAGCTTTTTGTTTTTCAGCCTTTTTAAGCTGTATCCTTGAGCTGTTCTCAGAATAACTTATATTTTTTACAAAATCCTTAGGATGTTTCTTACAGTTTTCTTACAATCATAACCTTTTTTATCATACAAAGTTTTGAACGCAAGGGCAAGGGGCGGCAGAAAAACACAAAACTCCCCGCCTGCCTCGTTGATTTTTGCCCACAATAGTGATATGATTTTAACGGATGCGGTGCGTCCGCATAACCGCAATTTAATAATATGAAGAAAGAGGTAGGATAAAATGACAAAGAGTTTTGATGAGTTAATTGCCAAATTAGACGGCTGCCCGCTGAAAAAGGTGTCCGTTGCCGTTGCTCAGGATGCTCCTGTTCTGGAGGCGATCAAGGTTGCAAAAGAGCGCAATATCGCCGACGCTATTTTGGTCGGGGACGAAGATAAGATCAAGGAGATCGCCGCATCTATAGGAATGGATCTGTCCGGCTATGAAATCATCGATGAAAAGGATATTACCGAGGCTGCAAGAAAGGCCGTTTCCCTTGTACATGAAGGCAAAGCCGATATGTATATGAAAGGTATGATCGATACCAAAGGCTTCTTAAAGAGCGTTCTGGATAAAGAAGTCGGACTTCGTACCGGCAAGCCTTTGTCCCACGTCTGTGTATTCGATGTGGAAGGCGTAGACCAGCTGCTTTTCTTATCCGACGTTGCATTTATCCCTTATCCTACGCTTGAGGATAAAGCTGCCATCATCCATAACACCGTGGAAATCTGCCACGCATGCGGCATTCCCAATCCCAAGGTTGCCCCTCTCGCGGCAGTTGAGGTTGTAAATCCCAAAATGCCCGCCACCGTTGAAGCTGCAGAGCTTACCAAGATGAACGAGGAAGGCAAGATCACAGGCTGTATCGTTGACGGTCCTCTTTCCCTCGACTTAGCCATCTGTCCTGAAGCGGCGCAGCATAAAGCAGGCGCTTCCGACAGAAAGATCGTAGGCGATGCGGATGTTTTGCTGTTCCCTGACATCCATGCAGGAAACCTTGTATACAAAGCCATGGTACATACTGCAAAAATGGTAAACGGCAATATGCTGACCGGTACAAAAGCCCCGGTCCTTCTGACGAGCCGTTCCGACTCTGTTGAAGTCAAGGTAAATTCTTTGGCATTAGGCGCTGTTGTATCCGAGTTCATGAAAAATAAATAAAAGGAGAATGAATATGTCTATCAAAAGTTTAATTATCAATCCCGGCTCCACCTCCACCAAGATCGGTGTATTTGAAGACGAGACCTTATTATTTGAAGAAACCTTGAGACATTCCACAGAAGAGATCGCAAGCTACGCTTCTATCGTAGACCAGAAGGATTTCCGCAAAAATATTATTTTAAATTTACTGGATTCCAAAAATTTTGACATCAATTCCTTAAACGTGGTAGTCGGACGAGGCGGTATGTTAAAGCCAATTCCCGGCGGCACTTATCCCGTAAGCGATTCCTTACTGGAGGATCTGAAGATCGGCGTACAGGGTCAGCACGCTTCCAACCTAGGCGGCATTCTGGCAAAAGAAATCGGGGATTCCATCGGCGTTCCCTCTTATATCGTTGACCCGGTTGTTGTAGACGAACTGGAAGACATTGCAAGATACTCCGGCGTACCTGAGCTGCCCCGAACCAGCGTTTTCCACGCTTTAAACCAGAAGGCTGTTGCAAAGCGCTATGCAAAGGAAATCGGCAAATCCTATGATTCCTTAAATCTCGTAGTAGTACATATGGGCGGCGGCGTTTCCGTAGGCGCTCACAGACAGGGACAGGTTATAGATGTCTTCAACGCTTTGGACGGCGACGGCGCATTCTCTCCCGAAAGGGCAGGCGCAGTTCCTTCCGGCGCTTTGATCAAAATGTGCTTCTCCGGTAAATATACCGAAAAGGAAGTTTATAAAAAAATCTGTGGAAACGGCGGATTTAACGCATACCTCGGCACTAACGATATGCGCGATGTAGAAAAAATGGCTTCCGAAGGCAATGAAGATGCCGTTAAGCTGCGCGCTGCATTTATTCAGCAGGTCGCTAAGGATATCGGTTCCATGGCATGTGTCTTAAACGGCAAGATTGACCAGATTATCGCAACCGGCGGTATCGCTTACGACAAGGGCGTTATTGCAGGTTTAAAGGAAAAATGCGAATGGATGGCACCTTTCACTGTTTATCCCGGCGAAGACGAGCTGCTGGCTCTGGCCCAGGGCGCTATCCGCGTATTGAACGGGGAAGAGGCTGCAAAGGAGTATTAAAATAAAGTATTCATAAAATCTTTCAATAAAAAAAGCCCCTGCAAACAGCGTATCCGCTTGATTTGCAAGGGCTTTTTCTATATAAAATGCTATTTTATGCCTTTAGCATTCCTAAAAGTGTAAGACCACGTTGACGAAGACCTTTTAAGATTTACAGTGTAGTTTATTCCCATCTCCATACCGGATGTATTATGCCAATAATATGTATAACCGGTACTGTATGACCACGGATTAAATGTTACTGCCGGATACTTGATAACATTTTTTTGCTCAAAGCCATTGTCCAGCGTCATGCCAGCAGCCCCCAGTTCAATTTTTTGACTCATAACCTGGGTTCCACTATCCAGGGATTTATACCCGCCGGAAGCCGAATAAAAATTATAATACAAATTATTATCTACCGTTTTTTGCCTATAGTATAAAGTTGAATATAAGGTTACTGATCCAGTATTATCAGACCCCTCCAGATAATCACTTCCATTGCTGTAAGGAGATATTGCAGCGGTATCCGTTATTTGAACCAAGGTAACATCCGCCATAATCTTTTCAGTATCCATATCATAAACTTCTTCTGTAAAACAATACTCTTTGATTACGTATGGAGAATCAGATTCAACAGAATACAAAGTCACATTTTCATCACAAGATTCCATTTCAACACCGGTCTGTTCTTCCATCAATGATTCAAGATTAGCCGCAATATAAGCATCGTGTTCTTCTATTATGGAATCAATATCGGCCCTATCCGATTCATATAAATCATCAGCAAAAACAGTTAGAGGAAAATAAACCATTGTTAATAAAATGCTGCAAACAATACCTAAAAATTTAGTTCTTTTCATACAAACGCTCCTTTCTTAGAAATGAGACGTTTCCTTCAATTTAACTCTTTTGTCCTATGAAGCCTTAAATACCACAATGCAATCCCTAAAAAAATAAAAATGTAGCTTTTTTCCTGATGTAAGCTTTCAAACAATTTTCCTCCGGTCTGTCCCAATAAGAACAGATTCCCGGATTCCCCAAATAGAAATGACAACCAGGGACAAGCCGACAGCAGATCAAAATCCATATGAAAAAAACTTGACAGACTGTATTGGATGGTATACGGCAATATATTCAAAAAACATACTATCAAAAAAATTACCAACAGTATCAAAAGAGTTCTGGAAACCATTCTCTGTTTTTTTGAATCATTACAAGTAAAAGGGTAGGAAAAAAAGGACTTATTTAGTCCGCCAATAAACAGCCAGCCTCCAAAAATATAAAGCAATGGTCTTATATATCCCGTTATGATGAAAAGCCAGACCGGATCGAAAGTTTCTCTCAGATAAATTTGAGCACGCTGACTTAGATGATTGCCTATCATAAATAAAATAATTGAAAGCAAAAAACAAATTATTGGTATCAATCCGGCCATTAATGCAGGACGTTTTTTAAAATTTTCTTTGATCAGACTCGGCATTTTCCTCTCCTTTTAATAAAGTTTTCCTTAGCTAAAGATTTACTTTCAAAAAGTATAACATCAACAAATTACTCTTTCAACAAAAAGACGTCGACAATTGAACGCTAATCATAAACGTGTTAGATCACAGAAAGTCTCCGAATTTCTTTCTGATTCTTTTAAATATTTTATTTTATGTTATACTATATTATACTTACGTTTTAAAGGTACTATTATTCTTTTTAAATAGTACAGATTAAGAAATCATTTTACAAAATCAGATACGCTGAGGAAAAAATATGCAGATTTACATTTGGACAATTATTTTATTTACGATCCCGTTACTGGATCTGATCCGGGTTTATGACCTTTCCAAAAAGAAATGGCTGATCCCCTATCTGTTTTTTGCGCCCCATCTGCCCTTACTTGTTTATTACATTTGTGATTATCTGCCAAAGTCGTCGGGCATTTCCTATGTGCTTTTCTGGACCTCTGTAGTATTTTTCCAGCTCTATACTACACTCAGGGTCCACTTCCACCGCCTTCGCAAAAACGAAAGCGGAAGCACGCGCATCGGCATCCTCTATGGCGGCAGAAATTTGATCCATGCAGGGAACATCGGCCTGTATCTTCTGCCTCTCTGGTATGTCTGCTGTTATTTACTGCTGCCAAAACTTTTTCCTGCTCTGGGAAACCCTTACAGAATCGTTGCATATGAAGCACCCTATGAAAGCTTTCCCTTACATACCTTCCTTATATCTGCGGAAGTGATCTATGCCGTGATCTTCGTATGGCTCTTTCTGGCAAACGGATGTCTTCGGATCTTTTTTACCTCCCGTAACCTGGGCATTGTAAAAAGGCTTTTTATCTGCCTGTTCATGTGGGTGCCATTTGTGCAGCTCTATCTGGCCCATATTATGTGCCGGGCGGCAAAGGACGAATATCTGGTAGCCGTACATAGAAGGGATATAGAAGCCTTCCATGTACAAGATGACGCCTGTGCCACAAAATACCCGCTTATTTTACTTCACGGCATCGGTTTCAGGGATTTACGCTTTTTCAATTATTGGGGAAGGATCCCCCTTCTTTTGGCAAACCATGGCGCCAGGATCTATTACGGCCACCAAAAGGCCTGGGGCATCATCGAGGAAAATACCGTGGTCATTGCAAAGACCATAGACCGCGCTTTAGAAGAAAATAACTGCGACAAGGTAAATATCATTGCCCATTCCAAGGGCGGACTGGAAGCCCGTTATCTGATCTCCTCCATGGGCTACGGCGACAGGGTGGCGTCCTTAACCACCATCAATACGCCCCACTACGGCTCGGAGCTGATCACTTTATTAAATAAGCTTCCCGATTCCATCTACCGCTTTATCGCGAACTGCATCAACCGGCCTTTCATCCTCGCCGGGGATGATAAGCCGGACTGCTATTCCTCCAGCAAGCAGTTAGACCCCGTTTACTGTCAGGAGTTCAATGAAAAAAACAAGGATGTTCCGGGCGTCTATTACCAGAGCTACGGCTCGGTCATGAGATCCTGTTTCAGCGATTCCCTCCTGTCCATTCCCTATCTGCTCATGTGCACCTGTAAAGGCAGGCAGAACGACGGTCTTGTAGACATATCCAGCGTGCAATGGGGAAATTTCCGGGGGATCCTGAAAAACAAATATCGCCGCGGGATCTCCCATGGCGATATGATCGATCTAAAACGGGAAGACATTAAGGGCTTCGACGTTTTAAACGTATTTTATGAAATTGTTGCGGAATTAAAGAAAAACGGGTTTTAAATCTCAAATTCATCATAAAGAGCCTGTCTGTAATCTTCATTGGACACGGCTCTTTGCACATCATCCTGTCTCCCTTTTTCTATGAGCTTTGTAGACAGTTTCTGCATACGCTCATCCTCTACCTGACTGTCAATTTTATTCTGCATTCCCAGCTCCACAGCACCGTTCATAATGCTGGGAACAATGCTTTGATTGATTCCGTCCATACTGATTACCTCCATTTGGGATTAGTATGAACCATTACTCTCTTTCTATTCCTTATTTTTGACGCTTATTTCGTCTTTTCACTCTTATCATTCCTTACTTTCTCCGATAAATTCTATACCATGGCTCATAAGATATTCTTTCCAGATATGGATATGCTGGGCATAAAGATGCACGCCGTCAAAAGTATATTCCGGATTCAGCCCGCCGCTCTCATCGCAGACCACACTGTTGACATCCAGATAAAATACCCTCTGACCGTCTGCCAGTTCGGCAATTCGTTCATTGCGGGCGTCAATCCCCTCATTGTTAATGTAATCTCCCTTTGCCGAACGTTCCGCTGTGACCCGCAGAATGCTTTGCAGATAAATAACGGCGTCTGGCTGAAGCTCTTTGATCTTGGCAACGGCTTCCTCATAATGCCTGATAAAATAATCCACATCCCCGGTTCCCATTTCATTGATCCCGATCATCAGATAAACCTTGGAAAACTGTTTTTCACTTAAGGCAGTCCCTATATTTTCTTTCCAGTTGCCGTCTTTATATCTGCCGTCCGGATCCTCAAAAAGCTTGTAGATGGTCAGACCCGAGGAGGCATAAAATGTGGCATTGTCAAGTCCCGCATAATCATACAGTCCCACCGTGCGGGAATCTCCGATAAACACCGCATCGTCAAAATAGCTTTCATCCACGTCCACATAATTCCATACAGGGGTTTCATCATTCCCGTTGCCGCTGACGGTATCCTCATTTTGCATATATTCCGGATCTAAAGGATCGTTTGAAGAAACGCTCCCGTTCTCTTCCCTTTCTGCCTTTTCTCCCTCTGCCGTTTCCGCGCCCCCGAAGCCGTTATACGAAAGGGGATCTCCCATTTCCATATTATCCACCGTTTCTTCCCAGACCTCCTGCATCTGTATTTTGTATTTTTCAGCCATACCTTCATAGCCGAAAAACAAGATGCCCCCAAGCAGAAGGAAACAGATAAATCTATAATCTCTGAACTTGTCCACTGATCATCATTGCCTCTCTAAAATCTGAAATACATAAAGGGATTATCGCCCATGGTCATAAGATACCATATACAGAGCCAGAATAATCCTGCCAGCAAAATCATTCCCCAAATCCTGTCTTTCCCCTTTTGAAACAGCTTTTCTCCCATGGGCGTACACAAAAACGCGCCCATCAACATGATCAAGCCGTATTTTCCGCACTTTTCCCCGAAAACGCCCGCATTTACATTGATCCCGCCTATAAGTCCTGACATCCTGCCCAAATATACGAGCAGGTCATCTGTCCCGGAAATGGCAAAGCACATCCATGTAACAGGAATTACCAATAGCACATAAAGATGCTTACCAGCAGCTGCAAGCCTTCTGTTACCGGGCTTTTTACTATCATCAGCAGAATCTTTCTTCTGCGCCGCTCTTCGGGAAATCACAAGCTCGGTCAGCTTCTCCGCCATTATGAAAAAGCAAAGTATCATACCCCAGATCAGGAAATTAATGCTGCCGCCATGCCATAATGAAGTCAATATCCATACAAAAAAAAGATTTCCAAGGGTTCTTATCATCCCTTTCCTGCTGCCGCCCAAGGGAATATATACATATTTGGTAAACCATCTTCCCAGGGTCATATGCCATCTCCGATAAAATTCACGGATGCTTTTTGCCATATAGGGCATATTAAAATTCACGGGAAGCTCAAAGCCAAGCATCTTTCCTAAACCGATGGCCATCAGAGAATATCCGTAAAAGTCAAAATAGATCTGCATGGAGTAAGATATGGCGCCCATCCATGCAAGGGGCGTGGAAATACTGATATATCCGATGGTGGATATTTCATTCCACAGAATTGACAGCCTGTCCGCTATGAGCACCTTCATCGTCAATCCCCAGACAAAGGTCTTTAAGCCTGCATCCAGATCCCCGATAGAAACCCTGGGGCCTTTTAACGCATCGGACACTTCGCCGTAATTTACAATAGGTCCTGCCACAAGCTGGGGAAACATACTGACATAAGTGCCCAGCCTGATGAAAGAGGTTTCGGGTTTTATCTCTCCCCGGTACGTCCGCCAGATAAGAAATGATCTGGAAGGTATAAAAGCTTACCCCTAAGGGCAGCGCCCAGCCTTCCGGCGCCCATTTAAACAGGGCCAGCATCCCCACATTAAGGGACAGTATACCGATAAAGCAGATCTGCCTGAAAGGTTTTTTTATCTTTCCTTCCGGCGCAAGGATCCGCCCGCCAAAATAATTCAGCACTATGGATATAAGCAGAAGCAGCACATATTTAGGCTCCCCATAGGCATAAAAAAATAAACTCCCTAAAAATAAAACAATATTTTTACCCTTAACAGGAGTCAGATAATATATCACTAAAAAAATCGGGAGAAATCCCAACAGAAATTCTATACTTGAAAAAACCACACGATCACGCTCTATCTTTTGTTCTATCTCTTACTTTTTCTCTTGCTCTTTCTTTTATTATACCCATACTTCCATCTATGCTACAAGTAGTAAAATAAGGATATTGGTACTTTTTTATTTCTTTTACACTATTGACTCTGCCGTTACGTTATAGTGTACAATACCAAAAAAGGGAAAGGAGCCTGAATATGAAAACCGTACATGAAGTGAGCAGGCTTACAGGCGTCAGTGTCCGCACACTCCACCATTATGATGCCATCGGCCTGCTGAAGCCTGCCAGGACCACAGATGCGGGCTATCGCCTCTATGACGACGCTGCGCTTAAGCGTCTGCAAAACATTCTGATATTCCGCGAACTGCAGTTTCCCTTAAAGGAGATCAAAGCCATCCTTGACAGCCCGGAGTTCGACCCCAAAGAGGCGCTGGAACAACAGATCGGGTTATTGGAGCTTAGACGGAAGCATATCGACGAATTGATCGCCTATGCCCGCAGGATTCAAAAAGAAGGGGAGAAAACAATGAATTTCAGTACTTTTAACAAAGAAGAGATCAACCGTTATAAAGAAGAAGTCAGGGAAAGATGGGGTTCTACCCAAATATACAAGGAATACGAAAAAAAGACAAAAGATAAGACAGATAAAGAACTTGGCACTATGGCGGATAAGCTGCTCTCTCTGTTTGATGAAATCGGTTCCCTTCGCATGCTTCCTCCTGATGCCAAAGAAGTACAGGCAAAAATAATGGAACTGCAGAAATTTATCACAGATCATTATTACACTTGTACAAATGAGATCTTACAAAATTTAAGCCGGATGTATGTCTCCGATGAGCGTATGGAACAAAATATTGATAAAGCGGGAGGGGAAGGCACCGCCCGGTTTGTAAAACAGGCTGTTGCGGTGTATTGCCAAAACTGAAGATGCAAAAGATTTACCGGGCAGATGCCTTTCCGGCAATTACAGCCCTTTAATGCCTGATCATTCTGCCAGAATATCTCCAAAGCTCCCTGAAACCGCCCTGCACAGATCCATTGGGGACAGCTTGATCTGGCAGCCGATCTTCCCGCCGCTGACATACATCTGCTCCAGTTTTTCCGCCTTGTCACTAATGACCGTTTTATATTGCTTTTTCATGCCTATGGCAGTGCAGCCGCCCCTGACATAGCCGGTAACCGCCGTAATGTCTTTTACATGAATCATGGAAACGGATTTCTCTGAAACTGCCCTTGCCGCCTTTTTCATATCCAGTTCCTCTTCGATGGGAAGGACAAAGACAAAGTACTGCCCTCCTGCCCCGACGGTAACCAAAGTCTTATAAACCAGCTCATGAGGCAGACCCAGCTTATCCGCAGTCTCTATTCCGTCTATAAACTCCCCGCACTCATAAGACTGGTGTGTATACGATATTTTTAATCTGTCCAAAATGCGCATGGCATTGGTCTTTACTTCCTTTTGCTTAGCCATTACAATTCCCGCCAATTCTTTTTGTTCATCATCATGCCGAATATGCCGCCGCAGATACCGCCCACAATATGGGTCAGCTGTGAGATATTATCCGCACTGAATATACCTGCCGCAACCTGCTCTCCCAGATATAAAATGACTACCACTATTAACGTCAGGGGAATTTTCCCTTCCTTGACGCTTGTCACGGAAGACAAAATGATCATCATAAAGACGATGCCGCTTGCGCCAAGAAGCCCCGTGCGAAAGATCATATTATTGACCAGCCCGGTTATGAGAGCCGTTACCAGGATCATTTCAAGAAGCGTCTTGCTGCCGTATTTTTCCTCCAGCATAGGCCCCACCAAAAGCATCATCATCATATTATTGATATAATGGGACAGATTCGCATGGCCCAGCACATGGCCAAACAGCCTGACATAAGTCAGAAGGTCAAGGGGAGAGGAACGGTATACGCAAAAAAACATTCTGGTTGTAAATCCCTTTGTAATATATCCCAAGATCAGGACAATAAAGGACAAAAACACAAAACTCAATATTATGGGGGAATTGTAATCGATCTTCTTTAGCATTTTCATATTAACGGCCCTTTCCTCCCAGAGAGATCCCTCCATAGATAACCTGTAACAGCATAGAAAAAATCAGGAGCGGATTGCAGGCCGCGATCCCCTGGGCAACTATATTATAGGCAGCAAGTCCGTTCACGCCGATAATCCGGGCATAATAATTTGACTGCAGGATATTCCCCAGACCGGTTATCCAGGGCATCAACACGATCAGGAGTGAAAACACGATAAGAGCCGCCGTCTCCATAACAGTCCGTTCGTCATCCGCCGTCCGCTGCAGCAATACATTAAAAACAATAGAGACAATTACTGTTACCGCACAGATAAACAGACTGAATCCCGGCACTACAAAGGGAATCTCCCCGCTCATCCCTCCGATCATAGAACCTCCGATCGCTTTCTGGAATACTATTACCAGACAGACTGCTGCTGCATAAATGACAGACATGACAATCGATATGTATAACATCGCTTTTTTCATTTTTGATTCCCCCTTTTACTCCTTTTACATGATTCATTTTCTCTTTTTATATTACCAGAGATTTCCCTTATTTGCATTAACAATTCCGGCTGTTTTCATATTTTGCTTTAATATTTTTATAATACATATAAAAAGAAGCCCGGAACCAGCGTCCGGACTCCTTTTTCCTGGTATAATATGTACCAGCCGCAGTATCAGGCAAAACATGACCTGCCATCTGCTGCGGAATTGCGGGAGAAGGTATAGACCCTCCCCCAGCGATTTAAGTAAAACAAAACTACCAAAACACCTTTTTTATTTTGCAGCAATTGCCGCTTTAATGCTCTCTGTAAGCTGGGGCACGATCTTATTCAGATCGCCTACAACGCCGTAATCAGCTACATCAAAAATAGGAGCATCTTCATCTTTGTTGATGGCTACGATAATATCAGCTTCTTCCATACCTGCTACGTGCTGGATAGCGCCGGAGATACCGATTGCAAAGTATACATTGGGACGAACGGTCTTGCCGGTCTGTCCAACCTGCAGATCTTTGGGTTTCCAGCCTGCATCAACAACTGCACGGGAACAGCTTACCGTTCCGCCGAGAGCCGCTGCAAGGTCTTCCAGAATCTTGAAGTTCTCAGGGCTTCCTACGCCACGTCCGCCGGATACTAAGATCTTAGCGTCCATAATATCAACGGTATCGGAAACTGCTTTTACAACTTCCTTAATGGTCACATACTTATTGTTGGGAGTAAATCCCGGATTGAACTCTTCCACAACTGCCTTTGCGCCTTTGATCGGGTCGATCTTCTGCATAACGCCGGGACGGACGGTAGCCATCTGAGGACGGTTGTTAGGGCAGGCAATTGTTGCGATGGTGTTGCCGCCGAATGCAGGACGGGTCATTAACAACTGATTGTGTTTCTGCTCGTCTTCCTTGCCGGGAACTGCTACCAGAGGGAAATCGCCGATTTCCAGTACGGTACAGTCAGCGGTAAGACCTGTAGCAACCCTTGCGGATACGGTAGGTCCTAAATCCCTTCCGATGGCTGTTGCGCCCACTAACATGATCTCCGGTTTGTATTTGTTGATAACGGAAGCAAGTGCATGCGCATAGGGCTCTGTTCTGTATTCCTTTAATTCGGGATCGTCCACTACAATAACTTTATCTGCACCATACTCTGCTAACTGGTCTGCAAGACCCTTAACATCAGAACCGATCAAAACTGCCGTTACATCTGTGTTCAAAGGAGCGGCCAGTTCTTTTGCTTTACCAAGCAATTCAAAAGCAATGCCGCTGATTTCATTATCTACCTGCTGTGCAAAGACATATACACCTTTATATTCTTCTAAATTCATTTTGTTCACCACTTTTCCTTATAATATTAGATAACGTGTTTCTCTTTCAATTTTCCTACGATATAATCCACTGCTTCATCAGGAGAATCAGGAGTTACTTTCTCGCCTGCACCCTTACGAACCTTGTCGGATGCTTTTGCGATCTTAGTAGGAGAACCTGCAAGACCTAAGTTGGAATCTTCTACATCCTTTAAGTCTGCTCTGCCCCATGTGGTAATCTCTGCCTTGCATGCGTCAAAGATTCCGCCGGGAGTCATATAACGAGGATCATTTAATTCGGAAAGAGCTGTTACAAGGCAGGGCATCTTAGCCTCTAATACATGGTATCTGTCGTCATACTGACGCTGAACGATAACCTTGTCTCCTTCTACTTTAATATCCTGTGCATAGGAAATAACCGGTAAACCTAAATGCTCGGCAATCTGGGGACCAACCTGAGCGGTATCTCCGTCGATAGCCTGACGTCCGGTAATAATCAAGTCATATTCCAGATTTCTGATCGCGCCTGCGATCGTTGTGGATGTAGCCCATGTATCTGCGCCGCCTAACACCCTGTCTGTTACGAGCACGCCCTTATCTGCGCCCATAGCCATTGCCTCACGAAGGACATCTGCCGCCTTGGGAAGACCCATGGTAAGAACTGTTACTTCTGCGCCGTACTGGTCTTTTAATCTGAGGGCTGCCTCTAAACCTGCTTTGTCATCAGGATTCATAATAGCCAGCATTGCACCCCTGTCCAGCGTTCCATCCGGATTGAACTTAACGCCGCCTTTTGTATCCGGAACCTGTTTAATACAAACGATGATTTTCACGATAACGTACCTCCTATTTTAATAAACTGCCAGAAATAACCATACGCTGAACTTCGGAAGTTCCTTCGTAGATTTCTGTGATCTTAGCGTCACGCATCATACGCTCTACATCGTATTCTCTGATGTAACCGTATCCGCCGTGTAACTGAACGCATTTTGTTGTTACTTCCATAGCTACTTCTGCAGCATATAATTTAGCCATAGCAGCTTCTACAGAATATACCTTCTGGGTAGCCTTTGCCATAGCGGCTTTGTAAACCAGTAACTGTGCAGCCTGTACCTTTGTTGCCATGTCTGCTAACTGGAACTGTGTATTCTGGAACTGTGCGATGGATCTGCCAAACTGTTTTCTCTCTTTTACATACTGGATGGTCGTCTCCAATGCGCCCTCTGCAAGACCTAAAGCCTGTGCAGCGATACCGATACGTCCGCCGTCAAGAGTGTGCATTGCGATTCCGAAGCCCTTGCCCTTAGCGCCTAAAAGGTTCTCTTTGGGAATACGGCAGTCTGTAAAGATCAATTCATATGTAGATGAACCGCGGATACCCATCTTATTTTCTTTTGTACCGAAGGTAAATCCGGGAGTTCCTTTTTCTACGATAAATGCGGAAATCTCTTTCTGCATACGTCCGCGTTTTTCAATCTTGCCTGTAACGGCAATCACAATATAAACGTCTGCTTCCTTACCGTTTGTGATAAAGCACTTTGTGCCGTTCAATACCCATTCATCGCCGTCCAATACAGCCTTTGTCTGCTGTCCCTGAGCATCTGTACCTGCTCCGGGCTCTGTCAGACCGAAAGCGCCTAACTTCTCGCCTTTTGCAAGGGGAATCACATATTTCTGTTTCTGCTCTTCCGTACCATATGTCATGATGGGATCGATACAAAGGGATGTATGCGCAGATACGATAACGCCTGTGGTACCGCATACCTTGGAAAGCTCCTCCACGCACATAGCGTATGCCAAAGGATCGCATCCCTGTCCGCCGTATTCCTTGGGTACGGGAATTCCTAAGAAACCGTATTTCGCCATTTTGTCAACGGTTGCTCTAGGGAATACTTCTGTTTCATCTACCTCCTGAGCAAGAGGTTTTACTTCGTTTTCAGCGAAATCTTTAAATAACTGTCTCGCCATTTCATGCTCTTTGCTTAAAGTAAAATCCATGATTTTTCTTTCCTCCATTTTATTTTAAAAATATTTATTTGCTGTAATCGTAGAAACCGATGCCGGTCTTTCTACCAAGCTTGCCGCCGCGTACCATCTTCTTGAGAAGAGGATGAGGACGGTATTTGGAATCGCCTGTCTCAGCCTGAAGGACTTCCATAATGGCAAGTACGATATCAAGACCTACCAGATCGCCTAATGCCAAAGGTCCCATGGGATGATTTGCTCCAAGCTGCATAGCGGTATCGATGCCTTCTACGGATGCAACGCCGTCAGCATAAATGCCGATCGCTTCGTTGATCATGGGAATCAGGATCCTATTTACAACAAAGCCCGCTGCTTCTTCAACCTGTACGGGAGTCTTGCCGATCTCTTCGGAAATAGCCTTGATCTTATCAACGGTCTCTGCAGGTGTATTTAAGCCTGCGATAACCTCAACTAACTTCATAACGGGAGCCGGATTGAAGAAATGCATTCCGATTACCGGTCTGTCAATACCTGCGCCGATTTCCGTAATGGAAAGGGAAGAAGTATTTGTAGCAAAAATACAATCGGGTTTGCAGATATCCTGTAACTCTTTAAATGTCTGTTTTTTGATATCCATTACTTCAAGAGCCGCTTCAACGATCAGATCGCAGTCTGTACAGATCGTCTTAACGCCTGTTGTGATCTTAGCTAAGATCTTGTCTGCATCCTCCTGACTCATTTTTCCTTTTGCAACACGTTTCTCAAAACCCTTTGCAATTTTGTTCTTTCCGTTTGCCGCGAATTCTTCGTTGATGTCGCAGAGACAAACTTCATAACCTTCTGTCTGGGCAAATGCCTGAGCGATTCCTGAGCCCATTGTACCAGCGCCAATAATACCTACCTTCATTGTAGATCCTCCTTAATATTGTTTATTTTAATTTTACTGATTAGCAATTTTTGAAAGGCTCTTTTACCTTTTCTTTATTTTTGTCAAGGAAAAATGCCATACCGTATTTCTGGTCTTCCGTTTCAAAGCAGTCGCCGAATAATTTCTCTTCGATCACGATTGCCTGATCCATATCGACCTCTAAACCGTCGTTGATGGCTTTCTTGCAGTTGCGTACGGCAATAGGTGCGTTCTTTGCGATAGTGCCTGCTAACTTCTCTGCTGCAGCCATTAATTCTTCCTGGGGATAAACGGCATTGACAAGACCGATCCTTAAAGCCTCGTCCGCTTTGATATTTCTTGCGGAATAGATCATCTGTTTTGCCATGCCGGGTCCTACGATCCTTGCAAGCCTCTGGGTACCGCCGAATCCGGGGGTAATGCCAAGACCGACTTCAGGTTGTCCGAATACCGCGTTGTCGGAACAGATCCTGATATCACAACTCATGGAGATCTCACAGCCGCCGCCTAATGCAAAACCGTTAACTGCCGCAATCACGGGAATGGGAAATGTTTCCAGCTTGCGGAACACATCGTTTCCTTTCTTTCCGAAGGCTTCTCCTTCCGCCTTTGTCAATGTGCTCATCTCTCCGATATCCGCACCTGCAACAAAGGATTTCTGTCCCGCTCCTGTTAAGATCAGACATCTTACAGCCGCCAGATCAACGCCGTCCAATGTCTTGTCAAGCTCCTCCAATACTGTGGAGTTTAATGCGTTCAATGCCTTTTCCCTGTTGATCGTGATAACGCCAACAGCGCCTTTTTGCTCGTATAATACGAATTCCATATGGGTAACTCCTTCCGTTTTGTAATTTGGCTCTATGCACATAAGTCCCGGTCAGGCGTCATCATTTCTGCACGGATGACACGGGCACTATACGTACAAAAACACCTTGACCTATTCCCCCTTAAATTAAGGAGAAATAAGCCATGGTGCAATTTTAAAATTTACTTACGATTAGTCTCTTTCAACGATCGTTGCACAGCCCATGCCGCCGCCGATACAAAGTGTTGCAAGACCTTTCTTTGCATTCTTTGCTTCCATCTCGTGAAGAAGAGTAACAAGGATACGGCATCCGGAAGCTCCTACGGGATGTCCTAATGCAATAGCTCCGCCGTTGGGATTTAACTGTTTTGCAACGTCGATTCCCAATTCCCTGCCTACTGCTACGGACTGTGCCGCAAACGCCTCGTTAGCCTCGATGATATCGAAGTCTTCGATCTTCATGCCTGCTTTTGCCATTGCCTTTTTGGAAGCGGGAACGGGACCGATGCCCATTACTTCGGGTCTGCAGCCTGCAAGCGCGCCTGCCACATAGGTAGCCATAGGCTTTACGCCCAGTTCTTTTGCTTTTTCTTCGCTCATGACAACGATAGCAGCCGCTCCGTCATTGATACCGGAAGCATTTCCTGCAGTAACGAATCCGCCGGGGTTGATGGTACGCAGCTTTGCAAGACCTTCCATGGTAGTGCCGGGTCTGGGACCTTCGTCTTTATTGAAAACGATCGTCTCTTTTTTCTTTTTGACTTCCACAGGAACGATCTCCTTGTCGAATGCGCCGGATTCCTGCGCTGCAACAGCCTTTTTCTGGCTTGCTACCGCAAACTCGTCCAGTTCTTCACGTGTCAGTCCCCACTCTTCACAGATATTGTCTGCTGTTTTGATCATATGGTAATTATTGAAGGCATCCCATAATGCATCGTTTACCATAGTGTCAACCAATGTACCATTGTTCATTCTATAACCGAAACGGCCCTGCATCATGGCATAAGGAGCCATGGACATATTTTCCATACCGCCTGCCACAACGATGTCGGCATCGCCTGCCTGAATCATCTGTGCAGCCATGTTTACACAATTTAAACCGGAACCGCAGACAACGTTGACGGTAACTGCCGGAACCTCAACAGGTAAGCCTGCCTTGATGCTTGACTGACGAGCCACGTTCTGCCCCTGTCCTGCCTGGATAACGCATCCCATATAAACCTGGTCAACTGCTTCGGGAGCAACGCCCGCTCTGTTCAACGCCTCTTTGATTACGATCGCGCCCAGCTCAGCTACAGGTGTTGTGCTTAAAGAACCGCCCATCGTACCGATGGCGGTACGGCATGCGCCTGCTAATACGACTTTTTTTGCCATTTTTCTTTCCTCCAAATTCATTGAAAATTCAGTGATAATCACGCTTTGCAATGATTGTTATTTTTTTATCATTGCCCGCTGTTTTTATTTTAACATAGGCATACGTTTTTTGCAAGAAAGGATTCGTCCCAAAATCCTGTTTTTCCCCGCTCCCTTTTTACCCTTCCGAAGGGTCTGCCTTTTATCGCTCTTCCTTCAGCTGCTTCTCCAAGAGCGCATTGAATTCATCCACCGTCATGGGCTTTGCGTAATAAAATCCCTGGGCCGTATCACAGCCGCAGGCGGATAAAAATTCTGCCTGTTCTTTTGTTTCCACACCCTCTGCCACCAGATCAAGGCCTATGGAACGGGTCATCTGAATGGTATGCTTTACGATAGTCTGTCCACGCTTTGAGCCGATAAAATCCTGTAAAAATTCACGGTCTATCTTGATCACGTCAAACTGTGTGTCCTTCAGGGTATTTAAGGACGAATAACCCGAACCGAAATCGTCCATCAGAAGGGTAAAGCCGTTCTCCTTTAACGTATCGATCCCCACGCCCGCATCCTCTTCCTCGGCCGTTTCCGTGATCTCGATCTCCAGGCATTTCTTGGGAATTTTGTACTGCTCCACCAGGTTATTGAGAGTGGTTATAAACAGGCCGCTTTTCAGATGTATCCTGGAAACGTTTACGGAAATCGGAAGGGGTTCTATTCCCTTATCCATCCAGCTTCTTACCGTCCTGCAGGCTTCCTCCCAGATAAAAGCGTCCATTTTGGTTACAAAACCGTTTTTTTCGAACATGGGAATAAACTCTGCCGGCGGAATGATTCCCTTACCCGGCCTTATCCAGCGCACCAAAGCCTCCGCCCCGACCATTTTGTCGTGCAAAATGCTGTATTTAGGCTGCAGATACATAATGAACTCCCTGTTTTGCAGGGCTTTTTCCATATGGTCCTCTACATCCTTAGTTTTTAGAAGGGTACTGCCCAGCCCTTCTTCATAAAATTTGATATATTCCAGCGCATTATTCTTAATGCTCTGTCTGGCCGTTGATGCCCTGTCCCCGTATTTGCGGAGATTTTTGAAATCCTCCACGAAACCCACGCCGTATACCAGACGATATGTAATATCCTTATATCCCAGCAGATTGCTGTTTAACGTTTCTATAAAGTCGAGGATATCCTGATTGGTTTCATAGGAGACCAGAATCATAAATACATCCGCCGTAAGGCGTGCATAAAGCTGGTCTTCATTACAGATGACCTTTAAGGATTCCAAAAAATAATTGAGCAGTTCATCGCCGAAAGCTTCCCCGTACAGCTCGTTGATTACCTTGAACCTGGCAACGTCAAACTGGATCAGGGCATACTTTGCCCCCGGATTCTTTTTTACGACTTCCCCCGCCACCCGTATGAACATAGCGGGAGAGCGGTCATTTGTTATGCTCTGGGCCAGCTGCATCCTGTAGATCTCTTCCGCATCCAGAGGGCATACCACCACATTCATCCGGACAATGGCGCCCGTTTCGTCCTTTAACAGATAACACTCCGCCTCATGATAAGTATAAACATCGTTACCGGCATTCATATGTACCGAAACATTGACACGATCTTCCTTTATCGGCACAAAATCACGGCTCCCCTTCATGCCCGACAGGAGCTTGCGCACAAACACCTGATAGGTGGCCCTGTCTTCCTCCTGGACGTACTCCGCCAACTCCGTCAAAGCATTCTCTGCTTTATCCTTTTGGGAAAGCAGCCCGCTGTTTTGATTTAATACTTTCCAGCCCGATGCATGATCCCAGTATAAGACCAGTACATTCTGCATCGACCGGATGACGTCAAATACCTCTTCATTTGAAACAGCCATAACAACCCCCGCTATAAATAAACTGTTAAAAATTATCTGATATATTATTTATAAGTGTACCAAAAAATCACGGGTTTGTCATCCCTCTTTACCGACTTTCCTGCGGCGTTTCCAAAAAGGAATTCAGCGCCGGATCCTCCATATCGTAAACCCGCTTCCACTCCTTTGTCCCTTCAACTTTTTCCACTGCCCCCTGGTTTCTGTACAAAAACTTTGTAAGCTCATAACAATCGATCCATATTTCGTTATCGGAATCCTTCTGGCTTTCATCGAACATGATCTCAATGCCCAGATGAAGATGAATGGCATCGATGTTGTTTACATTTTCCGAAACGCTGTAGCCGGTATGGCCCATATAGCCGATCACATCTCCCGCCGTTACCAGATCTCCTTCCGTAAGTCCTGCCGCATAAGGAACGTCCTGCCTTAAATGGGCATAATAATAATACCTCTTTTTATCCAGGCTCCGGATGCCGATCCTCCAGCCCCCGTACTGGTTCCATCCGATAGCCTCCACATAGCCGGATTCCACGGCGATAATGGGCGTTCCTATCTGTCCCAGCATATCATGTCCCAAATGTCTTCTTTTATAGCCGTAGCTGCGCCCTGCGCCGAAATCGTCATAATCGTTGTAATAAAATCCCTTTGCAATAGGGGAAAACGCCTTTAATCCATAACACTCCTGCCATGTGACATTACCGTCAGTTCCCGGCACTTCGATCCGGTAGCTTCCTACCATGCCGCCCAGAACAGCCGTATATATTTCCTTGTAGTATGCAAATGTCTTTAATTCCTCCGCTTCTTCCATGGTCTTTTCCCCTGCACGTATGGCGTTGGCAAAATCATTCATCTGGGAGATCACCTTTTTATCGAACTTTCCTCCCCCTTTTACCGCACCATACGCAAGAAGGCTGATCCAGTCAATATGTATTTGTTCCGCCCACGTTTCCTTATCCCATTCATAGGCCGTCTGGAGCGCTTCCTTAGTGGGGGTAAAGTCCACCCAGCGGATAAAATCCTTTTCCCCGCCGGTTTCATTTCCTGCGGCTTCCCCCTCCTCCGTTTTTTTCTCCCCTCCGCCGGCGGCATTATCCGCACCGCCGTCTTCTCCAAAACTCCATTTTATGGTTTCCCAATAACGGCGGTCATTTTGCGACACTCCCGTCATGATTTCGCAGACGGCAACGCTTAACAAAAGACACAGACACAGCGAGAGCGCAATCGTTAATTTTTGTATTTCCCTTTTAATGGAATCACCCCGTTTTGTTGTTTTTATACTGCTTCTGTTCCTATAAATCTATGAAAATAAAAGAAAAAAAATAACCGGGGATTACTAATACAAAAACATACAAAAAAAGGGACTGTTGCAACAGCCCCTTCATTTCCTGCTTGTCCGATCTGTTTTGTTTATACTTCCGGCTCGATCAATCCGTAAGTACCGCCTTTTCTCTTATAGACCACATTTACCTGATCCGTTTCCGCATTACAGAATACAAAGAAATTGTGTCCCAATAATTCCATCTGGATACATGCGTCTTCCGGATACATGGGCTTGATATCGAATTTCTTTGTACGGATGATCTTGATCTCTTCCTCATCCATATAATCCTTTTCGATGTAATCCTGTTTAAAGAAGCTTGCGGCCTGCTTCTGGTTTGTCAGTTTTTTCTTATATTTTTTTAACTGCCTTTCAATGATCTCTTCTACCAGATCGATGGAAACATACATGTCGTTGCTGACCTGCTCCGAACGGATGATATTTCCTTTTACGGGAATAGTTACCTCGATTTTCTGCCTTTCCTTTTCTACGCTTAAGGTAACGTGCACTTCTGTCTCCGGTGTAAAATATTTTTCAAGCTTTCCGATTTTATCCTCCACTGCCATCCTTAATCCTTCAGTAACATCAATGTTTTTGCCTAAGATTATAAATTTCATTATGCCCATCCCTTTCTGTTTAAAAGTGTATGGTAATTATACCATATTTTTCTTAAATTTTGCAACAATTTTAAAAATTGTCTCATGTTTTTTCACTTTAAAAAAGTCAAGCCGGAAACAGGTTTTTTCCGCGCAAAAAGCCATTTTCATGATTTGTGTACAAAACATTTGTTCGCTCAGGTTTCCATAATTCTACGTTATTTTTCACTTTTTTTCTGTGGATAATGTGTATAAGTCCGTGTATAAGTCAATTACCCCCTAAAACAGCCACTTTTAATTGTGGATAACTTTTTCTTGACTATATTGGTTAACAGAGGGATTCAGGGGATGTCCCGGGACTTTTTGTGCATATTGTCTAAAACGGAAATATTTCTGCGATGACCCAACAAAAAAAGGCTCCAGCCTTTATAAGCTGAAGCCCTCACTTTTTTTATTTTAGAAGATACGTCTTACCGAAAGCACCTGTCTGTAGTTAGCATTGGAAACTTTGATTCCCGTTGCCGCTGTGGATGCATGGACGATCTGGCCGCCTCCGATGTAAATACCTACATGGCCGGAGTAGCATACAATATCGCCGGGCTGTGCATTACCAAGCCCTCCTACATCATATCCGCATCCTCTCTGGGCGCCGGATGAATGTGGCAGACCCACACCAAAGTGTGCATAGACGCTCATTACAAAACCTGAGCAGTCTGTTCCGTTTGTCAGACTGGAACCGCCGTATACATAAGGATTACCTACGAACTGTAATGCATAACCTGCAACCGAACTGCCGGCTCCTGAACCTCCGCTGACGCTTGCACCGGATTTGGAAGCTTCAGACTTGCCTGCCGCCGCATTGGCTTTCTTTCTCTCAGCCTCTTCCGCCGCCAGCCTTGCTTCTTCTTCCTCCTTGGATTCCGCCTGTACGAACTCAGTGGATAAGGTCACAAACTCTGTAGATACATAGCCCTCGCCTTCTTCTACGGATACCTTGATCCAGCCATCCGTTACGCCTTCTTCCGTAACTGACAATTCGTCTTCAATGGGTACCATTCCGATCACGGAAGATTCCGTTGTAGGCTCCTGTCTTACAAACAATGTGGTCGTCGTAACGGTAGCGATCCTCTTTCCTACCTCTTTGGCAAGCACTACCGCATCGTCGCCTGTTACTACATACTCAGCTTTTACAAAGCCCTGGACGCTGCCGGATTTGATCTCATACCATCCGTCCTGTTCCGATATAAATTCTCCTACGGAATCATCGTATAATTTGCCGAGGATCTCGCCTTCCTCACTGGGCATGCTCCTCACATTCACATAATCGTTGACCTGTGCGATGACCAGCTTGGAGAAATCCTCCGCATCGTTTTCGGAAACAGTTGCCTGTTCTTCAATTACCGTAACGGTATCTTCAATGGTTCCCTCTATGGAAACTACTTTATCCGTTTTGTTATTATAAGGTACTATATACAACTCGCTGTCTGCTGCGCCTGCCGTTAATGATACAGACGGACTCGGGCTTTCAGTTTCTGTCTGCGCCGCCGCTTCTATCGGTCCTGCCGCTTCAGCGTCCAAGGTCTCCGGCTTTTCTTCCGATGCCTCAGGCACTTTTGCACTTGATGCCTTTGCACATACCTGCTCGATGGATGTTCCTTCATTTAAAGAAAGAGCAGCACCCGCTGCAGGCAGATCGGCAGCCGAACCGGCCATAGCCGTTACAGATGTGGATGTCATCGTCAAAGTCGCCGCACAGATGATCGCAAGCACTTTTACATATTTACGAAACATAAATCCTCCAATTTGTTGTTTAACAATTATTAAAATTTGTTACAAATTTATTACATCTGTTTCATAATATAGCATCATATAAGGTCTTTGTCAACTGTTTCGGCAATTTTCCACATTTTTTACACATAGAATCCACCATCTATGGTACAATAAAATCAAAAAGGAGAACGGCCTATGAGACGTACAGCTTTTATAACCGGCGCTTCCCGCGGTATCGGAAAAGCCATTGCCACAACCCTTGCCGCCCATGATTATGATCTGTATATCGTGTGTAAAAATTCAGGGGAAGAATTATACCGTTTAAAAAACGAACTGGAAGAAAAATTTCTTATAAATGTTACCTGCTTTGTGGGAGACGTGGGTTCTTTTGATTTTGTACAGAACTGTTTTTCCGAGATCAGGCATCTGGATGTGCTCATCAACAATGCAGGCATTTCCTATTTTGGCCTGCTTACGGAAATGACCGCCAAAGAATGGGACTATATCATCAACACCAATCTTTCCTCGGCATTTTATGTATGCAAATGCGCTGTTCCCAGCATGCTGCACGAAAAATGCGGTAAGATCATCAACATTTCCTCCGTATGGGGAAGCGTGGGAGCTTCCATGGAGGTTGCCTATTCCGCTTCCAAAGGCGGCCTGAACGCTTTTACCAAGGCATTGGCCAAGGAACTGGCTCCCAGCAACATTCAGGTAAACGCCATCGCCTGCGGGGTTATCGATACCGATATGAATAAACGCTTCAGTATGGAAGATATTGCAATGTTAAAGGGAGAGATCCCTGCCGACCGTATCGGTACCATTGAAGAGGTAGCCCGCCTTGTTATTCAGATCATTAACAGCCCGTCCTATTTAACGGGACAGATCATCGCAATGGACGGCGGCTGGCAGTAACGCATCCGGGGAACCGATACGGAAAATTCCGTTTCTATTATAAAAGCGCAAATATAATATAAACGCTCACAAGGGCTGCCCATGCCGTTATGTTGCCTGCCAATACCACCCTGCCGTTTATTTCCTCAGTGCTTCTTTCGGAAAACACCCGGTACATGATCCTGTTTGCCGCAAAAAATATTAAAAGCAGAACAAAGCCGATGGCTGCCAGCACAAGAAATATTTTAGCCGTATTATCGGCATCTGCGGCAATCTGGGCCATAAAACCGAAAGCCATCAGCATAAAGCCGCAAAATCCCATAATAATATTCATTACGATCAAAACCGCCCAGTACTTTTTATTCATTCTCTTTACCGCCTTTCGCCGGATCCGGCACTCTTTTGTTTACATCCCTTCTGATCAATTTATAAACCGTTGCCGTTAAGGGCACTCCTATGAGCATGCCGCCGATCCCCGATATTCCTCCGCCCACGGTTACCGCAGCCAGCACCCACATACCGGGAAGTCCGATAGAAGAACCCACTACCTTCGGGTAAATGAGATTTCCCTCCAGCTGTTGGAGCGCCACGATAAACACGATAAATAATACCGCTTTAAGGGGACTTACCGTTAAGATCATGATAAAGCCCACGGCCGCCCCAAGATAAGCGCCTACAACAGGGATCAGGGCAGTCGCCCCTACAAAGGTGCCCACCATGGGCGCATAAGGAAATCTGAAAATAAACATTCCCAAAATACAGAGGCTTCCCAATATAACCGCTTCCGTACACTGGCCTATGATAAAACTGGAAAAGGTCTCGTCCGCTACCTTTAAAACGCTTTTTATCCTGCCAAGGAGCGCAGGCTTACAGTAAACCGCCGCCACTTTTCCCATCTGGCGCGCAAGAGTTTCCTTATTGACCAGAATATAAATTGCAAAGATCAGCCCGATCACAAAATTGGTAACGCCCATTCCAATGGTGCCCACCAGGGAAATCGTAGACCCCACAATGCCGCCCACTCCGGAAGTAAAGTATTTAAATAAATTTTTCCCGATCTCGTTCCAGTCAAATTCCAGACTGTTGATCCATTTCTCCAGTTCGGGGATCTGGTCGGAATAATTTGCCAGAATATCCTGCAGCTTTTCAAGTCCGATAGGGATCCAGTGCCACATAATGGAAATCGTATCCACCAATTCCGGAATAACCCGTCTGAATATCAGAAAAGCGATCAGAAAGATCAGGAATATGGAAAGGAAAATGCATACGATCCTTTTCGTAGCTTTTACAAGTTTATTGGTGCTCTTTGGAAAATACCATTTTTCCAACGCCCTCATAACGAGATTTAAGACATAGGCCATGACCGCTCCCATGGCTAAAGGGGCCGCAATGTTTAAGAATCTGCCGGCAAATCCCAAAAGCCTGTCAAAGTTCATGACAGCCAGAACCAAAACCGCCGCCAGCAGAAAATACTTTATGATCCTTTTATCCATTTTTCCCTGTCCCATTCTATTTCCTCTCTCTACCGCATACTGATTTCTTTCCGGCAGCGAAATTACAAATCTTCATTGCCGTTATCTACCATATTATGATAAAATGATTCATGTGTAAAGTTGTATATTTTCCTATTCTTATTTTTTAAACAATTGTTTGTTTTTATCAGCCAAAACAGAGCCGCACTGTTTCCGAAACGGGCGGGCGTTTTGTACGCAGGGGGATTTTATGGAATTACGGGATTTTATTAAACAATTTAAAGGAAAACACATTTATATCCAAACGCACAATTTTCCCGATCCGGACGCTTTAGGCAGCGCCTACGGGCTTTCCCGTCTTTTGGAGCATTTTGATGTTGCCTCCACCCTCTGCTATGACGGCAAGATCGATATGCTCAGCACGAGGCGGATCCTGGAAGAATTCCAGATCAGGATCCTTCCCAAACATGAACTTCACGAAATGACGCCGGAAAGTCCTATCTTTTTGGTCGACAGCCAAAAGGAAGCGGGAAACATTACCGATCTGATCGGCGATGAAATTGCCTGCATCGACCACCATCCCACCGTTGTGGAAATTGAATATGCTTTTATGGATGTGCGTATGGTAGGAGCCTGCTGCACCATCATCGCCCAATATTTTAAAGATCTGGGCATTGTTCCCGATTCCCATACCGCTACCGCTTTATTATTCGGCATAAAAATGGATACCAGCCAGTTTACCAGAGGCGTAACGGAATCGGATATTGAAATGTATGCCTTTTTAAACCCCTATATCGACGAAGGCATTTTACGGAAGGTTTCCAGCAACACTCTGGAATTTTCCGATCTGTCGGCTTTCGGAGCCGTTTTCCAGACCATAAGGGTTTTCGATACCGTAGGTATCGCCTATATTCCCTTTTCCTGCCCTGACGCCCTGATCGCAATGATCTCTGATTTTATCCTTTCTTTAAATGAAGTGGATTTCGTGATCGTCTATGCCAAGCGGGATACGGACTGGAAGTTTTCCGTCAGGAGCGAGAATGACGATCTGGACGCCGGCGAGATCATCCACGAGGCTTTACTGGGCATCGGCAGCGGTGGCGGACATGCCTGTATGGCAGGCGGTATCATTCCCTGCTCCGTTATCCGGGAAATGGGACGCACCGCCGATACGCAGATCTGCGAACTGTTTTTAAATACCATAAAAAGAATCGAGGAAGAGCCTTCCTATCAGGCCCGTGACCTCGATTCATAATCGCTTCTTACTGTATTGCTTACTGCTTTTTATTGTTTGGATCGTTATTCAACTAATGTCTGATCAAACGTTTTCATTATCCGCTACTTATTCTTTTTGATCGCATCTAATTCCGCTTCTATATCTATGGATGTGGACCCGTAGGAACTGCTTCCATAGGAGCCGCTTCTCCTTCTGCTTTTCCTGGAACGGTATCCGCCCCGGTCCTCCTCATCATCCTTGTAATCCCCTACCAGAAGAACCTTTGCAAGTAAACCCGCACCGCCGAAAATAAGCACTAACAAAAGGATCCAGTCGTACAGCGACATGGATATCAGATGAATATTGGTGGAAGCGATGACTGCCACTATGATCAGAAAAACACCCAGTCCGGTCAAAACCTTTGAGGGAAAGGATGCGCCGCTGACAAACATCCAGACGATCCCGGCGATAAGCGGGACGACCAAAAGTCCCGAAGTCATACTCATTCCGCCTAATGAAAATCCCCCTAAAAAGGAAGAATATACGATTACCTTCTGGGAAAAGATAAACAATCCCGCAACCAGCATGACAAGCCCGGCTAAAAACTGTAACAATTCATTTTTTGCACTTTTCATATTTCCACCCTCCTGATAAACTTCATTATGATGTGAAATTTTCGAAAAGTCAATAACCTGTTGGTTGCCTATCCGTGCCTGTAAGTTGCCCTCCTGTTTCCTGCCCCGTTTTCATTCGATCTATTTCCAGTATACCCAGAGCGCACGGATCTGGTAACGCAGCTCTTCAAAGGTCCAGATCCGCGAGGAATTTGCCTGTCTGTTGGGATCGTTTACCACAAAACCGCCGTCCCTGTATCCGGTCAATACGATAAAATGTCCGGAATCCGTAAAATCCCCCGGCCCCAAAATACAGATGATCGGATTTCCCGCCGCCAGATTTTCAGCCATTATTTCTTCATCCAGGGAAAGCTCCTTTACATTCAGCCCCAGCTTTCTTGCCCCTTCGCTCATCAACGTCCATTTTGAACCGCTTCCTCTTTCATAATATCCGTTTTCCATAGCAAATTCCGCCATCCATTTGGGATTTTGGGAAGTATCCTTCGTCAGGTAAACGGAAACCATGGACAGACAGGTAGGGCCGCATCCCGAGATCCCGAATACATTTCCTGCATATTCCGAATACCCCCATCTCTCATCCCACTGCATAAAAAGAGGGACTGTATCCGTATCGCCGTATTGGCTTAGATCGATGTCAAAGGACGTATCCTTTTTCATGGGATAATCCAGGACAAACTGCCTTGCCTCCTCATTTTTCTCATATAAGGCGATCAGGTCCTCCGTATAATCCCGCAGATAATACCCTCTTTCGTTGGCATACGCCGCAATTTCCTTTTCCGCTTCCGACAGACCGTCCACATCTTCTTTTACCGCATCCTTTGCGGCCACATTCACCTCCACGGTCCCGGCTCCCGCATCGTTCCTCTTTGCAATATTTCTTTTAGCGTTCTGTGATACCTCAAGCTGGGTCCACAGGGCAAAGAGAACAAAAATGGTCATGATCCCTACTGTTACGTGCCAAAGTTGCATATAGGTCGACTTTTTTATTTTTTTCCCCCGTCTCCTTTTCTTCCTTCTGCTTTGTGCCATGTTACGTCTCACTCTTCCTTGTGTACTATATGTGTTAGTACACTTAGAATATCACAGCGCGGCTTTCCATGTCAATATGCTAATATTGGAAAGTTTCTCCATCCGAAGCAAGTATTCCGTCAATGACGTCCGTTACCGCCCTGCTGGCGTCGGCGGCGTCTTCTCCGTTCAAATAAACATCTGCCACAGCTTCGGCAAAGGTTTCGGAAGGGGAATATCGATCCTCCTTTTCATCCCTGAAGGCATAGCCGGAAATGCTCTTTACAAACTCCTCGTATCCTCCCCGGTTCCCATAGACCTCCTGCCATCTCTCATAAGCCCTGTTTAAAATGTCCTCTGTGGTATTATCCTCCGTGCTCAGCCGGTCCGCATTATAAAGTCCGAAAGCATCCGCATTTTCTTCCGTAATATAATAGGGGCATTCCAGTCCGAATCTTTTCTGTACGATCACGTTCTGGAGCTGATGTCCCAATTCATGTACCAGAACGGATGAAGGGCTGGCGCCTTCGAGCCAGTATCCCGATTCGGCCATATCCTCACAAGCCTTCCAAAGCTTTTTATCATCCAAAAATACCCTGGCATTCAGGACGATATAATATTTTTCCACAAAAGGAAAGTCGCCGTAATCCCCGTTCACGATAAATTCCATCCTGTCCGTTAAAGCTATGGTCCCCCCTGTCTTATTCCCCATATTACCTAAAGTAAGATTTGTCAGACTGCCCTGTAAACAGGGATATTTTTCATACATATAGGCAAATCCCCGGTAAACCTCTCCAGCCGTCTCCTCGCTCATCTCCCCCAGATTGACGGCAGGGATCCCGAACTCTTCTTCCATTTTAAGCTCTATGGCTTCTACTGCAGGATTATCATAATTTTCTCTCTGTCTCCGCCCCTCTTCGGCAATGGCTGCCGCAGCCATAGAAGGAGAAGTAACTTCCATATTATAGACTACCTGGTAATGTATGGCCGTCTCCGTAAGGACTGCCTCCGTTTCCCCGCCCTTTTCTGTTTCACTCTGCGGCTCCCACTCTTTTGGCGCTTCCGTCTCCCTGTGTTCCCCTGTTTCCCGCAATATTCCAAAAGCTGTTCCTGCACAAAGAGCGGCAATGAACAGGCCTGCCGAAAGCACGGCAAAAATTTTCCCCTTCTTTACCATCTTCCCATACCCCTGTCCTAACGTACTTTAAAATGGAAGAAGTTTTCAAAATCCTCCGGCTCCATTTGTTCCGCGTCGTCAATATAAACGGCTTTCACAACATATACATACCCCTTTTTCACATCTGAGACGGCGAGCATTTTCTGAAAACTGCTTCCGTTGTGTTCATAGCTGATTATGTAGTAATAAAACGTATTACCATCTACCTTAAGAGTATCTTCACGGATCTCCCCGCCTTCTTCCGCATACTTCATTTCATTATCAATATAGTCTTCGGCATCCCATCCGTCCTCAACCGGTTCCAGATAACAGTCAACGGTGTTGAGATTGGAAGGTTCCGTAAAGTACTCTATCGCCCAATACTCATCTGTTTCCGCAAACTGGGAATAAAAATCCGGCTCTACCTGAAAGGTAATTTCGTTATCCCGATATTTTAAGGTGCTTTCCGTTTTCTTTTCGCCAAAATCAGCAAGGCGCATAAGTTCCGTCAGGGACTCGTCTGTGGTATCAGGTTCATCCGTTACCCGCGCGCTTTCTGCGATCTCCGAAAAGCGTTTTAAAAGCTCCTTGTCCGAAACATCGCTCCCCTCTTTGACCAATTGTGCGCAAAGCCGCTTACCGCTGTCTGCAGCCGGTGTATATATTACAACAAAATCGTTGCCGTTCTGGGAATAAGTAAACCATGCGTACGGTCTTTCTCCGATCTTTTCTTCGGCGATTACCTTGGTAATCATCCCCCCTGCCTCTATGGCTCCATCCATCAGGGAATCCGGCTCCTCCATCCTGTCCTCATAGGATTCTTCCCGGACGGCGAGCAGCATGGCGAACAGATCGTCCCTGTACACGATAGGTCCCTTGTCCTCCTCGATAAAACAGCCGTATTCTCTGGGAATCTCTAACTGAATGCCGCCTAATACGATACTGATAGTCCCGCTTTCCGTCTGCCCCAGCTCTTCCTCCTTATCTTCAAGGAGCTCTGCTCCATCCAATACACTTTCTTTATCATCATCCTTCACGGTTTCTTCTTTTCCGGCTTTATCAAGCTCCGCCTTTTCTTCCTCTTTTTCCCCGGCGTCTTCCCTTACCACAACGCCGCTTATGCTCTCCTCTTTTGCCTGTCCCTCTTCCGCTTTCTGGCATCCGGTCAACAGGGCTGCCGCCATTACTCCTGCAAAAATATTCAGCATCAGTCTTTTCATAAAAAATTCCTCCTTTTCCTATAATACCGGAAAAGGAGGAAAAAGGTTTCACATATATATGACAATATATCCGTTCAAATTTTTGTACGTCAGATCGGCAAGCATATTTTCCATTCCGTTCATAAAAAAGAGCTTTCTGACGATCTGTATGAATTGTTCCTCATCAAATTCCGCCCCTTCATAATAAAAGGAAATAAAGTCCTGCCCCAGCTGCCTTTCTACGATTTCTTCTATTTCGTCCATATTCCGTGCACAAAAACCGTTCGCCTTATAATATTCTTTTGAAGGATCCCTGTTCTTTCCTTCTAACAACAGCATTTCCCCGTCCAAAAGAAAGTCCTCCAATAAGTAGTAGCCTGAAAGACTGGCATGCTCCAAATCGCTGTTATACAAGCAGAAAGGGATCCCCGTCGTATTTCCGTTGCTGCTGCAGTCAGTTTGATACCATGTATTGCCCAGGCTTACAATATTCCAGGCATGGGGGATATTACCGTTCAGATAACCGTTTACCGTCCGCACCTTAAGCCCCGCCATATCCCCCAGAATCTGAAAGGCCCCGGCATATCCCTGGCACATTGCCTTTCCCTTTAGCAGCGCGCCGTAAGCATTCAGAGAGTCCTCCGCCCGGGCATCCGTTCCTTCTTTTATAAAAGCCTGTTCCTTTGCACGTTCCAATTCCCCTTCCGCATAACGGCAGTTTTTTTCCAGCCACAGATAGATCTGCCTTTCTTTTTCCTCTTCCGTCATATTTCCGTTTATGATCTCTTTTACAATCTCTTTTCCCCGGTCATATATTTTTTTCTGTTTTACGGCAATTTCTCTCCTGCTGTAGCAGTAGCTTACTTTTAAAGATATGCCGTCATAGTCATAAAAATAGGAACTGACGCCTAAAATATAGGGGTTCTGGCAACAGACCTTTAAAAAGATGTCCTCTAAAATATAGGGATTCTGCAAATCGGGAAATGCCTTTAAGGATATTTCCTCTTCCCCCGCCAAAAGTCCGTAGGCCAGCCACGCCTCCTCTGCGCTGTCCGCAAAGACCCTGAGCCTTTCATCCGGCACTTCCGTTCTTTCTTCATTTCCCTCATTTACGGATTCCCCGGTCCGTTCCTTTACCACGCCATAGAGATTCTGCGCATCCTCCAGGGATTCCTCCCTTTCCAATATACTCTTTACCGCCATGGACGGCAGCTTGTTCAACTGGGTATTCGTGTCCAGGTAAACCATGCTGTTCCCTTTGCTGATAACAGTCGGCAGAGATTTCTCATCCTCCTCAAAAACAAATACAATGCCGCCTAACATAGTTCCTTTAATCTGGAAATCATAGGTAGACATTATTTTTGAGCGCCTTCTCAAACGATAGTAAACGGGCCTCTGCATAACGCTTCCGTCAATATTGATGACCGAAAGCTTTTCGGGAAGGGCATCTATTTCTTCATATGCATCATAAGTCGGATTGTTCTCAAATCTGTATGGTATCTTCAAATCCGCAGTATCTATGACAGAGGATAGATTGCTTTCTTTTCCGTCGACTGTTGCCGTAACAAAAAAGCTGCCGAAAATACCTGCATTCTGGTTCCAGAGATTGCTTAAGGGCCTGCCCAGGAAGTCAAATTTCTTCGGTCCTTCCTCCTCTTCGCCGGCTTCCTCCTCATCTTCCTCATCTTCCTCCTCCAGCCATTCCACGCCTTTCAGACCTTCAAAATCAGAAAATTCCGTTTCCTGTGTCCTGCCGATGGACCAGAACACACCGTCCTTATATCCGCTTTCCGCACCCCTGTCCGCCTCATTGCTTTCCCCCGACCAGGTATCCCTGGAATAATAATGATATACCGTATAGTATTCCGCCCCTTCCACAGGTTCCCATTTAAGGGTAAGCGTTCCCATATCATCTATGACTCCCTCTACGTTTGGCACCTCACTTTCGGAAGCCACGGTAAAAGGAATGACTTCCGGCTGTTCTAAGAAAACGGCTTCCCGGTCATTTACATCACAGCGTATACAGATATAATATATGGGGGCGCAGCCCCAGAGACAGCTGTAATCGACTCCTGCAATGGTATATTTATCAAAGGCAAAATCTTCGCTTTCATAGCGGAGGGTATCGTTGGGCAGGACCGGATCATAGGGCACCAGGACCAGACGGGTTTTTCCCTTTCTCTTCTGTGTCCACACATGACATGCCACCCGGCTTTCCCCGCTGCAGGAAACATCCGTATGTACCGTTATAAGCTCGTCATAATCTACCGATCCGTTATCGATATAATCATAATCTAAAGCAAGGTCAAAGATTAAGGGCTGCTGCTGGTCCAGATTATAAACGGGAAGCATACTGCCCTCCTCATAAGGAAATTGTTCCTTGAGTTCTCCGGCACTGACAGTCTCTTTACTAAAAAAACCCCCATAAATAAATTGGCAGAACATGATTCCGCCAATTAAAAGAATGCTTCCGATTAATATAATCCCGCCCGTTACGGCAGACCGTTTCAAATGCACTTTCATTCCGTCCCTCTCAGCTTTATCCCCTTAAATCAAATATGCCGTCAATTTCCCCGCAGTAAAAATACCTGTCGTCATAGACCGTACATTTTATGACCAGTCCGTCATCAAATTCCAACAGATAATAAACCGGCGTGCCTTTCAGGTAATCCCGGCATTCTTCAACGCTTCCCAAATACTGCGCCCCTGCGAACTGCTCGACCCAGCCTTCTTTATCGGCGCCGGAAACCTCCACGGCCTCTGTAAAGTTTTCTTCTGCGGAAAAAGTAATCTTTAAATCCGCATTTTGTGAGATCCTATCCTGAAAAACGGAGAAAATCTCTCTGGCATCCTGTTTATCCCCGTACCATGAGCTGCCTCCAAAAAGGTTCTCTTTACTTTCTTCCTGTTCCAAAGTCCCTCCTGCATGCTGTTTCATCATACTGGCATCGGAAAGATCGCTTCCGCCGGTTCTTCTCTGCCAGAAAAACAGCGATATCCCGATACAAAAAACTGCTGCCGCCGCCACAGAACCCCATGAAAGGATCTTACTTCCTTTTTTCCCCGCTGCAAAGGCACCTCTTCCCTGCCCGGAGCGCTTTTTGTTTTCCGCCTCCATTTGATCTGCAAGGCCGGCAAGAAAGGAAGGATCCGGTGTTATTTTGTTCATTTCTTTATAGTATTCTTCCTTAAACATCGAAATCCTCCTCCTTTAAATTTTTCTTCAGCTTTTCTCTTGCCCTGAATAAATGGGATTTAACCGTAGATTCCTTCATACCCAGCAGGCCGGAAATTTCTTTTACAGACAGTTCCTCAAAATAAAACAAATGTATAATGACCCTGTACTTTTCAGGGAGCTTTTTGACCGCAAGAAGCAGGCTGTTGTCAAAATCCAATGTAATCCCCGGGCTTCCCTCCAACACCCCTTCCACCTCTTCCATGGAAACCCTTTTCCTGTTCCATGCAGAAGACAGAAGGGATTTTGTTGCATTAATGGTTACCCGTATCAGCCATGCCTTACGGTATTCCTCCTCCACAAGCTCATGCTGATGCTTTATGTATTTTATGAATACCTCCTGGGTAACATCCTCCGCATCGCATTTATTCATGGTTCTGGCGTAAGCCAGCCTGTAAACCATACCGGAGTACCTGGAAAGAACCTCTTCCACCGTTATATATTCTATTGTCCCGCATTCTTCCTGTATGCTTCTGTTAACAGATACTTCCATATCCCTATATATTTATCCTTAATCTTATCCGGCATTTGTAAAAAAATTACTTTACTCCATTGTAACCGTCTCCTTCGCAAGATTCAATGAAAAAATAGAAAAAGCATAAATTTTCCATTAGGCAGGCGGGCGTCCTAAACGGCTTCCCAGCCTGCAGAGAAGCTCGTTGGTAATAGTCCCCGCGTTATCCGCCACTTCCTCGGCGCTGATGCGCTCATTTTGGTCTCTGCCTATGAGAATGACCTCGTCTCCCTGTGCTACGCCGTCAATTCCCGTAATATCCACCATAAGCTGGTCCATGCAGATCCTGCCGATGACCTCTGCACGCCTGCCATGGATCAGCACATTCTGTTTTCTCCCGGACAGGCTTCTGGGATAACCGTCCCCGTAACCTATGGTTACCGCCGCCACCGTCATGTCGCAGGGCGCCTGAAAGGTGCAGCCGTAACCCACGCTTTCTTCTTTTTTCAGACTCCTTATAAGGGCCACCCTGGCCTTTAAGGTCAATACCTCTTTTAAATCAAGAGCCTGCTTGGTTTCGTCCCCGTAACCCGAAAGGCATCCGTACATCATGATCCCCACCCGCGCGTAGCTTACGGGAAGCCTTGGATAATTTACTACGCCATAGCTGCTCTGCAAATGCGTCTTTAAATCTTCAAAGCCTCTTTCCTGCAGAAAATCCAGCACTCCGTAAAAACGCTCTATCTGCTTTTTTGTATAGACCTTCGCCCAATCCTCCCTGCTGTCGGAAACGCATAAATGGGAATAGATCCCCTCTACCTCCAGATTTTCGTAATGAAAAATATCAGCGATCTTTTCCCTGTTTCTGTAATCCTCCCCTAACCGGTGCATCCCCGTATCCACTCCGATATGGACCTTAAGGGGGATTCCCTGCTCATTGAGCTTTTTCGCATAGCTTTCATCCACCACCGTCTGCACCAGCCGGTATTTTGCAAGACAGGGCGCATTGAAAGGACAGGTATATCCAAGGACCAGTATCTTCCCCCTGATCCCGTTTTCTCTCAGATAAATGCCTTCTTCCAGTGTGGCCACGGCAAAGGCCCTGATTCCCTCCTTGTACAGAAATTCCGATACTGCAAGGCTGCCGTGCCCATAGGCGTCTGCTTTTACCACCGCCATAAATTTACAGCCATCCGGCAGAATTTCTTTTATCCTGTCCACATTCCATTTTAAATTTTCCAGATCGATTTCCACCCACGCCCGGTCTCTGTACAGATCGGGCTTCCACTCTTTTTGGCTCTTCCCGTATTCCTGATCCTCTTGTTCTCTTAACGCTTTACCGTCCCTTCCCTGTCTCTTATCTTTTTTGAAGGCGCTCAAAAAAGATTTATATATTAAAAGCAGGATCCATGCCCCCAGAGCGCTTAATAAAGATACCGCAAAATAGCAGATCAATGTATTTTCCACAAGGAGCCTGTAAAGTCCTGCTTTTTTGGAAACACCCCTTAATAGGATCAGCACCATGGGATGGATAATATATATGATCATGGCCATATTGCCCATAACTTGGGAATGCCCTTCTCCCCGCTTTTTGCCCGATCCCCTTCTTTCTTCATAAAGACTTACTATAAAGATAAAGAAAAAATACATAAGGGGCAGTAAAAATATATACATGCTGTCATGACGCTGCCAACCGTACTTATGGAGCAGCAATCCTTCCGCCAGCATGGGAAGGAAAAATATTAAGGCTCCCAGTCCGTACATGACACTGTTCGCTTTATCTCTTTTTGTATCGTCTTTCTCCTTTCGTTCCCCGTCCTTTATAAGGCACCCCAGCATCAGAAAGACCGGCGCAAAAAAAATACCGTTTCTGGTATAGGAAAAGACCTGAAGAATCCCGTCATAGATCTTACCCAGAAAAGAAAACTGTCTTGTAAGCCCGTAATAGCTGTCTCCGGGAAGACCCGCCAGATATAAAATAACGGATATGACAAACGCCGCCTTTTCTCCCGTTATCCGAATGAGGAAAAGGCAGATCAGGATCCCCAGTATGACCGCCGGCAGATACCAGAGATGATAAAAGGTTCCGTCAAAAAAAATATCTTTGAAAACCGTACCCGCTTTTAATTCTTTAAAATAACCCGTATAAAAATTTACGGGCAGGTAGAGAATAATCGCCGCCAGATAAAGAAGGCCTGTCTTTTTTAAGAATTTTAAAGCCCGTTTGTTGTGTTTCCTGCTGTCCGGAAGGACAAAATAGCCTGACACCATAAAGAAAAAAGGGACCGCTATTCTTGCGATTACCCTCGTCAGAATAAAATCCCCGTTTTCGTTTATGCCCGATAAGGGCGATATATGGATCGCCACAACAAGAAACGCCGCCGTCAATTTCATATAATCTACATATACGTTTCGATTGCCCGCTTCCGAAGCCCTTCCCTCTTGCAATTTTATCCTTTTCTCCATTTTATGCCTTCCTTTCCGTCCGTTTACTTTGCCGTTATATCCTGCAGTTTGCTTTGGCTGTTTTCCTCCGCCCTTACATTCCGCCGGTTTGCTTTGGCCGTTTTCCTCCGCCGTTATATTCCGCCGGTTTGCTTTGGCCGTTTTCCTCCGCCCTTACATTCCGCCGGTTTACTTTGGCTGTATTTCCCTGGTTATGATAAAGCCGTCCACATTATTACCGGATATGGTAAGGCGCTGTTGCTTACCGGCGTCAAAAACGGGGTTTCCGCTCTTAAATTCCGCCTCGAAAGCCCCCTTCCCTTTATCCGGCCGGAAATATATTTCGTACTCATTTCCGAAATATCGGAAACGCAAAGGATTCCCGGCGTCATCAAACTGCCTGATATATGCGATATACTCCTCTAATGCAAATCCCTTTTCCTTTATGATCCAGGCGTGGGGCCGGCCCACATAGCGAAAATGCCACTGTTCCGCCGATATTCCCGTAATCTCTTCCTTATCCTTTTCATACCGCTCAACAAAGCCGTAATCCGCCGCCCTTTCCCGAAATGTCTGGCAGACGCCTTCATAAGGAAATGAGGGGCAGATAAAATCAATATCCTCCGCCGCTTTCCCCAGATCTACGGCAAGTCCCGTCTGATGTTCGCTGCACCCCGGCTTTGCAACATATTTTTTTGTAAACTCCATTCCGTTTTCCTTTACGGAATCTTCAAAAATCTTTACCTGTTCTCCGAACGTACGGTAGCCGCTTACCAAAACCAGTTCCCCCTCCGGCAGCGTGGAAAGGAGGTCATGAAGCCGTTTTGCGGTTTCCTTTTCCAAAAGGATCTCCGTCCCCGGGAACCGCACTAAATCTTCTTCCCCGCCTCTATAACCATGATCCCCATTTACCAGGATCAGGCTTCCTTTTCCTTTATTCATTTCCCTTTAACGAAAGCTTTATCAAGCGGTCCACCACCTGTTCAAAGCTGTATCCTGCCCCTTTCATCATGGACGGAAATCTGCTGTGGGAGGTAAAGCCGGGAATGGTATTTACCTCGTTAAAAACGATTTCCTCCTCCGGCGTTAAGAACATGTCCACCCTGGAATAGTCTTTAAGCCCCAAAATGCGGTAGATCTTCATGCCTGTTTCCCGTATCCTTTCCTCCGTTTCCGGGGATATTCTCGCAGGCATATGGATCTTAGAAGTCTTCAGGGTATATTTTTCCGTATAATCAAAAAAGCCCTCGGCTAACTCGATTTCATCCACCCTTCCCGCGATCAGCTCCCTGTTTCCCATAATGGCGCAGCCCACTTCAAAGCCCTCGATATTTTCCTCAATGGTAACCTCGCTGTCATGTTCAAAGGCTAATTCAATGGCGGATTTTAAATAAACGGGACTGTTGACCTTTGTAATGCCAAAGGAAGAACCTGCCCTTACCGGCTTTACAAAAACGGGGTAAGTAAGCCTTGCAGTCTTTCCCGACACTTCATCCATCGTATCCGTCTTTTTTAACAATACGGAAGCCGGCACCCTGATTCCCGCAGCCTTTACCAGTGTATGCGCCAGTTCCTTGTTCATGCAGAGCGCCGATCCGGTCATGTCCGGTCCCACACAGGGAATTCCCGCCAGCTCACACAGGCCCTGAAGAGTCCCGTCTTCCCCGTTTTTTCCATGAAGTACCGGAAATACCACGTCTATATAGCAGAGTTCAATGCCTTTTTCCCTCCATACCGCTATTCCGTGCACCGACCGGTCAGGCTGCAGGCAGGCGCGGCTTACCTTTCCCTGCCGCCATGTATCCTCCTTTATCCGTGCTGCGTCTCCTTCGTACAGATACCATTCTCCCTCCCTGGTAATTCCCATGGTTATAACGTCATAGGTCTCCCTGTCTATGGCGTCTATCACTGCCGACGAGGACTTAAGGGAAACCTCATATTCTGAGGAGCAGCCTCCGAATACGACCAGAACTGTTTTTTTATCATTATTTAAATTTGCTTCTTTTACGCTGTCTTTGCTCATGATGATCTCCTTTTCCTCTATGTATTTCCAAAACCTTTATTAACCATACCAGAGCAAAACAAAAATTGTATTGAAAAAATCTTAAGCATATCTTAAGATTTCCTTATCATGCAAAAAAGGCCGTCTGTCCGGTTTTATTTTACTGTTTCCGAACAGACGGTCCTTTACTCTTAAATAACCGTTATCATATTCTTTTTAATCTTTACAGGCATCCCGCTTACCATGCCGGCAGGATGACCGTAAACACGGTCTGTTCCGGGCTGCTGGTAACAAGCAGTTCTCCCCCGTGGGCCGTCACGATCTCCTTTGCTATGGCAAGTCCCAAGCCTGCTCCTCCCGTAGAACTGGACCGGGAACTGTCGAGACGATAAAACTTTTCAAAAATGGCGTTTAACTTATGCTCCGGGATAGGGTCCCCATGATTGATAAACTGTATAAAGGTCTTCTCACTGGAATTCGTGACGCATACCCTTATGGTGGAATTCCTGTCGCTGTAGGCAATGGCGTTTTTTAAAATATTATTGAAAACCCTTGCGATCTTGTCGGCGTCGGCATAAATAAAGATATCCTCCCCGGCCTCCACCACCGCTTTCTTTCCCTGCTCCTCCAAAATAGGATAAAACTCATCGGTCATCTGTCTGAGCATATAGGAAAGATCGATCTTCCTCTTGTTCAATATAATGGTCTGTAAATTGAACCGGGTAATTTCAAAGAACTCGTCGATGAGCTGCTCCAAGCGTCCTGCCTTCTCCAAAGCGATCCCCACGTATTTTGCCTTCTGTTCGGAAGGCATATCCGGGGCTTCCTCCAAAAGACTTAAATAACCGATGACCGAAGATAGGGGCGTTTTCAGATCGTGGGCAAGATAAGTGATCAGGTCATTTTTGCGCACATTCTCCATTTCCGTTTCCATTTTGCGCCGCTCCATGGTTCTCTTTGCCGCGTTCATCTTCTTCTCCATGCTGCGCAGTTCCTGGGGAAGCTCTACATCCCGCTTATCCTCGGAAAGCATGATATCCATACCTTTGTCGATCTTTTTAAAATAACCGGTAACGATTTGCATAAGCACAAACCAGCTGATAATAAGGAAAATGACGGCCATGCCCAAAAATACGAGCAGCCCCCAGTTTTCCCTGAATGTATACTGGTAAATGGTGCGGGCGTCCATAAAGTCTAAGAAAAACTTCTTTTGCAGAAATTCCACCACAAGATTGCCGAAATTGCCGAAGATCACGTGCTCATAAAACAGATACAGGACAATGGCGCTTGCCATGAGGATCCCCGTCATGAGCAGAAAGATTTTCCACCTAAGCCATGTAAACCGCTCCGCCCGCTTTTTCCCACGTTCTTCCTTCTTCTTTTCTTCCCTTTTTGCTTTGTCTTCCTTCTCTTTTCCTGCCTTTTGCGCCTTCTTGATACTTTTATCCCTCAATGGTATACCCCACTCCCCAGACCGTTTTGATATATTTGGGATTTTCCGCCGAATCCTTCATTTTTTCCCTTAAATGCCGGATGTGGACCATGATCGTATTATTGCTGTTTGTAAAATATTTGTTTCCCCACACCCTGTAAAACAGATCGTCGGAGGAAACAACCTGTCCCTTATTTTCGCAAAGGACCCACAGTATTTCAAATTCCGTAGGCGTTAAGGAAATTTCCTTTTCGTTGAGCCGGCATTTCCTCGCCGTTTTATCTATGCTCAGGCCCCCGATCATGATCTCGGAAAAATCCTCCGTCCCTGCCGCCGTATTGTATCTGGTAGCCCTCCGAAGCTGCGCCTTTACCCTGGCAACCAGTTCCAGGGGCTGGAAGGGCTTTGTCATATAATCGTCGGCTCCCAAGGTCAGCCCTGTGATCTTGTCTATCTCCTCTTCTTTTGCCGTCAGCATGATGATCGGAAAGGTCTTTGTCTTTCTGATCTCCCGGCAGAGCTCAAAGCCGTCCATATCCGGCAGCATCACGTCCAAAACCGCCAAATCGATCTTTTCTTCCCTTGCGCACCTTAAAGCTTCCTTCCCCGTATAAAATTTATACACCAAAAAATCTTCATTCTTCAGATATACTTCTATCAGATCGGCGATCGCCGCCTCGTCATCCACTACCAGTATCCGCGTCTGCATAGTCCTCTCCATGATAAAAAAACTAATTTACTTTATTCTATCACTGACTGCCGGACATTTACAAGTGGGAAACCCGGTCTCCTTTCCATAAAGCCTTCCTTACGGATTTGTCCGTTCTGATACCGTTTCCTTTATATAAGGATCCATATGCACCATGCAGTGCTTTACCCCGGGGAAATTTTTCTCAATGGACAGATGGACGTTTTCTGCGATCTCATGGGCGTTTTTAAGGCTTAACTCCCCGTCTGCCATAATCTCCGCATCCACATAGATCTTAGAGCCGAACATTCTCGTATAAAACCCGTTGATCCCCAGCACTCCTTTCTGCCCCAAAATAAGCCGCTTCATCTCCTCTTCCGTTTTGTTATCGCAGGACTTATCCACCGTTTTTCCCACGGCATCCCCCAAAATTTCCACCGCCGCCCTGATGACGCAGAGGGAAATAAAGATACAGGCAGCGCCGTCCATAACGGGAAATCCGCACATGGCAAAGCCCACTCCCGCCAAAGCTCCCAAAGAAGCCAGGGCGTCCGTTCGGTTATGCCATGCGTCGGCCCGCAAAGCAGGGGAATTTAACCTCTTTGCCGCCCTGTTTTCAAAACGGTACATCCATTCCTTGATACCGATAGAAACCAAAGCCGCAATAAGGGCCGCCATTCCGGGCACTTCGATCTCTGCCCCCCGGTAAAAGGAAATGACCTCCCGGATCCCTTCCAGGCCGATCCCCGCTCCCGTCAAAAAAATGATGCCGCCTAAGATCATGGCCGCTATGCACTCTAACCGCTCATGGCCGTAAGGATGTTCTTTATCGGCCTCTTTTACGGAAAAAAAGATTCCAAGGATCACGATCAGCGTAGCAAAAACATCCGATGCAGAATGAACGGCGTCAGATATCAGGGCATCCGAATGTGCCGCAATACCTGACGCCAGTTTGATGACCGAAAGAAAAATATTTAAAAGCATGTTGATAAAGGATACCCGAAAAGCCCCGTTCCCGATTCTTTTAAACATCCCAGTCATTCCCGGTTCTTCATAATATTATGATAATATATGCGTATTTTATCTTTTTGTGTTAGTCTTTGTAAAAATCCCGAGGATCTCAAGGACTTTCTTTCTTGTGTAACGGTAGCCCGCATAGACAATACCGCACAGGAGGAAAACCACGCCCAGGCAGACGCCTACGCCCAAAAGCTCATTCCGGGTAAAGCTTCCGTCATTGGCGTACATGATCATAAGATATAAAATATACATCAGCGCAAAGCCAATTCCGGAAGGGACCAGATAGATCTTCCCGATCTGTTCCCTTACCGCCCCGAAAAGATACCGTGGACCGGCTCCAAGCCTTGCAAGGTCATCGAAAACCTGCTTGCTGTTGATGGCTATGGTAAGGCACCTTGTATAGGCGATCAGCATTGCCGCGGCCATACAGATAATGGCAATAAACAGAAATATCATAAGAAAAACCGCTAAAGACCTGACAAAATCATGGAGCTCCAGTTCTCTAAACTGCGGCATATATTTCCAGTACAGGCGGAAATCCGAAGAGTCCCTGTCCGCAAAGGATATCTTTGTAGCCTCCTTTGTATCCCCCCAGTAGACTCCCGTTTCTCTTTCATCCCTCATTTTAACAACCCTGTCGTAGTAATCAGGGAATTCACACTCCTTACCCGTATGGTCCACAATTTCGTTAAACAAAGCATTCGCAAAGCCGTACTTGTCTTTGTCAACCCGAAAGCTTACCAGGGTCTCCCGCCATTCATCGGAAAGTCCCCTTGAAATCCTGTCAAAATCCTCATCATTTAAAACATAGTATCTTCCTGCCATCATTTCATGGTATAACTCTTCTTTAAATTTTACCGGAAGGGTCTCCCCCGTCTCCACATTAGTGATCAGCTCCACATCCCGACTGATGATATAAGAAGCTGTATTTTCATTGGCAATGACCCCAAAGCACCCTTTTTCTATAGAAATTTCCTCTCCCGTGATCTTTTCGTAACCGCTCTCGGAAATAAAATCGGCTTCCTCTAACATTTCTTCATATTCATAGTGATACTTGTTATTGTCATCCTCAACGAAGTTCTCCCCGTCTCTGGCAAGATTTATAACAGGAACCTCGGAATAATCCCGGATCGTAACGCCATGCTCCTTTGCCAATCCGTAAAGATCCACTTTACTCAAAATATCCTGATCCTGCCTGTACCGAAACTGATAATCAAATTCCCAGGACTTTGTGCTCATAAGTAAGTTGGTTCCCATCATGGGAATATAAAAGATACCGAAAGCCGCTCCCGCCAGCAGCACCGTCAGTACCAGCATATTGTTGACCGTCTGGCGTCCCTGGAATTTCATCATGTTTCTGGCGATAATTCCCTTATAAGGGTGTCTTTTACTCCCTTTCCTTACCACAATGCGGAGCATCAGCATATAAAGGCCGACAAATATGGGAAGATACAGGATATTGAAGATTGCCGGGGGATACCAGTGGAACAGGTTAATGAAAAATCCCGAGTGGCCGTATCCCAGAACAGCCCCTGCAAAGACCAGGGCAACTCCCGCAATTCCGTACCAGGAGGGAACCTCTTTGACGGGTTCGCTCCGTCTGCTCTCATTGATAACTTCCATGATATTTGTGCGCTTCAAAAACAGCGCTCCCTGTATAAAAGCCGAAAGCAGGATAAATAAAAGGAATACCAGGGCAATCAGCAGCGCCCTGTAATCAAAGACTAACTGCATCTGCCTGCTGTCCACAATACACAGCCTGAATATCTGCCAGATCGCACAGGCTAAGCCCACGCCCGCCATTGTGCCTGCAGCTCCCGATATCAGGCACAATGCGCTCATTTCAGAAAGCAGCCTTTTCGCCAGGACCTTCTTAGGGGTCCCGAGAGCCATCAAAGTCCCCATTTCCCTGGATTTCATCCTGTAAAAGAGGCTGCCTCCATAAATGACAAACACAAGACAGCCCACTGCCGCCAATACAAAGATCATCATGACCTGCTTCCTGCTGTCCCCGCCTTCCGGCAGCACCTGCCGCACCGTAGGCGCATACATCATCATCCCGAATGCAGTGATCAGCATGGTTGACAAAAATGTACATATGACATAAAGTCTGTAATTCTTCTTATTATAGCTTCTGAGCATCCGAAACACATCCGTCATATTCTTCATCATTCTTCACCACTCATTTCCTTAATTTCGTCTAACAATTCATCCTGGAACTCTATCCGTTTTCCCTTTCTTACAAGCGTCTTGTAGATCTGCCCGTCCTTTAAAAGAATGACCCTGTCGCAAAAAGACGCCGAAAAGCTGTCGTGGGTTACCATAAAGATCGTTGCCTGCAGGGTCTCTTTCGCCTGTATAAAGGACTCGATCACAGCTCTGCTGGACTTGGAATCCAGATTCCCCGTAGGCTCATCCGCCAGGATCACATAAGGGGAATTCATAAGCGCCCTTGCCACTGCGGTCCGCTGCCTTTCCCCGCCGGATATGTCGGCAGGATATTTATGCTCTATATGGGTAATCCCGAACATCTCTAAAAGCCGGTCCGCCAAAGCCTCCCCTTCCTTTCCCACGTTTCCCTTGATGATCCGCGGCATCAGGATATTTTCCCTGACGCTTAAACCGTCCAAAAGCATAAAATCCTGGAACACAAAACCCAGCTTTTCATTCCTGACCCCGGCAAGAGCCGTCTCGTCCAGATCCTTTAACTCCTCTCCCCCCAGCTTAATACTCCCCTTCTCAAAAGGAATGTAGCAGGAAATACAATTTAAAAGCGTACTCTTTCCGCTCCCCGAGGGCCCCATGACCGCTACAAATTCTCCCTTTTCCACCTGAAGGTCGATTCCCTTTAGAACCCGGTAGGTTTCTTTCCCCACCTGATAAGACTTATGAAGATCCTTTACTTTTAACATCTCTTATTCCTCTCCTTATCCGGCCGCATCCATGCCGCCTTTTGATAAGGTAAACATATCACGAAAAAACCCATATCGCTTTTTCCCCTGTCATTTTCGGCATCCCAAATGACAAATTCGGTCTCCTTCTGCCAAAAATGTTATTTTTAGCGCCTCCCATGTAAAGTTTTGCGAAAACAAAAAAAGCCGGGGGTTGTATCGTTTTGCGGGATTCGATAGAATAATAAGAAAAAAAGAAAGGAAACGCCATGCTCAGAATAGCCATTTGCGATGATTCGGAAGACGACAGGGAGATCCTGAAATCCCTTTTAGAAAAATGTTACATTTCCGCTGACGAAGACGTGGTTTACGAATTCTCCTCCGGCAAAAACGCCGTCAGTTTCCTGCAAAAACACCCCGGGGAAATCGACCTGCTTTTTTTGGATATTGAAATGCCAAACCTAAGCGGTATGGAGGCCGCCGAAGCCATCCGCGCCTTTGACGCTTCCATCCAGCTTATTTTTGTGACCGGCTACCCTGACTATGTATTTGACGGCTACAGGGTAGGCGCCATGGATTATCTTGTGAAACCTGTAAAGGAAGACCGGTTGAGAGAAGTATTGGAGCGCATCCGCACGCTTTTAGGCTACAAAAGCCGCTGTTACTGCCTGAAAAATACGGAGGGCTCCTATCGGTTCTACTATTCCGATATTTCTTATTTTTACAGCGATAAACGGAAGATCGTTCTGGTCTCAAAGGGAAAAGAAACTGATTTTTACGGAAAGCTTGACGCTTTGGAGACGGAGCTTGACGATTCCTTTGTCCGCATCCACCAGCGTTATCTGGTAAACGCCTCCCATGTGGAAAAGATCGGTCATTCCACCGTTATGGTGGACGGCAGGGAGCTTCCCGTCAGCCGTTCCCTGAAAGAGGGCGCCGTCAAAAAACTTGCTGCCGCTATGATGAAAGGACTTTAAATATGCTTTTACCACATTCTCCCATAACCCGACAGCTCCTTCCCTTCCTGCCCATACTTTCATGGGCTTTCATGCCTGTGGCCACATTTTTCTGTTTGAAATCCGTAGGGGTATTTTTAGTCCCCAGAAAGGGGAAATTCTGGTTTCTCTTAAGGATCATCGGCGCTTTTCTCCTGTCCGGCATGGTCATCTTTATCGGGGATCCCGACAATTTCATCCCTACCCTGCTCATTTTTTCCGTTACGACCTGTTTTTCCTATGAGAATTCCCTGTGGCAGAAGCTGACCGCAGCCTTTATAACGGCTTCGTTAGGCCTTTCCGTCTCTGCACTGCTTTCAGAACTGTTCCCTATAGAATTATGGTCTCCTATGAGAGGATTTATATGGCTGCTTCTGTTTTTGTCCATCCGAAGATACCATTTGCAGGATGATTACCAGCTCTCGGATTCCCTCTGGAAGCTTCTGTTCTTTTTGAATCTGACGCCTTTAGGCATCGTTATAGCCGTCTGCCTGGGCTTTCCCTTATCCGTTGCCGGGGAAAACAATCCCGCCTTAAGCCTCTTCTATCTGAAAACGGTGGAACCCGTTCTCTACATCCTTCTTCTGCTTGCCATCCTGTCCTTTTACGGACTGCTTGGCGCTATCAAGACTTTAGCCAGACAGTACAGAATGGAGCGGGACCAGGTATTATATGAAACAAACCGGCAGTATTACCTGCAGTTGGAGCAGACTCAGTTTGAGATCCGCAAGTTCCGTCACGATATGGTCCATCATTTACAGGCCCTTACCTTTCTTTCGGAGGATAAAAGGACCGATTACCTAAAGGACCTCTTAGACCATCCTTCCTTAAAATACAGCGCAAGCTTCTGCCAAAACCAAACGGTAAATGCGGTCATTAACGCAAAAATGTCCCGGATTCGAAAAGCTTCCATTGATTTTCACTGCAAGCTTTCCATCCCCGAGGACATCCCCATGGAAAAAATAGATTTGTGCACCATATTCGCCAACTGTTTGGACAACGCCATAGACGCGTGTGAAAAGTTTCCCCAGATCGTTTCATTTATGAAAACGATTTCTTTAGATGCCAGATACGACAAGGGAATTTTTCTTCTGCAATGCAAAAATCCCCTGCCGGATTCCCTTCTGACAGAGGATGGAAAACCGGTAACCAGCAAACCTGACCGCAAAAACCACGGCATCGGCATTCCCAGCATCCGGAAAGCGGTAAAACGCTATCACGGAACCGTGGAGCTTACGGTACGGGAGGGAGAATTTACAATACTTGTAAACATTATCCTGTCTTAGCCTGTGCCGCCTGTATCCGTATCATCACTTCCAGTATGAAGCTTCCGTCCTTTGTATAGCACATCATGTCTCCCGCAAGCCGCTCTGCCGCCTCCATAATAGTAGGCAGCCCGAATCCGTGGTCACAGCCTTCCTTATCCGTAAGCGGAATGTCTCCCTTTTCCACATGCAGATCATCCCTGCAGCTGTTTTTCACGCAGATGATGAGATTTTTCTTTTTATATTTCATGTTGACAGAAACCTGCCTCTTTTGAGGTTCAAGATCCTTTAATGCATCATAAGCGTTTTCCAGACTGTTGGAAAGGATCTGGCACAGTTCCATATAAGGCTGTTCCTCTCCTCCGATCCGGATATCCATGGTGCATTCCGCCCCAAGCTCCTGAAACTTCTGATAATAGTGGACAAAGACCGCATTGATATACGGATTGGCACAGAACTGCCCTAATAAAGTATCCATCTCCATTCCCACCTGTTCCAGATATTCCATGGCTTCCTGTGTTTTCCCTGCTGCAAGCAATCCCGAAAGCGTGACTGTATATCCCTTCATATCATGCTTCATCTTCCGGATGCGCTGCTGGTTTTCAAGCTTCGCTTCCAGAGATGCCTTCTGCTCCTGTAAGGCTCTCTCGCTCTGCTGTTTTCTGTAAAGTAAAAGCTGCCCGTAAATAGATGAAAAAATGGTGGCATAATTGAAAAACATCAAGATCAGCACAAGCACACAGGGAAGAACGTCTCCCGGACGGTTTGAAATATTGCTGGGATAATAAACCATGACGGTAAGAAGAATATAATATAAAAGGGTCATACCCGCAAAAACGCCCCAGCCCTTTTCCACCGAATCCTGCAGCTCCAGATAGGGCTTTCTCAAATAACGGTACGCCAGATATTCCATAACGGGAAAAGCCAAAAGCCTGCTGACAAACATGACGATATACCGTCCGCCTCCCAGATAAGAATCCATAAGGAGCGTGACCACTATGACCCAGAGGCAGGAGGTGTCCGCCAGACAAAAGGTAAGCAGAAAACGGAATTTTTTATCGGCGGAAAAAATATAGAAAAAGATAAAGCTTGGTATCGAACAGGTAATCAAGAACAGTTTCCCCATGAGCTCAAAGCCCAGTACCACAATGCCGGCCCCGTTTACGATCATTAAAGCCCCCATTACGACAGCGGTCAGTATGATCGTCTTTTTCTTAGTATAACGCGACCGAAACAGCATAATAAACAAAAAAAACACATGAAACATAGCCCAGAAGGCCGATAAATCCCGAAGTATCTCCATTTGTATCCTATCTCCTGCTTAATTTAAAATAAACTGCCCATAGACCGTATATTCATCAAAGTCCCCGGTTCCCCGGAAATCATGGACGGTCTTTTTGATCCTGTATTCCCCGGGAGGAAGCGGTCCGTGAAGCCATTCCCAATCTATTTCCTTCTCGCTTTTCTCTCCTGCCTTGATCAGATAAGCAACGTCATTAAAAGCATAATTTTCATGTTCAGACCCTTCCACCGGTCCCGGAAGTTCGACCCATTCCCCGTCCTTTAGCTGTTCAAGGGCATATTCCTCCCCGAATTCCAGTTCTCCCGTGGGCGCATTCTTATCATACTGATTGAACACAAGGGTTGCTCCCGTGGGGGATATATTTTTCAGGGAAAGCTGCAGGGCAATCTCGTCGATCTCGGAATCTTTGCTGTAAACATACGCCCCGCCTTCTTTGATCGTCCGGTCAAAAGACAGGGTATTTAAAATCTCCATGGCCTGGCTGCCGTATTCGCTCCACCAGCCGTCCACGGAACAGGTAAGGGCAACGATTCCTTCATATTCTTCCTGAAAGGATATAAAATCCCAGTAAGCATGGCCGTCATAAGTGCCGATAGAAGCCTTGCTTCCTGCAATGACCGCCGTTTCTTCGGAAAGGCCCGTTCCGCAGACGCCGAAAAAATCTATATAGGAAAGTTCGATCCCGCCCTCCACCGCAGCTTCCGGATAAAAGCGGATCCCGTACATACCGTTTACAAGGCTGCCGTCATCCACGGGACAGGTCTTAGCCTCCCAGCCTTCCGGCAGGGATATGGAAATCTGCCCGTAAGGTCCGCCCTGTACTACAAGGGTGTCTCCTTTTCCCTCCGTCTCTTCATTTGCATCTTCCGGTGTTTTCGTTTCCGTAATATTTTCACTGCTGTCGGTTCCTTCGCTTTCAGACACTTCCTGGTTCCCTTCTGCGGCTGCTTTTTCTTTGGATATGAGTACATCCTGTTCTTCCGATGCCTGTCCGTTTCCACATCCGTACAGTAACATTCCCACAGAAAGGGCCAATAATGCGGCAAATTTTTTCATATTCTTCATCCCTCTTTTTTATAAGACCTTTCAGAAACTCTTTATTATTATCTCATTTGCTCCCGTAAAATACAAGAAAAAGAAACAGGTCAGGGAAAATGCCGTGTTCCCCGACCTGTTTCTTTTATTTACGTTCCATTACATTTCCAGTCCGTAAGATACTACTTTCCAACCGCTTTCCTCTCTGACCAGCTCGATGGTCAGATATTGGTAATAGTCGTCTGTTTCTCTCTCTTTAAACTGCACCGCTCCGATACAATTCTCCCCCACCTGTGTATTTTGGGCATCCATGGAGTCCGTTATACTCTCAACGACCACCTCTTTATCTCCCGGAAACCCTTTTCCGTCTCCGGAATAAGAATCAGCAAGGTATTGCTTCATAGAATCCGTATCGTTGGCAAAATATGCTTTTGAAAAATCTTCCACCAATGTTCTTACCTCTTTAACCGGACCCTCTTCCTCGGCTGATATTGCAAAGCTTTCTGCAACTGCAGACAAGTCCCGCCCCCAGCCTTCCTCAGCCTCTTCAGGGCAGCAATAGAATACGCCATAACAGCCTGCCTCGCTTTCTATCAGCTTTACATGATAGGAAAGCCCTGCTTCCCCTGCCGTCATTTCCGTTCCGTCTGTCTGATAGCCTTTTACTGCCAATCCTTCTCTGACTTCTTCCACAGATGAACCGTCATACTTATTTATCCACAGTAAAACCTGATCATTTAATTCACTGCCCCATTTATCCAACCCGTATTTTGTAAAATCATAGGAAGCCGTACCATCCTCAGGGCCAAACATTCTCCATCCCTCATCAGGGATATAGATGGAATATCCGTCGCCTACAAAAAGAGTGGCGGGTACTGTCTGAAGCTCCCCTTCTTTACTGACCATTAAAGTTACCTTTTCCGGCGCTGTATCAGACGACGTATCTTCAAGGGAATTATCATTTTCTCCTTTTATATCGGATACTGCCGGCTGCTCATCGCCTTGATCTGCCGTCCCCCCGTCTACGGGTATACTGTCTATGGCGTCTGCCGCCTTATTTGCCAGAGGCTCTCCCACAGAGCATCCTACCAGCATGCCAAGACCCATTGTCATAACTGCAATTCCCGTAAATAACAAAAGACCGTTTCTCTTTTTCCCGCCGGACAATATATTTTTAAACCGTTTCTTCATAATCTGCTTACCTCCTTTAAACTGTGTGGATAAAAGGGTCTGTCCTGCATACTGCCTGTGAATGGTAGATAACAGCGTTTCCGTGTATGCCTTTTTCACGTCGTAACCGGCATTTTTTATTACCCTTTCATCGCATGACATTTCCATATCTATGACAGCCTCTCTCTGCATCATCCATACAGCGGGATTAAACCAATGTATCCCTTTTGCCACGACCAAAAGCAGCTTTAACCAGATATCATGACGTTTATAGTGGACCAATTCATGCTTTAAGATAAAAAACAATTCATCCCGGCTGTAATCTTCCTTCGGCAATACGATTACCGGCTTAAAAAAGCCCATCAGCATAGGACTGGCCGCCCGGGAATATTTCCAAAGGGATATGCCGCCTTTGATACCTAATTCATTTTTTAACTCCGAAAGCAGCCCCGAGATCTCCTCATCCTCTATGGGCATCCCCTGTCTCATCAGCCGTTTTCTATAGTGCAGATAGCTGAGCATATGTGCGGATATGAAAGCAATTCCTCCCAAACACCATACGACCGCTATGATATCAAGGGCAGTAACGGTTCTTTTGCTTTCTTCGGACAGCGATAGGATCCCCGTAGTCATCCTGGTCGGTATTTCTATCATAATGGGACTTGCCGTATATTCAGCATCCGCTATAGTGTCTCTGGCATCTTCGGATACAACCGCCGTTTTGGGATTCAGGAACCTGCCCCCTATCTCCTTTACGGGAACGATCAGCCACAACGCCAGAAACAGCCAGACCCAGTATTTCCACTTTGCCGCATAGCGCCTTACTACTAACGGGGATAACATCATAAACAGAATGATCATAAATCCCGTTGAAACAGAGACTTCAAAAACAGAAAGAAATGCGCTTCGTATCATCCTTTTCCCTCCTCATTTTTTTCAAGTTCGTCTAAAAATGTTCTCAGTTCTTCTACGTCGGAGCTGTTTAGCATCTGATTATGATACAATGTGGCCACCATACTCTGGATGGAATTATGGTACAGCTTTTCCAAAAAACTCCCGCTCTCTTTTGCTTTATAATCGTTTTCAGCGACTACGGGAGAATACAGATTTGTCCCTGTGGCACGGTCACAGCTTATAAATCCTTTGTCCACCAGCCTGGATAAAGATGTCATCAGCGTGGACAGCTGCCATTTCCTTCTTTCCTGCAATTCCTTTAATATGTAATTAGAAGTAAGGGGGGGCTCGCTGTTCCAGATGACCTGCATAATTTCCAATTCCGCTTCTCCCAGCTTTTTTTGAATATTTTCCATAATGATATCTCCTTTGTTATACGATCGTATAATTTATTATACAAATGTATAATTTCTTTGTCAACTACTATTCGGGGATTTCCGCAAAATATTTTTCCTCTTGTAACCGGCACCCGTAACGCCGTCTTACAAAGCCATCGGTACAAATTAAAACAGGGGAGCCATCCTTATGGACGGTTCCCCCAGATCATTCCTTACGGATCAGTGACCAGCTCACAAAATGCTTTTATTTCATTGATCCTGCCAAACTGTTATCACAGGCTTTTATGTGGCTTAAAATATAAAAAAGCATAGATCAAAAGCATCCCTGCAAAATAGCAGCCTATATCCCACACATCAAAAGTAGCACCCACTATGATGCGGATCAGACGGGATGTGATATGCAGTCTGTCCGCAATATGCAGTCCCTGCAAAAGCTCGACACAGACTCCCAGAAGAAAAAGCAGAAAGGGAAGGATCTTCTCCGTAAAGCAGTCCGTTCCCGGAAAAAGGATACGAAAAAAGGCATAAAGCAGAGGGAGAACAAGAACGTCTCCCCCATATGCCCTGATAAAGCCGCCTTTTAAAAAGGCTCCGATTAAAATTTCCGTTAACAAAAGCGCCAGAAAAAGAATGAAACAGCGCAATCTCTTTTTCATAAAATCATCCTTTCCCTATTGAAGGGTAACCGGCAGGCTCCTTACCATCCCTCTCCAACTCCCAGATATGGGAAAACTTTCTGAAATAGAAACAGATAAAAACACCTGCAAAAGCAATCACAAAAAACAGCGCTGCCGCCCCCGAGCCTTTTTTGTTCCCAAACAAAAACGAAAGTACGCTGTGGGGGTCCTGCCTGCCCAATAAGGGTTCAAACACATAGTCTACCAAAAAACCTCCCAGAAAATAACCCAGAGGAATGGTAAAAAACTGTAACGTATTTCTTGCAGCAAAAACCCTGCCCTGGATCTCTACAGGAATCCTGAGCCTTAAAACCGCATCCAGATTGGTACTCATCAAAGGTATTGCGATCCAGCCCAAAAATGCGCCGATGCACCACACCGGCACGCTCCTTCCCAGAGCCAGTATCAGATTTTCCGTGCTCATGGATAATAACAGGCAGTTACAGATTACCCTGATCCTGCTTTTAGGCTCCTTCGAGAAAGAAGCCAGCACGCTGCCCAAAAGGGTCGTAAGCCCCACTACCGTATTGACCACGCCAAGAGCCGTCCTGCTTCCCCCTTCTCTCGAGAGTATCATGGCAGGAAAGGCAGCTTCATAGATAGAAGCTATCAGATTTATGGACGCAAGAAAGAGGATCAGATCCAGTATTCCTTTGTTTTTCCATAAATAAGCCACACCGCTTTTGGTCAACGAGAAAAGGCTTTCTTCCTCTTTATTCTCCGAAAGCTTCTCCTTTGGAATGTGCAGAAAAAACAACAGTATGATAAATGCCGTAAAAAACGTACACAGGTCAAACCAGATGATAAATCTTATTCCTGCAAATCCCATGACCGCAGTTGCAATGACAGGTGTCAGAACGGAATTCAGCGCATTTGAAAAATATCGCATTCCGCCCACCTTCTGATAATATTCTTCAGGCAGTATACAGGTCGTGGCAACCTCCGAAGCAGGCTGCTGGATGGAATTCATCAGTCCGTTCACTGCATTTACCGCATACAGGTGCCAGATTTCCAAGTTTCCGCTTTCCAGTAAGCCCAAAACAATCAGAGTGCACACTGCCGCCCCGCTGTCGCAGACCAGCATAGTCTTCTTTTTATCCCATTTATCGCTGACTGCTCCTGCAAAAACGGACAAGAGCACATAGGGCGCATAGGACGCCACCATCAAAAGAGAAGTCCTCAGGGCCGATCCCTGCTGTTCATAAGACCAGATAACCAGCGCATAGGACGTTATGGCGCTTCCCAAAGCGGAAAAAGACTGTGTGATCCACAGTATCAAAAAACTTCTAAGCTTTTTAAAATCATTTTTTAGTTTATTCATAAGACTTTGCTCCTTATAACAAATATTTTGATATCCGTTACATGCAAAGCCCCGGGATAGTTTTACTTCCTCTCATTCATTTCCCTGTTTTTCCCACTCCATACAGATCCTATCCCTAAGAGACTCTGCATGGAGCTTTTGCAATACATAATTTCATTTCCGTTACCTTTCATTCTCATAAACTTCACTTTATTTTCTTACCTTAGAACGTTTCAAAGACAATTTCCCCTGCTGCTTTTGGGCAGAGACTCTACAAAACTTCCTGCCCCCTGTATCTGTTGATGCAGGCAAATATCTCCTGTCTCCTGGGTCTTGCCGCAGGCTTTTGTGTAATGGCGCTAAGCCCTTTTTCATTTATGGTCTTTTCCAGAAGGTCCACCACTTCCGAAATGCTTCTCTTTCCGTTTACAAAATGAAGATGGGCATATTTTATCAATTGTCCTAAAGCATTCAGCTGCTCTGTATCCACAAGCTGCTCCACAAGGCGCAGGTCAATATTTTCCCTGTCGATGGATATGCTGTCTAACCCCATAGTCTTTATTTTCATGCGGGGCTCCTGAAAGGCCTTTATGGGAAGGAGTATTCGTTTATGGGTAAAGCCGGCGGCCTCTAATCCTTTGCCTTTACCGTCAGCCGTGCCGCATCGGTTTTCCCCGCCTTCTCCTTTATATTCCGCCGCTTCTTTTTTTGCCCGCTCGGTAATATCCACCGGATGATAACGGTCCATCTGTACGATCTTATCCGCCACATAAAAGTAAGACCCTGAACTGCCTGCTACCAGTATGGTGGAAACGCCCTGATTTTCATATAATTCCCTTACCCTGTCTATAAAGGGAATGATGGGCTCCTGGTCCCTTAAGACCACTCTCTGCATCAGCTCGTCCCGGATCATAAAATTGGTGGCGCTGGTATCCTCGTCGATGAGCAGAACGCCTGCCCCCGCCTCTACGCTTTCCGCCACGCCTGCCGCCTGAGAGGTGCTTCCGCTGGCGTCCTCTGTGTGGAAAGAGACCGTATCCTTTCCGTTGGGAAGATTTCCGATAAACATGGAAATATCCACATTCCGTATGCTCCGTCCATCCTCCGCCCGGGATTTGACCGCAGAAGAATCGGTTATCACAAGTTCCCTGCCGTCTCCTGCAATATGATCATAAACTCCCAGCTCCAACGCCTTTAACAGGGTGGATTTGCCGTGATAGCCTCCTCCCACGATGAGCGTGATTCCCTTCTTAATTCCCATGCCCCGGGTCTTCCCCCTGTTTGGAAGGTTCATTGTTACTTCCATGGAAACCGGGGATGTAAAGGCCACCGCATCCCTCATAGGCCTGTCCGATGCGCCGCTCTCTCTAGGCAGGATGGAACCGTTGGCTACAAAGGCCACCAGTCCCTGCTCCTTCAGCTGTCTGCGGATTTCCGTCTGGTCCTCTGCCAAGGCGCCCACTTCCTCCACGGCCTTTTTGCCTCTTGCATCATATCTCCCATAATATAAAACCTTCTCTACGCACTCCGGCAGAAAATCAAATAAGATCTTCATGAGCTCTCTGCTGTTGATAGTCCTTCCGTTTGCCGGAAATCCCACGTGCAGTCTGACCGTTATGCCGCCCGCAGCGGGATCTATCACACAGGCCGTCCTCTCCAATATTTCCTGACCGGGCCTCGTTATGGTTACCGTGCCGCTTTTTCCGCTTCCCTTCGCCACCCGGTTAAAGGCGGATAACTGTTTTCCGAAGCTGCGGAGAAGAAAATCCTCCAGGGCAATCCGTTTTTCCTTTGTATCGTAGCTTTCTTTCGGAAAAGCCCCCTTGCTTCCTTCCACATGGATGCTCACATCCGAAGGACTCGCGAAGGGATCTCCCTGCACATGGTCTATGGATAAGATAAACCCTTTGAAATCATAGCTCCCTTTCGTATCCTTATACGCCGGATAGCTCTTATGGTCTATGTTTTGTAATAAAATCCTTAAATCTCTGTCTGTTTTCATTTTTGCCTCCCCGGGCCGGGATAACGGATCATGCAGGTCCGTCCGCCCGTTTTATTCTGATTAAGTTTTATCATCTGCTTTTTCATTTTAAGATACGGACGGTCATAAAAACAGCCGCGCCAAGGAACATGATCCCTGTAAGCTGCTGCATTATGTCTGTCAGAAACGGCCGGCGTTTTAATACAAATACCCGTGGGTTTTTGACAGATACAAAAATAAGATATTCCTGTCCGCTTTTATAATACTTCTCCAGCCTGCCTTTTCTGAAATAACTTTCCTCCGATCCTCCTCTATACCGCCTGCCGTCTACATGGTATTGAAACACCGGCACATAGGAATGCCTGCTGCGATACGCAGGGTAACGGACCCTTTTTACTTCCAGAAATGTTCCCGTGATTTTTCTACGGCAGCAGAAAAGCTTTATGTACAGATGCGCGAGGCCGGAGTACAGGCACATAAAACCCAGGCTTCCGCAGGGAAGCCAGACCATCAAAAGCCTGCCAATATCGTTCAGGCCCCAAATTTCCTCCCAGATTACCAGCGCCCCAAAAAGAGCCATGACCGCCCCTGCTATGCCCAGAACCCTGAGATTTCCCGATTCCTTCCCCAGCACGATAATGACGGCACCCATGATGAGTATAAAGATACCGCCTGCAATGTTTCCCATAAATGATTCCTCTACCCAAACAAATGTGGTAAAACCGTATCAGCACAAATACAGATTTATTTTATCACATTTTCTTTTTGGGGGCTATTGTTAAATATTTTTGAATTCAATCAAATAAAATACACTATTGATTGACTTTCAACATACGATAATGTATATTGAAAATATAAAAGGAAAATAATATAGTCGGAACGGCGACTTAAAATCCGTATCCATTGGTCGGGATGAAGACCTAAAACTCATTCCCATTACAGAGTAAACTGCTAAAAATCAGAGAGAGGATGGCAACAGCCATCCTTTCTCTGATAAAGGAACATAATATATGAAAGAAGACTTTAAAGAACGGGTCCGATTGGAAATAATAAAAGCCGCCAAAAAATATCAGGAAGTGTATGTGGATTATGAATATCTGATTTGTTCAGAGGCATTTAAACAAAACCATTATTACATAATAGATGCCCAAAAAGATAATTTTCAACATTTAACAGGAGTTCATTCACAAATTAGTGCACAAATTTTTTTTGATAAATGCATTCAAGAAACATTGTCCACGGCAGACTTTGATTTTTCCCAAAAAGGTCAAAATAAGAAATCAGTAAAAGGTACTGTCAGAAGAAAAATTAAAGTGCTGCCCCAAATGATGGAACTTTTCAAAGAAGGTTTGCAGGCAGAAGAAAGTTTCAGGAAAAATAAAGTTATTTGTTCTTTTGCAACAGCCGATGGTAATTGTACTTTGGGATTTTTAGATTCATTAAAAGCCAGACCCAAATCATTGATAAAAGGAAATGAACTAAAGAATCCCAAACCCGTAGATTTGGTTTTAAAAAAGAAATCCCACGCAGAATTGTTTGATGAAGTCGTCATCGGAAATGAAATGAGTTTACACAAGTATAAAGATCAAATCAAGGGATTACTTTCAAAGGATTTATTAGAGAAATAGCCAATTAATCAGCATGACACGTACTGATTAATATCAACGATAAATTATCTTTTGCTCCTTTTCAATACACACTTTTCTGAAACTTTCTCACAATTTTTTCCATATTATTCTCTCCACGGCTTTGTTTCATATACCAATACTATCCTGATTAACCGTCCTTTTTAACCCTGTTTCTGAAAATGCACATACATTTTTAATCAAAATATTTCTCCGATTCTCAACCAATACGTCAGCTACTCTTCAATCAACTCAATTGAACAGTGATATAATCCTATCTGCACAATTCCGCCGCTTTTCATCCATCCTTATTTTTTCCCCAAGGCAATCTCTATCAGCTTTCCGGCATGATCTGCCATAAACAGCGGAATATTCAGTAAATCATCATCCAGCCTCAAATTTTCCAAAGAAAACCTGACGCGTAATTTCATTTTATCTCCAAACAACTCTTTGTATTTTTTTAGACTTTTACCGGTAACATTTGTATCCGACTTTACTTCAACCGGTATAATATCATTTTCATACTGAATCAGGAAATCCACTTCATAAGGAGGATTATTCTGCGTCCAATAGCGGGGGACCGCTTCAAACTGTGGAATCAGAGACTGCAATACGTAATTTTCCGTAAGCGCTCCTTTAAATTCTGTAAAGAGCCGGTTTCCTTCCCCAAAGGCGGTTGGCGCCAGCAGGGCCATCCTTCGCAGCAATCCCACATCCGCCAGATAAATCTTAAAGGCTGACAAGTCGTCATATGCGGCAATAGGAAGTCCCGGCGCACTGTTCCGAAATACTTTGTGTACAAGACGGGCATCCACCAGCCACTGTAATGCATCCTCATATTCCCTGGCTCTCGCTCCTTCTTTTACTGCTTTGTATAAAAACTTTTTGTTTTCCCGCGCCAGCTGTGAAGGAATAGACTTCCAGATCATGGAAATCTTAGGAAATTCACTTGTCTGCGGATGCTTTGCAAAATCCCTTTCATAAGCGGTAATAATGTCCATAAGGGCATCCTGCATGGCATCAACACTGCGCAGTTTTGTCCACATAAGCACCGGTTCCGGCATTCCGCCTGTTACATAGTACATTTTCAACTTTTCCACAAGCGGATTAAAAAAAGCTTCCGGAATCGCGGTTAACTCCTCGACTCCTGCCATATAGGAGGCCAGATTTTCATCTCCGTTAGCCAGCAAAAATTCTGTGAAATTCATGGGATCGATCTGCATAAATTTTACTTTCCCTACCGGAAATGAAGATGGTTTTGCCAGAGCTATCCCCAAAAGAGAACCTGCGCAGGCAACGTGATATTCAGGTGCTGTTTCACAAAAATACTTCAAGGAATTGATCACTTCAGGACAATCCTGCACCTCATCAAAAACAATCAATGTTTTATCCGCTTCTATGTGCTGTCCGCTGGCAAGCATCAGATTTTGTAAAATACGTGTGATATCCTTCGTTGTTTGGAAAAACTGTTTATATTCCGTATTTTCATCAAAATTGAAATACGCTGTATTTTCATAATACCGCTTGCCAAACTCCTTTAAGATCCAAGTCTTTCCTACCTGACGCACCCCCTTTAAAATCAACGGTTTTCTATATGGAGAGTTTTTCCATTCTACCAGTTTTTGTAAAATAATACGTTCCACGCCGTTTTCCTCACATAATTATTAATAATTTTGTGATTACCATCACATTTTTATTATAAATAAAAGGTTGCGTTATGTCAAATCGATTTCCCCTCCCTCTTCCTCATACTTTCTCTCTCGATTTTTCTTCCTTATACATCCTGATAAACAAAACGATTCCCAGCACAAACAACGGTATTCCGCCAAGAAGTCCCGCCGGAGTCGGTCCCAGCAGATAATGCTGCGGCATTTCCTTCATATAAAGAAGCGGAAGTCCCGCCACCGCATTGATCGCCCCATGTATCAGGGACGGTATCCAGATGCTCTGGGACTTTTCGTAAAAATAGCTGAGTATGATGCCTAGGGCAGTTGTGAAACCGCACATCATCAAAACTCCCAAAACCGGCTCGCCCGCATAGCCCCGTCCGTATTCATAGCCTGCAAAAACAATGACCGGCGCATGCCATATTCCCCAGATAATTCCTGATAAAATCAATGCTTTTCCTTTTCCCAGCCACTTCGACAGCACAGGCGTCATATATCCTCTCCAGCCCGCCTCTTCCCCGACGGCTGCAAAGGTATTTACAAAAGGCCCATAGGTAATGGCTGCCATCCACTGCATAATTACCATCACAGCAAACGGAATCCCCTGAATCTTTCCTTCCGCATCCACCATGACGCCGGACGCCTCAAGAGTCTGTGCCAGGGCGCCGCAGTTCATATCAAATTTTTCCGGCATTACCAGAAAATACAAAACCGCCCCCAGGATCGTCGCTGCGGCAGGCAAAAACCATGCGATCAAAAATCTTTTCCAGTTTTTCTTAAAATGGCATCCCCATTCAATACCGGTCTTTATCCGTCTGATCCCCTTATTAGCAATGACCACTGCCAATAAAGGCATATACATGGAAACAGCCAGCGCTCCCTGATAAACCATAATCCGTCCGCTAAATGCACCCATAATGCCCACAAGCTGTAAAATCCATGCCAACACAAAAGCCGTAAGCATATAAATTACAAATTTCTTTTCTTCCTTCATAACTCCAATCCCTCCTAAAAGCGTATCGAAATAAAGTGTCCGGCCTTCAATACGCCCTTTCATTTTCCATATTTATAAACCATCCACTAAGGTTACAGTCAATACCTTTCGGTAAATCAATTACATTTTTCCATAGCGTTCAGGTATAAGCATTTCTGTTTCCGGCACCGGCAGATCCGGAACCATAAAAATGCAAAAACTTTATGTATTTCCATCTACTCTCATAATACAAAATATGCTATAGTACTATTGTAATACTGACAAGGAGAAATATTCAACATGGAAAAACGCGAAAAGTTAAGTTCACGCTTAGGATTCATTTTATTGTCCGCCGGCTGTGCCATCGGGATCGGAAACGTATGGAAATTTCCTTATATTACCGGTTTATACGGCGGCGGCGCATTTGTGCTGGTCTATTTATTCTTTTTGATTATTATGGGCGTTCCTCTGATGACTATGGAATTTGCAATAGGGCGCGCCAGCAGAAAAAGCCCCCTCCTCGCCTGCAAGGTTTTGGAAAAGCCGGAACAGAGCTGGCATTTACAGGGCTATCTTGCAATGGCGGGAAATTATCTGCTGATGATGTTTTATACCACCGTAACCGGCTGGATGCTGCACTATTTCTATCTTACCGCAACAGGTTCTTTTTCAGGTGCAGATGTATCCCTTGTATCGGAAGAGTTTCCCAAGATGCTGTCACAGCCCTCTATTATGGTACTCTGGATGATAATCGTAGTTGTTGCAGGATTTGCCATCTGCTCTTTCGGAGTACAAAAAGGTGTGGAAAAGATCACAAAATTTATGATGATCGCACTTTTGGCATTGATCGTGGTTCTCGCTATAAACAGCATGACCTTAGAAGGCGGCATGGAAGGCTTAAAATTTTACCTGTTGCCGGATTTTAAAAGGATGGCGGACATCGGCATCGGTACGACGATAGTCGCTGCCATGAATCAGGCTTTCTTCACTTTGAGTCTCGGAATCGGAGCCATCGCCATTTTCGGGAGCTACATCGGCAAGGAGCACACACTTTTCGGAGAATCCATGCGGGTTGCCGCACTGGATACCTTTGTGGCGCTCTTTTCCGGTCTGATCATCTTCCCTGCCTGCTATTCTTTCGGCGTAAATGCGGACAGCGGCCCGAACCTGATCTTCATTACCCTGCCTAATATTTTCAATCATATGGCAGGCGGCAGGCTCTGGGGCAGTCTGTTCTTTATCTTTATGGCATTTGCGGCATTTTCCACCGTAATCGCCGTTTTTGAAAATATCATTTCATGCTGTATGGATTTAACCGGCTGCAGCAGAAAAAAAGCATCTTTCGTCAATATATTTTTGATGATACTGCTTTCCCTGCCCTGTGCCCTGGGCTTTAACCTCTTATCCGGCATACAGCCCTTTGGCGAAGGCTCCACCATTATGGACTTAGAGGACTTCCTGGTAAGCAATATAGCCCTTCCCATCGGCTCACTCATCTATCTTTTATTCTGCGTCTCCCGCTACGGATGGGGCTGGAAAAATTTCATGGAAGAAGCCAATACGGGCAAAGGTTTTAAAATGCCGGAATGGCTCCGTTTTTATATGACATATATCCTGCCATTTATCATCTTGTTGATCTTCCTTCTGGGTATGAAAGATAAATTTTTCTAAGTATAAAAAATGCTCCCGGTTATTATAACGCCGGGAGCATCCGTATTACTATACTATTTGTATATTTCTTTCCATTTTCCTGCTTTCTCCGTCACTGCATCAACCCCGCCTCATTTTTTTGATAGGTTCCATGAAAACCTGCATCTCGCCATGAAGTAACGCCCCGCTCCTGTCTTTTCCAATAATCTCCTGTTGTACAATCCCACATGACATTTTCATAGTTTATACAGGGAAATTCACTTTCGTCATGTATGGCATAATTTATTACAATGATTTCATTTTCCAATTTCAGAATGGATAAAATCTCATATCCCTCCGTCTTTATTTCCGCACTCAGATCAAATCCGCAAAGACGTTTCAGTTCCTCTTCATCTATCTCTCCGCTTGTACATTCTTCAAATTCATTGATTATCCCATTATATTTATAAAAATAAGGCTTATAGGTATGCCCGTTCATTACATCCGCATACTGATCATAAACGCCGTCATAGGCATCCCGCACTATTTCCAAATACTCTTTCCCATCATATCTGACCTCGCCGATTCCTGAAATCCTGCTTTCTGCCACTTTTCCGTTTCTAACCGTCCATACTCTGCTTATATTGACAGTAATAACCTCGCCGGTAATACAATAAACGTATTTTTGATCCCCGTTCCATGACATGGAACCATCTATAGAGCGATAGGAAGTCATTCCATCATCAAGCCTTATGCACTGTTTTGCACTTACAAACCAGAAACTTCCCCGATAGACCGACTCATCTTCGTATTCCTCATATTCTCCTAAAAAGACAAATGCCTCATAGTTTCCGTCCCCGTTAAAATCATCATATTCAAACCGTAAAATCTCATCTTCTGAACATTCCGACACAGACAATACTCTGTTTTTCAAAAAATTTTTCCATTCCCTGCCATATTCTCCCGGAAAATCCCCATAGGCTTCTAAAGCCTCTACCTGCTGTTTTTCCAGAGCATTTTCCTTCTCAAGCCTCTCTATTTCCTCTGCCAGCGATGACTTCAGCCATTTTATATCCTTTATGGAAGCTCCATCAGCATATCCCACGATCACATAATCCCGCAATGATTCCTGAGAAGAGACTTCATTCACTTTTTCCGCCTTACCGTGCTCCAATACATAATAGATTAAAAATTGCTCTCCCATATGGCCGGAATAGCTACAGATTTTCCCCTGCTTTTCTAAATACAGCATATACCCCGTAGAGCCAAATGCTCCAGTTTCCGTCACACTGCCGTTATAATAAGTATAAACTTTCACTTCTTGTATATGGGTATAATCTTCCTTGACCAGTATCAGTAATTCCGGTATTTCATCGTCATCGATATATGCCAGACAAAAGCCTGAAGGCCAATCCTTGGATGAATGATTCTGTAAATATTCTTTTAAGACGCCGTAATACGCTTCCCCATAAGGTTCCGCAAATTCAATTTCCTTCTCAATCGCAAATATTTCCAAAGCGTCGTAAAGTTCCTGCACTTCATCCGCACTTAAGTGCGGCACTTCTGCTTTCCGAAGAACCGTTTTCCACTCTTCCCTCAAAGCCAGCTTCCGAAGCAGCCTGTCCGTATTGATTTCATCTGCTTCGATTTTCCATACCGTTTCCGTTCCCATTTTTACCATATAAAAGCTTCCCACCGCTATTCCCAAAGTAAATAGCAGCAGAATACATACCTGTAAAATCCTTTTTTTATTCCTTCTTCCGCCTTCCCTCATCATTTCCCCCGTCATTTCCTGCCCCGGTCCGTTTTTTTCAGTATAACACAAATTCAACCTTCTGAAACCGTTTTCTCCTTCTGCGCCGGACAGTCAATGAGATTGCCCCTGTAATCATAACGGGAACCATGACAGGGGCAATCCCAGCTTCGTTCATCGGGATTCCATTCCAGTTCACAGCCCATGTGGGGGCATCTGGCGGAAATCTTATAGATCTTTCCCTGATCGTCTTTATAACAGGCAAATCTTTTAAACCCTATCCTTACAACGCCGCCATGTCCTTTGGGAAGCTCTTCCAATTCTTTTGAAGGCAGATGAAAAGCGCCTTTGACCAATCCCTTTATACTTTCCCCCACATCCTTAAAAAAGGCTTTGGCTCCTGCCGGGACATGCAGCCTTTGTGGCGAAAAAAGCTTCTCATAGGGATTTTCCCTCCCGCAGACCTGGTCACAGATAATAAATGCAGCCAGCATAGAGGAAGTCATCCCCCATTTCTGAAACCCTGTGGCAACATACCAGTAAGGCCTGAAGACAGAATATCTTCCAATGAAGGGAAGTCCGTCATGGGGCATACAGTCCTGCGCCGACCAGCAGGCCGTCTCCTTAAAGCCCGGAAAATACTTTTTCGCCCTGTCCTTCAGTTCCTCATATTTCCCCCCGCTTTTATTCATTCCCGTCCGGTGGGAACATCCGCCCAGAAGAACGTACTCTCCGGTACTTCTGATGGAAAGCCCCTGCCTGTCCACACTGTAATAGATCCCCTCCGGCGCCTTTACTCCTTCCACAGCCAGAACATAGCTTCTTTCCTGATGCTGCCGCAAAAAATAAAAACCGGGAATATTTGTAACGGGATAATGGGTGGCGAATATAATATGCTCCGCCCTTACCGTTGCTTCTTCGGTCTTTATCTCATGCCCTTTTACAGAGAGCACCTTAGTATGTTCATAAATTTTTAATTCCCTTGCAATTTCCTTTATAAATAAGAGCGGATGGAACTGTGCCTGGTTTTCAAAACACACCGCTCCCTTTACGGGAAAAGGCAGGTCCGTTTCCCTCGTAAAAAAAGCGGAGATTCCCAAATAATTAGCCGCTATGGCCTCTTTTCTTAATTTCTTCTCATCCTCCGTGGAATAAAGATATGCCGGCACCCTTTTAAATTCACATGCTATCTTCTTTTCCTGCGCCAGCCACTCAAAAGCATCTATGGCGATCTTGTTTGCCCTTGCATAAACAGCCGCCTTCTCTTTCCCGTAATGCTTAATAAGCTTGTCATAGATCATGCCGTGCTGGCCGGTAATCTTTGCCGTGGTATTTTTTGTCTGACCTCCGGCGATCCTGTCCGCTTCCAGCACGACCACATTTTTGCCCTGGCATTTCAGGGCATAGGCCGTCAGTATTCCCGCCATTCCTCCTCCAATCACTGCGGCGAACACATCCAGATCCTTTTTTAATGCTTCTCTTTCGGGTATTTCAACTTCTCTGCTCCAAACTGATTCCATACACATTCTCCTAACGCTATCCGCTGACAGAATCAGTATTCATCTGATTTTAAACTGCCGGCGTTATAAGATTTGTTATGAAATAGTTTTCCTGTTTTTACAAATATTAATCCTGCTGATTCAGGAGCAGACAAACATCCGCTATATTCCCTGCTGCCACCCCTCTTCTTTACCGATCAGCTCTGCGAGTCTTTTTCCCACCTGCTCTGCGCCCGCAGCATCAGGATGCACGCCGTCCGTATAGGTTATATCCCATCCTGCGGTCTCCACCACTTCACACCACGGAAATTCCCCTGCCGCCGCCTTGATATCCTCACTGTGGAGCTGTGTAAAAGGTATCATACAAAAGATTTTAATATGGGGATATATTTCATGGAGCTTTTGCAGAACCTCCTTATAACCTTCTATGAATACTTCCGGTTCCACTTCATGGTCATTGGTCCCTATGTTGATGACCGCCAGATCGCAGGCAGGCATCTCTTCCTTGGGAACCGGCCTTGCGGCGGATAAGTGGTCCAGCATATCGGCGCATGGGGCAAAGCTGCCCGCCATAACGATCCCTATGCCTCCATATCCCATAAAATAAGGCTCTGCATCCAGCTGCTTTGCCGTATACCATGGAAAAGAATGAGTTGCACTGTTTCCGTTGCTGTTCGCTTCGCTGCTCAAAGCCATAACGCCTTCCGTAATACTGTCTCCCACAAAAAGGATCCTCTTCTTTTCAGGCAAAAATCCCTCGGTCTCCCCGCTTCCGCTGTCGATCCCCGTAAAAGCCACGCCGATCTCTCCGTTCCATTTATCCTCGAATTCCGTCATTCCGTCTACCACGACAGTTACCCAATGCTCTTTATCATCGGGCAGAACAATGCGGCTTTCCGTGATCAATTGTCTGACCGGCTCCCCATTATCGATGATATAAGCATAATAAGGCGTTTCCAACGCTGTGATCTTACGGAAGTAAACGTTCAAAGTCTCCGTTCCTTCTACCTTAAAATAGATCATGGCGCCGTCATTTAAAGCGACCCATGCCTTCTGCCCGTCTATCTCCTTTTCAAACCAACGCCCCGACAATTCAAATGCCGGCCGTTTATGGAAGCTGTTCCATCTGTTATAATTTGAAAGCTCCCAAAGGCTTCCTCTTGCATATATTTTTTCCTGCACAGCCTCCTCATCATCGGATTCCAGAAACCGATCCGTTATATTTTCCTCATTGATAACGCTTTCCCCTGTTTTGTCCACATCCTCCCAGACCGTCCATTGTATCTCGTATTCCCCGTCTTCCTGTGCACTATCATCCCTTAATAAATATTCCTGCTCTATGGCTCTTTTCAAACGATATTCTCCATCCTGATAGGTATACATCCCCCATCCGTGACAGCTTGCAGAATTTCTCCAGGAACCTAATATCAGTTCATTTTTTTCATCAACAGACGCATTGAGAATTTCCGTAAAACTCTCACATTCTTCATACCGTCCCTGTCTGTACAAATAACAGGCATAGCATTCCGCCCCCTGGTTTCCGTAATGCCCGTTCTGTACCAGAATATCCTTTTCCCCGTCAAAATCCACATCTATCAGATAAAGTCCATTAGAATCCCATGCATCGCCGTCATGCGCCTTATCGTAAAGGACCTGTTTCAGGCAGTATAGCTCTCCTTCCTTACGGGATACAAATACTTTCACATCCCGTTCCGTATCCTCTTCCTCCTTGGAAATGACCAGCTCAAATCCCATATCCCCCTCTTTTTGAAAAAAGCTGGAAAGGATCTGGTATTCCATATAGTCTTCCGGTTCATAGTCTTTTTTTATATCGCTCTCAATGTTTTCTCCGGTTGCAGTATCATCCCCGTTTATAGCGCCTGCGCCGTTTCCTTCCATACCGCCCGCAGCATGATTCCCATTTATATTCTCCTGTTCTGCTGCAGGATTTTTCCCCTCTATGGCACCGGAACCGTCCTGCCCCTTCTGCATTCCGCATCCCTCTAAAAACAGAATCCCTATAAGCAGCAATGTCCCAAGAATTTTTCTGCTTTTCTTTCCTGCCGTCTTTGATTTCTTTTCCTTATTTGAAACTCTCTTCATCCACACGCCTTCCTTTCCTCATCCCCCATATTCTCATCCCTTTTTCTAATAACGCTCCGATCCACGCTCCCAGAGAATTCAAAATCAGATCATCCAGTTCGGAAACTCCCGTACCAAATACATACTGTAAAAATTCTATCAAAAAAGAAAGCAGCAGGCCGGAAAGCCATACCTGCCATACCTTCCATTTCCTTCTCCCAAAACGCCCCAGATAAAAACCAAGGGGAACAAACCAGATGATATTTCCCACAAATAAATAGACGATCCTCTTAAAATCCCGGTTTTCAAGCAATGGGACATAGGATTCAAACAAGGTAAGATTGAGCGTTCCGTTTTGGCACAGGTTTCCCGGTTGAAAGCCTGAACGGAATACGGTAATTCTCAGTAAAACGCCTATATAAATCCAAAACAGGCCAATCGCAATTCTTTTTATTAATATACTCTTCTTTTCGTTTTTTATCGGTAAGACCACCTTTCTGCTATCCATCCGATTTTTTCATAGGTAACCATTCTACATAGTTTGTCCGTAAATCTTCCGTATTTCCGGTAAAAAAAATTAAAAAGAAAATAGGGTATCCTCTGTTTCCGGCTTTCAGGCCGTCTCTTAAGAATATTCTTAAAGGAATACACTTCCTTATATACATCCAGATACCCATTATAAAGCTCCTCCGCCGTCATATTGGCAGGCTCAAAGACCACGTGGGCTGTATTGTAATGGGACAGATCCTCATCCGTGATCCTCCCGCTCTCCTGAAACCGCCTGTAAAGCTCCGTCCCCGGATAGGGTGTTAAAATATGGGAGGTTACCGTCTCGATCTTATGTTTGACGATCCATTCCACCGTCGTCCTGAAAGTGGAAGCATCGTCCTCATCCAGTCCGAACACAAAGCTGGCATTGATCATGATCCCCCGGGAATGGAGCGCCTCTACAAGCCTCTCATATTTGCCGCCTGTGTTCTGTCCCTTATGCACTTTGGCAAGGGCTTTTTCATTCAGGCTCTCAAAACCGATAAATAAACTCTGGCATCCCGCCTCCGCCATTTCATCCAAAAGCTCTGGCATATCTGCAATATTGGCTGAGACCGCCGCATTCCATTTTAGCCCCATAGGCTTAATGGCTCGTACAAATTCCAGGGTCCACTGGGGATTTCCGATAAAATTATCGTCTATGAACATCACGTGCTTTTTGTGGATAGCCCGGATATCTCCCATAACATCTTCTATGGGGCGGTTTACATAAAAATCCTTATAGCCGCCGCAGCTGTTGTAGCAGAAATCGCATTGAAAGGGACATCCCCTGCTGGTACTGATGATATTACAGTACAAATACTTGCTTTTATCAATCAGATGATAGGCAGGGGAAACGATATCCTTTCCGGTAATCCTGCCGCTGCAGCCATAAACTTTTTTCAGTTTTCCCTCTTCTAAGTCCTTTATGATATCCGGCCAGGTTTTTTCCGCAATTCCCACACTGACCGCATCAAAGGCCTCAGAATCCGGGCAGGCCGTTATATGGATGCCGCCGGCAACTACGGGAATACCAAGCTTCCGGTATTTTTCTGAGATTTCCAAAGCCCGGGGCATCACGTCAACGGTTACCGTTATCCCTACAACGTCCACAGCCTCTTCAAAGTTTATAGGCTCTACATTTTCATTGGTAATAATGACCTGATGTTCTTTTTCAAACATATGGGCGATCGTCAGAAGCCCCAGAGACGGCGCCATCCTGTTCTTCAGCCCGGTATCCATGGGCCTCATCTGCATCTTAGGCTGTATCAGCTTAATGATCATTCGTTTATTTTCCCCTCTTATATTGTCTACATACCAGATCAACGTTTTCTGATCAGAAACCTATCCGAAAGAAGCAGCCAGTTGGCCCTAAACAGCTTCATGATCTGCCAGTATCCCATTCCTCTTAAGTCAAATTCCCGCACCAGATTAAATTTTGCCTCCATACTGCGCACATCCTCAAACCAGACTTCATGCTCTACTCCGTCCTTTACATACCGGAAATAAGGAGACATAGCGGTGGTATCAAACTGGATCTGCGCATCATTTTCAATGGCGATCCTTACCGCCTCTATATTGCCGATGGTCTTTGCCGCCGTAACCCCCTGCTCAAAAGGAAGGGGCCAGTCATAGCCGTAATTGGGAATTCCCAGATTCACTTTATATGCAGGAATCCTCGTAAGGGCATACTCCACAACTTCCCTTACTTTGTTAATGGGTGCAACCGCCATAGGCGGGCCGTAAGTATAACCCCATTCGTAGGTCATTAAAAGCACTTTATCCGCCGCTTCTCCCAAAAGAGCGTAATTTTTCCCGGCATATAAAAGCCCCGGCTGGTCATCCGAGGTCTTAGGCGCAAGAGCAACCGACACCGGATATCCGATCTCATTGATGGCAAGGCGCACATTTCCCACAAATTCAGCAAACGCTTCCGCATCCTCTGCCAGAATATATTCAAAATCAATATCTACTCCCCGAAAGCCTTTCTCCTGTACCGTTTCCACCAGCTGTCCGATGAGATTTTCCCATGCGTCAGGATTATTGACCATACTGGTAATCAGGTAATTGCTGAAGCGCCCGTCAGGCCCAATGGGAGTTAAGGTCAGCACCGGAGAAACGCCCATGGCAAGCGCTGCTTCGATCATAAAGGTATCATCCAGCGTCGGAAAGATCAAATCCCCTTCCGTCGTAAAGCCGTAGGAAAACACCGAAAGATCACTGAGATATGGCAGGGTCTGGTCCAATACATCCCGCTGTATAAAAGGATATGCATAACCGTTTACCTCAACGGTCTTTCCACCCTGCTCCCTTTCTCCTTTAGATAACAGCAGAGCTTGCCCGACGGCAAGCTCATAGGGATATTCCAATTGGTTATTGTATAAAATAGTATCTACCGGCACCCCATTTTCCGCTGCAATGGAATCCACCGTATCGCCGGGATTTACAACATAAATTTCCATAAAAAAGCCTTTTTGTTTATTATATGTAATTTATGCCGCAGGTTTCTAAAGATTTGCCTGATGGCAGGCGATTACTCCTGCCCGTTCCAGCAATACGTACAAAGCTTGCATTTATCAAGACCTGTAGCGTCCAACATATCATCCAACCGATTGTATCTTAAGGTAGTAAAATTCAGTTCCTTTCTGATTTCTTCGATCATATTTTCATATTTTTCAGTTTCGGGATCTGCGTATTCCTTCAACACTTCGTCGGTCACATTACCATTCTCCAGCCGTTCAATGACCCTTCTGGCGATCAAATCCATTTCCGAAGAAGAACGGGAAAAATTCAGATATTTACAGCCGAATAAAAGAGGAGGACACGCAGGCCGGATATGGACTTCCTTCGCCCCGCTCTGATACAAAAATTCCGTAGTTTCCCGAAGCTGGGTACCCCTTACAATAGAGTCATCTATCAGTAAAAGGCTTTTATCCTTAATTAGTTCATCCACAGCTAAAAGCTTCATCTTTGCAATAAGATTCCTCTTGCTCTGAATCGTAGGCATAAAAGAACGGGGCCATGTAGGAGTATATTTAATAAAGGGCCTTGAAAAAGGAATTCCCGATTCATTTGCATAACCTACCGCATGCGCCGTTCCCGAATCCGGCACTCCGGCCACAATATCCGGCGATACATTATCTCTTCCCGCCATCTTAGCGCCGCAGTTATACCGCATCTTTTCCACGCTGACGCCCTCATAGCTGCTGGAGGGATATCCGTAATAAACCCAGAGAAAAGTACATATCTTCATATCCTTATTGGGATCTACAAGTGTATGACATGTTTCATCAGTTATGACTACTACTTCGCCGGGGCCTAGTTCCTTATAATCAGAATACCCCAGATTCTTATAAGCAAAATTCTCAAAGGAAGCACAAAAAGCATCTTCCTTTTTACCAATCACTACCGGCGTCCTGCCGTATTTGTCCCTTGCGGCATAAATCCCCCGTTTATTCATCAATAAAAGGGACAGGGAACCGTCCACCGAATCCAGTGCATATCGGATTCCTTCGATCAGACTATCCTTTTGGTTGATAAGGGCTGCTACCAGCTCGGTAGCATTAATCTCCCCTCCGCTCATTTCCAGAAAATGGGCATGACCCGTATTAAAAAGTTCCTGAATCAATTCGTCGATATTATTGATCTTGCTGATCGTGGCAATGGCATAAGTGCCGTGATGGGAACGCACCAGCAAAGGCTGGGGTTCATAATCGGAAATACATCCGATCCCCATATTCCCGTGCATCTCATGAATATCCTTATCGAACTTTGTCCTGAATGGGGAATTTTCAATATTGTGGATGGCCCTGTTAAATCCATCCTCCCCATATACCGTCATTCCGCCTCTTCTTGTACCCAGATGGGAGTGGTAGTCGATCCCGAAAAAAAGATCGAAAACACAATCCTGTTTAGACGCTACGCCAAAAAAACCGCCCATGTTTTTATCCTTTCTGCCAACTCTTTATTAAAATTATTACAACTATCTGCGGACAGAAAAATCCCTCAAAATTTCCGCCACGGATTTATTATACACTGAAAGGATTCGGTTTCGCAACTGAAACAGGATTTTGTTACGGTCACGGGAATCAATTTTCAAGACATTTGAAACAGCCTGTGGCACAATTCCTTATGGCATGACTAACGACTATATGTTCCGTGCCGTTTTACAGACTAATAACAAAGTCTTACGAGGGCTGATCTGCTCCCTGCTGCACCTTACGAAGGAAGAAGTGGTCTCTGTAGAGATTACAAATCCTATTCTTTTGGGGAAGTCTGTAGAAAGCAAAGAATTCCGGCTGGATATCATGGTCTTGCTCAACAACCGTACCACTATTAATTCGAAAATGCAGGTCGCCAATAAACTAAACTGGACAAACCGCTCCGTTTTGTATCTGTGCCGTTCCTATGATACGCCTAAACGCGGAGAGGACTATATAGAAATAAGGCCTGCCATACATATTGGTTTCCTGGACTATACTCTTTTTGAAGAATATCCGGAATTTTATGTCACTTATAAACTGACAAATGTTAAAAATAATCATATCTATAATGACAATTTTGTCCTCAGTGTGGTAGACTTATCTCGAATAGATTTAGCAACCGAAGAAGATAAGGCATACGGAATCGATTACTGGGCAACCCTTTTTAAAGCAAAAACATGGGAGGAAATAAAGATGATCGCATCAAAAGACAAAGATATTGAAGAAGCGGCAAAGACACTTTTCCAGTTCTGCACGGATGAACAGGTCCGCAAGCTGTGCCGGGACAGGGAAGAATATTATCAGGATATAAGAAGTTATGAACATGAGATTGAGAAAATGAGTGCAGCCATCTCTGAAAAAGATGCCACCATTGTCGAGAAGGATTCCATAATTGAGGGACTTCTTAAAGAGCTTGAAGCGCTAAAAAAATAACGAATCTTACGAAAAAGGGCATGATTTTCTGCAATTTGCAGGATACATGCCCCTTTCTTTTTTCATTACTCAAACTTCGCACTTGAATAAGCGCCTATGCACCTTGAAAATCCAAT
>DEUB01000007.1 GCA_002362385.1 Lachnospiraceae bacterium UBA3273
GTAGAATTTACTTCTGCACTGGAAGTTACTTTTGCAATTAAGCTTCTCTGCCATTTTACTATTTACCTTTATCTTATCTTCGATAAAATCTGTCTCAATGAAAACTTATATCTTTTTATGGTTGTCATTTGAGCATATAATTTTATATTTACACAAACAAATAAGCTGAAAGCTCGCGCCTTCAGCTTACCTGTTTGTGTAAAAGGGGAATTCTTCCGGAATTGCTAATTAGCAAGTTTAACTTTCGTTAAACTATAATTAGTATATATCCTAAAAGCATATTTATCTACAAATATCTTGCGCACAAATTGAACTATCTTGCTTTCTTGTCAAAATTCGACATTTTCCGCAAAGGCTCGGAATATTTCATATTATTATTTCTTTTAAGCGCCTTGATCCTGAATGATATTCACTGCCTCCATAATGTTTTTCACAGTATATATCTTAATTCCTTCCACATCTGTTAACTGCTTTCCGTTGGCATAGGGCGCAACGCAGCTGGTAAATCCCAGCTTTCTGCCTTCCAGTATACGCTGCTTTGCCATGGAGACGCCTCTGACTTCCCCGCTCAATCCCACTTCGCCAAATACCAGCATCTTATCGTCAACCGGCTTATTGCGGTAGCTGGAAACAAGAGCCATGACCACTGCCAGATCCGTTGCCGGTTCAAAAATCCTCATACCGCCTGCAAAATTCACATAGGCATCCTCTCTTCCCAAAGGAATCCTCATCCTTTTCTCTATGACTGCCATTAAAAGATTCATCCTGTTAAAATCGCATCCCGTAGCCTGTCTTCTGGGAATTTGGAAATTAGTGTCGCAGACCAATGCCTGGACCTCCAAAAGCATGGGCCTTGTTCCTTCCATACAGCAGGTTACCACTGAACCGTTGGCGCCTTCCGGCTTTCCGCTAATTAAAAATTCGGAAGGATTTTTAACCTGGATGAGCCCCGCCTCTCCCATTTCAAAGACGCCGATCTCATCAGTGGAGCCAAAACGGTTTTTTACCCCTCGCAATATACGGTAAATATCCTGCTTGTCTCCTTCAAAATACAAAACCGTATCCACCATATGCTCTAAGACCCTGGGGCCGGCCACAGTGCCTTCTTTTGTCACATGCCCTACGATCAGCGTTGCAATATTCTCCACTTTGGCAAGCTGCATGAGAACGCCCGTTGATTCCCTTACCTGAGAAACGCTTCCCGGAGCCGAATTGACCTCTTCATTGTACATGGTCTGAATAGAGTCAATAATCAATATCTCCGGCTTTTCGGACTTTACCACATCTGAAATGGTTCCCAGATTTACCTCTGTTAACAGTTTAAAATGCTCCGTAAAATCTCCGATCCTGTCCGCCCTCATCTTAATCTGCGCTAAAGACTCTTCTCCCGATATATACAGCACTTCTTTTCCTTTTGCCGCCAGCTTCTGGCAGACCTGTAAAAGTAAAGTGGATTTCCCGATACCGGGATCTCCACCCACCAATGTCAGGGAACCGGGGACAATACCGCCCCCCAACACCCTGTCAAACTCTTCAATTTCAGTTGCAAACCGTTCTTCCTTCCCGCTTACGACAGCTTTGAGCTCTACCGGCTTCCTGCCGGGAGAAGAAAGGGATTTTGCACTGCCTGCCGCCGGACTGCTCTTTACCGTGATCCGCTCTTCTACAAAGCAGTTCCAGGTACGGCAGACCGGGCACTGGCCCATCCACTTAGAAGATTCATAGCCACAGTTCTGACAAAAGAAAGCGCTTGTCGCTTTTCCTTTTGCCATATCTATACCTCCGTTACCTTTACATCAACTTCGCCCATATCCGAAAGCTCTACACTAAGACTTAATTTTCCGCCAAATCCGGTCTTCATCTTGCCGATGCTTCCTCCGCCCACAAAAACCTCATACTCCGTATCGTCCTTTAAGCCCAGGGTAATCTGTGCATCTTCATTTCCTTCAACCCTGAAGTCCATCCCTTCAGCAGTCTCCTTTAGCTCATTTACACTGGTTCCCGGCACTGATTCATATAAAAACATTCCGTTCTTTTCCAGCTTGGTCATGGTCTGAAAGGTTTTAACCTTATAAAGGTCTCCTCCATGGGGAAAATCCTCCAGCTTTGCCTTTGCAGCCAGAGTGTGGTTTCCAAAGCTCACTGAACCGTCTTGTTCCGAACGGATTAATTGTTCTACAACTGCCATTTTTATGTCCTCCTGTTTTTGATATACCCGTAAAAATGTCTTTCGCGACTATCTTAAGTATACCTTATTTTTGTCTTGTGGTAAATACCAATCCTCTCTGAATCTCCCTATGCTTTTCTATTCCATAACTATGGTATTTGGAGCTGTTGCATAATAAAGGATTTTGGTTCCCAATGATTCCATCAGAGCCCGTTTTACCGGTGCATTCAATTCTGTATTCTGCATTAAGCTTTCCGGCGCATCAAAAAAAGCTGTTTTAGGCGCAATGACCCGATAAACGCTCTCATCCATTCCGCCATTGCCGTGATGTCCCATTTGTACATAATCAGCCGCCAGGTTATCTCCCCACCTTTCCAAAAGCTTTGCTGAATATGCCGCTCCCACATCGGACAAAAACAATATGGAATCACGTTTTGCACTCAATTTGAATATCATTCCCCCGTTATTGCAGGGATCCGTATCTTCCGCCATCTCTTCCATGTCAAAAGAATGGAATACCTCCATTTTTAACCCGAACAGGTCTATTTCATCGCCTTCCTTTAAATAGACAATATTATCCGCTCCTGTAGTCAAATTCACGAATTCATCGTATATTTCAAACACATCCCACCAGTTTGCTTTATTTTTGTAGGTTTCATAATCCATAGGGACTGTGTATATTGTACCGATCTCTACCTGTCCGGAAGCATATACTCCGTTAAAAGCGCCCACATGATCCGGATGCGGATGGGTAATGATCCATGCGTCCACCCTTCCTCCATGATCCAGAATCAAATTGAGAAGCCCCTCCGCATCTTCTTTCCAGCCGCCGTCTACGATGATCAAATGTCCGTCCCAGTCGGTTATGACATATATCATACTCTGTAATTCCGTTACGCTGGCAAACTGGGTAACAGTATATTTTCCCAAATCCGGTACAAATTTATATACTTCATAATTTTCTGTACTGCCCATTCGGGTATAGCCCAAAGTATAAAGCATATCCTCATCTGCATCTGCTTTTGACAGAACAACTATATTGGCATCCTGATATTTTTCCAATGCTTCTTTTATTGAATCTGTCCCGGTCTCTTCATAAAGGCTGCGCACTAATCTTACTTTATCGTCACAATCCCTTATCTGCATTTCCACTTCGAAAGGAGCCAGCATTTTGACCTCCGGCACTCCTTCCACCATTTCCCGTATTTCCATGATCTCTTTATTCATTTTAAATCGGTTGTCCGGAAAAGCATATGTGCTGTTAAACAATATGCAGCCGTTAAAAGCAATGGACACGATCGCACTGACTGCCCAAATTGCCAGAAACATTGTAAAATATTTTTTCTGAATCTTAAAATGTCTGCTTCCATGGCCCAAGCCATCCTGTCCACTGCTTTTCTCTATACCGGAAGCGCTTTCCGTTTTATAAAACAGCTTCTTAATGATCCGGAGGACTGCTGCTCCCGTTAACGGCAGAAGTACATAAATCACTACGCTTTTATCTGTCCATGGAGCCTCCCACAATCCGGTAAAATCATAGGGCTTTGAAAAACAAAATACCAAAGAGCTTATGAGCAGTATCCAAAGAGCTGCCACTGTCTGTTCATTTTTACCAAACAATTGCTCAAACAGCATTTTCCATGCGGTAATGAAGAAAAACACTACTACAAACGGCATCAGAAGCTTACCGATCAATACCGGATGGACATCTAATATCTGTGCTGCAACCGCATAGATCCAGGTCATAGGAGACCAATATGCAGACATTGCCGCCGACTCTCCCGTAAAAGGAGAATAAGAAAAATCGCCCTCATGCAGCACAGCCGTCAATGCCATTTCCAGAACACAATCTGTAGATGTATCAAGCCTGAAAATGCAAAATACCGCTGCAAAAACCATTCCAAATAAATAATGCCATTTATATCTTTTCATCCTTATGCTTATCCCCTTCGTCTTACCCCAAACATATGAATGTCCTTCAAAAGAGATAGCCGATAACCCCTGCCTTCTTTTATATTCTGAAAGAAGAACCGTTATCAAAAACGGTTCTCCCATTAAGAAGCTTCGACTATTCCTTCACAGTAAAAGTCACTTTTTTATCGTGTACGCCTGCGCTGACCTTATTCTTTGCCTTGATCTTTCCCGAAAGGATCTCTTCCGCCAGAGCATCCTCGATCTCCGTCTGTATGGCTCTTTTAAGCGGCCTTGCCCCCATCTTCAGGTCCGTATATTTATCCACGATATAATCCTTTAAGGATGCCGTCAGGCTCAGCTCAATATCCATCTGCGTCTTAGCGCGACTGCACAGGTTTTTGCCAAGAAGGGAGGCGATCTTTTTCATATCTTCCTTTGTCAGCTGGTGGAATACCATGATCTCGTCGATCCTGTTAATAAATTCCGGCTTAAACAGGCGTTTAACCTCTTCCATAACGCCGTCCTTCATTTTCTCGTAATTCTGCTTTTCCGTGGTAACGGCGGCAAATCCCAGGTTCTTGGGTTCTATGATGCGCGCCGCTCCCGCGTTGGAGGTCATGATCAGGATCGTATTCTTGAAATTGACCTTTCTGCCCTTGGAATCCGTGATATGTCCCTCATCCAGCACCTGCAAAAGAATATTGAACACATCGGGATGGGCCTTTTCTATTTCATCAAAAAGCACTACGGAATAGGGATTCCTCCTGATCTTTTCACTGAGCTGCCCTCCGTCGTCATGTCCCACATACCCGGGAGGAGAACCGATCATCTTGGCAACGGAATGAGGCTCCATATATTCGGACATATCCACCCTGATAAGGGCGCTCTCCGAACCGAACATCGCTTCAGCCAAAGCCTTGCTGAGTTCCGTTTTACCCACGCCTGTAGGCCCCAGAAAGAGAAAAGAACCTATGGGCTTGTTGGGATCGGCAAGACCGACCCTGCCTCTCCTCATGGCCTTGGCCACCGCAGCCACGGCCTCCTCCTGTCCGATCACTCTCTTATGGAGAATAGATTCCAGCCTTAAAAGCCGTTCGCTTTCTTTCTCGGCCAGCTTGCTGACGGGAATCTTGGTCCACATGGAAACCACGTCTGCAATGTGATTCTCCCCTACCACCAGGCTGCGGTCGGTCATTTTCTTTTCATGCCTCTCCTTTAGCCTGTTATACTTTTTGATCAGTTCATCCTGTTTTAATTTTATCTCATGGGCCTGGGAAAAAGCGTCAAATTTAAAGGAACGCTCGATCTGCAGATCCATGGCCTTAATCTGTTCCTCTAACTCCCTGCATTTTTCAGGAAGATTCATACCTTTGAGCCTTAGTGCCGCCGCCGTTTCATCGATCAGGTCGATGGCTTTATCTGGCAGGTTCCTGTCGTTGATATAGCGCTTTGACAGCTTGACCGCCGCTTCTATGGCCTCATCGGAAATGGTTACCTGATGATGGTCTTCATATTTCTGCTTGATCCCCTTTAAGATCTCGATTGCTTCCCCTACCGTAGGCTCATCCACGTTGACCGGCTGGAACCTTCTTTCAAGAGCCGCGTCCTTGGCCAGATATTTGCGGTATTCCTCAATTGTCGTAGCCCCGATCAGCTGGATCTCTCCTCTTGCCAGGGACGGTTTTAAAATATTGGAGGCATCGATTGCGCCTTCTGCGCCTCCCGCCCCGATGATCGTATGGATCTCATCCAGAAACAGGATGATATTGCCGTCTTCAATAACTTCCCCGATAACCTTCTTGATCCTTTCCTCAAATTCGCCGCGGTATTTGCTCCCTGCAACCATGGCGGATAAGTCTAAAGTTACCACTCTTTTCCTGCTGATCGTAGGCGGAACGTCTTCTGCCGCAATTCTCAATGCAAGGCCTTCGGCAATGGCCGTTTTGCCCACGCCCGGTTCTCCGATCAGGCACGGGTTGTTTTTGGTCCTTCTGCTTAAAATCTGTATTACCCTCAAAATCTCGTTTTCCCTGCCGATAACGGGATCCAGTTTCCCTTCTCTGGCAAGCTTTGTTAAATCCCTGCTGTACTGGTCAAGGGTCTTTGTGGGATTTTTCTTTTTCTTGGGATTTAGGTCCTCCTTTGCCAAAGACGCATCTTCGCCCATGGCGATCAGGGTGTCGACATACATCTTTTGAAGGCTTACCCCTAAGGTATACAAAAGCCTTGCCGCTATATTATCCCCCTCTTTAATTATGGACAGCAGTATATGCTCCGTACCCGTTCCGGCAGACTGAAACCTTGACGCCTGTTTATCCGCTTCCTGAAGGATCTGGACCGCCCTGGGTGAATAGCCGTCTCTTTCCAATATGGATACAGCTCCCGAAGGCGCGATCAACTCCCTGATGACCTCCAGAACCTTTTCCGAAGTTACCCCGTGATTCTGCAATATTTTAGCCGCGACTCCGCTTTGCTGCTTTAAAAGCCCTAAAAGGATATGCTCTGTACCGATATAGTTTTGTCCTGTGGTCTTTGCCATTTTTTTTGCAAACGTCAATGCCGCTTTGGCATTATCAGTGTATGCCATTATTGGTTATCCTCCATTTCCATCTTTCTACTCAATCGTCATCCAGATTGATAAATTCAAATTCAAAATCATCATCTAGTCCGCCGGATTCCGGCTCTCTCGATAAATTAATCATTTTAAAGCTGGAGGGCTTTCTTGCCGTTCTTGCTCTCTCCGGCTCCGCTTTTGTTTCCTTTGGTCTCTCACTTGGCTTTGACGGTATCTCGCCGTCAAGCTGAAGCTGGCTGATGATCTTTTCCTCCAGGGAAGAGGCATCGATTTCCATATCCGTTGCCGCTTCCGTAACGGTTTTTCCTGCCGCCTTTTTTGCCTGCTCCGCCTTTCTCTCCGTCCTCTTTACTTCTTCGGGCTTTTTCTCCGCCCGTTTTACAGCCTCTGCTTCGGGCTTTTTCTCCGCCCGTTTAGCGGTTTCCGGTCCGGACTTTCTCTCTGTCCGTTTTACGGCTTCTGCTTCAGGTTTTCTCTCTGCCCTTCCGGCTACTTCCGCTGCGGGTTTCTTCTCCGCCCTTCCGATCGCATCCGCTGTAGGCTTCTTCTCTGTTCCGTCAGCTGCCTTTGTATCAGACCTTTTCTCTGCTTTCTTTCCCGTCCCTGCTATAGGCGCTCCTTCTTTTTCGGCTCTTCTATCATCCCTGGCTTTCCGGGATTTCCTGCGGATGTCTTCCTGTGATTCATCCTCGTCATCCTCGTCGTCTTCGTCATCTTCTCCCATATCCGCTTTCAGTTCCCTGTTTTTCATAATGAGATTGATGATGCAGAATACCGCGATCAGCAAAAGGCATGCCATAACACACATGATCGCAAATCTCTTGTGGGCAACATCTTTATATTTAAAATAGGACTGATCCAGTTCATAAGAGGTATCCCGTTCCACGTAACGCTGATAAGTTCCCTCCACGATATCATACAAATAGAAGTTTTCGCTTCCCTCATTGTTTACGGCATAGAGAAGATAAAATTCCACTTCTTTATCCAGCTCTTCCACCTTTACCGGTTCCTCGTCCTGCCCTTCCTGTTCTCCGGAGTCTTCATTACCCTCTTCCCCGGGTACCGTTACCGGCTTATCCGTCAGCTCGGTATAAATATATGCCGGTATTACCTTGTTCTCCCAAGGCAGGTAAGTTCCCGTATAGTTATCGGGAATTTTTATCTGCGCCTCATATCTGACCGGCATGATAAATTTCCCGTCAATACCTTTTAACTGCAGAAAATCCAGAAAGCTGTCGGAATCTTCATAATAAATACGGAAATCAGAACTGGTTCCGTCTCCCGTCGTCAGATAAAGAAGCCTGATATTCCCTGCCGCAAAATATGCGGACTGTACGTCGATCCCTTTGTAATTGTAGGTTTCCTGCACAAATCCTTCCGGCAGCAGTTCCTGTGGATAAGTAAGATCGATCTGGAAAGAAGAATAAATAGACTCTCCCCCTATAGGGATCCTGTTTGTAACAGGATCGATCGTGGCGGGCGCCTGCGCTCCCGAAGTCATTCCTCCTACTGCGTCGGCTCCTGCGCTGGTTGTAACCGCGCCGTCAGCTCCTGCGCTGACCGCAGCCGCGCCATTACCGTCTGTACCGTCTTCCGAACCGGAACCCGATTCCCCATCCTGAACCGTCCCGGTATCAGACTGCTGCTCCGTCTCTCCGTCTCCCGCATTACCTGAGGCAGCGCCCCGGTTGATCGTAAAATTATAAGTCAGCTTGGAACCGTCTTCCGCCTGTACCGTTACATGGGCGGAATTGCTTCCCTGCTGCAGCCGCTTAAATCCTCCGGCCTCTATAACCTTAGAGGTGGTCTCTTCCACACTGCACGCCACGGAAACGGTATCCACATCCTCCGAAACATTTATTGTATAATTTGTCACTTCCGGCGAGAACTCCGGCGATAACGTCCCCGGCGTAACGCTTAGGGATTTTAAATGCGCATTGGAGGACTGAAGAGTTCCTCCGCTCTCCCCCGACTCCGGATCCGGACTGTTGACCGCTCCCGCATAAATATCCTTTGCATATGCACCAAAAATCACACATACAGCCAGTAAAACTCCTGCTGCCCGTATACTTCCCTTTTGTAACGACTTAAAAAACATAAGATCTCCTCTCCTGCTGCCGCTTTTCTATTAATACTATTGTTTACTCTCACATTATAATTATCCTGTTGTAAACGCATATTTACACATAAATATCATACTATCGGCTCCAAAAACCGTCAACCAAAATGTGGTATTATTATAAAAATTTAATAACCTCCCGTTACAATATATTGTATTCACACATAAAAAGCCTTTCGCCCCGCCGTTTTCCTTCGGCAGGACAAAAGACTTTCCTGAAACTTTTTATTTTTATGCCCGTTATGCCTCATCAATAGCCTTTCCTATATCATGACGCATATACTTATTTTCAAAGCCGATCCACTCCGTGGCCTCATAAGCCTTGCTCCTGGCTTCCTTTAGATCCGCGCCTTTGGCGGTTACCCCTAAAACACGGCCCCCGTTTGTAACAAAACCGGCCTCTGTCTTTTTGGTGCCCGCATGGAACACAAAATAATCGTCCCTGCCCTCAAATTTTTCCAGTCCGGTAATGGGAAACCCTTTTTCATAAGATACGGGATACCCGTCGGAAGCCAGCACTACACATACCGCTGCATTATCCTCAAACTGAAGATCCACTTTATCTAACGTCCCGTCGATACAAGCCTCCACCACTTCGATCATATCGTTTTTCATCCTGGGCAGGACCACCTGTGCTTCCGGATCGCCGAATCTGGCATTATATTCCAATACTCTGGGGCCTTTCTCAGTTAGCATAAGTCCGAAGAAAATAACGCCCTTAAATTCCCTGCCCTCTGCCGCCATGGCGTCTACCGTGGCCTGATAAATATACTTCCTGCAAAATTCATCCACTTCTTCCGTATAAAAGGGGCTCGGCGAAAAAGTTCCCATTCCGCCGGTATTGAGTCCTTTGTCCCCGTCCATGGCACGCTTATGATCCTGAGCGGAAGACATGATCTTAATGGTCTTGCCGTCCACAAAGGATAACACGCTGACTTCCCGTCCCGTCATAAATTCCTCGATTACCATTTTATTTCCGGCAGAACCGAACTTCTTATCCTCCATAATGGACTTGACGCCGTCCCTTGCCTCTTCTAACGTATTGCAGATCAAAACCCCTTTTCCCAAAGCCAGGCCGTCGGCCTTTAATACAATAGGGAAAGAAGCCTGTTCCAGATACGCCAGCGCTTTTTCGGGGTCGTCAAAATTTTCATAGGCAGCAGTGGGAATATTGTACTTTTTCATCAGGTCTTTGGAAAACGCCTTACTACCTTCCAAGATGGCCGCATTCTTCCTCGGTCCGAAGGTACGGATGCCCGCCGCCTCCAACTCGTCTACAAGACCTCCCACCAATGGATCGTCCATGCCTACAATGGTCAAATCTATGCTTTTCTCTTTTGCAAAGGCAACGATCTTGTCAAATTCCATGGCTCCGATAGGAACACACTGTGCGACCTCTCCGATTCCTGCATTCCCCGGCGCGCAGTAGATTTCATCCACCCTGGGGCTTTTCTTTACACACATGGCGATTGCATGCTCTCTTCCGCCGCTTCCCACTATCAGTACTTTCATACGTCCTCCTTATCACTGATTGATCCTTGTTTGATATTTCTTTGTTATTTTTCCGTTCATTTCTATATTGGGGCCATTTGAGCATTCTCTGATCATTGATTATTCCTGCACATTTGACCATTCTCTAATCATTGATTACTCTTTACTGTTTATTATTCTCGAGCATTAGTCATTCTTTGATTATCACTTTACCGTCCGCCACACGGATCTTTCCGTTGGCGATATAATCAATGGCTTGGGGCAGTATCTTCCATTCCGCCTCTTCCATAATCCGCTGCTGTAATGTCTTAGGCGTGTCGTCGGGTTTTACTAAAACCGCCTTCTGGAAAATAATGGGTCCCGTATCCGTTCCCGCATCCACGAAGTGCACTGTCGCCCCGGAAATCCTTACCCCCCGGGCCAAAGCCCCTTCATGGACCTTTAATCCGTAATATCCTACGCCGCAGAACGCCGGTATCAACGAGGGATGAATATTGATGATCCGGTTTTTATAGGCTTCTATCATTTCCGCCGGAATGGTCACGAGATATCCCGCCAATACGATCAGGTCGGGAACCAGTTCGCGAACCTTTCCAAGTAAAGCCTTATGGAAGGCCCCCCTGTCCTCATAATCCTTAGGGGAGATGCAAAATGCCGGAATTCCCGCTTTCCTTGCTCTCTCTAAAGCAAAAGCATTCTGATTATTGCTGATCACCCCTGTGATCTTCGCATTGGTAATCTCTCCCTTTTCCATGGCGTCCATAACCGCCTGCAGATTAGTCCCTCCGCCGGATACGCAAACAACCAACTTTAACATAATTTAACACCCTTTTCTCCTGCTTCCACGTTACCGATCACATAAGGTTCTTCTCCTGCCGCCTTTATGGCTTCCATGGTTTTGTCCACATCCTCAGGATCCACAGCAAGGACCATACCGATTCCCATATTATAGGTGTTATACATCATCTTTTCTTCAATTCCGCCCTTTTTTTGTAAAAGCCTGAAAACGGGAGGCACCTCATAGCTGTCCTTCTTTACCGACGCGCATACGCCTTCCGGCAGCATACGTGGAATGTTCTCATAAAATCCGCCGCCGGTAATGTGGCTGCAGCCTTTCAGAACGACTCCTGCCTCTTTTACGCTCTTTAATGCTTTTACATAGATCTTGGTAGGCGCGATCAGAGCCTCTCCCAAGGTCTTTCCCAGTTCATCATAATATGTATTGAGGCTCTCCTTCGTCATTTCAAACACTTTTCTCACAAGGGAAAAACCGTTGCTGTGTATACCGGAGCTTGCCATTCCGATCAAAACGTCTCCGGGCTTAATGTCCGTCCCTGTGATCAGATCCTTTTCATCCACTACGCCTACCGCAAAGCCGGCAAGATCATATTCATCCTCCGGATAAAAGCCCGGCATTTCCGCAGTCTCCCCGCCGATCAGAGCCGCTCCCGACTGCTTGCAGCCCTCTGCAACGCCCTTAACGATATCGGCGATCTTCTCGGGAATATTTTTCCCGCAGGCAATGTAATCCAGGAAAAACAAGGGTTCTCCGCCTGCGCAGGCAATGTCGTTTACACACATGGCCACACAGTCGATTCCCACGCTGTCATGCTTATCCATCAAAAAAGCCAGCTTTAATTTGGTTCCTACCCCGTCCGTACCGGAAACCAGCGTAGGCTTTTCCATATTTTTAAAGCTTTCCATGGAAAAGGCTCCCGAAAAACCTCCAAGGCCTCCTAATACCTCCGGCCTCATGGTCTCTCTCACATGCTTTTTCATCAGTTCAACGGACTTATACCCCGCTTCAATATCAACGCCTGCTTTTTTATAATCCATTCTGATTTCTCCTCGTCTTGTTTTTCTTTATTTATAATCTGTTTCATTTATAATTCCCTTATTTGGAATAATTTTTGTATCCGACTTCCTGAAGCTTTGCATCCTTTGCCATGACCTGCTCTTTAAGGCCGGCGGAATAATCCTTTAACCTATCGAGCAGCGCCCCGTCCGAAACGGCCAGGATCTTTGCCGCTAAAAGCCCTGCATTGGCTCCCCCGTTAATGGCCACTGTGGCAACGGGAATTCCCGAAGGCATCTGGACAATGGAATAGAGGGAATCCCTGCCTCCCAAAGAGGTCGTATGCATGGGAATGCCGATGACAGGCATCGGAAAAATCGCTGCGCACATGCCGGGCAGATGGGCCGCCATGCCTGCTCCTGCAATGATAACCTTGAATCCCTTTTCCTCCGCGCTCTTTGCATATTCAAAAAACACATCCGGCTCCCTGTGTGCGGAAATAATCTTCATTTCATAAGAAACTCCCAGCTTCTCTAAAATATCCGCCGCTTTACTCATAACGGGCATATCCGAGTCGCTGCCCATAACAATACCTACTTGTGCCATAAAACCTCTCCTTATCTTCATCAATCATAACAGCTTATCCAAACTGTTTTTAAATATACCGTTTATAGTTTACAAGAAATAAAAAGCATGTGCAACTGTTTTGCAAAATTTCCATTCCCCGTCATATTTTCATTCCCCTTCACATTTTCATTCCCCGAAGGCCTCGTTGAGCATTTCCGTTCCCGGCAGCACGAACCTGCCCTTTTCAATAAAGGATATTTCCTCTCCCTCCGCCGTCACGCCGTACAGGCGCAAAAGCTCGTCATAGGGGATCGTAATATCCGTATGGCACTGGAAATATGCCTTATCCTTATTTTCCTCATCCTTCCTCAAGATGGAAACCTCATTGTCCCTGGCTATGATCTCCTTTCCGTCGGGATTATATACCGCCACATCTTCCCCATGGGAATAACAGGTATCTCCCACCGCAAAATGGGGACCCGTCTTTTCGGCGATCAGGATGGGAAGCTTATCCTCAATGCCGTATTTTCTTCCCATAACATAGGCAGCAGTATTGGTCCCTATGGCAAACTCTCCCATTGGGATAGAGTTGTGATGCTGTAAAATATGATCCTTGACATATTTCCGGTTCTGTTCTTCATCCTCATAATTGGTACAGCCATAGGCTTTTATCATGCCGTCTCCAAAAGTAATCTCCAGATTTTCATAGGATAAATCCCTTAAATAGACCTTTTTTACATGCAAAAGTCCTTCTGTTCCCTTTAAGACGGGGGAAGTAAACACCTCCCCTACGGGAATATTCACATCCGCCACGCAATTCTCAAACTTGGTCATCCTGTGGGGATCATCAAGTTTACATAACTCGATCTTCAAATCGGTCCTGTTTCCATTCATGCCCAGCACGCGGACATACTCGCACCTGTCAAGGGCGTCGATCATAAGCTGCTGCACATTTTCATACTCCTCATAAGGAAGAGTATTCAGTGTGATGGTATCCTTCATGATCTCCCTGTAATCTTTCCCGATCTCAGGAATGGGATAAGCAATGATCGTATAGCTCCTTTCCTCCCCCGGTATATAGGAATTTATGATCTTTCCCGACTCCGCCGCAAAATATACCGAAAGCTTTTGCTGCTTTTCACTTAAGCTTAAGGCTTCCGGCTTGTCCGCAGGTAAAAAGTCCTTCTCCCCGAACACCTCGATCCATGCCGGTCCGCCATGCTTAGCCGAAATATCTTCATATTTGATATAAGCCTCCTTCAAGGCCTCCAGCTTCCGGTTAACAAGCCTTTTATCAAGAAAGAGCGCGTCATCCTCCCTGTGGTCATACTCAAACTGTCTGTTCGGGCTGCTGCTGTAATATCCGTTTACCCCGGTTCCCCGTTTATGAAAAATGCTGTGGGAATTCCGCATCAGGGTAGGCTGCAAGCCCATCCCTTCAAAATTTTCAATGGCTCTTTTTACCACCCTTTCGAATCCTATGGGATAGATGATGTTTACCACTTTCTTTTTGGACAGATCCTTATTTCCTTTTATAAATCCGATGCGGTAGCCTTCCGTATAAGTGTCCGCCATCTTTCCGATTTCCTCTACGGACATTTCATTTAAAAGCTTTACCGTCTCAATCTGGTTATCCGTAATATATTCCCCGTAACGGTATAAATAACCGGGATCCGACAGATCGGCTTCCATGATCAGACGATAAGCGAAATCAAAGGAGGGCTCCACCTTCTCTCCCACTCTTTTTTCCGTTTCCACGTCCATGTAGTCGTATACAAAATAATAACAGCATTCCCTGACGCTTTCATAAGCCGCCTTTTCATCCCATTCCTGCTCATACTCCGCAAAAATACAGTATATTTCCACAAACCACTCCATACGGATCAGGATTTCAAAGAGATCCTCTTCGGCCGCATAAGGAGGCAGGGAAAACATTTCCCCGTATACAAAGGAAAGAAGCCGCCCCCAGTCCTTTCCCATAAGACCGGCCGCATAAGCAGGATCGGCATACGAATTTGCATAACGGTCTTCCGACAGCTCTCCATACAGCCTGCGACAGGCCTCCTCATTCCATATCTTCTCTTCCTTTAAATCCTTCTTTTGCCTTTCTGCCGTTTTTTTATAAATTTCCGCAATTTCCAAAAGAAAAGAAGCCACCTGCACAAAGTAGCTTCCAAAAGGTTCCTTTAACTGCGGCTCTGATCCTATTTCTTTGATTCTCTCCACACATAAACTAAATCTTTCTTCCATCAGATACCATTCACTCCTAAATACAAAATAAATCCTACAAAAGCAATCACAAGGGTGTTGAAAACCAGCCCCAGATTAGGGAAAAAGTAAAACTTATCCTTCTCCACCCGGGCCATAATGCCGAGAATCTCTCCGATCAGGGAAAACAGCAGGGCAAAAACAGCCGCCGCCCCCAGCTTGGGATTCATTGCGCCCTCCTCATGATAGGATATGTATATGATAAGACAGACGGACACAAAAGAAATGATCCCCAGAGCGGCGGACGCCTTTCCCCTGTCCGAATGACTTTTATTTGTAAACATATAACTTTTTCTGCGCATCTTTTTATTCCCTAAAAGATCAGTCTGGATTTACCGGCTAAAAGCTTGGCGCCGCTGATGATCAAAAGCACCCCTGCCGCAATTCCCGCTGCAATGGTAATAATGCCGATCGTAATATTTAATGCCCCGGAATTTGTCATTGTCTTGTAAACTCTTTCTTCCATACCATCTCTCCTTTTTTTCTATTTTACACCGTACTGTTCATAATATGCATCGATCGCCGCCTTTAAATCGTCGTCGATATATACCCTGCCCTTATAAGGCCTGTTATACAGATGCTCCACCACTTCCTTCATGGTCACAATGGCTGTTGTCTCCATTCCGTAAGTTTCTGAGATTTCACTCAGGGCGCTTTTTTCTCCCTTTCCTCTCTCGCACCTGTCCACACTGACCACCAATCCGCATACCGTTACGTTTCCCTGGGCCTTGATGATGGGAAGGGTTTCCCCGATGGAAGTTCCCGCCGTGGTAACATCCTCGATCAACAGCACCTTGTCGCCATCCTCAATGGGACTTCCTAAAAGTATGCCCTTATCGCCGTGGTCTTTTACTTCCTTCCTGTTGGAACAGTATTTAATATCTTTCCCATACAGATCGCTGATCGCCATGGTGGCGGCTACCGTTAAGGGAATCCCTTTGTATGCCGGTCCGAACAGCACATCAAAATCCAGCCCGAATTTGTCATGGATGGCTTTGGCATAATACTCGCCTAACTTCTTTAACTGCCCTCCGGTACGGTAGAAACCCGTATTGACAAAGAAGGGGGTCTTACGTCCGCTTTTTGTAACAAAATCCCCGAATTTTAATACGCTGCAGTCTACCATAAATTCTATAAATTCCTGTTTATACTGTTCCATTTTTTAATTTTCTCCTTCATAACGGGCATTCGCGCCCTTCCTTCATGCTCTACTTTTATATTATCCTTTAATAATATCCCCAGGACCGTTCTCCCGTATCCTTCCTTTTCCGGACAGGTCTTCAGACACCCGGCTCAGGCATGGGGGATATTTGTAAATTCGGAAATCTCCCTGCTTACGGTTACCAGATCGTCAACAGACAGATCATGAACGTTTCCATGGCCCGTAATCCTCGCAAAGGTCTTTAATTCCTCCTTTGTTACGTTTAAATAATTTGCCACACGTTTTGCCGCCTGCTCTACCTTGAGCCTTTCCCTTAGTTCGGGATTCTGGGTGGCAATGCCGACAGGACAGTTGCCCGAACCGCAGATCCGGTACTGCTGGCATGCGGCCGCTATCAGAGCCGCGCTGGCTACCGCTACTGCATCCGCGCCCATGGCGAGAGCCTTTGCAGCATCTGCGGATATGCGTAAGCCGCCGGTAATCACAAGGGATATGTCGGAACGGACGGAATCCAGATATTTTCTTGCCCGGTACAGTGCATATATGGTAGGAACGGTAGTCGCTTCCCTTAAGAATAAGGGGCTTGATCCCGTTGCGCCGCCTCTGCCGTCAATGGTAATAAAATCCGGCTCCGCATAAACGCAGTACTCTAAATCCCGTTCAATCCTTCCTGCAGCAATTTTAATGCCTATGGGCCTTCCGTCAGAACGGTTCCGCAGCATGGAGACCATATCCTTCAAATCTTCCCTGGAATTTAACTCCGGAAACTTACTGGGGCTTTGCACATCCTCTCCCGGATTTTTCCCCCGAAGCCTTGCGATTTCCTCCGTTACCTTTTCTCCCGGCAGATGACCGCCCATACCCGGCTTTGTGCCCTGGCCGATCTTGATCTCAATGGCATCCGCCCGGCGCAGGTTTTCATCTGTAACGCTGTATTTATTGGGAATATATTCAAATATGTATTTATATGCAGCCTCTCTTTCTTCCGGCAGAATACCGCCCTCTCCGCTGCACATAGCCGTTTTGGCCATTGCCGAACCCTTTGCAAGGGCAACCTTGATCTCCTTGGACAAAGCCCCGAAAGACATATGCGAAACATACACAGGGTTTTCCAAAACCATGGGTTTCTTGGCATGTTTACCGATGACCGTCATCGTGTTAACGGGGTCTTCCTCATCAAGGGGCGGCGGATTTAACTGCGCTCCCAGAAAAAGAATATCGTCCCATGAAGGCATGGGCATCTTTGTTCCCATTGCGCCGCCGATGGTCTTGCCTGTTACTGCCATCTGATGGATCTCCTCCATATAACGGCATGATTCATCTATACGGTAAAAGCGCTTATCATAGCTTAAATCCTCCAAAGCGCCTTCTTCCTTTTCATCCGTTTCTTTGCCATCCTCAGCCGTCTTTCCGTCAGCCTCTCTCATATCAAGCGTTTCCTCATTGGCTTCTTCCCTGAATTTTGACCCCGGCTGATGGCAGACGGGGCATTCATCCGGCGCCTGCTCGCCCTCACAGGTATAACCGCAGACTGTACATACAAATTTCTTCATAGGCTTTCCCTCTCCTTCTCTTATTTTTGTCATATACCCGGTACGGACACAGCCGCCCGGTCAGTACGTAATGCTGATTTCTCAGCCCAATGCCTGTGCAATATCCTCTTTCATGTCAATTACCGCTGCCCTGGAAGCATCCGCATAATTTTCAGGCCCGAACTTATCCTTATAAGCGTCGTTCTGATATGCGGCGATAATGCCTCTGGAGGAATTCACAATGGCTCCCAATCCGTCTTTATTGAAGAAATGTACCAGATCCCTGCCTTTTCCTCCCTGGGCCCCATAGCCCGGAACCAGAATATAAGCCTTGGGCATGATATCCCGCAGTATTTTCCCCATTTCCGGATAAGTAGCTCCCACTACGGCGCCAACATAGCTGTAGGCGTCTCCCATGAGCTCCCTGCCCCATTCATTTACCATTTTGCCCACATGCTCATATAAAGGCTTCCCGTCGATGATTCTGTCCTGAAATTCCCCGCTGCTGGGATTGGAAGTCTTGACCAGTACAAAAATCCCCTTCTTTTCCTCTTTGCACACGTCTATAAAGGGCTTTACCCCGTCAGAGCCCAAATAAGGATTTACCGTTACAAAATCCTCATCAAAGCCGTAATAGCTCTTAGAGCCTATGGTAACCTTTCCCAAGTGCCCCGTAGCATATGCGCTGGAGGTGGAACCGATATCCCCGCGCTTAATGTCTCCGATTACGATCAGGCCCTTTTCCTTACAATAGGCAACGGTTTTGGCAAAAGCAGAAAGCCCCGGGATCCCGAACTGCTCATACATGGCGATCTGCGGCTTTACTGCCGGGACCAGATCGCAGACCGCATCCACGATCCCCTTATTAAACTGAAAGATCGCTTCCGCCGCGCCTTCCAAAGTTTCTCCGAACTCCTTAAAAGCCTTCTCCTTGATATGCTCCGGAACAAATTTTAACATGGGATCCAGACCTACCACAATAGGCGCTCCCGTTTTCCGGATTTTTGCTGTTAACTGATTGATCATTTTCTTTCTCCTGTATCTCTATTATTTTGTTTCTATTATTTTATCTTTGTTGTTCTCTGCTATCTGATCTTTTCATATGAACCTTTTCCGAATCTGACCGCCCTGTCAGCGGGTACTCAAAAATATCGCTTCCCTCTGGGCCGCCTCGTCATCAGGATAAGACGACAGATAGGCGTTCATGAGGGATTTGGCCTTTGCAAAGTCTCCCGCCCTCTCATAAGCCACGATCTGATTGTAGCGCAAAGTCTGGGCCATGGATGCGTCTTCCAGCGCTAAGGCATCCTCAAAAGCATGGATTGCTTCATTATAGTTGCCTGAAGCTAACTTGCAAAGTCCCAGCTGATTGTATATGAGGGCATCCTCCGGAGCTTCCCCCAGATATTCCGAATAAAGCACGCCGGCATAATTGCTGTCCCCTAACTGCTCATAGGTCCTTCCCAGCATATATACGATCTCGCCCTTTTCCTTTTTGGCGGACTGCTTGGCAACCTCCAAATGGTTTCTGGCATTATCATAATCCTCTAAATAAAAATAAACGACTCCCTGCTCATAGTCACTTAAATTCTTTTCTTCATCCAGCATCCGGGTCAGATACTCCCTGCCCTTTTCTTCATATCCGTTTCCTGCCAGTACCTCGTAAATGTCGATCTTCATACCGTGGGAATCGGTGGTGTTAGCGATCGCCTGTTCGAAATTATAGATTCCGCCCTCGTAATCCGCTTCCTCGATCAGGATGCTCCCTCTTAAGAAATAAGCGTCGGCATTTTTCTTGTCGCTTTCTATAATAGCGTCCAAAAGCTTTGCCGCTTCACCTGGCTGTCCGTTTTTGTAAAGCGCCGTAGCCATATAAAAATTAATATCCCGTTCCAGATCTCCGGCAAAGATCCCTCCGTTATCCAGCGCTTTTTCAAAGGCCGTTATGGAATTCTCATAATCCGCCATGCCCAGATAGGTAATACCGCACCCCCTGTATGAAAGTTCCAGATCCTCGCCCGATACAATGGCCTGTTCAAAGCATTGCAGCGCGCCTTTATAATCAGACAGTTCCACTGCCTCAAATCCCGCCTTAATATTTTCGCCTTCTTTATGCCCGCAGCCCGCAGCCGTTACCGCCATGCCAAGCAGCAGACCAAAGAATAATCCTTTGTTTTTTTTCATACCAAGTCCTCCGACTGTTATATTATAACAAAAAAGGAACTTCAATAAAACAATTTCCTCAAATTTATCTGTTAAAATTTGTCCCCAACCGTTATTCCACCTTTTAAAATCCTTATCCGGCCGCCGCTTGTTCCTTTTTTCATACATCTGAAGCCAAAAAACAGCAAAGTCCGTCAAAAAGTTATATGATAGGTATCAAGTTATGTAAACTCCAAAAAACGGAGGCGGAAGCAGACACATCTGTAATGCAGGTTTACCGTCCGCATTGCTCTTTCCATCTATCTGTATTGATACATTTTCTGTAATTTCATGGCCTTCATTTCGAACTTCTCTATTATACTGTTTTCCATACATAACCAAAGTCAACATCCCTGCCCAACCGGCAGGGTATTTGACCCCCCGCGGCTCAAAAAAAGGACATCTTACAGATCCTGTAAGGCGTCCTTAATCCTTTTTACATAGCTTCTTCCAACTTCCAGCTGTCCCATCCCTTCCCGCAGCACCAGATACCGGTTGAGGCTGTCTAACGACTGGATAAAATCCATATTGACAATGGTCCCTCTCGCACAGGGAACAAAATCCTCGTCTATGAGCTGCTGCATGGTACTGCTGCAGGTATGATAAGGGATGTCTATAATTTCCTCTCTCGTATGGATAAACATCTGCCGCCTTCTATGCTCGATATAAACGATTTCGGAAACACGAATGGGATGAAAAACACATCCGCTTTTGAAATACACGAACCGCTTTTCCCTTTTCTGCATTTTAAAGCGCAGGGCATCCTTAATGAGCGTTTCCGCCGCTTCATAAGAAAAAGGCTTTTCCAGATAACCGTAGCAATGGAGTTCACTGAATACATGCAGGCAGTCATCCGCCAAAGCAGAGATCACAATAACCGGAATAAAAGCGTATTTATCAAACTGCCTGATGTCCTCAACAAATTTCAGGCAGGATATCTCACTGAACGGTTCTTTATTTAAAGATGTGTCCACTATGATCAATTCTATATCATGGGAAATCACAGTCTGATAGGCGTCTGACAAATCTCCTGTTTGAAAAATACTGACATTCTTTTTATATTTCAGAATAATATGATATAGCCTGTCCAAAACGGCATAATCCGATTCGATCAACAGAATCTTTTTCATTCGGAATTATTTATCCGGTTTATTTACTTTTTTTATAAAATCTTCCAGACTGAAATCGGAATTAGGATAAATGATCTTTCGGGATGCTGTAAAATATGCGATCAGCCGCATCATAATATCCATTTTGGCCGTTTCCGAACAATTGCGTATCATATTCCAGACCTTTTGCTCATTCTGAAATTCCCCATATAAAAGATAGTCAGCAGATATGCCGAAAACAGAATTTAACTTTTCCAGCACATCCGTGGAGATATTGTTTTCTCCCCGTTCCAGCTTTTGATAGCCCTCCCTGCTCATCCCGAGGGCTTCTGCAAACTGCTTCTGGGTAAGTCCTAAAAGCATGCGGACGGCCTTGATCCTTTCAGTCCGTTCTTTTCTTTTATCATTTGTATTTTTCAATGAAATCACCATCTGCGCAAAGCGCCCTTAATAACATCATGATACAAACCCCAAAATTCATTTACCAGAATCCCACAAGGAATATGATATTCCTTATTGATACGCATTTTTCTGTTTTTTATTCGTATATCTTTTACCCGGATTCCTAAAGACCCTGTACGAAAATTCCCATACAAAAAAAGAAATCTCTCCGCTTTCGGACAGATTTCCTTTCTACATAACATATTATCCCGTTTATTTCAGGCCCGGCATCAAAAGCCTTCGATCATTTCTCAGCCAGGCTGCAAATGGTATCCACACAGGTCTCGATTCCCAGCGTGGAGGAGCTTAAAGAAATATCATAATATTCGGACATGCCGAATTCGGTATTGGTATAATAAGTACAATACTTCTTCCTCGCCTTATCTATGGCGCGGATCTCATCACTGATCTTTGATTCAGGCGTATCCGGCATCTTTTCCTTCATGTGCTCAAGACGCCAGTAGGGCGTTGCATGGATAAATACATGAAGGCAGTTATCAAACTCCTTTAAAATGGTGTTGGCATTTCTTCCCAGGATAACGCAGTTACCCTTTTCGCCGATTCTCCTGATGACCTCCCTCTGCACCTCAAAAAGCTTTTCATTTAAGGGCTTATTATAGAAATCAAAGAGACTCTGGGCAAAACCGAAATTAACCGGCACCTTTTCATCCCATTTCAAAATGCTTTCCACATCAATATTGGATTCCTTTGCGGCACGGAGAATGATCGCTTTATCGTAAAACTCATACCCAAGCCTTTTTGCCACCTGAGTACCGATGGCGCTTCCCCCTGCTCCGAATTCACGGCTGATCGTAATAATCCTTTTCATATCCTTCCCCCTATAATACTTTATTTAAGAAATCAATGGTCCTCTCTTCTTTGGGATGGGAAATAACCTCATCGGGCGTTCCCTGCTCCACGATGTATCCCCCGTCCATGAACACGATCCGATCCGCCACTTCCCTGGCAAAACCGATTTCATGAGTAACCACCACCATGGTCATGCCTTCGGCGGCAAGCTCCTGCATAACGCTTAAAACCTCCCCTACCATTTCAGGGTCCAAAGCGGAAGTCGGCTCGTCAAAGAGCATGATATCGGGATTCATGGCAAGAGCCCTGGCTATTGCCACACGCTGCTTTTGTCCGCCGGACAACTGGGAAGGGTAAGCGTCTGCTTTCTGCTCCATGCCCACTCTTTTTAAAAGCTGCATGCCCTTATCCTTCGCTTCTTCCTTTGTCATCTTCTTCAATTCCACCGGTGCAAGCATGATATTTTGTAGGACCGTCTTGTGGGGAAACAGGTTAAAGTGCTGGAATACCATTCCGATATTTTCCCTGACCGCATTAATATCAATATGCTTGTCGGTCACATCATTGCCGTCGATGATAATAGTTCCGGCTGTAGCTGCCTCTAACTGATTTAAGCACCGCAAAAATGTAGACTTTCCGCTTCCGGAAGGCCCTAACAAAACAACGACCTCTCCCTCGGCAATATCAATGCTCATTCCTTTTAAAACTTCCAGTTTCCCGAAATTTTTCTTTAAGTCCTTTACATGGACCATGATTTTCCTATCTTCCACGGTTTACCCTCCTCTCAATCCTCTTTGCTATTTTACTGAGAGCAATGATCACGATCATATACATAAGACCGACAATGGTCCATGTCTCCAAAACCTTGAAGGTATTTCCCGCAATGGTCTTACCCGTATTGGTCAGCTCCGGGAAGGCGATAACGGAAAGAATGGAGGTATCCTTTAAGGTAATGATGAACTGATTGATAATGGAAGGGATCATGGTACGGATCGCCTGGGGAAGCACTACCAGCCTCATGCTCTTTCCGTAGGATAATCCCAGACTCCGGCTGGCCTCCATTTGTCCCTTGTCCACACTCTCAATTCCGGCACGGATGATCTCCGCCATATATGCGCCGCAGTTCATGGCAAGGGCAATAGTACCTGCCGAAAGAGCTGTCAGTCTGAAATCCTGTATCCCCATGGACTTGATCCCTGCCGGAATACCGAAGTAGATAAAGTATGCAAGTACGATCAACGGAACGCCGCGTACTGCGTCCACATAGAGAGTACCGATAAAATTAAAAATGCGGCTTCTGCCCACATTCATCAAGGCAAAGATCAAACCGATGATCATGGCAAAAAGCAGTGACAACAGGGTCAGCAGTATGGTCTGTCCTAAAGAGCGCAACAGCATTGCACCATATGTTTCGACTATGTATAGCATTTGGTATCTCCTTTTCTTTTACTGTGGGATTGTTGGTTTTATATGGGATAACGAAGAATCCTTGATAACAAAACGTGAGAAACCCTTTTTAAGAGCTTCTCACGTTTGTTTCAGGTTTACATTATTTCAGGTATTTATCGAGAATCTCATCATATTTGCCGTTTGCTTTGATGTTGGCAAGACCGGCATTGAACATATCAAGTAATTCCTGATCAGCGGTGTCCATAATGGCAAATCCGTAAGGAGCGCCTTCACTTTCCATTCCTTCCGGAATCTTCAGTGCAAGATCGCCTTCCTTGATAGAAGCAGCCATGATTGGCGTATCCTCTACACATGCAGCGCTGTTTCCAAGAATAACGTCCTGATACATTGTAGGCGAATCTTCAAACACGGTTACGGTAAATCCGTACTCATCCTTTAAGCTGTTTGCAAAGTCAGCGCCTGCCGTTCCCTGTTTTACAGCCACGTTTTTACCTGAAAGGTCTTCAAAGCTTGCAATATCGCTGTCAGCGCCTACTACAAAGGTCTGGGTCGCATCAAAGTAACCTTCGGAGAAAATCCAGCCCTGGTCGATACGCTCCTGCTTGATGGTCGCGCCGGCAATGATCGCATCCGCCTGGCCGGTCTGAACCGCAATAACGGCCGCATCCCATCCTAAGCTCTGTAATTCATACTCAAATCCCTGATCTTCCGCAACTGCTGCAAGGATATCAACGTCGATACCAACAAACTCATTTTTTTCGTTTGTGTACTCAAAGGGTTTGAATACGGTATCGGTTGCAATGATCCATTTCTTACCGTCTGCGGTTTCTCCTTCAGCTTCAGGCGCTTCTGCTCCCTCTTCTGTCGCAGGTGCCTCAGGCGTGCTTGCAGGCGCCGGATCAGAACCGCATCCTGCTAACAATCCCGCTAACACGGTTGTGCATAATAATAATGCCAATGACTTTTTCATAACAAGTCTCCTCCCATATAAAATTTAGATTAAAAACGGGCAGAATACAAACTGCGAACGGATCTTATCCGACGCCTTTGTCTCCCGCCCAAATCCACGCTTTTAATTATAGACAATTGTTATTTTTTTGTCAAGTTTTATTCCTGCCCATATCCTGTCCGTTGTGCCGTTCTTTGCTAGGAACGGTAATCCCCGTTGATCTTAACATAATCGTAGGTCAAGTCGCATCCCCATGCCGTAGCGGATGCCTCTCCTATGTTAAGCCGAACATCTATTTCAATTTCGTCTTCCATAAGGATCTCCTTTGCTTTCTCCTCTGAAAACTCCAGTCCCACGCCGTCCCTGCAGGTCTGGATCTTCCCCGCTTTTGACGCCAGATAAACGTCAAATTTGTCTGCGTCAAAATCCGCTCCTGCATAGCCCAATGCGCAGGCAATACGCCCGCAGTTGGCATCTGCCCCAAACATCGCGCTTTTTACCAGGGGGGAACGTATCACGCTTTTTGCCACGATGATGGCAGTATCCAGATCAGGCGCCGATGAGCATACACAGGTAAGCAGCTTGGTAGCGCCCTCTCCGTCTTTTGCCAGCATTCTTGTCATATTCATGAGCACCAGGTAAAGCCCCCTGTAAAAGATCTTGTAAGCCTCTCCCTCTTCTGTGATCTTTTCGTTTCCTGCCGCACCGTTTGCCAGAACGCTTACCATATCATTGGTAGAGGTATCCCCATCCACACTGAGACAGTTATAGGTAACCTTTACGATCTCCCCCAAAGCCTTCTGCAGCAAGCCTTTGTCAATATCAACATCGGTGGTAACAAAATTCAGGGTGGTGGCCATGTTGGGATGGATCATGCCGCTGCCCTTTGCCATACCGCCGATATGACATTCCCTGCCGTCGATCTCAAATTTTACGGCGCATTCCTTTTTTACCGTATCCGTGGTCATAATGGCAGCAGCCGCTTCTCCGTTTCCCTCATAGGAAAGCCCTTCCACAAGCCTTGGAACAGCATTTTTAACAGGCTCTATAGGCAGAACCTGACCGATGACGCCTGTCGACGCCACAATGACCTGCTCTATGGGAATATCCAGAGCTTCTGCCGTGAGCCGGCACATTTCAACAGCCTTTTCTTCTCCGTCCGCATTACAGGTATTGGCATTGCCTGAATTTACAATGACTGCCCGAGCCTTTCCTCCCGATTTGGCAAGGTTATTTTGGGTAACGATGATGGGCGCGCCTTTTACCTTGTTGGTAGTATAGACTCCTGCCGCAGTGCATTCCGTATCCGCCACGATCATGGCAATATCATTTTTACTGCTGTTTAATGGGGATTCGTTTCCATCGGGAAGTCCGTGCTTTATCCCGCAGTAAACGCCGCTTGCCTTAAATCCCTTTGCAGCGCAGATGCCGCCTTCCATATACGCAAAGCCGTCCTCTTTCTTAAGTTCTACGGTCTTTTTTACCTTTTGGTTCTGCATTATACTCATATTCTGCTGTATTTCCATTATCCGCTCCTCTTTCTTTTTCAAAATTCCATATGCCCCGGCAAAGGAGAAATGCAGGGATACCGCAGCTTCTTCTCTTTCGGCACAATAAAAATGTACTCCCCCACGGCAGCTTTTGTCAATTCCTTCCTGCCCGGAGGAGCACATTTTTTCTATGAACACACAATATTAAAGCCTTACGTCGATATTTTTGAGGAGCGCTGCATCTTCTTCCTGTTTCTTTCCTGCATCCTCCCCATATAAATAATCGTCTTCTTCCTCTTCTTCGCCGCTGTTCTTTCCGGCCTCTTTTACCGCTTCTTTCATTTCATCGGCAGCCTTCGATACCGTCCCGATCTGCTTACTTACGGCGTTTTCCATCCTCTCCTCCAGATCTTTCAGAGCGCCTGTCTTCGCACTTGTATCAACGCCTCTCGATCCGTCAAGCTCGATCTCTGAAGAAAGAGTCCTCATCTTCGCCTGTAAATCCTTTGCCACATGTCCGTATACCCCGGACTGCTTTTTTGCGGAGTCGTCAGAGATCATAGCCTCCATCCCCTCCGGGGAAATACTTACGGAATCCTTTTCCCGGGTCTCATCCCGGCTTTCCTTTCCGCCTAACATATCTTCCATGGAATTTTCCTTAGGCTGCTGCTTTTCCTTTCGCACCTCAATCTCATGCTGTCTTAACTGCATATTCAAATCTGCGATCTGCTGGTTGTATTCCTGACGCTTCTTCATTTTTTCCTCAAGACTCATATCCTGATTCTGCGCCAGTTCCTGTATTTTTTTCTGAACTTCGGAAATCTGCCGCTTGATATTTTTGCTGACAGCATCCTCTGCTCCTGTCAAGGGCGGCTGGCTGTCAGGAACTCCGCCTGCGCCCTGTACTCCTCCTATCCGCATACGATCCACCTCCATATGATTAAAATATAAACGCTAAAAGTACATAAATTAAGTATACCACAACTCCCCTCTGCCGCAATGCCGTTGATTACATGGATCCGTCCTTTTATGTACTTTACGCCTATCCATACTTCCCTTTTCTACGCCTGCCCTTTTAAATCCGAATGCGACCTTTCCTTTCCCTTGGTCAGGGCTTCCATGCCATCTTTTGAAAACTCTACGATAATGTTCTCTCCATATCGGAAGTCTTCGCCCCTGACGCCTTGTTCCGTTCCCTTTTTATTTCCGTCTGCCCTTTTTTCCTCCAGCTTTTTGACCATAGCTTTCTTTTGCTCTTTTCTTGCCTTGACTGCCTTTTCCCTGGTTTTTTCAATGAACTCTTCTGATTTTTCCTGAGTTTCCTTCCGGATCTTTTTATTTAACTTGTCATCCCGGCGCGTATAGGCAAAATGGGTAAAGTTTCCGTTTTCATCAACATACCAGTGGCTGGTCCTTTCCACAACGCCGCCCAATGCGTTATAATAGGCGTCTCCGGTCTTTTCCGCCCGCTCAATATCCTTTAAGGTCTGGGTGTACTTTTTCGCCGCCTCCGGGTCATTCTGCATTTTCTCCAAAAGCTTCGGATTTACGGTAATAACGCCTGCCCGCTTATCTTTTTTCATGCTCAGTGCAAAGCCTGTTTCCAGTTTTACATAAGGGACCTGTTTCTGTATAGACTTCAGATATTCCCCATTGCTGACCTTTCCCGTTTCTTCGGTCCGCCTTAGTTCCCTGTTCTCTTCCTGCTTTACCGCTTCTTTTTTGGACGACGCATATGCGCTTTCATATATGCCGCCATATGCATTCCTGATCTCTGCAACCGCCATATCTTTCCTCCTTGAAAAATTAATTTGAAATCCTTTTCTTTGTAAACATCCGAAGATATTTTTTGTTACAGGCAAATCCATGCCTTCTGTATCATATATCGGATTACATTTGTAAATAATTAACGCCATAACACAAAAAAGTTTAGAAATTTGCCCGCCGTTCTGTATTCTCTTTGACTATTTTCCCGTCAGGATCATGCTAGAACTTTTTGTATTTATGCCATTCCATACCAATTTCCGTTCTTTAAAAGTTCTGCCATTTTCTCTTCATATCTCTTCATTGCTGCCTGCTGAATAGAATCAGGTACAACATAATCGTTACCAACTTCCCTTATTTTTCCGTTTATCAGTTCACAATGTGTCCCGTTTATTACAAATTCTCTGCTTGTATCTACTCCCTGAGACGAAAGAAATTCTAAAATATAATCTTTGTATTCATCCGTTGTACTTGAAAGCCACTGCTGATCTGCAAAATGTAATAAAGAAACCAAACCACCTGCCATCATATTTGTCCTATGGTCATCTGCCAGGCTTCCCGTTCCATAGCCCTCTCCCATAACACCGTCTCCCAGCACAGTCATGCTATACCCATTTCCCAAATCAAATTTACTTCCAATTCCAATCGTAATACTGTTCGTTTGCGGATCATACGGTTTTGAGTTCATAGTTCTAAACGGCTGCTGTATTGTTCCAAACGTACTAATCTCAGATGGGAGATATGACATACCCGTATATGCTGTAAATGCTTTCTGCCCATTCACATAAAAAGAAGTTTTGGTTGCACTTTCTATATCTGCTGTAACTTCAACTTCATTATTGCCAGCAAAGGGATTTTGGCCGGTCATTCCAGTTCCATATACATAAAGCATTCTTTCAAACTGATATCTTGTATGAGCGTCAAAATGATTCAGTGTTTCCGTGTCCTCTCCCTTCACATCCCCATTATAAAAATCAACGAACTCATTTTTGCTGCCATCTTTTGTAGACAACTTATCTGTCCTTGCATTATAAATGAAATTATATGTACTTCCTATTCCCGTTATATTCATTTTTATAATCCTCCATTGTCATCCATTATTTTAATAGCGATTCCTCTGTCATTCAGAACCACCTCTGCTCTCTCATTATGAGTCCAAGTATTTCTTTTCTAATTACCAAATTTTCGGCTCCACGCCTCAAATGAATCTGCCAGACTGTCTGCATTCAAATACTGCTGATAGGTCTGCGTACACCCTAAATATATCTGTGCCATTTGCTTTAAAACAGATACCCAGTCAAACTTTGCTGATATATTGCCAGGATTCCGTAAATCAGGACACATACCATTACAGGCCGCATTATCCGCATAGGTTTTCATTTTGCTATAAGAACCGAAACTTCCTCCATCAGTCAGTCCTTTGTCGTCCATGTAACAAGACAAAGCAAACATTTCAATCTGTGAAGCATTTTTAGGATTCACTTCATTTACATGAACATCATAATAACGATATTCTCCACCATAGTTAGAAGTAATCCTAATTACCGGATCTTCTGCTGTTGATTTCTCTGAATATTGTGCTTTCATACCATAAGACATCATATCGCTGTATGGAAGCATCGTTAAACCCAAAATATCCCCTGTTCCTTTTCCGTCTGCTTTCTCAACTGCTGAAGATAATCCGCTGTAAAAAGCATCCGTTTTTGCATCCCCTGTTGCCTTATAGTCTGCATAATCTGATCTGACATCTGATGGCCACACTCCAATTTCACTAATACTCATCTTTGTATTCCTCCTTGATAATTGATAAACTTTTTCTTTTTTGAAAATATTTCTTTTCACAAAATTTATCGACAGATACGATTCATTTTGCTACCCGGACTGCACCAAATGACTATAAATTGGCACGAGATGACCATAAAGTTTATATCATTACCACCGCCTGGAACTTTTCCTCATCGCAGGAAACAGCAAAATCTCCGCCGTATTTATCCGCCACTGCCTTTACATTCATAAGACCGGTCCCTTCTGTGACCCGCACTTTTTCCACCACAGGATTCCTTACTGAGAAGATCAGTCTCCTATCCTCCTGTACCAGCTTGACATGAATGACGGCTTTCCTTCCCTGCTGCACCACCTTCACACACTCCTGTATGGCGTTATCCAGCAGATTGGAGAGCAGAATCACTGTTTCTTCTTCGTCCAGCTGCAGACCTTCCATATCGCTTACCCGGAATGTCATAGACACACCTTGCTCTCTTGCAGCATGGAACTTCTGGTTTAAAACCGCATCCGCCACCGGGTGGTTAGTGTTGACCGCCGCCATCTCCACTGATATGCTCTCCGTCAGCCGCTCCGCAAGTGCCGTCGCTGCCTGTGTGTTGCCTTTTTTCAGCAGCGCCTGCATTGTCCTTATCTGGTTCTTATAGTCATGCATCTTCCTGCCCTGCCGCACATAGACCGCCTGCATATCCCGGTAATGGGCAAGCTGGCTCTCCTTCTTCTTGTCTGCCAGTATACCCTTCCGCAGCAGTTCTTCTTTTTCAAGAATACCTTGCATCAACTCGATAACAAAAATATTTATAAATATCAATCCCGCTGATATAAAGAGATATGTCGTCTGTACCTTTTTCTCGCCGCTGTAACAAAAATACATGAGCAGCATGGATATTACCGTAAGAAGCGGTATCATGCAAAATTTCTGCCATTCCCGGCGGGAAAGTTCATTATAATTGTTCTTACCTTTCCAAATTCTCCGCAATATATGCAATAAAAAAATCCAGACCATTTGCATCGGAAACAGCAAAAAATTATGCTCTATAGCATACAATTCTTTCCTTGAATTCAATAAATTCTCGACAAGCAATGTAAAAAGGTCTGCCAGAAACAGTAACGCATAATTCAGTACGGAGAAAAAAATGTGCTGTTTGCACTCGCCCTCATAAAATACTGTGCAGAATGCCATAAAAATGAAAACTACCAGCAGCACTTTCGTCCACATCGGAATAAATTCGCTTCCAAAATGCGCAGCTGCAAAGTCAAAAATGTACAGAACAACATATCTGTATTTCCCCAATGGTTCTGTCTTTTTTCTTTTCATAAAGGTGTCAAAAAAATATATACTCCCCCATGTCTCTATTGCTATAATAAAGAATGAAAGTACCCACATTTCCATAATTATTCCGTCCCTTTAAACAGCATATACTGCCGCTTCACTTCCGGATACCTTGACTTCGGCACGGATATTTTCTTCCCGGTAGTCAGAATCATGACATAGCTGCTGATCTTCTCGATATACCTCATGTTAATCAGGAAACTTTGGTGTATCCGCACAAAATCCATCCCCTTCAAATCCTCTTCCAACTCATCCATCTTCTTGTAGATGCTGTACATCCGCCCAACCGTATAGAAAACATTCTTATGCCTGCTCGTCTCGATATAGATGAGGTCATCCACCTTAAGACGCACGTCCCCCTCCACGAAACTAAACTCCACCACCTGCTCCTCCTGTCGGATTTCCCGCAGAATATCATCCACACACTCCGGCAGCGTCTGCTCCAGGTCATCCTTTAATAGGAACCGGCTGGCTTTAACCTTGTACCCATCCAGCGCATAGTTCACATAGGCAGTGACCAGCACAATATGTACCTTCGGACATTCCGCCTTTATCCTCCCCGCCGCCTCCAGTCCATCCATGCCCTCCATGTTGATGTCAAGAAACACAATGACACATTCCCGTACATACCCCATATCCGCATAAAGTTCCTTCCCAGAACCATATTCTTTTATTTCAAAATCATAGCTGCAAGCTTTCAGCAGCGCCCGCAATGCGCCTCTGTCCTCCCTGCTGTCATCACAGACCGCTATCTTCATCCGTTTTTCCTCACTTTTCCATCATAAATTATTTCCATCATAAATTATATCGGATTATAGATTATCCCATCAAACGCCATTGCACAAAACTCCCATAAATTGCATGAAACGACTATAATGGCATATTGATATATTCCCCATCAAAAAAACAACAAGCGGGGTTCATCAACCTCTGTGATGAACCCCACCAAACCTTAACCCCTTTGATTCATGGCAATAGAAACCCTGCTTTTATGCGGGATTTGGTATAAAATCATTTCATCGAAAAGTTCCGCAGCATTTAACAGCCACGGGGAAATCTGCTACAATGAAAGCACCAAAAGAGGTACTGCCGATAGACGGCTAGTCCAAATTCAATGCAACAAAAATAGTCGCCTTATTAGTTTTGCGGACTGTGGGGCAGCTATTCAAGGACGGCGTGACGAAAGCTCTTCCACCTCCCGGACTCTTAAGCAGCTCCCCGACACTTTAAAACGTACATTAACACCCCCGTAGGAAATCCCCCAAAGGCGCTCTTCATCGTCAATATAGGCTGTCCTGGGATCCTGGCTCAATATTTCCACAAGGCTTTCCCGATGTTTTTCCGGCACCTTTAATAAAAGCTCTTTCGGGAAAAACACTTCCAGCCGGTGTTCAAATACTTCTCCCGCAAAGCCTTCCGTCGCTTCCTCATAGCTGTCCGCATAGGGCAGATAGGGCTTAATATCATAGACGGGCGTCCCATCCAGCATATCCACCCCCGAAACCTTCAATACAGGACCCAGCTTTTCGTCCATTATGATTTCTTCCAGCTTTACCGCGGATATTCCGATGGGGTTGGGCCTGTAAGGCGATCTGGTAGCAAAAACCCCCATCCGCTTCTTTCCACCCAGTCTGGGCGGTTTTACGGTTGCCGTCCAGTTTTCCCTTTTCGCTCTGGAAAACCCCCACAAGATCCATATATGGGAATAGCCTTCCAGTCCCCGGAAAGCCTCTTCTCTGCGGTACTCCGGTTCAAAAACAACCGTCCCAAAAGCGCCTTTTATGAGCCCGCTCTGTCTTGGAATGCCAAACCTTTCCGGAAAATCCGTGCGGATCCGTCCGATCCTCTTTAATTCATCCATATCCTGCACCCGTTCCTGTCTGATATTACTTTTTTATTTGTTTCCACTTTTTTATTTGTTTCCGCTTTTTTATCTTCTGTCACTGTCTTTCTCTTTTTTCATGTCCGGTTTCTTCTTTTCATCCGCTATATTTTCCAGCACAAAACGGATTTCGTCCTTTCGCTTCTCATCCAGTTTTTCCATTTCCTCCGGTAAGATTTCTTCCGCTTCCTTCCGGGTCAAGAGAGGACGTAAGCTTACCTGATGATTTTCTACCGGAATATAAGCCACCTTGCTCTTATCGAAGGCGGATCTTAACTGGTAATACCACACCGGCTCACTAAGGCGGTTATTCGGAGCAAGCTTTACAATATCCGCCACTTTACATACCCCCATTGTTTCGCTGTATATGTATTCCTTTTTTTCAAACATTTCCATCCCTCTTTTTCTTTAAGTTCCCTTATAAAAACATCTTCATCTGTCCGTCCGCCCAGCTTTCCTGCACCGCCTTTTTAACGATGTCGCCTTCTTTTATACTGCCGATCAAAAGAGGCGAGGAATCATCGTGTTTTGCCATGTTTTCCTCAACACATTTCCTGTCATAATTGGCATAACAGTACAGGCAGCCGTGTCCGCAGGAGTTATACATGCCGATATCGCTTCCCAGCAGGCAGCTGCAGCCTTCCCTTGCCGGCTTTATGCCTTTGGGCACCGCAAGGCTTTTGCCTATGGCCCGTTCTATTACTTCTTTGCTCATGCAGCCGCCGCAGTCCGCCCCGTATTCGGAAAGATAATCCCCTTCCCCGCAGGGATAAACGCGCATCCCGTTTTCTGCTGCAATCTTTACCATTTCTTTGGTCAAAAGAATGGTATCCGCTTTGGAAACGGTAACCGCTTCCGGGAAATTCCGCTTTGTCTTCTCATACAGGTCGATAAAGCTGATCACGCACCTTTCGGTCTTTCCCTTTAAACGCTCCGCCATCCTTTCAAACGCCTTTATGTGGAACTTCAGCGAATATTTTCCCCATAGAAAAACGGGGTCATAACGCCAGCTTACAGCCTCTTTCCCCACTTTATCCGAGAGTATACAAAAATCCTCCAGCACTTTTTCCTTATCGGGCACAAAGGGTTCGATCTCCTTTCCGTAAGGCGTAACGGTCACATAAAAACATTTCCCGAAGTCCTTTATCTTATCAAGCCCTGATAACATCGGCCCCGGATTCTTTGTACAAAAACAGATGCAGTCCACAACCTCCGGATCCAGCCGGTATTCCGTTACCTGACCGGGATAATACGGGTTTCTTACAAGAACCCGTCCCTCTTTTATCCGATGGTAAAACCACCTGCTGTAAAAGCCCGGAATATCCGTTCTGTTTCCCGTGTTGATGATCATATAATCACTCCTGTGTATATCCGATTACACTTGATTCAAAAGCCCCTTAATGCCTTCCTTCTCAAAGATCGCCTTGTAATACCCCAGCTCTTCCTGGATCAATGCATCAATGACCTGCATACCCAAAAGCTCCACCGGCGCTTTATCGTCGGTCATGATATAGCCGCCGGCCTCATAATGTATCAGTTTTTCCTCTACTCTTTCCATCATGGCGCGCAGTTCTTCATCCTCTACGGCGGACAGATTGCTCTTTAACAGCCCCGTCATCTCCGGGTTGTCCGACGCAAACAGTTCCCTGTTGGTGGAACCTGCCACATCCACGGTATAAACATTTCCGAATACGGAAGCAATGGTATCGGAAAGGTATTCGTTGATATTCCCTTCCCCGCTTCCCCTCATATTCATATTGACTACCATGACCCCGCCTTCATTTAAATGGTCGCGGACCATGTTAAAAAACTCCACGGAGGACATCTGAAAAGGAATGGTAATATCCTGATAGGCGTCTACCATGATCACATCATAGGTTCCGTCTATGGCATTTAAATAAGCCCTGCCGTCATAGGTCGTAACAGGGATATTCCTATCCAGTTCAAAATATTCTCCCGCAAGGCGGGTAATCTTTTCGTCGATTTCCACCCCTTCTATATTCACATGAGGCAGATACCTCTGGCACTGGGTAGCATAAGTGCCGGTACCCATGCCAAGGATCAGAATATCCGCAGTCTCTCCCGCCTCCATGGCCCCGCTCATAAAGGGCGCCGCCATGGCGTAATCATAATACATGCCCGTCAGCCCTTTGTCCTTTTTCATAATGGACTGGACGCCGAACAACACATTGGTGGAGAGGATCACATCATCCTCACTATCCTTTACCTGAAGATAATTGTAGATGGATTCTCCCTCGTAAAGCAGATTGCTTTCCCAAAAGGCAAAGCTGCCGGAGCATCCTAAAACGGCGCAGAGGATAAACGCTATGGCAGACGCTGCGCTCTTTTTAAAGCCTGTCTTCGCACTGATAAAATACAAAAGCCCCAAAATAAGCAGTACCCCCGAAAAGATCAGGAAGGTAACTGCCGTTCCCACTGCTGGGATGGTCACAAAGGTGGGAAGGAAGGTCCCGATAATGCTGCCGATGGTATTAAAGGCGCCAAGAGTCCCTACCGTCCTTCCGTTATCCTCCAGATTATCCATGGTATATTTTGCAAGGGAAGGGGTTACCGTTCCCAACAGAAACAACGGAAAAACAAAAATGACCATACAGGCGAGAAACGCCGCCCAGATCAAAAAATTTGTATTGACAGTTACGATCAACAGGGCGGAAATTCCCAGGATGATATATTTACCAAGGACCGGGATCGCCGCGATCCACACCGCAGCAATGAGGATCCGCCCGTACAGCCTGTCGGGATTGGGATTCTTGTCCGCACTCCGTCCTCCGTAAATATTCCCCAAAGCCATGGCTATCATAATGGTCCCGATAATAATGGTCCATACAATCTGGGACGAACTGAAGTAAGGGGCCAAAAGCCTGCTCGCCCCCAGCTCTACGGCCATCACAGCCATTCCCGCAAAAAATTCCGTCAGATACAAATAATATTTATTCTTCAATACAGGCCGTTTTGAAAGTGTGTCCAAAACCCATTCCTCCGCATCTTTCTATAATCATTTATAATAATTCGATCAACTGCTCTTTAATCTCTGCATAGTGGGGATCGATCAGACCGTAATCCTTATCCTTATAGGTCCAAGCCGCATGCCCGATCCCGTACTTTACAAATACCTCATGGATATCCCGATACCACCTTACGGTATCCTCTAAGGGCGCCTGGTCAATGACCCCGTATTCCCCGCAGTATAAAGGAACGTTTCTCTCCTCGGCCGTGCGGATGGCATCTGCAAACAGCGCTTCAAACAATTCCGGTCCCACTTTCGTAAGTCCTTTTGTAAAAATCGCTCCCATTGCCTTTTCATCAAATCGACGGCTTTTCTCCCTGTACTCCTCTAAGGACGCCGGATAAGGCATGTCAAAATCCTTCGTCATCCCCTCTACCCAGTACGCCTTCTGGTGGGTAAATACCAACGGTTCATAGCAGTGGAAATTGTATACGATCTTATCGTCGTAAGGCTCATCCAACAGCGGCACGCTGACCGCATTATTGTAATTGACACCGCCGACCAGAATATAGTTATCCGGCGCTATCTCACGGATCGCGGCGATGGCTTTCTTTGCAATGGCGTTCCATTCCTTTGCCACAGAAGGATTCACGATCTCGTTGAGAAGTTCAAAGGCAAGCATATCGTGATGCTTTCCGAATCTTTTTGCAAACTCCTGCCACAATCTGATAAAACGCTGCTGAAGCTTCTCATCTTTAAAAAAGGCGTCCGGGTCTTCGCCGCCCCTTTCGTCAAAAGCATAGCCCGCCGTTTTGTGAAGATCCAGGATCATATTCAGATGATATTTCCGACACCACTCAATACAGCTTGAAATATAGCCGAATCCATCCTCGATATAATTTCCTTCCTCATCCTCCACAACCTGGTAATCCACCGGCACCCTTACATGGTCCAGTCCCCAGCCCGCAAGGACCGCAATATCCTTTTCTACGATAAAAGTCTCATAATAGTCCTTTTCATAGCGATTGCACTGGGATATCCAGCCTCCCAGATTCACACCCTTCTGATAACCTTCAAATACTCTCATATACGTTCTCCTTTTCCTGCTTATACACATTTCATACTATTGTATGTATATCATCCCGTTCATCGCTTATTTGCCGTAATATTTAGTATTATAACATGGGATATCGGCTCTATGCAAAAACTTTGTCAAAATCAAGGAATCGTTTTGCGGATATTTTTACGTATTAAAAAAGGGCGGCCAAATAAGCCGCCCTTCCCGTTTTCATCTTTCAGTTATCTTACTCCGTAATATTCTTTCAGTCCTTCAAATTCCTTTGAACGCGTAAATCCGTAGACCAGATCATCCCTGGTGGTCTCGCCCGATTTCAGCCTGCCAAGCCAGTAGTTGTATCCCTCTTCATCCGGTTCCCTGTTTAAAAAGGTCTGATACATTCTGGTAACGAACTCCCCGTCCGAAAGGTTCTGCTCCTTCAATTCCTGTGAATGAAGGAAACCAACCGTAGCGATCTTCTCAATGGTCTCGCCCGATGCGTATCTGCCGCACCAGTCGTTCAGCCCGCCTTGGTCAAATTTCCTTCCCAGCATTTTGGTATACAGTCTTGCAATGAATCCCGTTGCCGCCGGATCCTTGTCTCTTGCCTGAGCCAGGGTTACCCCGCCTCTCTCCACGCCATAGTCTGCGCAAAGATTCGTAAATTCTCCCGATTCCGCAAAGCCTCTGAATATATATTCCCTGCTGACGCCTTCCTCCAAAAGCTTCAGCCAGCCATCCAGTCCGGCCTTATCGGCTTCCCGTCCCAGCATGGTACGGTAAAGGAGTTTCACATACTGCGCATCCGTATAGGCTGCATTTTCAAATTCTTTACTGAAGAAAAAGCCTCTGGCAACCTCTGCCGCAGAACTCTTCTTTGTATCCAGGCGGCCGGTCCAGTCTGCAAAGCCCGAACTGTCGGCTTCCCTTCCCATGGCCAGATTATACAGCCTTAATACGAAGCCCTCCGTTCCGGTCTTTCCTTTCCACGTATCAGGCCCTTCCTTCAAAATTGAAATATCCTGGTCTTCCGCAACAAAGTATGTACTGAATTCATTGGTAGGGCAGACGATATTTCCGTTAAAGGAGCCGCCCTCGCCGACATAAAGTTTTTCAACGCTTCCGTCCGCCTTTATATGGAAAAGCGCCGGTTTCTTAAATCCCGTCAGATTATCAATATACAAATTCACACTTCTGTCAGGCTCCACTTCCTTCGTATCATCCTGTATCAACATAATATCCATAGCAAGCACCTTTGATGAGGGATCGGTCAAAGCGTCTTTGATCTCTGTGAGCTCTGCCTCATCCGGCTTTTTCACACAGGGATAAGTCTCCTCATCGATCCCCGCGGCAGCCACTCCGACGAGGAGGGCGTCTTTATCTATAGCAACGCTGGTTCCCTGTACGCTTTCCCCGTTTCTTAAATCCACGGTCTTGGAATAGCATACGTTTTCAAAAACGCCGTAACCTACATATCCTCGAAGCTCTGCTACCTTCGCCACAAAGCTTCCTCCGTCGATGACCTTGCCCGCATCCGCCATGGCGCCGTAATCGGTTTCCGGCATCGCCTCTCCGTCCTTGGCGTTTACGTCGTCATAATATGCGATGAAATTGATATTGCCGTTTACGGAAGCGTTTCCTTTATAGCTTTTATGAAGGCTTAACGCCCCCGCGTCTCCGTTTACCACAACGTTTGAATTTCTGCTGTCTCCGTAAAATATGATATTCCCGCTGTCATCCCTCTCATAAATAGTAAAAGCCTCGTCTCCCGTTTCTCCGATACGCCCGTACTGCTCAAAGCATGCCACATCCAGGGTCACGTTTCCGTTGACTACGGCGTTTCCTTCCCTAAGATGCAGGGCATACAGGTCCGTGTTAAAGGTATGGCTTTTCCCGTCGGCGATATCAACAATATCCTTTGGACCCGGTTTTGTATCCAGCACAGCGCTGTCTTCATAGAGCAGATACATAACGGGATAATGGAAATCATTGGTAATGGGCGAACCGTTTTTCAGATAATAATAAACCTGATAATAAGAGCTGCTGGGCTTCGGCTTACCGTTTTCATCATATTCCCCTACGATCAGCCACTGATCTTCCTCCTGCTCGCCCATGATCTGATTGGGATAAAAGACGTCCTCCGTTTCCTTCATAAAATAATAGGCTCTTCCCCCGCTTCTATAATCAACAAGACCGCTTTTGTCCACTACGGGATCCGTAAAGGGCCGCAGACCGTTATAGGTCCCGCCGCCTTCTCCCGCAATGCAGACCTTTCCGGTTACTTTTCCGCCCTTCATGGCCACGTCGGCAATGCCGCCCATAATAAGAAGGTCAATATCTCCGGCGTTTTCGGACTTGCACACAAGGGAGGCCGTATTGGAAAACCGTCCCTCTCCCACAAAAACGGCGCAGGCATAATTGGTCTGGGAGGGATCATCCTGATCCGGGGTCCCCACCGTATAGGTAGTGGTTGCCGAAAGGCTTCCGCTTCCCGTTATATCTAAGGATCCTCCGACACTCAAAGCCTCTCCCCTGGGACAGGAAACGCTGTTCTCCCCTATGAGTTCCAATTGCAGGGTCTTAAATGCGCTTCCCTCCTGCCCGTCCGTAGTGGCATAAAATCCGATCCCCGCATATTCATATCTGTTATCGTTCCCTACCGTATAACGGAAATTTTTCAAAGTCAGCTTTGAGGCCGCCTGATTGTAATGAAGGCTCCAGTCAGGATCCGTTTCCGTGGTTTCAATGAGACTGCCTCCTGTGACCTTAATATAAACATTGCTTTGTCCAAACAGCGTGCCGTCAGGTTCTATTGTTATGGAATCCTGTCCATGGTCGTCTCCTGCCGCTTCTTCCTGTAAAACGTTCCCCTTTCCCTCTTTCTCTGTCTCCTCTGTCTCTGTCTCCTCCGTCTCTGTTTCCTCTGTCTCTTCCCTATCCATACTGTCGTTTTCCGATACGGTCCCATTCCCCGTAAGCTCTGCGCCGTAAGTGTAAAACGGCGAAACAAGCCAAGTGACCGACATGACAAACAGCACTATGAATACCGTTAAAACCCTTTGTCCTCGTTTCATCATCATTTTCTTCTCCTTTTCCTTTTACCCTCATCCTCCCGCCGTTTTTGCGGGGTTTTGATGATTTCCCCATGCGGCAGGTATTGTCCCGGGAAACGCACAAATCGTTCATTTCTTCCCCGCATTTTATTTTACCCCACATTTTCTCACATTTGTTCCGCAACTTGTGGACTATACATAAAGCCGGTCCTGTTATATAATAATTACATTATTTAACGTATTTTTTGTATCAAAAAGGAGAATGCCGATGCCTGCAGATAATCATGAAAAAAATATCCCCACACCTACCACCCTTCGGTTAATGAAAATGCTCGAGTCTTCTCCCAAACGTTTCCTTGAGCAGTATTTTCCCGTAATAAAAAATACTACCTTTCATTCCCACTTAAGAACGCTGATGTCAAAACGGAATATTACCTCTTCGGAGCTGATCCGCCGTGCCGATATCAGCAAGACCTATGTCTATCAGTGTCTGAACGGGGAACGTCTTCCCGGCAGGGATATTGCGCTCAGGATGGCCTTTATCCTGAAACTGGACATCAAAGAGACCCAGCGTTTTTTAACGCTTGCGCAAAAAAGCGTCCTGTACCCCAAGAGGCGCAGAGACGCGGCCATTTTGTTTTGTATCCAGAAAAAATTTCTTTTAGATGAGACCAATTCCTTTTTAAAAGACCTTGGAGAAAAAGACCTGTTATGAAAAACAAAGCTTTAGAAAATGAATTTAATCAATTTTATAAAGACAACGCCGGTATTCCCGTTCTCCCTTCCGGATTTTCAGATTATGAGTTTATCTCTTTTTTAGAAGACAGTCCTCAGAAAAAGAATCTGCTCCTAAAAAGCAAAAAGACCGGCCAGAAGGTTGTCCTAAAGTACGCCTCCGGAGACTATGTTTCCATGCTCCGGACGGAAAGCATCTCTCATACTCTGGGGAAATTTTCCTTTTTCCCCTATGTTTTCGACTATGAAGAAACGCCGGAGGGCGCATGGCTGCTCCGGGAATATATAGAAGGAGAATCCCTTGCGGAAAAAATAGAAAACGCAGGGCCCATTTCTTTAACGGAGGCTGTAAAAATCTCGGTCAGACTCTGCGGCCATTTAAAAATGCTTCACGATTCCACCCCTTCCATCATATATCGGGACCTAAAGCCCGCCAACATTGTTATCAACGATTCCGGAGATATCTATCTGATCGATACCGGCTCCATACGGCCCTACCGGGAAGATTCCGCTTCGGATACCGTCTGTATCGGCACGCCCGAAACCGCTGCCCCCGAACAATTCGGCGCCAGACAGACCGACCGGCGCACCGACATTTACGGCCTCGGCGTTTTATTCCACTATCTGCTTACGGGAAATCTGTCCTTAGATAAGCTGAAGGAGGAAAAGCTGCCGCGAAAGGTTGTTTCCATCATAAAAAAATGCACCGCTTTTAATCCGGAATCACGTTATCACGATATCGGAAAGGTACAGGCCGCATTGAACAGGCTTATCCCCACCGGAAAGCTTTACCTTACCCGCCTTGCCGCAGCTTTTTCCCTCTGTGCTTTTACCGCCGCCCTGATACTGCTTTTCAATTCCCTTTCCTTAAACGCCCGCAAAGAGGTAGTATTCTCTTCCCCCCTTTTAGAACAGGCGGTCAGGGAAGAATTGGACATTCCAGACGGAAATCCGGTTTACAGACAGGACCTTTCCCGGATAACCCAGATCCTGATCTGCGGCAATACCGTTTTCCATAACCGGGATGAACATGAATATTATCTGGAAGACCACTCCGTAAACGGAGAGCCATCAGAATACGGCTCTATTATTGATATTTCCATACTGGCTGATATGCCCAATCTGCGCTATGTGGTATTGGACTATCAGCTTATAAGCGATATTTCCCCTTTAAAGGACTTAAGCCTGATTCAATTGTCCCTGTGTGACAATCCCGTAACGGACATATCGGCTCTAAAAAACCTTTCCCTCCTGCAGACTTTGAATCTCTATAAGACAAACATCACTTCCTTAGAACCCCTGAGGGATGCTTCGTGCCTGACGGAACTGGAATGTTCCTATACACACATTACCACATTAGAGCCTCTTTCCGGCCTGCCCCTGAATACGCTTTACATGGTAGGGGTCCCGGCAAATGATGTGGAAGCTTTATCAAACGTGCCGCTGACCCGGCTGGTTCTGCATCAGCTCCCTTTTGATAAGCTTCCTGCGATCGCAGATATACCGACTCTTGAAAACCTGACCCTTTATGACTGCGGCATTACCTCTCTTTCCGAAATTCCGGAAATGGAACAGCTTGACAGCCTTGATATTTACAGCAACGGCCTGACAGACCTGACCGGAGTGGAACGATTTCAAAACCTTACCGGATTATGCATAGGCGATAATTCCATTACGGATTTTACGCCTTTGGTCTCATTAAAAAAACTGACTTATCTGGACATGGCCGGAGCCGGAAATACGGATTTTAAGTTTCTGAATCAAATGCCGAAGCTTAAAGGCATCCTCGTGAACGAAGACCAGCTGGACGCCTTATATAAGGCATTTCCAAAGCCGTGGTTTGAGGTAAACTACCGATAATGCCTATTTTAGAATATCCGAAACCGCATCATCTTCAATGGTAAATTCAACCAGACCCATATAACCGGGCGCCACCTCATATTCGTCAAAGCAGATGACCAGCTGCCCTTCCTCATTGAGATAGAAATTCTGGTCATCTTTGATCTTCTCAAAAAAAGCGCCTATTTCAGTATTCTCTTCTAACCAGTAACACAGATTCTCGTCTGCGGCCATGCGCTCCCTCATCTGTTTTTTGATATTCTCGCTGATGGGAGTCACATAATCTGCGCCCTCTTTAAAAAGATCTTTCAAAGCAGCGATCTCGCCGGTCGTTTTATCAATGTGATAATAGTACTGGTACTGGACGCCGCTGCCTGCCACTTCCGTCACATTCAGCTTCAAGGTAAACCATTTATCCGTATTTGTCACTACTTCATGATCCATATAAATGCCGCCGTAGCTCTCTCCCGCTTCCGCCTGCTCTTCAAATCTTTTTATGAGCCGGTCCGTCATTTCGTCGATATCTTCATTGATAGTTGCAACGGACTGGTCCATATTGGGATTTTCCTCTTCCCCGCTCTGGTCCACCTCTAACTGTACCTCCTTGATATCGGCCTGGAAACGTTCGCTTTCATAATTGTATTCCCGAATGGTAACAGCCTTTATCACATCTCCCAAGATCGGGATCTGGGACATGGCATAGGCCGCCTTTGCCGATGTATTGGGCACTATGACAAGAACCGCTGCGGCGGCTGCCGCTGCAAAGCCGACGATCCTTCCTGCACGTTTCCCTTTATTGGCAGAATGCTTTTTCTCTGCCTTAAAATTTTTCATCATCCTCTCCTTCTCCTCCTCTGTCACTTCTTCCCTGTACTTTAAAATATCCTCTGAATCGATGTCATTACTCATTTCATACAATCTTGCCATGTCTTACACCTCGCTTTCCCGCACCAGACGGCGCAGCTGCTTTTTCCCTCTGCTTATGCGCCCGTAGATCGCCGTTTTCGTCATATTCATTCTTTCCGCCACCTCATCCATGGACAGTCCTTCCAGATAGATAAGCCGAAAGAGCTTTTCATCCTCGTCTTTTAAATATCCCAGGATCGTATTTACCTCTTCCCGGTATTCCCTTTGCAAAAGTGCCTTTTGTGCCGATTCATCCTTAAGGTCCGGCACCTGCTCCATCAGTTCCTCTCTGGATGCTTCGATATATTTCCTCACATAATTTAATGCCTTAAACCTGCATACGCCCGCCAGCCAGTTCTCAAATCTTGACCTCTTTTCGTCAAAGCTTCCGATATTTTCCCAGACTGCCATTAAGGTGTCGTTGATGCAGTCGTCCCACAAATGGGGCAGGGTCGCCATCTGGCGCTTTACCACCGTCTTTAATACCCATCCGTAATTTTCTATAACGTATAAAAGCGCCTTTTCATTTCCCCTCTCCATCTGTTTTACAAAGTTTTTCTCCGTAATCTCCACTTTTGACCACCACCTTTCCTCTGATACTTATAATTCACATCCTGTCATGATTTTCTGACACAAACTTTATAAAAAATAAAAAAATTCAGAGCCCCCTGTCATTAAGAAAGCCCTGTAGTTTTTGCCGCTGTTATATTTTACTATTATTTTTACCGCCCTTTATTTTACTGATACATATCAAGCCGGGCATAAATCTTTCCCTTTCTCGTCTGTTTCCCGTAGCCCTTATAGATAAATTTCCCGTAACCGCGGATTGAAAAAACATCCTCTTCCTTTAAGACCATGCTGTTATTTTCACAGATCCGGCCATTAAGGATCACTTTTTTATCCCGAAACAGTTCCTGTGCGCCGCTTCTGGATAGTCTGCATACCGCCGCCACAACCGCATCGAACCTCAAAGAAGAAACCAGAACTTCCGTTTCTTTAAACTGCGGCCTTAACGCTTCTATTTCTCCCTCCGTTAAGGAAACCTTTACATTGGTATGTCTGACCTTCTTAAGAGTTTCCTGAATATAACCGGCAATATTGTCCATGCAGAATACATAAGCCCTTTTATCCCTTATCAGGATATCTCCGATCACATCCCTCTCGAGCCCTAAATTCATAATGGCTCCCAAATAATCCCTGTGCCCCAATCCTTCCGCAAATTTGGGCATCAGCGGCTCTATACACAAAACAGATATGGGAAAAGGCTCCTCATAACCAAACATGGATTCCGAACCGAAACGGACCATCTGTCTTTCACAGCACGGGTTTCCGCCAAAAGTATCGTAATCCACAAAAGAAAGAGAGGCCGCCATGTCATAAAACACCGTAAGCTCCGCCGCTCCTAAAAAGTGGCTGAAGATATACCGGTTCTGGCTGAAAGAAGCTTCCGCCAATTCTTTTATCCTGGCCTTCAACAGTTTATCCTCATCCACTTTTCTTTCCTCATTTCATGATCCGTTTTTTTAAGCCTGCTGCTGATCCGTTCCTTCGGGAGCACCGCCTTCCAGGGGCTGTCCCTTTCTCTCGTTAACAGCCTGTATCATTGCCTGTCTGTTCTGGTTATATACCTTCATCAACTGCTCGTCGTATCCGAAGAAAAGATAAGGAAGGGTCCTGCCGATATGATCCATTGCAGCTTCCGCCGCTTTCTTGTTCTTCATGCTCACTTCCAGCCTGCTGCCGTCGGTCTTCATTACCATCAGGGAATAGGTCTTTCCCGTAGGAATAAAGTTATAGGAATGCTTTACAATATGCTGGTATACCCAAAGGATATCCTGGCTGGGTGTAAATACCATGGAGCCGGTCCCCGTGTGCATAAAATATTCCTGATTTATCCTTAAGCCCCCTTCTTCAGGCGTCATTGCGTAGAACTGCTCTATCCTGCTCATGGCCGCTTCTTTATTTCCCGTGGCCTCGCAGTATTTCATGACCGGTTTTAAATAACTGCCGGTAATTCCCCCTATCAGCATGGAAATACCCAGTATGATAGCAACAGCCGCAAAGACGGTTATGATGACAAACTGAAAGGTATCGTCTCCTCCCAGTAATCCCGGAGTCAGCGCATAGGGCAGAAATACTTCCTTTTCCTCATCGGTCCATTCCAGGGAATCCACCCATTCATTGTAGAAGCGCTTGCTATCCCCTTCCATGGGTGCGATCACTCCGCTTACCGTAAAGGGCTGGATCCGGTCATAGGCCGAATCGTCGCCGTCCATGTAATCCCAGGTAGCTTCCATATTGGCGTCCGCTTTATCCATATCGGCTCCGCTCAAAACAACGCCCATATATTCCTCTTCGCCCACAGGAATGATATATTCCTTTTCGGTAGCCGAGCTTTCGCTGTAGTCAGGTCCTGAATAAGCATAATAATCCAAAACAAAATCAATAGTGGCTTCTACCCGCATGGGGCCGATCTCATCTCCCTTAAGTGCGCTTAGATCAGCCTTTGGAGAAACCAACATCTTGATCTCATTCCCCTCCAGAAACAAAAGGACGATTCCGATGGCCGCAAAAACAATAAAGGCAAAAATTCTCCTGATCAAAAACTTCTTTTTTAACTCCTGAAACATTTCCTGCTCCTCCTCATTATTTATCTTAATTATTTTATGCCGGTAAAGCCGTATTCTTTAAATCACGGCACAATTTATCTGCCTGTCACAAAACAGCTCTAACGGAAATAATTTTATCACAAATTTCATCATAATGAAACAAAAATGACAAAACTGATATAATTGATTTTGGGGTTGTAAAAAAGATGCTGCAAAGTATTGCAGCACCTTTAACATGCTATTGGGTACATCAGTAACGGCATATATCTATTTCTCACACGCATAAAACTGACAGGAATCATAATTTTCCCTGGGCATAGGCAGTAAAAGCCCGCCGTTCATGAGAGCTGCCCCGGAAAACTCTCCCAAAGGCTCTCCGTCCCTTGATACCTCATAGCGTTTCTCCTTACAAAGCCCTTCAAATTTTACAATATGGGGGGCGGGGTTTCCGTGGAGATCCGTAAAGACTACCGAAAGGCAGGCTTCCTTCCCTTCCCTGTCCGCATACTCCCATGCGGTAAAGTCCCCGTTTTCAAAGGGGGAGGAAATCCGGTAATAATCCCCGAACTGAAACAGCCTGTAATGCTTTTTAAAGGTCTTTACCTGCACCTTTACCTCTTCCTTCTCCGCTTCTGTCATTTTGCCAAGGTCCAGTTCATAGCCAAAGGCACCCTGCATGGCGCAGATCCCCCTTGTCTTAAGAGGCGTTACCCTGCCGTTTTGTTCGTTGGGACAGACAGACACATGGGCGGAAACTGCGGACATGGGATAACCGAAGGAGGTCCCGTAGTGGATCTTCAGCCGCTCGATGGCATCTGTATTGTCGCTGCACCATATCTGGGGCGCATAATAAAGCATTCCCGCATCAAATCTTCCGCCGCCGCCGCTGCATCCTTCCAAAAGCAGATTGGGATAACGGGCAAGCAAAGCTTCCATAACCTCATAAAGTCCCAGCACATACCTGTGGCGTAGTTCCCCCTGTCTCTCCCTTGGGAACAGTTCCCCATAGGCAAGTGCAAGGGAACGGTTCATATCCCACTTGATATACCGGATATCGGCGCTGTCCATAATGTCAAACAGCCGCTCCTTTAAATATTCCACCACGTCTTCCCTCGACATGTCCAAAACCAGCTGGCTCCTGCCCCTGATGGGTTCCCTTCCCGGCACTACCATGGCCCATTCGGGATGCGCCCTGTACAGATCGCTGTCCTCGGAAATCATTTCCGGCTCAAACCAGAGCCCGAAAGAAAGCCCCATTTCATGAATCTGTGCAGACAGCTCCTTTAAAGAACAGCCCAGCTTTTTCTCATTTACAAACCAGTCGCCCAGCCCCGAATAATCGTCATCCCTTTTGCCAAACCATCCGTCGTCCAACACCAGCATATCCAGATCCATCTTCGCCGCCTCTCGGGCAATGTCTAAAAGGACTTTTCCGTCAAAGCTGAAATAAGTAGCCTCCCAGTTGTTTACCAGCACCGGTCGTCTCTTATCCTTCCAGGGACTTCTGATCAAATGCCTGTAAAAGCCGTCGTGAATGGAACGGGAAAGCCCTCCCAGTCCGCTGCCGCTGTAAGTCATGCAGACCTCAGGCGCCGTAAATTCCTCCCCCGGATACAGAGTCCAGAGAAAATCCGAATCGTCCATCCCCATTACCAGCCTTACCTGGTCGATCTGGTCCGTCTCCGCCTGCACGTGAAAGCCGCCGCTGTAAACAAGGGAAAAACCCAAACATTCTCCCATATTTTCATTGGTATCCTTTTTTGCCACAATGACAAAAGGATTGTGCTGGTGGCTGGAAGTCCCTCTGGTACTTCTAAGCTCCGTAATACCGTGAAACAGAGAAAGCCGCTCTGCCTGACGCTCGCCCGCATGCTTTCCGTAAAAATGGATCATATCCAGATCCTTGTCCGAAAAGTCCAAGCAGGTTGACATAACTCTGGATAATTTCACATCCTGCCCTGTTTTATTTTCAATCATGACAGACCTTGTAATCATGTCATGATCTTCAAATACGCCGTATAGCAGACGGACGTACAAATCGTCCTTATAATCCTTTAAAAGAATTTCCAAAGTCTCCACCGGATCCCCGTCCTCTGCAAACATGGCGGGCAGGCCTTCCAGGGAATATTTCCCCCGATAGGTCCTGTAGCTGTCGAAAAAGAGCAGACAGTCGTTGACCCCCGCACCCAGATCCGCATTCAGGCAGCTTACCCTGTAATCCCCGCTTCCGCATACCGGAAACTCCTGGGGCAGATAGTCCAAAGAATAGGTCCGGTCCCCCCTTGCCGCAGCGATATTTCCCGAAAATCCCCTGTCGGCAAAGGAAATCAGATAGGAATAATCCGTCTCATCCGTTCTTTTTCCATAGTATGTGTGCAGTAAGACGCCCTTATCATCCACCTTCATCTGATAAGTGCTGTTTTTTGTATGAAGCGTAAACAAAGAGCCATTGACAATAATCCCCATAATTTACATTCCCTTTCTTTTATTACACCAGCCAGAGATATTCGTAAGGTCCCAGCTGAATATGGTTATCATAAGAACGGACAGGCCTTCCCGTGATCAGATCCTTCATTTCTCCCGGCAGCCCGAACCAGTCAAAGGCCTTTGCATCCACCCACTGTTCGCTTTCCGAGAAGTTTGCCAGAACCAGCATCTTATCCGCCTTGTGGAACCCAAATACCGCATCGTTTCCCGTATCTACGGGTACGGCTTTGTGATCCGCACTGAAATACTCATTGGACTTTCTAATGGATATCATATTCTTGAGCTTTCCGAAAATCTGGCCTTCTATCGTGCTTAAATCGGTCCTTTTTTCCGCCGCCGCCCAATCCATCTTCCCCCTGTGAAGCCATCTGGAATCCCCTGCATACTGGGGAAATTCCTTATAGCTCCAGTCATTGAGCTGTCCGATCTCATCTCCGCTGTATAAAAGCGGTATTCCCGTATAGGATATAATAACCGAATGCAAAAGTAAAATCCTTTTTACCGCAAGTTCCACCTTATACATATGCTTTTCATTTAACGCCTGCTCCAAACCGCACAGGGAAGCGAGGGTTCCGCAGTTTCTGGCGTCATTCGTCACAGGATTGTATTCATAAAGCTCGCCCTTGGCAAAGCTTCCCTGAAACTTTCCTTCCATATACCGGATGATATACTGCTTATGCATCTCCGGATCCAGACCCATGTCTTTAAGGATTTCCGTTTCAAAGCCCCAGCCGATGTCATCGTGGCACCTTGCATAATTGATCCAGATCCCATCGTCGGGTATTCCGTAATCTATGGAAAGAGAACGTCCCATAAGCCTTACGTCCCTTGTGGCAAGGGAGTTCCAGAGCAGGACCATAAAGGATGCGTTATACATGACATTGCATTCCTTGTTCTCCCTGTCCCCGAAATATTTTACGATCTCAAAAGGTTCTACGATCGCCTCTCCCAGAAAAATAACGCTGGGGCAGACCTCCTGTACGATCTTATACATCATCTTAAGGAGTTTATGGACATTGGGATGATTCATGCACCTTGTCCCTAATTCCTTCCACATATAAGGTATGGCGTCTAAGCGGAAGATGTCCACGCCCCTATTGGCAAGGGCGAGAAGCACCTCCACGATTTTATTGAAAACCTGCGGATTCCCATAGTTTAAATCCCACTGAAATTCATAAAATCTGGTCATGACATATTTTTTCAGTTCCGGGTAATAAGTGAAGTTGCCCGGCGCAACTTTGGGAAATATCTCCGTCAGGGTTTTCTCGTATTCATTTGGCACGGTATCATCATCAAACATGAAATACATATCATCATAATCATGATTTCCCTTTAAGCATTCTTTTGCCCATATATGCTCCTTGGCCGTATGATTCAAAACAAAATCAATACAGGTGCGGATTCCCTTTTTCTTTAACAGCTTTATGACCCTTTCAAGCTGGTCCATGGTCCCGAATTTTTCATCCACCATCAGATAATCGGAAACCGCATATCCGCCGTCGTTATTGCCCTCCCTGGATTTTAAAAGAGGCATAAAATGTACATAGGTAATGCCCAGCTCTGCAAGATAATCTATCCTTTTTTCAAATTCTGACAGGTCTTCGCTGAATCTGTCCAGATACAGCATCATACCCACCATTTTTTCCGACCGGTACCAGTCATTGCCCGCCCCGTCAGCCCTTTTCAGGGCTGCGGGACGGGTCTTTTTTGCTTTTTCCATAATGTCCATAAGCTGGTTCCAGCGGTATTCTGTTATCCCATTGTATCCATAAAGTTCATGGTAACTTTGTTTTAAATCCATATGCAAATTCCTCTATTTTACCGCACCGTTTACAACACCGTTGATAATCTGTTTCTGACAGATAATGTAGAAGATCATGATCGGCAAAAGCGCTAACAGATAAGACGCAAATGCCAGATTATAGTTGGTACCGAACTGTGTCTGGAAATTTAACTGCGCCAGCGGCAGGGTATTCTGGTCCGTACCCGACATAATGACCAAAGGCGTCATAACATCGTTCCATGTGCTCATTGCCGTTAAAACCGCCACCGTAGCGTGCATGGGCTTCATGTTGGGGAAAATGATCCTCCAATAGGTCTGCCACGCCGTAGCGCCGTCCACATATGCGGCCTCCTCCAAAGCGATGGGGATGTTCTTTAAATAGCTGGTATATAACATCATGTTCATGGGCATAAAGAACACCACATAAAGGACGATGACGCCAACACGGTTAGCAATTCCTAACTGCGCCGTCTGTTTGATCAAGGGCATCATCAATACCGCAAAGGGTACGAACATACCGCTGACAATATAAAAATAGGAAATCTTAAATACGCTGTGCTTTTCCATCTTCCTTCCGATTACGTATCCCGCTATGGAATGGAGCAGAATACAGATGACAACCGTTACGCCTGTCAACAGGAAGCTGTTGCCGAGAGAGTGCCAGAAATCCGTTACCCTCATGGCTTCCCTGAAGTTATCGAAGCTCCACTGGGAAGGAAACGCCAAAGCCCCCGCCACATCGTTTGTCATCTCCGTAGGCTGTTTAAACGCAATGATGACCGTCATATATAAAGGGAATAAAATGGTCAGACATCCCAGCACCAAAAGCACGTTGATAATGCGGTTAGCCGCTTTGCCGCCTATAATGCCCTTCTTTAATTTATAATCGTTAACTGCCGGCTTTTCTGCCTTCGCTGCCTCTGCCTTTTCTGCTGCCCCTGCTGTTTTTTCTTTTTCCGCCTCCGCCCCGGTGTTAAGAACAACTTCTTCCGTTACGTCAGCAGCTACATTTTGATTTTTGTCTTTTTTATTATTTTCCATTATAACTGCTCCTCCTTACCACCTAAGAATTTCATTTGCAGGAACGAAATAACTACGATCATTATAAAGAATAAGAATGCATTGGCACTCTGGAATCCAAACTGTCCGCCGCTCATACCGTTGTTGTAGATCAGGTAGGAAATGGACTCCGTACTCTGGGAAGGACCGCCCTTTGTCAAAGCCATGATCTGGTCAAATACCATCAGGGCATTTTTCATACAAAGCACCAGATTAATGGTAAAGAAAGGTAAGATCAAAGGGAAGGTCAGCTTGCGGAATTTGGTCCAGCCTGTTGCCCCGTCAAGCATTCCCGCTTCGTATACATCCACCGGCACCGTCTGTAAGCCGGATATATAAATAATGGTATTCATGGCGATTCCCTGCCATGCTCCTACAATGACAATGGCAATCCACGCAGTTTTTGTGCTTGCCAACATACTGTTCTGTAAAAACCCGATCCCCGTAGCATTGCCGATGGCAGGAAGGATATAGGTAAAAATAAAGCTGAAAATGTAGCCCACTACCAGTCCGCCTAAGATGTTGGGAACAAAGTAAATGCCTCTTAATGCGCTTTTTCCTTTAATTTCCCTGTTCAATCCCAGAGCTAAAATCAGGCTGATCACATTTACCGCCAGGGTCATGACGATCGCATATTTGAAAGTAAACAGATAAGATTTTCCTACGCGGACATCCGTAAAAATATCCCGGAAGTTCCTTAGTCCCACAAAATCATAGCTGCCGTAGCCTTTAAAGTTTGTAAGGCCATAGTAGAAGCCTTTCAATAAAGGAAGCGTATTAAAGCAGAAGAATAAGACCAGTACGGGAATCAATATCCCTAAGAAGATCTTATCATTTTTAGTCCAGGACCTATCCACATAAATATTCTCTTTTTTCTTCTTTCCCATCATCTATTCCCCCTTCTCCTGATATTTTTTGACCTTTGCGATAATATCCCGGTTATATCTGATCCACTCGGTATCAAATCTGGTCAGAAAAGTATCCAGGGCATTTTCACTGTCGTCTAAAAGATAGGTCTGAATCATGGCGTCTACCGCCATCTCGGTAGGATAGTGATGATCCTGATAATCGGCGACAATACCGTTATTGATATATTCGCTCATATCCTCTAATTCATAAGCAATGGGAAACTCTCCCTTTTTGCAGGGTACTGCGCTCTGGTCGTCCAGATAGATCTGTACGTTTTCATCCTCCAACAGAAAACGGAGCACTTCATATGCCGCCTCCTTATTTTCGCAGTCCTCCATCACGCAGAACATCAGGTCGTTTCCGGAATTCAGCACATTTTCATCGGCATTGCTGCTTGCCGGAAATACAAAGGAACCGATATTCATATCCGGATTTACGGATTTGATCTGGGGAATCGCATAATTACCGATGACATACATTGCGGACTGATTTCTGGCAAAAGCCGTACATGCATCGTTATAGCTGTATGCCACAGGAGTAGGCTGTGCATATTCAAGCAGCGCCTTTGTTTTAACTGCCACCTCTTTATATGCTTCCGCATAGGTAGCATTTCCGCTGTTTACCTGATATGCAATGTCGCTTTCGCAAAGATCGACCGCAATGGCATTCCAGGGCGCAAGGCAGGTCCATGTATCCTTATATCCGAAATACAGGGGCTGTACTCCTTCAGCCTCAATGGTCTCGCAAAGGGCTATAAATTCCTCCCATGTCGTGGGAATGGTCCATCCGTGCTCTTCAAACATATCCCTGTTATAAAGCACGCCTGCGGCATTTGCCATATAGGGCACGGCATACACGCCGTCTAAAGGTACATACTCCAGATCCTTATTGGTTTCCAGATAGTTTTCCTTGATATCCGCAAGTCCGTCAAAATCGGAAATATCCATTAACATTTCCGCATCCAGGAAGTTGGAATAATTAATATCTCCGCCAATTCCGATAATATCCGGATTGTCTTCTCTTATGAATCTTGTTTTCAAAATAGTCATTGCGTCGTTAGGGGAGTCGATTACCAGTTCAATGTCGTCATGCTCCGCATTGAACTTTTCCTCTAACGCCTCAAACGCATCCACCGCTTCAGGTTTGTACTGAACCAGCTCGATCACAACTTTTCCTTCGGCATTTTCTCCGTTACCGCAGCCGCCAAGTAAAAGGCTCAAAGTAAGGGCCGTAACCAGAAATAATGCCGTCAGCTTTTTCTTTTTAGCCATCTTCTACCTCCTTGTTTTTTGACCAGATTCATTGTTTCATTTCAGCTTCATACAAAAAATATTATTTAGTTATGTTTTGTTTTGCAATATATTATGTGCATAACCGATTTTTTAGACATATTTCTGCGGATATTTTTGTACAATATGCACAATTTAATGTTGTGGAATATCTCAAACATGGCAATCCCATAAACCGCACAAAAAAGCGCCCTGGGAAATGCTTCGGCAGTTCAATCCTTTTCTGCCTGACACATCCCCCTGGACGCCTGATACTTAACTAAAATTAAAAATTATTTTTCACGCTTCCCCTCACGATCAATTCCACCGGAAGCTTAAAGGATTTTGCGATTACCTCCTGCCCTCTTATCCGGTTCATAAGAAGCTTGACCGCTTCCTTTCCCTTTTCATCCACAGACTGCCTGATAGTCGTCAGCATGGGACGGCTCAGCCTTGCATAAATATTGTCGTCAAAACCGGTCACGGATATGTCATCCGGCACCCGTAAGCCTTCCTCAAAGAAAACATTAATGGCTTCATTTGCCAGCATATCCGATACTACAAAAACAGCCGTATAACCTTTTTGTTTTGCCGTGACGGCAAAATTCCGCAAAGCTTCCCTTCTGGGATTTCTTTCATCTGGCAGATAATAGTAATCCTCGTTGTTGTATAAGATCCCTTCGTCCTTTAAAGCATCACAGTATCCCCTGAACCTTTCGAAATTACTGGATACGGGACTTTTCCTGTCGCAGAAAAAGGCGATTTTCCGATGTCCCTGATGCAGCATGAATTCGGTTATTTTTTTACCGCCGCCATAATCGTCGATTCCCACATTGTCATAATTGCCTTCCCCGCAGTCAATAAAAACCACCGGCTTTTCAAGCTTCTCTGAAAAGCCTTCGCAATCCCAGGGATTAAAGCCCACCACAATACCGCCTTCAATATTGCGCGCCTGCAGCTTATGATAAATATCCTCCTGGTCCTTCGGCGTTCCGATCACGGGATACCTGCCGTATTCCTGAAGTTTTTCACATATGGCATCCATCAGCTCCGAGCAGAAGGGATCCATAAAGACCTTCTCCTTATTCCGCAGATAAAAATCCACCGTAACAAGCTTTAACGCCTTGCTGTAGTCCTCTTCGTGCTGTACCTTGTTAAACCCGTACTTTACCAGCGCATCTTCGATCCGTTTCCTCGTAGTCACAGACATTTTTTCTGTATGGCCGTTGACAACATTGGACACCGTTGTAGGACTGACACACAAAATCGCCGCTATCTCTTTAATCGTAATCATTATGAATTCCCCCGTCATTTTAAAAGTATTTTAGTCCAATGCCGTTTCCTTAAACAATATATACAGCCGCTTCATAAGGCCTTAAAACATCCTTTGCTTCTCCCTTATAATTGCCGATCACAAGCTTTCCTTCCCGGAAAGCTTCCGGACATATCACTTCCTCTTTTGTAAAATTGCATAATACAAACAAGCTCTTTCCCTCATATTCCCTCTTATAGGCAAACACTTCTTCGCTGTCCTCCATAAGCAGTTCAAAAGAGCCATACACGATGATCTCCATTTCATGGCGCAGCCTGATCAATTCCTTATAATATGCATAAACAGAATCTGTATCCGCCGTTTCCAAAGCTGCATTGATTTCCTTATAATTGCCGTTTACCTCAATCCAGGGCGTTCCCTCTGTAAAGCCTCCGTTTGGAGCATCCTCCCACTGCATGGGCGTTCTGGCATTATCCCTGCTGATAAACTTTAAGTACTTTATCATCTCCTCATGGGATGCCCTGCCGCCTGATACATACTCCCGGTAAGCGTTAATGGATTCTAAATCTCTATACTGTTCCAGCCTTTCAAATCCCGCATTGGTCATGCCCAGCTCTTCTCCCTGGTAAATATAAGGGGTCCCCCGCATCATATGAAGGCAGGTGCCAAGCATCTTGGCCGACAGTTCCCTGTACTTTGGCGAATCGTCTCCAAACCGGGATACTGCCCGGGGCTGGTCGTGATTGCTCCAAAAAAGGGTATTCCATCCGATGCCGTCCATCCCTTCATCCCATTTTTTGAAAATACGCTTCAGCTGCGTTAAGGAAAGCTTCTCATCTGTCCATTTTCCCAGAGGCCCCTTTACGCCCTCCACATGCTCGAACTGAAATACCGTATTCAGCTCATGTCTGTCATATCCCGCATATTTCTTCGCTTCCTCCAGGGTAACGCAGGCCGCCTCCCCCACCGTCATAATATCGTATTTGGAAAGGACGCGCTCGTTCATTTCCCGCAGATATTCGTGGACATGGGGCCCGTGGGCGCAAAAAGGCGTCAAATCCCCATACAGCCCTTCTCCCTTTTCCCCGTCGGGAAATCCCGGAACCTTTGAGATCAGACTGATCACGTCCATCCTGAAGCCGTCGATACCCTTATCCAGCCACCAGGTCATCATATCAAAAACCGCGGTCCGCACTTTCTCATTATCCCAGTTTAAGTCCGGCTGCTTCTTTGAAAAAATATGAAGATAGTACATATCCGTCTTTTCGTCGTATTCCCATGCCGGTCCGCCGAACCAGGAGCCCCAGTTATTAGGCGCCATACCGTTCTTTCCTTCAGCCCAGATATAGAAATCCCTGTAAGGATTATCCCTGCCTTTCCTGCTTTCCGCAAACCATTTGTGCTCATCGGACGTATGGTTTACCACAAGGTCCATAATGATCTTAAGTCCCCTGTCATGAGCTTTTATAAGCAGCTCGTCAAAATCCTCCATGGTCCCGAATTCATCCATAATGGCCTGATAATCGCTGATATCGTAACCGTTGTCATCATTTGGAGACTGATAAACAGGGGACAGCCAGATAATATCAACCCCTAAATCCCTGATATAATCCAGCTTTGAAATAATTCCCTGTATATCCCCGATTCCGTCCCCGTTGCTGTCGCAAAAGCTTCTGGGATAGATCTGATATACCACCGCTTCCTTCCACCATGCCTTCTCCATATAAATCCTTCCTCCCATTATTTTAGAACCTGCCGGTCTCATACCCCTTTATTCCTGCCTGTTCCTTCTCTCTATACATTCTGCTTATTTTATTAAGCTTCTTCATATCCGTTAGGATTCATTTTCTGCCAGTTCCAGGAATCTGCGCACATTTCCTCAATCCCGTATTCCGCTTCCCAGCCCAGTTCCTTTTTGGCAAGGCTGGCGTCGGAATAGCAGGTCGCAATATCCCCGGGCCTTCTTTCTTTTATCACATAAGGAATATCATGGCCGCAGGCCTTACTAAAGGCCTTTACGATATCTAAAACGCTGTAGCCCTTGCCCGTACCCAGATTGTAAATTTTCACGCCGGGATTTTCCTTGATCTTATCGATTGCCTTTACATGCCCCCTGGCAAGGTCTACCACATGGATATAATCCCTTACGCCGGTTCCGTCAGGCGTATCGTAATCGTCCCCGAACACCCCAAGACATTCCAGTTTGCCGATAGCAACCTGTGCCACATAGGGAAGAAGGTTATTGGGTATTCCCTTGGGATCTTCCCCGATCAGGCCGCTCTTGTGGGCGCCGATAGGATTGAAATACCGCAGCAGGATCACGTTCCATTCCGCATCCGCAGTGTGGAAATCCATAAGGATCTGCTCGATCATGCTCTTGGTCCAGCCGTAAGGGTTGGTAGGCGTTCCCTTAGGACATTCCTCGGTAATGGGGATAAAAGCAGGATCCCCGTAAACCGTAGCGGAAGATGAGAAAATAATATTCTTAACCTTATGCTTCCTCATAACGTCGCATAAGATCAATGTTCCCGTAATATTGTTCTTATAGTATTCCAAAGGCTTCGCAACGGATTCTCCCACCGCCTTCAAGCCTGCGAAATGAATGACAGCATCCACCTTTTCCTTTTCAAATATTTTATCGAGAGCTTCCTCATCCAGAATGTCCGCCTGATAAAATGTAAGATCCTTTCCTGTGATCTCTTTTACTCTTTCAACGGACTTCTCGCTGGCATTATAAAGATTATCCACTACTACTACATCATAGCCTGCCTCCAACAGCTCCACACATGTATGGCTTCCGATATAGCCTGCTCCGCCTGTTACTAAAATTTTCATTTTTCTGCTCCTTTCAAACCTGGATTCTTTTTTATATGCTTTTGCCAATACGTTTTTCTCATACGCCTTTATTCATACGTTCCCTCTTAAATGTTTCCGTTTACATACCGGATAAACTTTTCAAATGCCTCCTTACCGGCTTCGGTCCGTTTATAAACGCCGGCGCATTCCAGAATTTTCTTAAACACTTCCCCTATTTCATTCTGAAGTATTTCATCAACATTGCTCTCATCTACCATACCATACTTACCCATAAAGCTGTCAACCCACCTGGCATGTTTCGCAATACTTTCCACGGATTTTATGTCCTTTTTATCTAAAATGGCGGCCTTCAATTCCTCCATCTCGTCTTTAAGCCTTGCAGGAAGCACCGCCAGCCCCATAACCTCGATCAGGCCGATATTTTCTTTTTTGATATGATGGAACTCCTCCCATGGATGATAAAGGCCCAGGGGATGCTCTTTCGTCGTAATATTATTCCGAAGCACCAGGTCCAGTTCATACCTTTCCTCCCTGATCCTGGCAATGGGCGTAATGGTGTTATGCGGCTCCCCATCCGTCTCTGCAAAAATAAAGGCCGCTTCATCCGAATAGCCCCTCCATGCGTGAAGGATCCTGTCCGCAAGCTCTATGATCCTCCCGCTGTCCTCTCCGTTTAACCGGATGACCGACATAGGCCATTTTACAATTCCGGCCTTCACATCCTCAAAGCCTTTCAATACCACTTCCTGTTCAACGGGAGCCTTTGCCATAGCAAAGGTATAATTGCCGCCCTGAAAATGGTCATGGCTTAAAATAGAACCTCCTACAATGGGAAGATCCGCATTGGAACCCACAAAATAATGGGGAAACTGCCTGATGAAATCAAACATTTTTTCAAAAGCGGCCCTGTTGATTGCCATTGGCACATGCTCCCCGTTAAATACGATGCAGTGCTCGTTATAATACACATAGGGCGAATACTGAAAGCCCCACTTCTTCCCCTGAATTTCAATGGGAATGATCCTGTGGTTTTCCCTTGCCGGATGGTTGATCCGCCCCGCATACCCTTCATTTTCCATACAGAGCTGACATTTGGGATAGGATGAGGATTTCATGGTTCCCGCAAGGGCTATCATTTTGGGATCCTTCTCCGGTTTGGAAAGATTGATGGTAATGTCAATATCCCCATACTCTGTGGAAACTACCCATTTCTTATCTCTTTCGATCCTGTAGGTCCTGATATAATCGGACACCTTGCTTAAATGATAATAATAATCCGTTGCCTCTTTGGGGGATTTTTCATACTTTTCCCAGAAAGCCCCGATCACTTCCCCGGGCCTTGGCATCAGGGCATTCATGATCTTTGTGTCAAACAGATCCTTGAGTACAACGGAATCCTCCTCAATGATATTTTTCTCTAAGGCATAATCCAATACGCCCTTTAAGGTTTCCTCTAAATCAGAGGGCGTTTCTATTTTTTTTACTTCCCCCGGATCCTCATAGGCGTCCATTTTCAGCATATCAAGCAGTATGTTGGTGGTATAGATCCTGTCGCAAGGCTCCAAAAGGCCGTTGTCTATTCCATATTCTACCAACTGTTTTATATAAGTATGAATCATTGTGTTCTCCTTTCTTTCTACCTCTTGCAATAATCCTGCGCCCATAGTAAATATTCGCTTACCATAATGAAACGAATTTCCTCTGCCCATATACCGGCTATATTTCGATCCCGCCATAGGGTCTTATTTTCAGCACATGGCATGCGCCTTCTCCGAATATGGATTCTATGAATGCCCGATATTCCTCTACTGCTTCGTTTTTCACAAATGCCTGTATGGTTCCTGCAAAACCGCCTCCGTGCACCCTGCACACGCCTCTGTCCTTCAATACGTATTCACTGGCTCCTAAGGCAACGGTCATATTCTGGACGTGCGGTTCCTTGGGGCTGTAAATATTCTGCAAAAGCTTTACGGAAGACTCGCCGCTTCTCCTGATCACATCCAGAAAGCCGTCAAAATCATCCTTTTTCAGGGCGTCCACCCCTTCCTTTACCCGCTCCTGCTCCGTAAAGAAATGCATTGCCCGAAGGACGCACCTGTCGTCCACACTTTCCCTAAGCCTTCCAATATTTTTGAAAAATTCCAAAGGCTCTACTTCCCTTAATAGTTTCTTTTCAAAAAAGGCCGCCACCCGCCCCATTTCCTCAGGGATCGCCGCATAGTCGTCCGTTAAGTCCGCATGGGATCCCTTGGTATCTACAATACACAGGCTGTATGCCTTTTTCTCGAAATCGCAGGGAACCTGTTCTATGACAGGATTTTCTTTTTCCTTAAAGTCAATATAGATCAGGCCGCCCACACTGCACGCCATCTGGTCCATCAGCCCGCAGGGTTTGCCGAAATATTCGTTTTCCGCAATCTGTCCCGCTTTGGCAATATCCACGGAAGATATGCTCATTTCATTGTACAGCCCCGAAAAAACGGTCCCTATGAGGCTTTCAAAAGCGGCGGAAGAAGACATTCCCGCCCCCATGAGCACGTCGCTTGTCACATAGGCTTCGAAACCGCCGGTGCGGTATCCCATTCTTTGAAGTCCGGCCGCAACGCCCCTGATGAGGCTTTCCGTCGTTTCCTTCTCCTCTTCCTTCTTTTCTAAATCATAAATATCCATTTCTATCATAGGAGAATCGCCGGATTTAAGCCTTACCTTTCCTTCTGTAACAGGAGCTGCCACCGCTATGGCGTCCAGATTGATGGAAGCCGCCAGTACATGCCCGTTCTGGTGGTCCGTATGGTTGCCGCATACCTCGCTTCTGCCCGGCGCACTGTATAACCCCACTTTCTTCTCCCCGAATAATTCCCTGAATTTATCCAGCGCATCCACATACCGTTCCCTGTTATAGGAAACAAATCCTTCATCCACGTAAACGTCCTTAAACCTGCCGTCATACATTCCCTTTTGCAGTTCATCCCTGATTACATTCAGATTTTTCATAGCCTGCTCCCTTCTTCACTTTTTTCCTATATTTTTTGTGACTCCCACACATAAACTTTACGGCCGCTGCAGGATTCCTAACTTTTCTTGATTGTACTATAAATATTTCTATTATTATATGTTTTACGGTTACAAAAACATGTCCATTTGTTAAATGATTTTGTTGCATTTTCTTTCCGCATATGATAAGTAATACTTAGTATCTGTCATTTTCTCCAGAATATAAAAAAGCCCTTGTCTGTCAAAAACGTCTTTGTTTATCAAAAATGCAGGGCGGAAAGAGATATTGTATGGAAAAAAGCATTTGTATCGAAGTCCCGGGAGCATCCGAATCGGATCTGTATCTGAATGTTTTCGGTCATTCCGTAACCGAACCGCTCCATAAAGCAGGCCCCTGTGTCAAATCCTTCTACTTGATCCATTTCATATTGGAGGGCGAAGGGAAATTCATGGTCAATAACGTAACCTACCATTTAAAAAAAGGGCAGGGCTTTCTCATTGAACCCGATTACCAGGTTACCTATATTTCGGACAAAGCCAATCCCTGGGTCTATGTCTGGGTAGGCTTTTCAGGAAGGGAAGCGGGGAAAATGCTCCATGCAGTGGGACTTTCCCAGGAAAACCCCATTTTTACCTGTGAAGAGGGAGATAAATTAAAGAAATATGTTTTCGACATGTTAGCGCACAATTACTCCAATCAGGCTGATAGCTACAGACTGACGGGCATGCTCTATCTGTTTTTATCCGCCATTGCCAAAGCCCAGCAGACTAAAATAGAAACGCCTTCCGGCAATACTTATGTAAACCACGCAATCGCCTATATCCAAAACCACTACAGCCTTCCTGTTTCTGTGGAAGAAATATCGGATTACGTGGGCATAAACCGCAGCTATTTAAGTTCTCTTTTTAAGGAATATACGGGAATGTCGCCCATTAAATATCTTCAGAATTTCAGGATTACAAGAGCCCAGCACATGCTGACGGTAACGGATATTTCCGTGGAAAGTATTGCCCTTTCCTGCGGCTACCAGTCTGCGGAGGCCTTTCATAAGATTTTCAGGCAGTTGACGGGGATGTCCCCTAAGACGTTCAGAAGGGAGAAAAGGGAGCGGACCTTGCAGAACCGGGAAAAGCTCAGAATGAGCAATGGGGAAGAAAGCGAAAAGGAGGAGTGGCTGTAGGAGGAAGACTGAATTTCCCCTATGCTTTCTTGATTACCATATTACATCTTCCCCAGGATTCATCTTTATAACGAAATGCATCCGCATCTGTCTTTCTTTCTGTAAATCCAACACTTTCATAACACTTTTTCGCCCTTTTATTTTCCGGGAAAACATTGAGGCAGACTGCATCTGCCTTCGTTATGTGAAAAGCATATTCAACAGCCAGTTGTAACATCGCTTTTCCCAAGCCTTTTCCCCGTTGTGAAGGATCGATCATTACAAATTTGAGCATGCCCTCGTTTGTGCTTAAATCTACTGAATAGCAAAAGAATCCTATTACTTTTCCATCGTCTGTAGTTGCTACATACGGACTATTGCCAAACCGGGCTGCTTCCTCCAGCATCAGACCGTCAAAACTTTCTTTCTCAATTGGATATTTCATAAGATTGGCACACCACATAGCGTGTGTTCTCTCATCCGAAATCCAGTTTTTAATTTCCTCAAAATCACGACATGGTATAAAAGGTCTTAATCTCATAACATTCCCCTCCGGTCATTTTGTTGTTTAATAATTATAAGAATCTGAAATTTGTAAACTACTTCTTCTTGATAAGTTTTAGTTTTATATTCCTTCTGTCGGCAATCTTTTGAAACACCCCTGCCACATACAAACATTGTTCCTTAAATGGCAGTGAGGATAATTCGTTATTTGACCGTATTTGTTCCATCGCTTCCTGTATCTCTGAAAGCTCTAATAAATTGACCGCCACGCAAAAGAAATTTTTCCTGCGCCCGTCATTATAGTTGGAGAGTAAGTAGGAAAGAATTTGCACCTTTTCCCGCTGTTCACGATTATATTGCTCAATGCCTATGCTCTGCGCTCTTTCTAAATCTGCTTTCTTTCGCCTGCTCGTAATAAAAATGTCATATTCATCAATGTGTTGATATTTCTCACATGGATATTGTTCGCATTCATAACAGTATTCAATCTTTCCGTGTTCCAGACTGCATTTTGCAATTTTGCATGATTGATTACCGTTACCGCAGCCGCCACAGTAATTTCCTAAAAGCATGGGGCATAGCCCGCAATTCAATCCGCAAAGAGAAAGCAATTGATTTTCTCGGTTAAATCCTTTCATAAATTTTATCATTCCTTTCGCTTCGCTCAAGGCACAAACAAGTTATGAAAAAAGTTGTGCCCCTCCACTCTTTGATTTATAATTCTTATAGGGAATAGCAATACACTACAGAGCACGGAAGGAGGAGTGGCGAATTTTTTTCGACCCCGTATAAATATATGTGCCGTCATCCTTTCAAG
>DEUB01000002.1 GCA_002362385.1 Lachnospiraceae bacterium UBA3273
CCTACAATAAACTTACGCTATCCTAATTGATATAAAAATTGCACACAGCCTCTTATTATGTTAAAATTAACCAAAGATAACACGATGCATCTAAAAATAATAGTAACTTTGTACATATTATACCGACATTTTAGTCAAAAATGTGGATTTACCATGTAAATTTAAGTATTATGCAATGGAAATTCGGAATGCGGCGATGCATCAGGAAGGGAGGCCCTTATGAATATTTACACCACAGACAAAATTAGAAATGTTGTTTTGCTCGGACACAGCGGATGCGGGAAAACAAGCCTTGTGGAAGCTATGGCATACCTTGCCAAAATGACAACACGTATGGGAAAGGTAACTGACGGTAATACAATAAGCGACTATGACAAGGAGGAAATCAAACGTCATATTTCCATCAACACTTCAGTTATTCCCATTATATGGGAAGACACCAAGGTCAATATTTTAGATACTCCCGGCGCATTTGATTTTGTTGGGGAAGTTGAGGAAGCGGTATCAGCTTCCGATGCTGCCATCATCGTTATATCAGGCAAAAACGGGGTTGAGGTCGGAACAAAAAAAGCATGGGAAATATGTGAAAAATATAAACTGCCACGCATGATCTTCGTCACTAATATGGATAACGATAACGCAAGCTACAGGCAGGTCGTACAGGATTTACAGGATATGTATGGAAAACACATAGCGCCGTTCCATCTTCCCGTGCGCGAAAATAAGGAATTTGTCGGATATGTAAATGTATTACAGCAACGGGCAAAACGCTGGACCTCACATGGCGACGTGGAAAAAATGGACGTTCCCGAATATTCCAAAGAAAACTTAAATATATGCCGGGCCGCACTTATGGAGGCTGTTGCCGAGACAAATGATGAATTTCTTGAGCGTTATTTTAACGGCGATGAATTTTCAGAAAATGAAATAAGGCAGGCCCTCAGGGTAAACGTGGCTGAAGGCGGTATTGTGCCTGTGCTTATGGGCTCCAACACATTGGCCCGTGGTATCTTCACACTGATGGTTGACATTGTAAAATATCTGCCAAGCCCTGAGAAACGAAGCTGTTCAGGTATCAATACAAAAACAAACGAGATATTTAATGCTGATTATGATTTTTCAAAACCAAAATCTGCTTATGTCTGGAAAACGATTGCAGACCCATTCATTGGAAAATACTCCCTGATCAAGGTTAATTCAGGTGTATTAAAAACCGATGACATAATGTATAACCATCACAAGGGCGTTGAGGAAAAAATCGGAAAGCTTTATGTGATGCGTGGTAATAAGCCGGAGGAAACAAAAGAACTGCATGCCGGCGATATAGGCGCCCTGGCAAAGCTTACTTCCGTTACAACAACGGACTCGCTTTCCACTCAAAAAAATCCTGTTGCCTACCTCCGCGCTAACATTTCCACACCATACACATATAAGAGATATACCGTAAAAAAGAAGGGAGACGATGACAAGGTTTCTCAGGCCCTTCAAAAGTTAATGTCCGAGGATTTGACCCTTAAGGTTGAAAATGATACTGCAAACGCTCAAACCCTCCTATACGGAATCGGCGATCAGCACCTTGAGGTCGTTGTCTCAAAGCTCTTAGACAGATATAAGGTTGAAATCGAGCTTGAAAAACCAAAGATTGCATTCCATGAAACCATACTGAAAAAATCTGACGTGGAATATAAGTATAAGAAACAATCCGGCGGGCACGGACAGTACGGTCACGTAAAAATGACCTTTGAGCCATCGGGAGATTTGGAAACACCATATGTATTTGACCAATGTGTTGTCGGCGGTGCTGTTCCCAAAAATTATTTTCCTGCCGTTGAAAAGGGAATACAGGAATCCGTGACGAGCGGACCACTGGCATCATATCCTGTCGTTGGCGTGAAGGCTGTGTTATATGACGGCTCGTACCACACAGTTGACTCCTCAGAAATGGCATTTAAAGTTGCCACCATACAGGCCTTCAAAAAGGGATTTCTGGACGCTAAGCCTGTTTTATTAGAGCCAATAGCCTCCTTAAAGGTACTTATACCTGACAAATATACCGGCGATATTACGGGGGATTTAAACAAACGTCGTGCCCGTATTCTTTCCATGAGCCCCGAGGCAAATGGCTATCAGGAAATTGTAGCCGATATTCCATACATGGAACTTTATGGCTATAATACCGATTTGCGCTCAATAACCGGCGGAAGCGGCTCATACTCCTATTCCTTTGTAAGATATGAGCAAACCCCGCCCGAGATACAGGAGAGAGAGGTTGCGAAAAGGGCTGATAAGGGATAATGATTTATCCGTCTAAAGGGGCTGTCGGGAAATAGATAGCCCTACACAGGGGCAGATGTAATCCATACGAATCACACCTGCCCCTGAAATTTATCTACGAAAAAGGGGTTGCCCTTGGGGTTTCATATTTCTATCCTTCTTACGCTGCCGCATTAGCATTAATATTATCTATAACTTTTCTAATCCCCATCCATAATGTCAAATCAGTAAATATCTCAACAACACTTCCCTGATCCGTAAATGGGGATTCCTGAAGAACAGAAAGATCCTTCATTATTCCATTATGAACAATATATTCAACTATCTGGTTAACAAAGTAAATCTGCCTGCTATCGAGGCTTGTATTGGTCAGATACTCCGAAAAAGCCTCCTTAGCTGCATTCATATCCAATCCGACAATTTCCCGCACAAATTCTCCTAATGGCTTGGTTCCAAATTCATGCTCATAATCCTGCTTAGTACCAACCTCCCGCCATAAGATTTCTTCAAGCGACTCAATATCAGTTGGCGTCAACGGTTTATTTGTTTTTAGCTTAGCAATGGCGATATTATCCTGATGCTGTCTGATATAATATTCTGCTTTTGCCTTGTAATTCTTTAATTCATCATTCTCAAGCTCAGATACCTTCCACTCCGTTGAAAGCAATTCATCCGTAAAATTGGTCACATACTTAACGGTTTCTTTGGGAATATATTTCATCAAATCACGAAGCTTCTCTCTGATTTCTTCAAACTCGCCAATTCCGGCATTATCAACATAATCAGTATTCAGAATCTTATTAATCAATTCCGACTGTGCCTGAATTTCAGGAATATTTGCCACGCTTGCTATTCCTTCGACCTTTTTGTGAAGATCAGTGCGGGCTTTTGAATACTTCTTTCCTATTAAGTAAGCTAATTCAATGCCATACATAAGAGCATCAAATCGAACTGCACTTGCTTCATCTCCATCCGGAAGAATTAAAGGTGCAACTTCTTCACGCACAATTAATGTATCTTCATAGGTAAGTGCTTGATAATTATCTTCTGCCGAATACAAATCGACATACTTCAAGTGCTGACGAACAGCAAAATTATCCCTTGGTAATTCCTGTACTTTTTCACTCATCTGCTTTACTAATGCATTACGATAAGCAATTAATTTTTCAATCTGATACTCAATATCCTGAAGCTTATAAGAAATCTCAAATTTCAGATTAAAAACAGCTCCTTGAAGCGCAATCATATTTGCAGTTGCTTTTCCTTTGTTCATTCGGAAGAATTCAAAGTTACCGCAAAAATCAAAAATATAAAATTTTTGTTTATCTTCGCCATCAAGCAAACCGGGACAAAGACGAGTGCCTCGTCCGATCATCTGCCAGAACTTGGCTTTACTCATTACTTTCTTAAAGAAAACCAAGTTTACCACTTCCGGCACATCAATCCCTGTATCTAACATATCTACAGATATGGCAATCTGCGGCATTTTTTTTGCATCTGAAAACTCATCAATTGCACTCTGTGCATATGTCATATAGTTATCAATTACCTTGGCGTAGTCTGGAAGATGCGGGTATTCCCTATGGAATACTTCTAATATCTTTTCTGCATGATCATGATTCTTCGCAAAAATAATGGTCTTTCCAAGTTTCTGTCCATAATCAATCTTAATGCCATCTGTCATTAAGACATTTAAAACCTGCTTAATAGTGTCTTCATTAAATATCCATGTATTAAGTGCGGATGAACCAATTGATTCAGGTAAATTACCATGCTCATCTTCGAAAGTTTCCTCATATGCTTCCTTATCTTCCTCGGACAATTCATCATACACTATTCCCTGCTCAATGAACTTAAGCTTTGATTCCACTGAAACATAGTCAACAAGATATCCATCTTTTACTGCCTGGGCTAAATCATATCCGTATGTTGGTACACCATTCTCTAATTCAAATACCCCATATGTGTTCTTATCGATTTCATCCTTGGGTGTCGCCGTAAGACCAACCAATGGGGCATCAAAATAAGTAAAAATATCTCTATATTTATTGTAAATTGACCTATGTGCCTCGTCGCAGATTACAAGATCAAAATGACCACAAGTGAATAATTTCCCTTCCTTATCATTAATGGTATCAATGCAGTTCATCATCGTCTGATAAGTTGAGAAAATACAATGTGCATTATAATTATCTTTCTCCTCAACAAGATTAGAGCATGATAAATTAGGAAGCATATTCACAAAGCTTCTTTTCGCCTGCGTAACAAGTGAATTTCTATCTGCAAGGAAAAGAATATTTTTTACCCAGCCTGCTTTTAACAAGCAATCACATAATGCTATGACGGTTCTTGTCTTTCCAGAACCCGTTGCCATAACAAGCAGTGCTTTTCTACGATTCTTTTCGTCAAAACTGTTACATACCGCTTTAATTGCAGACTCCTGATAATAACGTCCTGCAATATTTTTATCTACTACAACGTGCTTTAGACTTGTTCTCATGGTCAACAAATTGAACCACTTCTCCAAGTCTCTCTTTGAATAAATTACCGAACACTTTCTCTCCGGATATCTGCCATCAATGATATGCGTTTCAAATCCATTTGTAAGAAAAATAACCGGTCTTCTCTTATATTTTTGTTCTAATAAATCAGCATATAACTCCGCCTGTTGTCTTCCCTTTGAAACATCTGCACATGTTCTTTTCGCCTCTATCACAGCCAAAGGGCGGTGCATATCATCATAAAGGACATAATCTGCAAATCCCACCTCAGATTTATTTGGCATTCCAGGAAGTTCAACTTCATTAATCCAATCTTTTCCCTCAGTCCATCCTGCATCCATAAGCATCGAATCAATATATAGCTTTCTGGTCTTATACTCCGACAAGTCGAGTGGCTTTGGAACATAAGTCTGCTGCTGTTCCTGCCTACGAGCAGACAATTCTTCCTTTAGCGAAGCGTTTTCTGCAATAAGTTTCTGTAAATCAAGTTCTTGCTGCGCAGTTTTTTCTTGTTCCTTCGCCAATTTCTCCTTGGCTGCACTGGCAGCTTCCTTTGACTCCTTAGCCTTCTCGATTCTAGTTGTAATTATTGACTTATCAAAAGAATGTTCCTCATATTTATCTGAATAACAATAGGCGATATAATCCAAATATATAAATAAGTTCTCAAGACAAAGCATTGCTTCATCTCTGCCTAATTTCTTATTGCTATGAGCGACATTATTTCCACATCTTCTGATGTAGTCCATTCTCTTCCACAAGTCCGGACCCACAATCTGTCGATATTCCTCTGCATTCATTAAACTGTGCAAATTGTCCTGATATGGCATTTCAAGTTCAGCATCAACTGAATACATCCACTTTAAAGCAAATTCCATCGCCCTACGACTGTTGATAATACTCGCCTCAGGATCCATAAGAATAATCTTCTCGGCAGATATCGCAACATCTGCAAAGGTAGAAAATTTTGATTCGGTTTTTAAATAATCAAAATTAGTTCTCATTCTATACACTCCCTTCTCTGTGGATGTAATAATTTCAGTCTGATAATAAAACTTCCTACTATTGGTTAAATATTATCTTTTACATTAATAAATTAGAGTTTGTTATCTCAAAGAAAACCTTCTTCCTAAACAATATATCATTGTGCCTTTCTTTTTCATTATGAAAAAACTTTTCTTCAATATCAGTATGTTTTTATTATAATTCTTCTGTCCTCACAAACCACTCCGGCTTAATGTTTGCGTAATCCGAAAGTCTCAATATGAGATTCTCGTCACAAATAAAACTACTTCCTACCCATTCATCATATAATCTTAATATTGCCTGTCTTAAAAATTCTACTGTTTTTTCGCAATCAGTTTTCGGTGGATTATCCATATCAAAAATCACATCCGACATAGGTATCAAATACTCAATACAATAATATTTGCTATTATTATAGTAATCAGCACTCATTCCATGAATGCCAAGAAGCCTTTCGATATTTCCTATCAATTCAGGACAACTCGCTAATGATGAAAAATAATTATTCTCCTCTAAATATGACCGAAATGCAAACCCATTTACACAATAATCTTGATTCTTGTAATATCCGAGCCTAGACTTTATATAGCAAAGGTTACCGCCATCATACCTAAATTCATTATCAAGTGGTTGTAACTCTCCCATGTAATACAAATCAATATGACCCTCGCTCGGTTTAAAGATTACTTTATACTTTTTGAAGAAGTTCGATATTGGAGATTCTTCTAACAGGAGTTGCTTCAGATTGTTGTTCATCTTCAAATCAGTTCCATCTAATCTTCGAGAAAGGTGGAACATCTGAATATACTCAAGTGTCTCATCTATGATATAATCAGAAAGAAAATCCCTAATCCACTTCCATGGTTCTCTTTCCGTGTCTTCATAAATGGACATAAAAATCTGTATCATCTTACCTGCTGAAAGATTTAAAAATTTCATTACTCCTTGTTTTAATGAGCCTTGTGTTCTCGCATCTATATATTTCATTTTCATCCACCGCATTCAATTTTTATATATACACTCATTAAACCTAAATAATAAGCTGATTCCGTAATATAGATTCCACAGTCTCATACTTCTTATTCTTATATGAAATCTCAAGTAGCTTTATTTCATGCTCCTTGGCATACTTTCTTTTTTCTTCGTCATTTCTCTGCTGAATGGCAAATCTACGCTCTCCACCAAATTCCCCAACTGGCATAAAGTGTTGCTCGCCCTGGCATTCGATAAACGCATGTATCTTACCCTCCTTATAAACGGCAAAATCAAATCGTAGAGGTGTTTCATTATCAATGCCATACACTCCATCAACAGGTACTTCTACCTTATAATCAATACCATGTTTCATCAAAATATCAGTAACAATCCACTGAAAAGAGGAAATCGCATGACAATCGCAAAAAACATCACTCCAATATCCACCATAGGCTCTATAACCATATTCAGTAGGCGGGAAAATGCCAAACTTATCACACTTTACCAGTTTTTCTTTTCCGCACAGATAACATCTGCAACGATATTCTTTATATACTGTAATATCATAATATTTCTTTTGATGTCGTTGGGTATAATATGGAGTCGGCACACTCTCTACTGAATCATTCACGCATTCAAGTACATCAAGAGACTCATATCTTAATCCCACATAATCAACATCATAATTGTCCGCATACTTTCTTGGAATTGCAGCTATTATCTTTGCATCCTTTTCTGCCTGTTTTAATAATTCCTTGTTTCTTTTCTCATTCCATGCATCACAATATTCTGCTGCCGGGATAACTTCATCTCTATTATCTACCAGACATACAGATTCATCATTCTTATACTTTTTCCTTTTATTGTAATTTGCATTACTAGCCCTTACAGAATAAGTAAACTTTGATGAGCAGTAAACGGGTCGATAACAGACCTTTGGTTCTGTCTGTAATGTTTCCTCAGAAAAATATCTTATCTTCCCACATTTTCTGCACTTACACTTATAATGCTTGATCTCTTTTTCTTTAAGTAGCTTTGAAATGGCTTCATCAAAATCATTAACCACAATAGAATTACCATACACTTCAAAATTAATAGGCTTGTATATGTAGGCTGGTGTAATGATGGTCTTTTCCCCATTCCATCCATGCTGGTCTCTTCGATCAAATTTACCCTTTTTCACTGCCTGAAGAAACTCTGCTTTTTCTTCTTTTATATTAGAAATACGATCTTCCATGACATGCAAATATTCGGCACCATTATCTAAAATCCACAAGCATCCACACTTTACACCTACTGTTACATCTATTCTTTTAACAGAAGTATCTAAAATAAGAATCACCCTCTCTTATATTATTTCAAAATCTATTATAGATTTTTCCTTCATTGTATTTTATAACCATTTTTTCATTAAAATATATATTCTGCAACATAGTAGACATTGATTATATTACTGACCAATACCCTTCATAATATGTATTCAGACGGACTTTAAATATTAATTTTATCGTCATCCCTACAACTTTTGATTTGTCGACTTGATGGACAAAATTGGCGAATTGGTTTTGTTTTTCTATGGGCGGTGTAAATACGTTTAGTTTTCTAATGCGTTCCATCCCCAAAGCAGCCTTCGCTGTATCAGCAGAATTTTTCGCAATATATGTATTCAATAACATCAACATATACATAAAATATGTTGAATCATATATCTCCGAATCAGGCCGTATTTTTGCCACATTAGGAGCTAAATGATATTTACACTTATCATCTATCAATGCAACATCTCCAATATTTGCTCCAACGTAAGTCATAACTACATCCCCAGGTTCAAGTTGTGACCTTGGCAATGAGTCAGAAACCTCATTTGAAATAAAAGATAATTCTTTGCGATTTAACTTACCATTTTTTACATTCTGAGCTTTAACCATAACAACATCGCCAGTATCTTCATAATTAATATACTGGGTATATTCAAAGCCAGCAAGTTTAGTTACAAAACAATTATCTCCAATTAATGCTACGGGCCAGTTCATGCTATTAATTATTGGATCCCCAAAGAGTTCGACAAATCGGGCTTTGATGAGGTCATCTAAAGCAGACAATTCTTGTATTCTTTTTTCTATAACACTACTGATTCTTGAAATAATATTCGTTATTTCTAGTTGTTTCTCCATTGTTGGAACAGGAAATAATTCCTTACCAAGTTCGGTCGCTGAAATAGCCATCTTTATACCGCTTCCATTTGCTTCGGTTTTATGCTTCTTTAATCGAGATTTCAGAAGCAAATTGAAATAATATTTATCATACACTCCTTCTTTTAGTCTAATTTTCATAATAGATGGATGCATAATTCCAAGCGGAGCATTATCAGGAACAATGAAAGTTTCTCCAATCGTTCCACGACAACTAACAATAATATCTCCACCATGAATATTAAAACGCTTTAACTCATTATATTTCTGCTCATTAATATATCGAGTCTCAACTTCCATTGTCTTCTGTATCGCATGCTTTTGTTCATAAACCATACAATAAGCTTCTTCTTCATCAACAAAGCATTCATTTTTTAGGCTACTTCCAAATGGCCCGATAAACATTTCTTCAACGTTATTACCAAGTGGAATACATTTATATTCACTCATACCTCATCCCTACAAATCTAAACTAATTTTCTTCTTGTATTTTATATTTTTTTATGTTATTGTCTATAAAAGAGAAGCGGTTTTTTACCGTACAGTCATTTTGACTCAAGCGGCGTACTCGCTTCTTTTTTTATGTTGATTATATCATATAAGTATAGTCCGTTTGTTGTTTTTCTTACCACAAGTGTCGCAATATAATAGTTCAAACGTTTATTACATTCACCACTTCCCTGTACTGGCATAGCAAAGTAAGTATCATAACGATACCAACCTTCCGACGCATTTCTATTATGCTTACTATTCTTATTGTCCACCCAACGTCTATTCGTAGCATTAACAATTAATGACTCTACTATTTGGGATGCATTCGCCTTTACCTTTGCAACTGCTCCCCGCAATTTCTTAGTATACTGTGATTCCGCATATTCATCTGGAAAATCTCCTGCAATAGATACATAATCCTGATATTCTGCTACAACATATGTATTTCCAATATACCTTTTTAGATATTTTTCAACTTCATTCCACGGAATATTTTGTTTGCTTGTAAATATGATTTCATCTATAACCGATATAACCTTTTCTTGTCTATTATCCGTACTTCTTCCTCCTATACAATCTATCTCTCTAATAAATATCCATCATCCCTCTATGGACTACTCGCAGCGTCATTCGCATTCCGCTTCGCTCCATACTCATGTTCTGCTGTCGCACAATACATCTAATCCGACAAAAGCACTTATGTAAGCAAGCTTCCAACGTGCTTTTCCCGTCTTGTCTGCACTCTGCTCGTAGCCCTACAAATCCGAATTTATCGTCTTTGAACACCCTTCCCTATAAATTCAATAACTTTTCCAACTCATCCATTTCCTTACCAATTTCCATCTCTATCTCACGGATATTAGCCATAATCTCAGATGTTGGCGGATATTCAACAGCTACATACTCAACCTCTTTGTATTTATTGATGCTGAGGTCATAATCATTATCAACAATATCCTGTTTTGGAACCATGAATGATTTATCCGTACGCTTTCTGTCTGCTTCTTTATCCAGATTTTTAAATCTTTCAATAATGTCCAGAATATCATTATCGGCAACGGGAGAACGTTTATCATCCAAACTGAATCCATCGGCAGTCATATCATAGAACCATACGTTATCTGTTCCTCCATGCTCTGTTTTTGTAAAAACAAGAATAGCCGTTGATACTCCAGCATATGGCTTAAACACACCGGAAGGCATTGAAATAACCGCTTCCAATCTCTGGTTCTCAACAATTTCTTTTCTAATGTCCTTATGCGCTTTAGACGAACCAAACAATACGCCGTCAGGGACAATACATGCACACCTTCCGCCAATCTTTAAGATTCGAAGGAATAGTGTAAGAAACAACAATTCCGTCTTCTTTGTCTTGCACACTTTCAGCAAATCTCCGGACACAGATTCTGCATCAAGACTTCCCTTGAAAGGCGGATTTGCAAGGACTAATGAATACTTATCCTTATCCGGATTCTGATCAGATAAGCTGTCCCTATATTCAATAAATGGATTATCAATTCCATGCGTCATCATGTTCATTGCACCGATACGAAGCATTGTGCGGTCCATGTCATAACCGTGGAACATATGATTCATATAATGATCTTTCTTTTGTTTATCAAAAAAAATTTCCTCTTTCTTCTTCTCTTTTAGGTATTCTCCTGATGCAACCAAGAAACCGGATGTTCCACAAGCAGGATCACAGATGACCTCTTCACTTGAAGGATCCATCATCTCAACCATCATACGAATAATATGCCTCGGTGTTCTAAACTGACCATTAAGACCTGACTGTGCAATCTTTGACAAAAGATACTCGTACACATCTCCCCTTACATCAGCAGTCTGAATTTCATTCATCATTTTATAGATTTCATCTAATGAATCCACAACCTTTGATAAAACAAGGGGAGTTGGTAACTTAAAGATTGCATCATCCATATATTTTGAATATGCACTGTTCTTATCACTGTGTAATGTCTTAATAAATGGGAATACCCACTCCTGCATTACAGTGTACATTTTGTCTGCAGGAAAATCATGAAACACAGACCATTTAAGCTGTGAACCGTCAATTACTCTCTCTCCGATTTTTACTTCTTCCGAGAAAATACTCTTATATGAAAGTCCAAGCATAGCGCTTTCCTTTGCTCTTGTGTTATCTGAATCATCCAAGTCATGAATAAACATTAAATAAGTAATCTGTTCAATTACTTCCAGAGGATTTACCAAACCACCCGCCGCAAAAATATCCCATAAACAATCAATTTTGTTTTTTAATTCGCCTGTAATCATTTAGTCCTCAACTTTCCACACATACTTTGTATAACGGCCACCGCCAATTTTTTTAATTGCTCCGCTCCTTAGTAAATCTGCTAATGCTCTTTGTATTGTTGTATCACTTATATCCGGATTCATTTCCATCAACTCAGTTTTTGTAATTGTACCGATATGATTTCTAATAATCTCTCGAACTCGATCTGTCTTTGATAAATTAGGATCCGTTACCAATTTTACTCTGGATTCAAATTCCTTATAAGCATAGATAATCACTCCGAGCAAATAATTCACAAACGGCTTGTAATCATTTTCATTCTCATGCCATTTTATCGAGCTATCCTGAAGTGCTTCGTAATATGTTTCTTTCGACTCTTCAATTATCTTCTCAATACTGATATATTTCCCCACAATAAACCCCGACTGATATAGCAGCAACAATGTGAGCAATCGGCTCATTCTTCCATTACCACCATCAAATGGATGAATACATAAAAAGTCCAAAATAAACATACCATTTAATATCAGGGGATCAACCTCACTCCTGGCATCTCGAAATGCATTACACAATTCATCCACGGAAAGCGCTGTCTCCCATTCAGGCACAGGTCTGAAACGTACATGTTTATTACCACTTTCATCTGTTTCGCGAATGATATTGTCAGAAGTTTTGAACTTTCCACCATCCACGCTTCCAAGGAATTTATACAAATCTCGATGTAATTGCAAAAGATAATTGGAACTGATTGGAATATAGTCATAATTCTCATGAATTGTATTCAATACATCTCTGTATCCGGCAATCTCAGACTCCTCTCTATTTCTTGGAGCAGTTTTCGCCTGGACAAGATTTTTTAACCTGTCATCCGCTGTAAATATGCCCTCAATTCTATTTGATGCCTCTGTGCTTTGGATTTTTGCTATTTCAACCAAATCATTGAGTTCATCCTGATGAGCTTCAATAAATAATCGTTGTTCTCCTTTATATTCACTGATAATTGTAAGCTTCTTGACGATCTCAGGCGTCAACAATTTATGCCATTTTTCTCTGTAATCATAATTTCTCATTCAATTACCTCATCGGCATTTCATTTAAATCATTTTACTCAAACTGACTTAATTATCTGATGTTATATTACCAAATTAAACATCTTTATATTCTGATAGCAATCGCTATATCTTTTACAGTTTGAAAAGATTGCTCCGTAAATCCTTTCAGACTTAAATTTTCACTTATATCATCCAAACAGGTACAATATAATTGTCTCTATCAATCGCACTAAGTCCCGGCTTCATACAGATAACTGCCCCTTTTGAGCGAGGCGTTGATGATTTATCCAACAAGTCAAAAACTTTTATCAGTTCCGTTCCCGGATTTGAAGTCTTCTTAATCTCTATCGGATTTAATACTCCATCATGCTCCAGAATAATATCAATCTCCTTTGCATCCTTATCGCGATAATAATACAAATAAGGTTCCCTTCCGCAATTCAAATAAGTTTTCATAATCTCCGCAACGACATAATTTTCCAGAATTGCACCGTTCATAGCTCCACTTTCTAATGTTTCAGCACTACTCCACTTTGTCAAATAACATACCAGGCCTGTATCATAAAAATATAGCTTGGGTGTTTTTACAAGACGTTTCAACAAATTATTGGAATACGGTTGAAGATAAAAAATAATTCCCAAAGTCTCCAGAATTCCCAACCAATTCTTTGCTTGTGTCTGATTAATATCTGCATCTCTTGCAATTTCTGCCACATTAAGCATTTGACCGCATCTTGCAGCTACTGCGGTAATAAATCGAAAAAATTTAAGTGAATCAATAGCATCTGACAATTCCTTTACATCACGCTCAATATAAGTAGACAAATAGCTGCTGTAAAAAATCTGACCATTACTGTTTGCACCACTTACAATTGCCGGCATTGACCCTTTATAAATTCGCTCAAAAATGCCTCTTGTATCAACTTCTTTTCTTCCCTTTCTCGCAGCTAAGGCCTCCATCTCTATTGTAAAAGGCTCCATTTCTCCACCGAATATTTCCGCTTGCGATAAAGATGTAAGTGAAAGAACAGCTACCCTTCCTGCCAATGATTCTTGTACTCCCCGCATCAGTTTGAACACCTGAGAACCAGTCAACCAGAATGCTCCCGGCTCATGATTTTTATCTACATTCATTTTAATATAAGTAAATAACTCTGGTGCATACTGAACCTCATCGATCAATACGGGGGGTTTATGCAGCTGCAAAAATAATTCCGGATCGGTTTTTGCAATATTCCTTTCATTTAAATCGTCTAATGTTACATAGCCCCTATTCGTTCCTTCCATTAATTTCTGAAGCATAGTAGTCTTACCTACCTGCCTCGGTCCCGTAACCAGAACCACCGGATATTCTTTTGTAGCTTGAATTACTACGCTCTCTAGATTTCTTGTTATATAATTCATATTCCTAATCTCTTTTCGGCTAATTTATATCCTTATTATATTTTAGCCGCATGTCGCCCAAAAATCAATCCCTTTTCGGCCAATATATATTTTATTGCTATTTTAGCCGAAAACGCCCATATTAATCACATTACTATTTATCCGAATACTCCTGTACCTGCTTTAATATCTTTTTCTACGCTGCACTCCTTTACCGGCTTTACGGCGCAGGATATTCCAGCCACCCATTTTCATAAATAACATGAACGATAGAACCAACAATTGTGCCTTTAGGTTCCTTAAAATAGTAAAAGACAATAAATCCCAGCCCGACTGCCGCGGCGCAGAACAGAACGTCATAAATATAATATTTTACCGACGCTTTCCGTCTGTAGTTAATAATCATACGCAATATTAAGATAAACAGAAGCAGTAAAAGCGGTACAAATACAACAATGCATTCGATAATACTGCCCTTTAAAGTATACACCTTACTTATATCGCCAAATCCACCCCATCCTGCTCTAAAAAAAGCATACGACGCACAAAATTCCAAATATGCTGCTGTCGTCAGCCCTAAAAAGCAAAGTATCTTTAATATAATTCCCTTTTTGTTCATTCCCCAATTCTCCTTTCGTTTCTGCAAATATAAAAACAGCTCCTGCCTTCTCTACACTATTTTTCAAAGGCATTACATTTTACCTCATTTCTAATACGAATAAAGCATGCCAGCCGCACTCTCTCCCATTTTCAGCCGATACACGTCCGAGCGCAGTCTGCGGTAGCCGTCCCTCCAGCCAATAGCAGTTTCCTTATCATAAGCGCTGTATTCCACCGTAAAATATAAGAATCCGTCCGCATAATACAGATCCTCATATTGTATCAGGTCTATATCCTCATTTTCCCACTTTGGAATATAATCTTCCAAATTCATGGCAACCCTTACAATTTTGCCTGAATCGTCGGGTATCGCATAAATATTTGTTGTTTTTTCCTCTCCCGACTCATCATATTTCATCGTCTCGCACAGCATTTCTTTATCCCCGGAATACCATTGTACCAGATCCCTGTCCGTGTAATATGCATACAAAATATTCATCGGAAATTCAGAAGAATAACATATATCCTCATCCACATCCCACACCCAAATATCATGCCTGTTATCCGGATCTTCTATTTCCAGGTATTGCGGTTCAAAATAAACCAGAGTCTTTCCGTCCTTATGGCAAAGATAAAAATATTCTCCCGACACGCTTACCGCTTTATAATCCGTACCGTCAGACTTGATACTGATCAGCAATCCGCCCTGAAATACGTTGGCGCTTCCGTCATAATAGCCAAAAATAAAATAAATCCTGTCCCCGTCCACTTCTGTACGCTGTATGGCTCTATACCTTTTCGGTTGCTGATTGGTATCTGCCGTAAGCGCTATAATCTCCTTTTTCTCTCCCTCTAAAGAAATCGCGCATAGCCGGGATTCCACGACATTACCATATTTATATTTCTCATAATAAAGCCATCCGTCCTGATATAATTTAATATAGACAGAATCGTCATCATCAATATCCAAATTTAACGGTTTCTGTTCTCCTGTTTCATAGTTCAGGATATAATAATCGTCTTGCAAAGCATCCTGCTCCCGCACCCCCATAATAAGAAGCTTTCTTTCCCTGTCAATAACGAGAATTTCCCCGTCTCCATAATCGATCCTGTCGTTTCCCTGCATATCCACGGAATATAATCGCCCGTACCTGCAAGGAATCCCATCCTCTTCACGCAATTCTGCGTCCGTCATATAGAACCTGTCATGGAGCAGATATATCTTACCATATCCCGCATCAGCAAACAGCTCCGTTTCTTTTCCGTCCGAATCCATACAGACAATTTCTTTCTGGGTTTCCGGAGTAAAATAGTAGTTTCCCCACAATGCCGTCTCCTCAAAAGAATCTTCATGATATCTCCGGTAATATATCTTACCGTCCTGGTAGGCATATGTACCATCCCCGTATTTCATATCCTCTATCTGCGAAAGATCATCCGTATACTGTACCGGAACTACCGTATCGACATATTCTATATTTTCTGTTAAATATGCCTCAATGACATTGTTTTCCTCCGGCTGTCGGACTTCATCTTCTTCCGTCGCACTTTCTGTTATTTCCTCATTCTCACTTATTCCGTTTTCTGTTACCGTTCCATCCTCTTTTACCTTAATTTCCTCTATATTCTCTTTTCCCTTACCTTCCTCTGCATCCTCTATCCCATGATCCGTATCCGCCTGTTTTCCACAGGCTGTTATGAAAAAGCAGAGCAAGAGCATTAAAATAATATATAGCTTCTGTTTTATTACCAACCTGTCTTTTGTAGTTTTACCCATCTTCCAGACTACCCCCTTTTGCTTTATTATTTCCCAATGTCCGTCACGCTTGCGGTCTTTTCCACATAATCCAAATATAATTTGCGGTTTTTTATTATTGAATGCCTTTTTATAAAACCGTCGGAAATACTACTTTTATGGTAAAGATCCCTTTCTCAAGCCCTGCTTCGGCCTTTCCCCCCATTTTCTCCGCAAACAATTTTACGATTGCCAGTCCCAGCCCTGTGGTCCTGCGCGTTCTGGACTGGTCTGTGGTATAAAAACGATCAAATATGCGTTCCATATCCTTATCCTCAATACTGTCTGTTCTGTTTGACACGGTTATTTCCGCCAGATCTCCCTTTTTCAACAAAGAAAAACGATAGTCTCCCGTTCCATGAACAAGGGCGTTTTTTACAAGATTCTCCAATATCCGTTTAACGCCGTGGGAGTCGGCATAAATATATACAGGGATACCGGCAATATCGATGGACGGCTCAAAACCGGTCCTGACAAAGTCCTCATAAAATAAGGACAGCGTGTCCGCAAACATGTTACCCAGATTTAATTTTTCATACTGCAGGCTGATCTCATCCGCTTCCAGCCTGGCATACTCAAAAAGAAGCTCCAGCATACCTGTCACATCATCGATCCGCCGTTCTATATTTTCCATATATGCCCGCTGTTTCTCCGCATCCGCTCCGTTTTCTCCTAAAAGCATCTGTGTATAGCCCTTCGCACTGGTAAGCGGTGTACGGATATCATGGGAAATACTGATAATGCTCTCCCGATAACTCCGGTTTCCCCGCTTAAGCGCCGCCACTGTACTGCGGTTTTTATCCATAATGTGATTGATCTCTTCGATCAGCTGTTCCGTTTTCCCCACACGGCAATAGGAGGATAGCCGGTAATTCGTACCCTCCTGCTCCAATATGCCGATCTGATAAAGCATATATTCCGTCTGTTTTTTATAGCGCCATACCCAGATCCCCAGTACTACCGCCGCAACGAGCAATATGCCGGTCAATACCATATACATAGGCAAGCCTCCTGTCTGAATATATCTGTACACAAAAGAGTCCTGTTCTAAATATCCCTTTTAGAAAAAAGTATCATCCCGCCTGTCATGGCCGCTACCAGCCATCCCCCGGCTACAATGCCGGATTGCACAATAAACCCGGAAGGAATATCCGCTACAGGACAGTTTGAAATGACAGACATGATCCAATATTGCGATATTCCGAAATCCGCTCCCAGAAAGCCCAGGAAATAATCCAGCCCGTTCAATATAGGACCGGAAAACATCATGATTCCAAGGACCGAGATCAAAACGCCTGACGCCATGTTTCTTGCCATAGCGCACACAAACACATTGATCGCGGTATAGCCGGTCAGATACAAAATCTGCATCGTAAGATAATTGCCGAAATCCGTCCAGAATGCGCCGGTCAGCTGTTCCGTCCCAAAGTATGCGATACCTACGACAAGCACTGATACTGCCACGAGCAGATATAATGTTACCGCACCCAACTCCGTCACAAAAAATTTAGCAAGATACACTTCCTCCCGCCTGTATCCTTTTCCCACAAAATTCTTGATCGCTCCGCTGCTGTAATCATTGATCACAAAAATGCACATAAAGATCGTAGCGAATATGATCGCGTTGCAGTTAGCGAACATCTGCTTCATTATATCCATGATGCCGATCCCCGACAACTTTTGTACTATTTCCATCGTACCGGGATTCCCGCTGCCAGTCCCCATATTCTGCATGATCCCGAACAAAGCATACGTAAAAAGTACAAATAACACAGACAGGACCGCCGCCACTTTATAACTCTTACTTTTTCTCAATTTATATAATTCCGAATGTAATAAATTTATCATATCCTTACCATACCTTTCCTTTATAAACAATCTAATGTTTTCCTGCTAATCTCCGATCCGTTCCATAAAATAGCTTTCCAGGTCCTGCCCCGCCAGATAGCTTTCCTTGATCTCTATCCCGGCAAGCATGAGCCTGTGGTTGATTTCCTTAGCGTCATCAAGATGTTCATAAATGCGTATAACGGAAGCCTCCGGCACATCAAATTCCTTGATCTGCAGTTCTTCCTCCAGAATATTGACCGCCCTCTCCACCTGGTCCACTACCAGCTTCTGACATCTGCGGCACCGTACGGAAAGTTCTTTTGCGCTGAACTCGTCCACCAGTTCGCCGTTCCGGATAATGCCATAAGCCGTAGCTATCTTAGACAGCTCTCCTAGGATATGGCTTGATATGATCATCGTAATATTCTTTTCCCGGTTCAAAGTCGTCAAAAAATCCCTGATCTCATGGATCCCCATAGGGTCCAGTCCGTTGATCGGTTCATCAAGAATGAGAAAATCCGGGCTTTTTAAAAGAGCTATGGCAATTCCAAGGCGCTGTTTCATGCCCATGGAAAATTTACCCACCTTTTTCTTTCCCGTATCCTTCAGACCGATAAGATCAAGGGTATCGTTGACAACATTGCGGTCTGTAATTCCGTAAGCGCGCCTGTAGACCTCCAGGTTCTCTTTTGCCGTCATGCCGTGGTACAGCCCCGGCGCTTCTATCAAAGAACCGATGCGTATCCGCTGCTTCTCGATATCACTGCTGCCAAACAGTTCTATCTTCCCTTCATCAGGAGCCACAAGTCCCGCCACCATTTTCATAAGTGTGGATTTACCTGCCCCGTTTTTCCCGATAAAGCCGTAAATATCCCCTTTTTTCACATGCATATTCACAGCGTTTACCGCCCTCTGGCTGCCGTAAATTTTTGTAAGGTTCTCCGTCCTTAATACATATTTTCCTGACTCTTCCTGTTTCATTTCTGCCTCCTTATTACAAAGCCTGCATCGCTTTCTTATAAACAAGTCTAACAGCCATGCCTTTAGAAATATTAGGAAAAGTTTAAAGAAATCATAAAGTTTTCATCTTAAATCCGATTCCCCATACGGTCTGTATATAAGTCTCCTTATCATTTACCCTGGCAAGCTTCTGGCGGATATTGCTGATATGTACGTTTACCGCATTATCCTCTCCTACAAATTCCTCATTCCAGACCGATTCGTAAATATTATTTTTTGTAAATACTTTATTGGGATTGGAGATCAGCAGTTCAAGAATGAGATACTCTCTTTTGGTCAGAGAGATCTCCTGTCCGGACACCGTGACCCGGTGCTCATCCATATCCATTACAATATCCTTAAAACAAAGCGTCTTACCCTGTTCCGCCTGTCTTCCATCCTTTGCACAACGCCTGAGCGCCGCTTCCAATCTGGCAAGCAGTTCTTCCGTATCAAAGGGCTTTACCACATAATCATCCGCTCCCGCCCGCAGCAGTTCCACTCTCGTATGCACATCATCTTTTGCCGAAGTGACAATGACCGCAGTCCCAGGATCCGCCTTTTTGATTTCAGAAAGCAGTTCCTCCCCCATCATACCGGGAAGCATCAGATCCAGTATGACCGCCTGCGGCGCCTGTTTCTCCAGATAAAGGAGCGCCTCTGTGCCGGAATATGCAGACTTTACCTCATAACCGTTACCCTGAAGTAACTCTTTCATCATATGATGGATCCCGTTATCATCTTCCACAATAAGAATATAATCCTGCATATTTCCGCCCTCATTTCATTCATACTCACAGAGACAAACACAGCTTTCCTTTTCCAAAAATCCTGCGGTCATCCCTTATATCTTCACAAAACAAATTGCATATCCGTCTCAAAATCTTTTATTTTCTGGTCCTCCCCCAAAGCTTCTCCTCTTAAAAGGATCAGAACGCCGTCTTCATTTTCCTTTACACAAAACCGGAAGGAATAATTTCCATAATTTCCCAAAAACCAGATGTCGCCCTTTTCATCTTCTTCCTTTTCCAGCCGGGAAAGCAGATAAATATACTGCATGACGGAGGCTGCTTTTAGATCGGGCGTTTTCCCGACAGGAACCAAGGCCTCCAAGTCTATTCCAAGGGCTTTCAGCTGCTCGAAAGAAACTGTTTCTTCTTCCAGATCCCATTCCGGCAGAAGTGTTTTCAAAAGCCAGAGCTTATCCGGCAGGCTTTCCTCCACCGCCTCATAAAACATTTTAATATTGACCGTTCCCTGATCTTCTCCATAGTGAATTTCTGTCAAAGGATACTTTACCGCATCGCAATATACCGTTACAGTCCTTTCGTTTTCAGCCCCGCTCCCCGTAAAGCGCAGGTTTAACAGTTCTTCTTCCTCTACCTGAAAAGTCCATTCTAAAACATCGATAAAGCCCTTTTCATTTTCGGATAATACGTCAGCATTTAAACAGACTTTTGCCTCAAACTCTGTGGAATCCGCTTTTACCGCCTTCCCAAGGGCAATGGCGGTCTTAAGATAAGGCTGCAGCAGGATAAAAACCGCTGCAATAACGATCATGAAAACTGTTAAAACGAAATAGAATATTTTTTTCTTCAATTTTTCTCCGTCTCGGAAATCTCTGTTTTCCGATATATTTTTTTATATATTTCATAGAGCATCAGCATGTAAAGAGGGCCCCAGATCACGCCGGCCGGGCCGAATACCTTTGCGCCTACATATACCGATAATAATATGGCAATGGGGATCACGCCCATTTTGGCCCCGATCAATTTCGGCTCCAGTATCTCCCTGGAAAGAGCGCTGATGATAAAAGTAACGGTAAGTACAATGGCGCTCCACTCATTCCCCATTAACAGCTGCAATACCGCCATGGGCAAAAGCACCACTCCCGTCCCCACAAAGGGGAGCACATCCAGAATACCCGTTGCAAGCCCCCACACATAAGGATAGTCGTATCCGCTTATGGCAAATCCGATAAAGCAGATCAGACTGACGACCAGGATAATTTCTATCTGTGCACAGAGATAAGCGCCGATCAGGCAGATCAGCTTTTTTAACATCATAACAGATTCCCTGAACAAAACAACCTTTTCCGTTTTTTCCAGCATCATCTGGTAATCTTTGGCTAACAATACCACTGCGATCAGCATTACCAGAAAAAACATCACGCCGCTAAACAAAATTTTCCCGTAAAACATGGTCTGATCCAGCATTTTGGGCACAACGTCTATTTTAAGATCGTCTATAAAAATATTGACCCTGTCCAGGATCAGGTTTTCTATGGTCAGAGAACTAAGTCCTAAATTGCTTTCTACCTTTTCACAGCAGCTGTGGACCAGTGAAAACAACTGATTTTCATAAAAACTCATATTGGCGATCAACAGCTTTAACTTTGCGATTCCAAAACAGGAGCAATACCAGATCCCCGCTCCCAAAATAAGTATTATAAACAGCAGGATCATGCCCGCCAGAAAACCCTTGCTGATTTTTGTCTTTTTATGGATAAATTCAATGGGTCTGCGGATGAGAAATACAAAAATACCTGCAAACACAAAGGGCAGAATATAAACAATCACATATTTGATCACAACAAATAACACCGCAGCTGCAGCTCCGAACAAGATCTCTTTGCGGTATTTTTGAATATCCTTATAAAAGCATCCCATACCATCACCTTTTGATAGTATGAAAGAAAGATCAACCCTTTATACTGTTAAATTCTGCAAGATCTCCTTTTCCGGAGAAACGCGAAATTCCATGGTTTTTCCTGTTTTTGGATGTATAAAACAAAGGCTTTGGGCACATAGCGCCACATCCCTGACTCCCAGCATGGCGCTAAGCTGTTTGGATTTTTCCGAACCGTATTTTAAGTCTCCCAGCAGAGGTAAATCAGCATTCGATAACTGCACCCGGATCTGATGATGCCTGCCTGTTTTTAATTGAATCTTTAAAAGTACGATCCTTTCTGTTTCCCATCCCTGTAAAGTTTTTGTATTTGTCGAATTTTGTGATCCGCACTTTGCCATGATTTCTTTAGACAGGACCATTTTTTGTACTTCGTAGGATAAAACCGCCTTTTTGGCATTTTTTACGGAAGCCTCTGTTACTTTTGAAATATTGGTTTTTCCGTCCTTTAACAGGTAATCCGTCAGTGTAGCTTTTTCCTGCATTTCCCCTTCCGAAAGAACTGCTGCCAGATATTCCTTTTTCATGGTCCCGTCTGCAGCCTGCCTGCTCAATGCTGCCGCCATAGGCGCCGTTTTGGCAAAAACAAGAATCCCCTCTACTGGCTGATCAAGCCTGTGGATCAATCCCACATAAGGACTGTTCAAATAATTTTTCAGCTCGGAAACCAGATCCATCTCCATAGCCCCCGCCGCCTGTACCGCGATCCCCGCCGGCTTGTATACAACTAATATATGTTTATCTTCATAAATTATTTTTGCTTTCATTTTGGCTCCATTTGAAATATTACATACAAATATTTCTGCTAAAATTAAAATATTTTACTTACAGCAAATGATAATGAGGAATAATGTCCTCATAGGTTCCGTCTTTCATCAAAAATCCTCCCGGAATTGTTCCCAGCTGCATAAATCCCAGTTTTTTGTAAAGGCGGAGTGCAGTTTCATTGGACCTTACCACCGCATTAAACTGTAATATCCCATATCCCAGCTCCCTGCCTTTTTCCATACAATGTGTGACCAGACTTTTTCCGATATGCTGTCCCCTAAGACCGCCTTTTACCGCATAACTGGCATTGCAGATATGTCCGCACCGCCCTACATTATTGGGATGAAGAATGTACAATCCCACAATTTCTCCATTGTCTTCATTCACTGCAATTCCCGTAAAAGACTGCTCCGTAAAAAAACTATGTCCGCTTTCCTCCGTCAACGGCTCTTTCTGCGGAAAAGCAACGCCTTCCTCCACTACCTCATTCCAGATGGCAATTGCCTCTTTTATATGTGATCTTTCATAAGGCTTGATCGTAATGTTCATATCTCTATTGACTCCTTGTATGAAAAAATTAATATCGAAAATCCCAAAAGTTTATTCCAACAAAGTACTTCATCGAAATCTATAATTACTGCCATACATCGCTACATATCCCGTATGGCCGTTAATAAATACCCACCCCGTCTTAAAACGATACAGGTAACAAATATCTCCGTCTTCCATTTCCTCCAAAACATTCAGATAATAATGATCGGCATCTTTGGCATATTCCATAAATTCTTCACTGCTGCCTGAAGAATAGGAGCCCATCCCGCCTTCCATATTTTTATAGATTTCCTTGTATTTTTCTATCTGCTCCCCGGATATATAAAAGGACAGCCTCATTTGTTCATAGGTCATCTGTATCAGAACATCTTCCGCTTCATCAGGCAGGCTGTCAGGAAAAAATTCATACCTGTCATTATATTCCTTTTCGTAACGTATTGCCTGCCCATAAAACAAAGGATTTACTTTACCCGGAAAAGCGTCAGGCACATATACAAAAAAGACTGTAATAACAACACAAAGCAATACGATCTCTATCAGACCATCATCCAGATTCCTCCGCACCTTTCGCTTCGGATCGCCATAAATATCCACATCATCCCGAAACCTCCGGCTTGGGATCTGGCGGGCAAAATGACCTATCAACATGATTTGGAAAAGAATACTAAAGATATGGGGCACCCTGGTACACACGAAATTCGTATAGATCACAAATGCCGCCGCTATGCCTGCCGTCACGGTCAGGGCAACTGCCACTTTACTTCTCCGCTCTCCCTGCTCCCGGCAGATTTCCCGGTCCTGCATCAGATTTTCCAAATTATTGTCATACTCCTTTGCGGACTCCGGAACCACATAACCGTATCTTTCCAGCCGTTTTAAATATCCGGAGATCTCTAACAGCTTAACTATGAGTCCTATCCAGAATACAGATAAAAAGGGAGCCAGCAATGTAGTTATCGACACCAATAAATCCAGATCGCCCGGAGTTTCTTTTATGGGTCTTATCCCGTACAACAGAACGGGAATCCAGACTAAAACAGTTATTATCCCTGTAATGATCCATAGATACAAATAAGTTTTCAGGTCCTTTTTATCATATTTAATTTTCAGATCCTTCTGTCTGATCTTTCTCTCCCTCATATTCTCCCCTTTTCCATTTAAGAATTTCCCCCAAACGTTTCTTTACCGCTTTTTCCTCGCCTTCTTCAGTGGGCAGATAATATCTCCTGTCCGATAATGAGTCCGGCAGACACTGCATCCTGCTCAGTTTTTCTTCCGTATCATGGGCATAAACATATCCCTCCCCGTAATGCAGCTCTTTCATCAATCCCGTTGGCGCATTGCAGATCTGCAAGGGCACCGGTTCTGCAGGAAGATTTTTCACATCTTCCTTTACCCTTTCACATGCCATATAAAGGGCATTGGATTTGGGCGCCATGGAGAGATAGACTACCGCATGGGTCAAATGCACATCGCACTCCGGCATTCCCAGAAAGTGACAGGCCTGATACGCGGCTATGGCAACCTGTAAGGCATGAGAATCCGCCATTCCCACATCTTCGCTGGCAAAGCGCACAAGCCTTCTTGCAATATACAAAGGCTCCTCCCCGCCGTCTAACATGCGTAACATCCAGTAAACAGCCGCATCAGGGTCGCTGTTCCTCATGGATTTATGCAATGCGGAGATCAGGTTATAATGTTCCTCGCCGTTTTTATCATAAAGCAGAGAGCGGCGGTTCATACATTGCGCCAACATATCCTCATCCACACGGATGCAGGCGTTTTCATCCATCTTTCCGTTTAAAACTGCCATTTCCAAAGTGTTCAGGGCCGTTCTGGCATCCCCGTTTGAAAACCTGGCAATAGCAGCAATCTGCATATCTTCTATTATAACATTTAAATTTCCTAACCCTTTGGGACTCTTTAGGGCATGAACGAGCAGTTCTTTTAATTCCTCTTCCCCCAGGGCTTTTAGTATAAATACTTTACAACGGGAAAGCAGAGCTGAATTAATCTCAAAAGAGGGATTTTCTGTTGTCGCCCCTACCAGAATAATACTTCCTTTTTCTACATAAGGAAGAAAAGCATCCTGCTGTGCCTTATTAAAACGATGAATTTCATCCGTAAACAAAAGAGTCCGTATACCCATCATCCGGTTCTGCTCCGCCTGATTCATCACTTCTTTTATTTCCTTAATGCCGCTTGTAACCGCGCTGAACTCTATAAACCTCGATTTGGTCTGCTTTGCAATGATCCTTGCCAAAGTGGTTTTTCCCACTCCCGGCGGCCCCCAGAAGATCATGGATGAGATCTGGTCCTTTTCGATAAGTCCCCGAAGGATTTTTCCCTCTCCCAGCAAATGTTCCTGTCCCACATATTCATCCAGGCTTTCCGGCCTTAACCGGCTTGCCAAAGGCGCGGCCTTTTCCCGGTTGTCAAAAAGACTAAGTTGTTCCATTTATGTACTCCTTCGTTTACTTCTTCTGCGGCAAAAAACCGTTCTCCTTTTACCATTACAGGGAATATACATACTGTACTTCCCGCAGATCCCTTCCTCCGATATTATCGTTAAGATAAACTTCCCTCTTCCGAAAGCCCATCCTTTCATAAAAACCCCTGGCATTCCGGTTTTCTTCCAAGACCCATAAAAAAATATCCCTGTATCCTTCCCTACGCAATTCTTCCACGGCCCTTTGCAACAGCGCTTTTCCGTATCCCTTTCCTATGTATTCAGGCAGAAAATAAATGGAAACGATTTCCCCGAAGCCTTTTGTTTCCGGAAATCTGGATGCGTCGAAGGAGCAGGTCCCTACAATACATCCATTTTCTGTAAGAACCAGATTTTTTCTTCCCGGACTATCCAGTGAAGCTGCCCATTGTCCCTTTTTTATGCTGTCCAAATATGTTTTCGGAATAATGTCCTTATATGCGCTTTTCCAGCTTGCCTCATAAACCAGGCTGATCTCATCCCTGCTGTCATTTTCATCCATAAATCTGATTTCCATTTCTTACCTCTTAAAATGAAATTAAATGATTCCCCGATCATTCTTTCCTCTGCCATAAGCCTTATATATTTTTCTCTTTCACAGAAACGGAGAAAGCCGGCAGATCCGCTTTCTCCATCATAAGCTGTCTTTATCAATTCCGTCCAAAGGCCTTTCAGATCATACCTTAAACCTGTATCCCACGCCCCATATCGTTTCAATATATTGGGGTTTGGAGGTGTCAAATTCAATTTTCTCCCTGATCTTCTTAATGTGGACCGTTACGGTTGCAATATCCCCGATGGAATCCATATCCCATATTTCACGGAACAATTCTTCTTTTGTAAATACGTGGTTCGGGTTTTCCGCCAGGAAGGTCAGCAGGTCGAATTCCTTGGTCGTAAATACCTTTTCTTCTCCGTTAATATATACCCTGCGGGCCGTTTTATCAATTTTGATCCCACGGATCTCCACAATATCATTGCTTTTCTGGTTGGAACCGATCAGGCGCTCATATCTGGACAAATGGGCTTTTACCCTTGCCACAAGCTCGCTGGGGCTGAAAGGCTTTGTCATATAGTCATCCGCCCCTAAACCTAAGCCCCGGATCTTGTCAATGTCATCCTTTTTGGCCGAAACCATGATAATAGGAATGTTTTTCTCTTCCCGAAGCTGTCTGCAGATATCATATCCGTCCATTCCCGGCAGCATAAGGTCTAATATAATCAGGTCTACATTGGTGTTCATGGCGGATTGAAGCCCCTTCATCCCGTCATTTTCAATAATAACCTCGTAGCCGCTCATTTCCAGATAATCCTTTTCCAGATCTGCAATTGCTTCCTCATCTTCTACAATCAATATTTTACTCATCGCCATCAACCTCTCTATATTTTCTGATTACAAAGTGCATACATGTGCCTTCACTTTCTTTACTGGTTGCCCAGATATATCCTCCATGGTCTTCCACGATTTTCTTGACTATGGATAAGCCGATTCCGCTTCCTCCCTTGGAAGAATTGCGGGACTCATCGGTACGGTAAAATCTTTCGAAAATCCTGCTTAAATCCTTTGCGGCAATTCCTCTTCCGTTATCCTCGATCTCTACACGGATGGAATCCACTTCATCCAGAATACGGATCTCTATGGTTCCCTTTTCCTTATCCAGATATTTAATACTGTTGCCCACGATATTGTTGATTACCCTTTTCAACTGCTCCGGGTCGGCAATGATCATGGTATCATCGGAAACCAGATTGTAGAAATTCAGTTCTATGTGCTTGGATTCCAGGTCCAGACCCACCTCTTCCACACAGTCATTAAAATATTCGCTGACATTGATCCTCTGGAAATTGTAGGGTATCCGGTTATTGTCGATTCCGGAATAAATGGTCAGTTCGTTGATCAGACGGTTCATATCATTGGCCTTATTATAAATGGTCTTGATATAGCGGTCCATCTTCTCAGGAGTATCGGCCACCCCGTCCATAATGCCCTCCACATATCCCTTGATAGCGGTAATAGGCGTTTTTAAATCATGGGAAATATTGCTGACCAATTCCCGGTTCCTCTTTTCATTATCCACGATCTCATCCGTAGATTCCTTCAGACGGAGCCGCATATCCTCATAATTTTCAAACAGCTCCCCTATTTCTCCTGCGTAATGATTGTCTAAGCGGTAGTCCAGGTTCCCTTCCGCTATTTTTTTCATGGCAATATTCAATTCCCAGATCGGACTTACGATCCCCCTGTGGATCCACTGCTTTAAAATGAAAACAGATATCAGCAGGATCACTACGATAGCGATCAGAATATCAGTCATAAAAAGCCTTAGTATCTGGGGATCGATCTTTGCCTGAAAAGAGCGCACGCCCAAAGTATTCTCAAAGTAAGATTTGATTCCCAAGAGGGAAATCCAAGTGAGAATGATGGGGATAATGACCATGATCATACACGCAATGATGATCCTCGAATGCAGTGATGTTTCTTTTCTTTTTTTCTCCATTATTTCATATCCCTTCAAACACTTCATATTATATACGTTTTTTGAAATCCATGTCTATGTAATTAAGGGGATTATCATAATTTTTATAAAAATTTAAGAACCTGATAGCAGATTATTCATTATAATGAATTTATATTTGGAAAATATTTTGAAAAAAGAATGGATTATATTGACAAACATTTCCTGTCTCATTATAATAAAACAGTAACGATTACTGATTTTGATTGTGAGGTATTTCATGGCTTCTATAAAGTACAGCCGACAGAGGAAAGCGATCAAGGATTTCCTTATGACCAGAAAGGACCATCCGACGGCGGAAACTGTTTATTTAAATGTACGGGAAACCTATCCCCATATCAGTCTGGGAACTGTTTACCGCAATTTAACCCTTTTATCGGACATGGGAGAGATCCAAAGACTGCACTTTAAGGACGGTCTTGACCATTTTGATGCAGATATCCGTTCTCACAGCCATTTTTTATGTACGGAATGCGGCTCTGTTTTGGATATTGATTACCAGTCCGATGATGATCTTTACTTAGACGAGCGGGTAAATTCCGGCTTTGACGGCAGAATTACCGGTCATATTACATATTTTCAGGGTATTTGTCCGGAGTGCTGTAAAACTTCAGTATAGAATGGTATTTATACCATTTAAATATAATAAAAGAAAAGGAGAATAAAAGATGAAATTTGTATGTAGCGTATGCGGTTATGTCCACGAAGGAGATGCGGCACCGGAAAAATGTCCCGTTTGTAACGCTCCCGCAGAGAAATTTACTGCTCAGGGCGATGAAAGAACATGGGCGGCTGAACACGTTGTAGGTGTTGCCAAAGGCGTATCCGAAGATATTCTTGAAGATTTAAGAGCAAACTTTAACGGAGAATGCAGCGAGGTTGGTATGTATCTTGCAATGGCAAGAGTTGCCTTCAGAGAAGGCTATCCCGAAATCGGTTTATATTGGGAAAAGGCTGCTTACGAAGAAGCAGAGCACGCTGCTAAATTTGCAGAATTACTTGGCGAAGTGGTAACCGATTCCACCAAGAAGAACCTTGAAATGAGAGTAGAAGCAGAAAACGGCGCGACAGCAGGCAAATTTGACCTTGCAAAACGTGCAAAAGCTGCTAATCTTGACGCGATCCATGATACGGTTCATGAGATGGCTAGAGATGAGGCAAGACACGGAAAAGCGTTCGAAGGCTTGCTGAAGAGATACTTTGGCTAAACAACATCAAAAATAAGGAGGTTCCTAATTATGCAGAAATATTTTTGTAATCCCTGCGGCTATACATATGATCCCGAAAAAGGCGATCCCGAGCATGGCATTGCTCCCGGAACGGCATTTGAGGATCTTCCCGCTGACTGGTGCTGCCCTTTATGCGGCGTATCAAAAGATATGTTCCAGCCTTGCATTGATAATTACAACTAAAGATTTTTAAAAGACGGGCAGCCGCTTCATAGATTATAAGATCTTGAAGCGGCTGCTCATTACTTTTCAGAAATTGTCAAAATCGGCGTTTTAATAGCAATTTCTGTAAAGAAAAAATTTTGATTTTTGTATAAAATAGTAATAGAGTTATCATAATAAAAAAATTCCTGAATAGAAAAATGAAAAAGAATCATAGAAAAATGTACATAATTAGCAAATAAGCAAAAAAAATATAAAAAAACGAAAATTATACAGATAAATATCCATTTAAAAGTAGAGCCGGAAACTATATTATTAAAATATGTACATCCTTAAAAGGGGATAGCCATAATATACTAAGGGGAAAAAAATGAAAAATATTAAGCTGGCAACGAAAATAAGTGTTATTGTTATTGCAATTTTATCCGTATGTTTTGTAGTGCTATGGAAAACGACGGATAACAGGGTCTCCTCCCTGATGAAAGAGCAGGTACTGCAGGAGATGAACGACGCCCTTTCTACCAGGAGCGAAATTGTCGAGCAGTATGTGCAGTCAGCGGAATCCTATCTGATTGGGTTGGGGCAGTCATTGGAATTTAAAGAAGCGCTCCGCAATCCGGATAATGCGGATGTGATCGCAGGAGCACAAAGCTATACGGAAAGCTATGCTTCGGTAAATCCCAATATGGAGAACGTATATCTTGCGGATTATGATTCTCTCGTACTTACTTCTTATGTCAAAGGGCCTATCGGCAAAAACCTCCGTGAAGGCGATGCCCTGGAGGCGTTAAGAAGCGAGGTCTTCGATTCCAACGAAATCTGGAATACAGGTATTATGGCATCTCCTTCTACAGGTCTGCAGGTTATTTCTATGTATTACCCCATTTTTGAAAATGATCGGCCTTCGGGCTATGTAGGCGGGGCTATTTATGTTGAAGATTTAAAAAATACCTTGAACGCTCTTCAGGAATCAGAAGAAAATACTACGGATTATATGCTTTTGGATGCTGCCACGGGGACTTACATTTTCTGTCAGGATGAAGAAAAGATCGGTATGCCCATTGAAGAAGAAAGCGTTTTAACTGTCATCGAAAAGGCAAAAGAGGGAACAGGATCGGATAATTTTTACGAATACAAAGAAGACGGCATAAATATGCTGTCCGTTTACCGCTATATGCCTGTCAGAAACTGGGTTTTAGTCATCACGACCGATTCCGGAGAGGCATTTTCCTCTATTTCACAAATGTCGGGAATGTTGATCATCTTATACACCATTGTACTTTTGGTAATCTCAGCAGTGGTATTCGGAGCCGCCAGACTGATCGCAAAGGACATTACAAAAGAATCCCATATTGTCAGAGAGCTGGGCAACCTGGATCTTACCCTGCGGCATAAACTGGATGCATACGCTTCCCGAAAAGACGAAGTCGGAATGATTGCGGAATCCACACTATATCTGACCGAGACGGTGGAAGAAGCGGTTAAACTGCTGAAAGAAAAGAACGAAGAACTTTCCAACGCCTCCCGTCATCTGATCTCAAGAGCTGAGGATACCATGGGCTTTGTCGGGAAAGTAGAAAAAGCCATCAATGCCATTGCAGACAGCGCCGCCAAACAGGCGGATGATACAAAAAAGGCGGCAAAAAGCGTCTTATATATCGGAGAAACCATCGGATCTACTATGGAGGAAACAGAAGCCCTCAGCAAATATACAGGCAATATCCAGAAAAACAGTGAAGGTATGCGCAGTACGGTAAAAGCGCTGTCCCAGGTCAGCGGAAATACGGAAAAGGCCATCGAGGAAATCAGTGCCCAGACCCTTTCTACAAACGAATCCGCCATGAAGATCAAAGACGCTGCGCAGCTTATTACCTCCATTGCAGAAGAGACCAATCTTTTATCCCTGAACGCTTCCATTGAAGCGGCCCGCGCCGGCGATCAGGGAAGAGGCTTTGCCGTTGTCGCAAGCCAGATCCAGAAGCTTGCCGAACAGTCCAATGATTCCGCTAAATTTATTGATAAGATCATCAATACGCTTATTGCGGATTCCGGAAAAGCAGTTGCATCCATGGAAGAAATGAAAAAAATCATGTTAGAGCAGAGCCATCAGCTTTTCAATACGGAAGAACAGTTTAAGGAAATGTATCAGGATATTGAAGTTACCAAGCAGAGCGTTTCCGCCATTTATGATACCGTTAAGAAAATGGATGAAGAAAGAATGATGGTGGTAGAAGTGGTGCAGAGCCTGTCGTCCATTGCCCAGGCAAATGCGGACAGCACCAAAGAGACCCTGGCTTCAACGGAATTGGTCAACGATATGGTAAAGGATATATCTGCCGTATCTACCCGATTGATCAGCGTTTCTGATGCAATAGAAAAAAGTGTGGGAGACTTTACCGTATAGTCCGAAACCCGTTTTTAAAATAAAATATCCTTAAGAAACTTTAAAGCAGATAAAGCCTACAAAAGCCATATCTGCTTTTTGTTTTATATTAGGAAATAAGGGAAAATCTATCCCCAAAACCCGGACAACCCCTATCCTGCTTTCCATAATGACAATTAAAAACGCATATGATACAATAAATTTCAGAAAACCGAGTACAACCACCCGTTTTCATGGCATTCCTGCAGGCTCTGGACTGCTGTTTTACGAAAATGAAAAGGAAAAACATATGAAATGTAAATTTTGCGGAGCAGAAATCAAAGAAGGTAACCGCATCTGTGATTATTGCGGTTCCGCTGTTGAGAATATTCCCTCAGAAGATCGATACAGAACAAATAATACGGGACGTTCTTCCAAAGGCATTGCACGTATCATTGCCAAAGTGATCATTATCCTGGCATGCATCTGGGCTGTTGTCCTTATTCTGACGACCGTCATTGTCCTGAACAGTAAAGCATTCCTGAATACATATGATAATTCCTTAGGTACTAAAACCGGCGAAATACCCAAAAATGAAACCGGGCTGACCGGCCGGGTCATCAGCTACAGTGAAAAAGGAATCGTCTCTGTCGAATACGACGGGGAGACTTTTGAGAATATCAGGATCCTGGATAAGGATCTGACGGACTGGCTGAACGAAACCGGCAGGAACATTGATAACGTGGGAATCTGTTTTACCACAGATGAAAAAGGAAATATCAGTGAATTAGGACTGTCCTCGGCGGATTTTTTTGTCATGGGGCAGGAAGGCGACCGTTATATGGCCGTCAGGGATGGAGATATTATTTCTTTTACCTCTTCGATTCCTCTTTTAACAGACTGCTGCTACAGCGGCTATTTTTCCTATCCCGATATGCGCCTGTACCAGGGCGAGAGAAAGGATTTCCTGCCTTTCTACTATATGGACCCTAAATGTACTGACAAGGAAACTGCCGTCGAACAGGATTTTTATACAGAAGAAGACATTACCGTATATAAAATCCTTACAATAGGAAAATGGCATTATTGCAGCAAAGAAACATATGACGCCATTCAGACCGGCGATATATTAAAAGATTACGAGTTGTACGATAGTTCCAATCTCACATTTATCATTAAAAAGCCGGAGGCTGCTTCTGACTAAACTATGAGAGCAGGGCTTCGTATATCTCTCTGTCACGGTCTGTAAAAACATTAAAAACGACCCGGTCCATGCAGTCGTCATGCTTTTTAAGAAAGTCGGTTACCGTTTTCCATGCGATTTCTGTAGCCTTTTCATTGGGAAAATGAAATTCCCCTGTTGAAATACAGCAGAATGCTACCGATCTGATGCCGTTTTCCACACAGCACTTTAAGACATTTTCATAGCAATTCTGCAGATCACGGCATAGCGCATCATTCAGCCCATTGTAACAGATAGGTCCTACTGTATGGATCACGTAGTCGCAGGGAAGATTATAAGCCGAAGTCAAAGTGGCTGTACCCGTAGGCTCTTCATAATTCCTGCCGTATTTCATGCGTCTGCCGTTCATAATATGGCTGCACTCTTTTCGAAGCTGCATTCCTGCGGCGCTGTGAATCGCATTGTCAATACATCTGTGACAGGGAACAAAGCATCCCAACATCTGCGAATTGGCGGCATTTACAATGGCGCCTGTTTTTAACCTTGTAATATCCCCCTGCCAAATTGACAGCTTTTCTCCAAAAGGGGATTTACTTCCGAACTGCTCCCTTATGGTGGGAATGTCTGATAAAGCTACAATCCCTTTTTCTTCCAGTTCCTTTTGCAGATAATCATCCTGTAACGCCACTAATTCATCAGGCAGTTCTTTTGGCATACGGATATTCATGAGACTGCGGATCAGATTTTTCTTCTCCGCCTCTATTTGGGGAAATTCCTCTTCCGAAATAAAATCGTTTTTATACTGATCGGAATCTGCTATGAGTTCTTTCAGTAATTTGTCCGTATTGTTACTTTGTTCCATTGCCTCATTCTCCTAATTTACCGATTATTACATTCATATCATCATTTATACAAACAACTTTTCACAGATTTCAAAATTCCAGGCTGTCCGGATTCAATAGAAAATACCTTATTCCCATAATAACAAAGCCTTCTTCATTCCTCCAGGGTTTTGCCGCCCCGCCTACAATCACTATTTTCTTAAAAGAATCCGGAATACTTTGCAGAGAATAAAATTCCTGGGCCTGCTTTTCTTTTGATGTCATATCATAAGCGACCTGAATATAATATCTCTGGCTTCCCTGATTAACGACAAAATCAACTTCAAGCTGCTTGTGGACACGTTTTCCTTCCTTATTTTTTCCATACAAATCTATGATACCTGTATCAACATTATATCCGCGGATAAGCAGTTCGTTATACACAATATTTTCCATAATATGGGGCGGTTCCTGTTGCCGAAAATTTAATCTGGCGTTTCTAAGACCCAAATCGGTAAAATAGTATTTTAAACCAGCTCCAATATATTTTCTTCCTTTAATATCATAACGATTGGATTTCGAAATCAGGAATGCTTCCTCAAGATAATCAATGTGTTTGGATATTGTTTTATTCGTATAGCTCATCCGGCATTCACTTGCAAAGGTATTGGAAATTCTGGTCGGATTTGTAGGGGCCCCAATGGCAGAAGCAAGAATATCAACCAGTGTGCTAAGCCCATCCGGATTTTGAATGTCGTTTCTTTCAACTACATCCTTTAAATATACGTTAATAAATATATTTTTTAAATATTCCGCCTTTTGGCGTTCCGTCTGAAATCCGGCAACCTGCGGCAGACCTCCATAAATCATGTAATCGTTCCATGCATCCTCGTATTCTCCATGGTAAACGGAATAAAATTCTGCAAAAGAAAGCGGATAAACTCTTATTTCGTCTCCCCTTCCCCGAAATTCCGTCGCAATATCACTGGACAGAAATCTCGAATTGCTTCCGGTCACATAGATATCAAGATTGCTTATGCGAAGCAGACTGTTCAGCACTTCCTCAAATCGAGGCATAAATTGTATTTCATCTAAAAGCAAATAATAGCTTTCTTTGTCCTTTAGGGCTGTTTTCACATACCTGTAACATGTTTTGGGATTTCTTAATTCTTCATTTTCAATACCATCCAATGCAATCTCAATGATGTGGTCCTCGCTTACACCATTTTCCATCAAGTGCTTTTTAAATATATTAAACAGCAAAAATGATTTTCCACATCTTCGTATACCTGTAATAACCTTTATCATCCCATTATTTTTTCTTAAAATAAGCTGCCTAAGATAAGCATTTCTTTCAATTTCCATTTATTCGCTCCTCATTTTTGTGCAAGTACACATTTTTAAGTAATGATATTTTACTATATAAATAAAATCCTTTCAAGACATCATTCCTATTTTATGTGCATCTACACATTTTCATGTACTTTAGGTGCAAAACCGGAAACTGCATTCATATATTTTAGCCTCTAACCTGCTGCAAAGCCCATCCAATATCCCCATTAACACATATGGACTGCCTTTCAATCTCCTGTGGACAGAAGGCTTCATTATAATTAACACAGACATACACTGCCTTCGGATTCTCTGCGGTCATCTGCCAGAAAGGATATTTGATGATCCCGGGGGTATTATATCCTACCCCTAACTCTAAGAATAACACTTTTGTATCTTTATGTCTCCTTAAAAAATCCCCATACCGCCCTGCTGCCTTATACCAGCCCTCGTCCTGTACAAAGGTATCATCTGCGCGAAGGTTCATGCTCATAGGCTTCCCGCACACGGGACAGTAAGGAATCAGTTCATCCGGTACGGACATACGGGGCTTGACGTGGTCAGGCAGATATAAACTCTTATCCGCCTTGATCTCATAACCCTGCGACTTTACCATTTCACGGATAAGCTCTGCATTATCATAGGTTTTCTCATGGCAGGGCTCACTGCATTGAAACAAACCATAATCGCCCTGAGTATAATACAGCCTCTTTTTATCAAATCCTGCTTTCTGGAAACAATGGTCTACATTTGTTGTGATAACAAAGTAATCCTTATCCTTTACCAGCCTGTAAATTTCCTCATACAAGGGCTTAGGCGGATCCATATAGCGGTTGATATAAATATACCGGCTCCAGTATGCCCAGTATTCATTCAGCGTTTCATAAGAATAAAAGCCTCCGGCATACATGTTATTAAAATGATATTTGTCCCCGAAGTCCTTAAAATATTTGTCAAAACGCTCTCCGCTGTAAGTAAACCCGGCCGCAGTGGAAACCCCTGCGCCTGCGCCGATCATAACGGTCTCCGCCCCTTCCCATGCCCGGCAGAGTTTTTCCATCGTATTTGTATTTTTGATCCTTTCAGGTTTTCTAAGCAGCATATCCATCACTCTTTCCTTCTTATGACCGCCTGTACCGGACAGTGCTCCATACAGCTTCCGCAGTGCAGGCAATGCTCTTGTTCAATATGAAACGGGGTTCCTTCTTTTATACATTTCTGCGGACAATGTTTTTTACACGTGCCGCAGCCGATACATTTCTCTGTTATATGATAACCCTTTACTGATTTTGTTACATTTCCCATGGAATAGGTCTCTCTGAAGATAGGATTTACCCCAAGGTTAAAATATTCAATTTCCGCATCTTTTATGGCGAATACAATTCCAATCTTTCTTGTGTCGCCGGGATATACATTGATAAGATAGGGCTGCTCTGCAAATATAGTATCGATCCATTCATCCTGCATGTCATCCTCTACGGGATAAGCCCTGCCGGATAAACGAATCATTTCCTTATATTTCGTATACCCAAGAATCTGGACTCTCCCGTCGCCAAGCAGCTGCCTGCAAAAATCCTTTCCTCTGGCCGTAAAAAAATACAATCCGTCCTTTTCATAGTGAATAGCGCTTATATTGCGTATTTGGGGAGACCCGTCTTCCCCCACTGTGGCAAAATTCAACACGCCCACATATTCAAGCTTCTGTAAACAAGTCTGTAAATCCATCTTATCCTTTACCCCCTTATAATTCGTCCTTCTTTTCTCACTTTTCCCTTTGGCGCCTGTTCATCCTTAGGATACCCCAGCAAAACATGAAGCGCTGCATAATAATCAAACCTGACATTCCATTGTTTTAATATCTCCTGTCCGAAAGGGTCACGGAAAGAATCCCATGCCGAACCGATATAACATCCTCCCAGCCCGATTGAATGTGCGGCAAGCAGCATATTTTCAGCCGCGGCGCTGGCATCATAGGGTCCGTAGAGAAAGTCTTTGGGTACAAATAAAGTAATGACCGTAGGCGCATCATAAAATGCGTTTATAATCGACGGATCATCGGCAATACTCGGCTGTTCCTTTGAAATATAGACGGTATCCGTTGACATTCTGACGTTGGAATTTTTCTTTTTGATCCTTCCGAGCTTTTTATTGATTTCCTGATCCTGGGATACTACAAACAATACGCCCTGCCTGCCCCCGGCGCTGGGAGCATACAATCCCGCCTCTAACACGGTCTGCAATTCTTCCTCAAGAATCTGCTTTGTAAGAAAACGGCGGATCGTCCTTCTTGTTAAAATATTTTCCATAACTGCATTTGTCATAATCATAACGGCCTCCCGATCACTCTATTTCTTTCCAGCATTGCGGGTCTGCTCCATAGAAATTTCCTGTGCTTCCATAGGTTACTGCAGGACAGCCCCTGCAAAATCCCCGCAGTTCACATTTGCTGCATTTTTCAAATTTATCATAATCGCGGTAAATTTCCTCTTTTGTCATAAAAATATCATAAAGCGGCTCCTTAAGAGCATTTCCGACTTTACTCTCAAATCTCCTGCAGGCATACACATCCCCGTTTGGTAAGATCGTCATATGGCAGATACCGCAATGACAGCCTTCATAAACCATATCCTTTTTTGCATTTTCAGGAATTTTGAAAATTCCTTTTTCATACAGGTAAAGCGTCCATAAATGGTCTTTTAAATTAAAATAGGTGTTTACTCCCTGTTTCTTATACATCTCATATTTATTCCATATTTTATCCAGGAAATCCCGGTAGGCAAGGGGCTCTATTCCGGTATCCTTGTCCTTGCCGGTGGGACAGTATCTTCCAAAAGCAAATATGTCCACCTTATGCTCTACAACCAGGTCAACCACATCCGGCATTTCTTCTATATTTGTCCCTGATACAGTTGACATGATCGCACATTTTATCCCTGCTTTTCGGATAACCCTTATCTTTTCCAGCGTACAATCGAAAGAACCGGGTTTTCTAAAGTAATCGTGTGTCTTGCGCATACCGTCAATAGACATCTGGTATTTTTCACAGCCGCACTCTTTTAACCTGCGGCAGACCTCATCGGTCAAGTGAAAGGGATTTCCCATCAAGGTAAATTTGTAACCTTTTGATTTCAGCAACTCCATCAATGTCCAGAAATCCGGATGAAGGATGGGATCGCCGCCTGTAATATAAAAGTAAGGTGTGCGGTTTATACGTTCGCACATATCTTCTATGTTTGAAAGCACCTTTTTCATATGATAAAGACTCATGGATAAAAGCTCACTGCATTTTCCTTCTGAAAATATATAGCAATGCTTACACCTCTGGTCACAATAATCTGTAATATGCCACTGAAAAGCAAAATACGGTTTCATAAGCGTCCCATCCTTTCAAAATTTCATAATGATTTAAGCAGGTATCCTACTTATCTCCGGCGCCGCAGGCACTTCCGCATGCGCTGGGCTTCTTTTCCGGCTCTCCCCCGGCACCACAAGCGCTTCCGCATGCGCTGGGCTTTTCTTCCGGCTCTCCTGCCGCGCCGCAAGCGCTTCCGCATGCGCTGGGCTTTTCTTCCGGTTCTCCCGCCGCGCCGCAAGCGCTTCCGCATGCACTTTTACTTCCTGCAAATTCTGCTACATTTGACAATGCCATTTTTCATTCCTCCTGTCTTTTTGTTTTAAATAAGAGCAAATCAATCATATCCCCATGCCCTTGTTCTTTTGACAATTTTATTCTATCAAGAGGGGAAAAAATAAAAAAGTACGCACTTTTTTATTACATAGTAACCTTTTTGTAACCCTACAGCGGTTGTTATTTTAATGGGATTCCATTATAATGAAAATATTAAGAAGTAATCGGAAAAGTCATTTAAAAGATTGGAAATGAGGGATTTCATGAAAACCAAAGACGAACTGCCGGAATGTCCCGTTGCTACCACCGTATCCATTATCGGAAGCAAATGGAAGCTTTTAATTATACGGAACCTCCTCGCCCGCCCCTGGCGTTTCAATGAATTAAAGAAAGATTTAGATGGGATCAGCCAGAAAATATTAACCGATTCCTTACGTTCCATGGAAGAAGACGGCATTGTAACAAGAACCGTCTACCCTGAAGTCCCGCCCCGCGTGGAATATGCCCTAAGCGAATTGGGAGAATCCATGCGCCCCATTTTAGACGCCATGTATCAATGGGGCACGGATTATAAAAATACGCTTTGAATCGCATAATTTCACAGCTCGACCACCCTCGTCGCTACCTTCTCCCGGAACCTTACATCATGCTCTACAAACAGCATTGTAGGCTGATATTCCAAAAGCAGTTTCTCAATCTGCATGCGGGAAAACACATCAATAAAATTTAAAGGCTCATCCCATATATACAAATGTGCGGATGTCAACAGGCTTGCCGAAAGCAGCACCTTCTTTTTCTGCCCCGCAGAGTAATCTTCCATGTTTTTGGAAAACTGCACCCTCTCCATGTCAAGCTGCCTTAAAATTGCACAGAACAAACTTTCATTCAAATTGTTTTCGGCACAAAATCCTGAAATCCCACCCTTCAGCATGGAAGTATCCTGACTGACATAAGAAATAATAAGCCCCGATGCCGTTTCACATACTCCGCTTTCCGTAAGAACCGGCTTACCATCCGGGAATCTCCCGGGAAATTTCTCCATAAATCCCGCCTTTTGCAGGATCATTTTAATAAGCGTCGATTTTCCACAGCCGTTTTCCCCATGAAGAGCAATCCGCTCGCCCTTTTGTATGGAAAAGGTCAGATTTGAAAATGCAGGCTCTTCTGCACCTTTATAAGTAACGGAATAATCCCTGACATTCACAAGGGTTTCCTTATGATGGGAAAGAGGCATCAGTTTTAAATCCACCGGCTGCTCCAAATCCACCAAAAGTCCTTCTTTTTCTTCCACTTCCCTGTTAATCCGCTTTTCCATCTGCTTTACACGGCTTTGCATCTTCTTGGTTTTCGCACCGATATAGGCCCTTGTTGCTATATTTCGATCATGCTCTTTTACCGGATCAAACCCTATTTTTGTCCCTTCGTTTTTATCCGCCCATGCGGCGCTGCGCTCCGACGCCTGCTTTAATTTTCCTATTTCTTTGAGATGTTTTTCGTTTTCCGCTTTTACAAAAGAATCCCTGCGCTGTTTATTTTCCCACCAGCTGGAAAAATTCCCGCTCTGCACTTCGATAGTCTGCCTGTTCAACACCAGAACATGGTCCACACAGGCGTCCAATAAATCCCTGTCATGGGAAACAAGAATAAATCCTTTCTTGGCTGATAAATATTGTTTTACATTTTTCCTTGTTTCCTGGTCCAAATGGTTCGTAGGCTCATCAATCAGCAGAAAATCATTTTCCCCCGAAAATAAAACCCCAAGCAGGACCTTTGTGCGCTCCCCGGGACTTAAAGTCTTGAAGGGTCTGTATAAAATTTCTGCGTCTTCGTGCAATTTTTCCAGCTCACAGATAACCCGCCATAATTCGCATTGGCTTTTTAACTCTTCTATAAACTCCGCCGCACACCGCTCCATCTGCTCTTTTGTAATGTCATAAGGAAAACGGTCAAAGACCGTGGTGGTACTGATGGTTCCCTTATATTCATATTTCCCCAGCAGCAGATTCAAAAAGGTTGTTTTTCCTTTTCCGTTCCTCCCTATAAACCCCAATTTCCAATCTGTATCAATGGAAAAAAATACGTTTTCAAATATATTGTCATAGCTTCCCTCATAGGAAAACGTCAGATTACTTACACTGATCTGTGCCATATACATTCCTCCTTTTAGAGTCTCCCTTATTTCGCATATAAAAAAGAAACCGCTTGCTGCCAAACAGTTTCTTTACATACTCAATCCTCTCACAAAAGAAGGCAATACTATCGCCGCCGCTTTATATAAATTATTTTCACAACAGGCAATTTGAAATATTTATCATTACCCGTATAAACACATACAAAAAGAGAGGTTATGAGAACATAATCCACTTTTGGCAACATGACAAAACAACATATGCAACAATGCAATGCCGTAATAAATAGCTTCATGTAATCAAAAGTAAATTATCTCCTCAATGGACACACCTCTCTTCCCAAGATGGGGTTATTCTAACACTCCCTTTAAGAATTGTCAATTTAATCTTTTTAACATTTTATCCTGACATTTCATCTTTTTCTCTTTATCCGATCCCCTTATAAATAATTCCCAGTATGAACACAATGATGGTAAGCGGCACATAAATTTTCTTTGCCACAAATCCGAACCATTTGGGCAGAGGCTTCTTCCTCCCGGTGTTCAATTCCTCAGAAATCTTATCAAATCCGAGGACATAATAAATTGATATTGCTCCAAATACCGCTCCAAAGGGTACGATAATAATGGTCACAAAATCCATCCAGCTTCCTACCTTTGCTTCCTCCTCCAGAAACAGTCCGACAAAAAGACAAACTGCACAGGCTGCGGAAACAGCGATTTTTCTGTTTATATTAAAACGGTGCTGACAGCTTTCAATGACTGCCTCCAGCATATTCATAAGGGAAGTAATTCCCGCAAATGCAACGGAAAGAAAGAAAATAACGGCAAAGAGCCTGCCCATGGGCATCTGCTGGAATATCCCGGGAATCGTAATAAACATCAGGGAAGGTCCTGCTCCCGGCTCAATGTTGAAAGAAAATACTGCAGGCATGATCGCCAGCGCCGCCAACAATGCCGCTATTGTATCAAACCCCGCCGTCAAAAGAGAGGACTTTAAAATATCTTCTTTTTTATGTAAGTAACTTCCATAGACAATCATACCGGAACCTGTAATCGACAGGGAAAAGAATGCCTGCCCCATTGCCATGACCCAGGTATCCACCCGCCCCAAAAGTTCCCAGCGGGGTACGAATAAAAATCTGTAGCCTTCCGATGCTCCCGGCAGAAAGGCAACGCGGACTGCCAGGATCGCAAAGAGCAGAAAGAATACCGGCATCAATATTTTATTGGCTTTTTCTATATTTCCCGCCGAACCGGTTATCAGCAAAACCAAAGTAATCAAAACTACCGCCGTATGCCACGGAAAGCTGCCAAGCCTGCCGGTAGCCTGTCCGAAATACACAGCCGCCTCTTCCTTTAGAAGCGCCCCTGTAATGGAACCGCCCAGAGAGCGGAGCACCCAACCTATAATAATGGAATACCCGATGGCAATTCCCATGGAGCCTAAGAGGGGGATCCAGCCCATGGCTTTTCCGATGGGAGATTTTCCTTCCCAGCATAAGGCATAAGAACCTAAAGTTCCCGTCTGGGCTTTTCGTCCGATGGCAAATTCTGCCGACAGCCCCGTTATCCCAAATAAGACAATAAAGAAAAAGTAGGGCACTAAAAATGCCGCTCCCCCATATTGTCCCAACCGGTAAGGAAACATCCAGATATTTCCCAAACCAACTGCTGAACCTACGCTTGCCAGAACAAAGGCAAAAGCGCTGCTGAAATTTCCGTTCTTATGTTTCATAACAAATTCTCTTTCTGTTTTACTTCCCCGGCAGCATCATAATAAAATATTTTTACATGCCCGCTGCTGCCGTAAATTTTTTATCTGCTTGACGCCTATACAGTATTAGCATATCATATAGGTAAGTCCTTGTTAAATTAATAGATTTTATATTATTGTTGAATTTTTTTCATAATAAAGAGATTTTAAAAAGATATGGAAATCAGAAATATTACCACATTTATGCGGGTTGCCGAATTAAACAGCTTTTCTAAAGCGGCAGAGCAATTGGGCTATTCCCAGTCCGCTGTTACCGTACAGATCAGACAGCTAGAGCAGGAACTAAATACAAGATTATTTGAACGTATCGGAAAGCATATCCGGCTGACGGAAGACGGCAGCCAGTTTGTCGTCCGGGCACTGGATATCTTAAACGCAGTGGATGCGGCAAAAACAATTTCTCATGAACAGGAAAGCCCGACGGGCACACTTCGTATCGGAACTGCAGAATCTTTGCTCATCAGCGTTTTACCTCCCATTATCATGGAATTTCGCAAAAAATGCCCTCATGTGGAAATAAGTATCCAAACCGGTAAAATCGGGGAATTGTTTGATATGGTAAAGCAAAATGATGTAGACCTGTTATTCTTCCTGGACAAAAAGACAAATTTCCCGGAATGGGTTAAGGCTTTTGAACATTTAGAGCCCATTGTTTTTGTGTCATCGAGTAAGCATCCGCTAACCAAGTATCGGAACATTCCGTTGGAAACAATATTTGAAGAACCTTTTCTATTGACAGAAAGAGGTATCAGCTATCGATATGATTTAGAGCAAATGGCTGCTGCCGCTAATGTGGAGATCCACCCTTTTTTAGAAACGGGGAATACCGAAGTCATTACCAAAATGCTTCTTCAAAACGCGGGTATTTCCTTCCTTCCCGAATATGTTGTCCGTGATTACTTAAAAGAAGACCGTCTCGCCGTGCTGGATGCAGCATGTCCCAAGCTTCAGATGTGGAGTCAGCTTGTTTATCATAGAAACAAGTGGGTAACGCCCCAGATGAAATTATTTATTGAACTTATGGAAAAATAAATATCATTCTATCGCCCTAATTCTGATTTTTCATTGTAATGCTATTCCGCTTCTGGGCTTCCTCAAAAATTCGTGGATAAATAAAGGGATAAGTCCAATGGTCCGGCAGTTCTTTTGTAATAATGATTTTTTCCATCTCACTGTGAAGCTCTTTTTCAAACTCTCTTATATCCGCCGTAAAAATCATGCCGAAGGATTTTTCATCTTCCCTTTCACTTACCCTGGTTTTCCCGGTCACAGAATAAGCGCACATAGGACTTATATCAAAATCCACTGCACCTGTTTCCTCCATCAATTCTCTTTTTGCCGCCCATAAAATATCTTCCCCCGTTTCCCTATGTCCTCCGGGGATTTCATAGGTATCTCTTTCCTTATGCTTGCAGAATACCCACTTTCCCTGATATTTTGCAAGAATTACAGTAAACTTTAAAAGAGAATCCTCCACTTTATCATAAAATTTGACTTCCATTTATTTTATCCTTCCAATACATTTACATATATTAAGAAGAAAGCACTGCAACCAGTCCCTTCATTCTATCCGTATTGTCAGCAATATCCTTCTCCGTAACGCCGTAATAGGAATAAATATCCTTTAAAATTTTATCGAGGCACTTTTTCTTTCCCGGTGCTCCGCTGTAACCCGCCCCGAAAAACTGGTGGTTTTTTTCTATTTCCACCTGAATCTCTCCCGCGTTTTCTATTTTTATCACATATAAGTAATAATCTATGGGAAAAATCTCTTCCGGAACCTCCGCCGCTTTTTTCTGATACTCCTCGCAAAGCTTCAGATACTCTTCCACCGCCTTTGCATCGGAAAAGTCCTCAGGCCTTAACTCCTCTAAAGGCGTACCCAGTAAATGAGGTGCTTTCCGTTCTACCAGCGCCCCTTTTACATTACGATAGCCTTCTTTAACCTGACGGCTGTTTCTATCCGGCTCTATGGCTCCATATTGCTTTATTATATACTCGATTACTTCCTCTAGAGTATGAGGCTTTACCTTAATGCTTTTTATGGCAGCATCCCTTTTTCGAATATACTTCTTTTTCTGATAAGCCGCCTTTATGCGGGCAAATATATTTTGATCAACAGGATTTCCCGCAATAAAAATACTTGTAGGTCCGTCGTTTCCTTTAATAACGCTGACAGCGCATGCGCCTTTGACTGATTTTCTTTTTCTCATTGATAAAAAGGTTCCACTCCTTCTACTGCCCGCCTTCCGGTCAGCATTTCTCCCACAGGCGGTTATTTTCCCTTCGAAATCTTATATTTTTTCATAATATTCCCTGCATGATAATAGGAAAAATTAAAATCAAGGATACCCATCTGCCGATTCAGATCTTCTACATATCCCAGACTCTGACGGTATACGCTATACGGTCCGTAGCCGTCTTCGTCAAAAGAATTTTCTTTTATCTTATTATCCTCGTAAAAGATTTCCTCCAGGATTCCTTCTTCCTCCATAGCCGGTATTGCGTCGGTACTTAATAATACTATAAGATACTCTAAGTCCGCATTCTCACTGTCATGGGTCAGATTATACTTTGCGATCAGATAGTCCGGTTTTGCCAGAGAAAAGATAATATAAAATATGGTAACAGTTACCGTTATATATTGCAATAGCGGAAAGCTGTTTTTATATATAGTAACGATACAGCCTGCCAGTAAGACCGTGATGACCGAAAGCGCCCATAGCACCAGGATCCGCAGGAAAGTCAACTGATAATTTTCAATATACAGGATCATCCTCATGGCCGAAGATGCTATCATGATAAAGGTACAGCAGGAAAAAACGGTCAAAACCCCTTTTAATATCTTATTTTCCCGAAATCTGGAAATGCAGACCAGAATAATGACCAGGTTGATCAGACAGACAAACAACAGCTGAAAAAATCCTTCCCTGGCATAGGTTGCATAAGTGTATCCTTCAGGCAGATCGGAGTTCCCCAAAAACAGATAGGATATCTGTATGACGGAAAAGACCAGATAAACAACTGTTATAATGGAAAGAAACGTGATCCCCACAACCGGCTCCCAGCGGCTCTTTTCCGAAACGGCATTATTTATGGTCCCGTCTGCCAGGTATGCCAAAATGCCGTAAGAACCGAGAATGCCCGTGGCCAGCAGTATGAACATCCAGACCGGTCTTTCGGGCAGGCTGATGTCACGAAACAGCCTTACAAACAGATCCCTGAATACGGCATCCGCACTTACCAGTAAGCCCACTATGATGAACAGCAAAGGGATGGAGATAAAAATACCAAGCCAGATATATTTTGTATTGCCTGATTTTTTACTTTCATCCCTTTTAAAGAATTTTCCTGCTGATCTAAAAGGATAACCGATATATGCTATGGCCGCAAAAGGGAGGATAAACATTTCTCCGCAAAATTTTCCAAAGCTCCACCTTTCTGTCGTACAAAAGTGGGTTAAAAGAAAACTTAACAGCAGCAAAAACATTCCGCAGGTATTAAAAATGATAAGTAGCTGGCTTCCTGTAAGACAATTGCTGACGCTTAAAACAAACCATGCGGCCAGATAAAACCATGCGCTTTTTCCTGCTTTTATATAAAGACGCTTAAATCCCCCTAAAAGAAAGCCTATGGTCACAAGAGAAAGCACCGGCATCGTAATCCCGTGAAACCCTTTATACAGGCAGATGGTAAAGAAAATCCCATAGAGAAAACAGCCAATTCCGAAATATCGGAAATCGTCAATCATCTTCCGAAGCCTCTGTCCCATCCTTTTAGACTGAGGCATTCCGTTTTGCACTGACATTCTGTCAGAGGTATTTACAGCCGGCGTGTTCATTGCTGCTTTATCTATTACTAAATTATTCGTTACAGAATCATCTATTACAGATCCGCTTGTCAACGATTCATTATTCATTATTTCTTTCCTCCCCTGAAATTTCCGTATCTTCCCGCCATTCCAGAATATCGCCGGGCTGGCACTCCAACGCTTTACAGATTTTATTAAGAGTGTCGATCTTTATGGCTTTTGCCTTTCCGTTCTTTAGAATGGATATATTTGCCATTGTGATCCCCACTTTTTCCGACAACTCTGTAACGCTCATTTTTCGTTTAGCTAATACAACATCAATATTTACAACAATCATGTTTTCCACCTCAAATTGTCAATTCCGATTCTTTTTTCAATGCCGCCGCCTTATAAACCAGATGGGATAATGCTGCCGCCGCTACGGTTACGGTTATTCCTGCAAAAACTACCAGAATTACCAGAACGATAAGAATACTGCTGCTCATATCCAGAAAATAGAGAAGAAGGCTTCCCGTAAACAAAAATCCCGAATCAAAGGCCGCCAGTCCTGCTATACATTTTAAAAGTTTTGCATTGATATCTGAAAATGAGTTATCCTTTCCTATTTCCGATGCTATTTTCCAACCGCAGATCAGCACCAGATAACAGGGAATCGCCGTAGCCCACAAAAAAATCATCCACGGAAGATAACAGTGTTCGTATTCCGGAGCATTGTAAAGAATTGCTTTTCCCCATATCGGAAGAAAATAAAAGTAAATGATCAAGCCGCAGATCCCGATTCCGATGATAACGGCTTTTAATGAATTTGCCAAACCTTTCTGACTCATAATAAACCTCCTGTTTTGCTTTTATTGCAATTTAATATTTCCCATAATATACCACCAATAAAACAAAGTGTCAATAAATATTTATTGACTTACAATAAATATTTATTGACAGCGTTTCTTGTAAAGAGGTGTTTTTATGAATAATGTGACCCGCATGGAAGATCTACGTATTGATGCAGATAAGACACAACTTGAAATTGCTCAAATACTTCATTGCCAAAGAGAAGTCTACCGCCGTTACGAAAAAGGACAACGGGAGATTCCTGTCTGGGCAGCAATTAAATTAGCCCGGTATTATGATGTTTCTCTGGATTATCTTTTAGGTATTTCAGATAACCGCAGAAAGTTCGGACAATAAATATTTTCCATTGTCAGAAGTTTTACCTTTTTATCAATTCCCCCGGCATATCCCGTCAGGCTTTTGTTTGTTCCCACCACCCTGTGGCAGGGGACGATGATAGAGATCTTATTATGTCCTACCGCACCGCCTACTGCCTGTGCGGACATTCTGGGAAGCCCCTTCATTGCAGCGATTTCTTTTGCAATTTCGCCATAAGTAACGGTTTTTCCGTAGGGTATCTTTTGCAGGATCTTCCAGACTGTGAGCTGAAAGGGAGTGCCCATCATATGGACGGGAGGGCAAAAGTCCGGCTCCCGGCCGGAAAAATAAACGGTCAGCCATTCCTTTGTCTGTTTAAGGACAGGCGTATCTTTTTCTTCATGCTCCGGGTCAAGGCCGGCTGCAAAGTATTTTCCCCCGTCAAACCACAGTCCGGTCAGTCCCGCTTCGTCGGCGGCAAGAAGGATGTCCCCCAAAGGCGACTGATAATAATTTATATATTGCACTTAGCCCACCCCATTTCTTTTTTACCATAATTTTATCACAAAAAGACGCCAGATGAGTCTTTTTCTCATTTGGCGTTTTTTTACAAGTTCCGACCTTGATACTGTATCGTTACAACATAAACTGTTTTAGTCCCTTCATCAACACGAAAAATAACAATATAGTTATCAATCAGCAACTGCCTGTAGCCTTTTCCTGCATATCTGCCCTCGTTGCGTTCTTGATGAGATTGCGGAAAGATGTCAAAATTTAAAATTGCTTTCTTAATTCTGTCAACCTGCCCTTTGGCATTTTCAGGAGCTGATTTTTCCTTTGCAATATATTCGTAAATGCTGTCTAAATCGCGTATTGCTCTGGGGTTAATTTTAACCTTGTACTTATCCAAAATATCTTTCCTCCAACTTTGCAAAAACTACCTCTGCATCGATCGCTTCTGCTCCGTTAGTTATTTCCTGCTCGGACTCATAGATGGCTTGGTCAATGCGGTTAATTCTTGCAAATTTATCATATAATTCACTACTCATTACAACCAAGTCACTATATCCATTTTTAGTAATAAAAATCGGCTCCTGTTCTTTGTGAGCGATGTTGGAAATTTCTGTTGTATTGCGCAAATCTTTAATAGGCAATATAAGCGGCATAATTTTTCACTCCTTTTTGACACAATCATAGCATAATTATGTCTCAAATACAATAAAATATACAATTCTGTAACGAACAAAGAATGTAAAGATATATTCCATAATACAATTTATTTTCAGATTCAATTTAAGCGTCTCCCCTATCACAACGTCGTCCCTTTTCTTGGAACAAAAAAAGTCCTGCTCGGACTCATAGATGGCTTGGTCAATATGGTTAATCCTTGCATATTTATCATATAATTCACTACTCATTACAACCGAATCACTATATCCATTTTTAGTAATAAAAATCGCATCTTAGTCTCAAAATCTTACCTCAAAATAGAGACTGACTTGAGACTGATTTTCTCTTATTTTTTAAAAAATGCCGATTTTATCGCATTTTTATATTTTACTCAGTCTCATCTGGCATCAAATCTTATGAGACTATGTTGAGACTAACTTGAGACTATATAAGGCCAAGTTAAGTTTTTCGATTCAAAATCCATGTCGATATCTTTTTATCATACATTGCACCTGTTACTTCTTTGATTTTAGCATAGTCTCTGAATACCGTTGCTCTTGATATATCAAGTTCTGCCATTACCTGTTCAACCGATAAGTGCAGGTTTTCACAAATCATATTATAAATTTTTTGTTCTCTTTCAGATAAAGTTTTCTGTTCTCTTGATTCTTCAGCAGCCACCTTATCCAAAGGAATGAATATCCTAAACACATCATCCTCAATCAATTCAGGCTTACCTCCATCAGAATATATTGGTGTATATTTATATAGATTTCGTACACCGGAACCAATGTTATCTGTTCTGCCAATATTTGCAAAGAATTGCTGTATCAATGGATTTTTGGGATAAGGAGTAAATTGATCACTCATAATATTGCCATGATATCCATATCTCCATCTTCATTTCGGTCAAAGATTCTGTTTACACATTTTTCTACCGTTGATGTAGGTGGCACATACACCCATAGAAGCATCATTCCTTCATATTCAAATTCCTCTATTGAAAGATATAATGTCGGTAACATCTTATCCGGATTATTAAGCTGATTCACAAAGTTTTTCTTCATGTCCTTGACCATATTTCGGTTAATACCTATTGGCGTTCCATCATCTTCTGCCCCCATGATGATATAACCACCATATCTATTAGAAAAAGAGCATACGGTTTCATATACATCCTCTTGAATACCATACTGGCAGCTTTTATATTCAACAGTTATTTTTTCATCTTTTGAAAGCAAGTCTCTCATAAATTCACTTGTCATTCTATCGCCTCCAAATTATCATTTTACCCACATTTTTAATCTCACATGCCATTTCCCATAATACTTATCTTTCCCACATCCCTACAACTCCATCCCTCTCGGAAACGCCTCCTTGCGCATAAGCCCCCACATCTTATCTATGTAAGACAAGGTATAGAAATTCTCATAGTAATGATAATAAAAAGCGCCCTTTAACGTCATACGATAAACGCCCTTTTCTTTTTTAAGAAGCCCTGACAGCCTGGCAAGCCCGAATTCAAGTCCGTACATCTTTTTTAGCGGAACTCCAAAAAATTTCTCAAAGCCTTCGGGATCCACTTTCGTACTGTAAGCGGTCCAGAACAGATAATATACCATTCTCTGGCGCAGAGCAAAACGGATCGTTAAAGATGTGGGAAGCAGCCCCTTATCGATCCGGCCGCAGTATGCTTCTATGGAAAATGTATTGATCTTGAAACGGTCCCGCAAAAGGGTGGTTGCAGAAGCGCCGAAACCAAGGAAATTATCCCTGGTCATGGAAGAATACCTAAGATTTTCTCCTTTGGAGAAGGTCCAGATGGAATCACGGATATAGTCCTTACCCAGGCAATAAGCGGTAATCTCATCCAAAAGCTTCCGTTTTTCCTTCTTTGCCATGGCACGGACAGGACTTTTCGTAAATGTAAAATCTATAAAGGGATAGATGGCAATGTGATTTGCCCCGTTGGAAAAAGCAGCGTCGATATCTGACTTTAAATCTTCAAGGGTCTGTTCCGGAAGCGCAAAGATAAAGTCCATGGAAACCGTTTCAAAAGAAACGGTCCTTAAAGCATTGTTTATAGCGGAAATGTCCACATCCTTGCGTCCTAAAACCGCCTGGTATTTTTTTAAAAAAGACTGAATCCCGATGCTGATCTTATTCACGCCCGCAGCTTTTAAAGTCTGTAAAAGAGAAATATTTACATTATCCGGGTGCAGCTCTACGCCAATACCATCCGTTATGATAAAATGTTCTTCAATGGCTTCGATGATCTCATTTATCCTGTCTGCGGCAAGGGCAGGTGTTCCGCCTCCAAAGTACAGACTGGTAACCGGCTTTTTGCCCTTTATCTGATTTCCCACCATATGGATCTCTTTTATAAGTGCGTCAATATATTGATTGCAGACCTCTTTGGAATAAATTTCCTTACAATAGGGACAAAAATTACAAATGCTTTTGCAGAAGGGGATATGAACATATAATCCTAAATCACGGCATTCCTCAAAAGGAAGCTCACTGTCATATTCACTTGTAAAAATAAACGGTTTTGTAGAACGTGTCAGCCACATTCTGGTCAGATCCGTAATCGCGCTCATAGCTCTCCTATATGTATTTTAAATATGTCATCAGCATCTCCAGGATTATCCTGATATTACCGCGGAACAAAAGGGTATACTCGGCCACAAAAAAATAACCGCATTTTTCGCACAGACCTTCTACCTCAATGCAGCGCCCGCAGGTGCTCAATTTACCGTTTTCCATTACCACGCACTGATAGCAGGGCGTAGGAAAGCTATTCCGGATCAAGTAAGGAAAAGCGCTTTTTAAATTAAAGACCGGCGCGCCCTCTTTCATCATTTCTGCAATCACATTACAGCAGACGGCTTTTTCCCCCGGGCTTAGCGAAAGCTCCTTTGTATCGGGATAGGGGGTATGAAAGTTAAAGGAAACCGCACGGACATTGGGCATTTCCTTTGCCTTTCTGCATACATCCCGGATTCCCCTTTTATTGATCTGATTGACAGCCATATAAAAGCAGATATTGTCCGAGGTGGCATTTCGGATATTTTCCATAATGGTATCATAGGTATCGCCCCGTATTTTATTATGCTGCAGGCGGTTGCCGTCCAAGCTTAACAGGATCAGATCGGCTTCCGGCAGATCAATGGGAAATGTACCGTTTGTTACCACATTTACGATCAAAAATCCCATTTTTTTGACTTCTGATACCAGATCGCGCAGGCTCTTTCCCTCATCCTTCCACAAAAAGGTTTCGCCGCCGCAGAAAAACAGGATGCGGATGCCCATATCATACAGCTGCCGCATCTCCTTTTTAATCTGCCTGTAAGGATAGACAACAGCGGTAATATTGTTTACCGAACAATGCTTGCATTTTAAATTACATTTATCCGTTAGGATTATAGTGCCGAGAATGGGATCTTTTTTCTTAAAAAGAACAGTCTTGATCCCAAACCCGGCAAAATATGCAAAAGAGGATAATTTCATATGCAGTCTCCATGGACAGACAGATCCGCCTGTGCTTTTATCAACCGTACAGATATTTTTCCTGTTCAGGCGTTAATACGTCAATTTCTTTTCCAAGGAAGTTTAATTTCCTGATGGCAACATCCCGGTCCACTTCTTCGGGTACATCAATGAGTTTTTCTATAAGGGTATCGCCTTTTTCCACCAGATACTTGGCGGATAATGCCTGAATGGCAAAGCTCATGTCCATGATCTCCGCAGGGTGTCCGTCGCCGCAGGCAAGATTGACCAGTCTGCCTTCTCCAAGGACGCAGAGAATATTTCCGTTGGATAATTCATAACCCATAATATTCTTACGCATTTCTTTAGAAGAAACCGCAATTTCACGGAGCCTTGCCATATTGATCTCACAATCGAAATGGCCCGCGTTACAAAGGATAGCGCCATCCTTCATTTCCATGAAATCCTCTTCATCAATAACCTTATCGCAGCCGGTAACGGTCACAAAGAAGTCGCCGTATTTCGCAGCCTTTTTCATGGGCATTACGTCAAAGCCGTCCATAACCGCTTCGATAGCTTTTACCGGATCGATTTCCGTTACGATAACCCGTGCACCCAGTCCTTTTGCCCTCATGGCAGTCCCTTTGCCGCACCAGCCATAGCCTGCCACAACAACGGTTTTTCCCGCTACGATCAGGTTGGTCGTGCGGTTGATGCCGTCCCATACGGACTGGCCTGTGCCGTATCTGTTGTCAAAGAAATGCTTACACTGCGCATTATTTACACGCACCATGGGGAACTTAAGCTTCCCTGCACGATTCATAGTCTCCAGCCGGATAATGCCCGTTGTAGTCTCCTCGCATCCGCCGATGACCTGGGGGATCAGATCCGTAAATTCCGTATGCATCATATTTACCAGATCGCCGCCGTCGTCAATGATAATGTTAGGACCTACCTTTAATACCTGACGGATGTGATGATTATATTCTTCATCCGTGGCATCATACCATGCATGAACTTCAAGGCCGGCTTTTACTAAGGCTGCCGCCACATCGTCCTGTGTGGATAAGGGGTTGGATCCCGTTACATACATCTCTGCACCGCCCGCTTTTAATACCTTGCAAAGGTAAGCCGTCTTTGCCTCTAAGTGAACAGACAAAGCTACCTTTTTTCCTGCAAAGGGTTTCGTTTTTTCAAATTCCGCCTCCAGGGTCCTGAGCAGATCGCAGTTTCTCTTTACCCATTCAATTTTCTGCTCTCCGCTGGGAGCCAGATTAATGTCTCTGATTTCGCTGCTCATAAATCTTCCTCCATACATTATTATTTTATATTAGTTTACCTTTTACTTTTTATGCTTGCAAGACCTTTTGTCCACTCCATTTATTATATTTTCTTGCAATTTGGCTAATTTGCTTAAAGTTTTAGGGATTTTTCTTGTAAAAGTGAACAAAAACTTTTCTGTGCCCGTGAACACTCCATCATAAACGCAAAAAACTTTGAAGAATTTTATTTTACATTTATACAAAATGCCCATAATTCGACGGGAATTTCAGCATTTTTAAAATTTGCCTTTTATTTTGAAAAGTATTATGATACAGAAAAGTTGAAAACCAAATTCAATCAATCACCAAACCAAAAACCTTAGTAAACAAAGGCTGCTGTATTTGATTTTTCTAATACGGCAGCCCTTTTGTTTATGTAAATTATTTCCTTTATCCGTTTACGATATTTCTTTTTTCTCCCCTTTGAAAGGCTTCGATATTTTTATAAACCTCCATGGCGAGCCGTGTGCGCGCCTCCGTACTTGCCCATGCCATATGGGGCGTAATGATAAGCCTTTCGCTGTCTTTGATCTTTCCCAACGGATTGTCCTGCGCTATGGGTTCCTTTTCCAGAACATCCAATCCGGCTGCATAAATTTCTCCTTCCGTTAAAGCCGTATACAGATCCTTATTGTTTACCACCGGTCCTCTTGCCACGTTAATAAGAATAGCCGTCTTTTTCATTTTCTTCATAGCTTCCAGATCGATCAGGTCTTTGGTCAGATCGGACAGCGGGCAATGAACGGAAATGAAATCCGACCGCTTTAACAGATCGTCAAATTCCACCCTTTCATATTCCGTACTGCTGTTTTTGCCCGTAACGGAATAATAGACCACATGACAGCCGAAGCCCTCTGCAATCCTCGCCGTTCTTTTGCCGATATTCCCAAGGCCGATAATGCCCCATGTTTTTCCTTCCAGCTCCGCAAAGGGCCTGTCAAAATTGGAAAATCGGTCCTGATTTCCGTATGTACCGGATTTCACATAGTTATCATAAAAGGGAAGGCGCTCCAACAGATATAACGCCATGGCAAAGGTGTGCTGGGCAACTGCTGCCGTAGAATAATCGACTACATTTGCCACCCCTATTCCCCGGCTTTTGCAATACTCCAAATCCACATTATCATAACCTGTTGCAAACTCACAGATTAACTTTACATTGGGGGCATCCTTTAATGTAGCTTCATTCATTCCGGCTTTATTAGCAACAATAATATCTGCGTCTTTGACACGTTCTGCCACCTCCGAGGTCAGAGTATTTCCATAATAGGTAACATTTCCCAACTTTTCATAAATGGACAGATCAATATCATCTCCGATACTTTTCTGCTCTAATACAACAATATTCATACGCTTATCCTTTCCTTATGTTTTTATTCGGAATAAAGATTTACAAGTAATGTTTCTTATAGAAGATATCCAGAAAAAATTTATTCAACTGAATATCGTTATCATCCCAATCCCGTTCTTTTTTATTTTTAATAAAATAA